>NZ_VFVN01000023.1:0-22043 GCF_006442185.1 Mesorhizobium sp. B2-4-1 | reverse complement strand
CAATCCAGCCAGCATCTTGAATCACAAACATCCGGTTTTGGGAATCCTACGATTCTCCCAAAATAGGAAATGCTCTAGAACAAGCTCTTAGGCGGGGACACCGAGCCCGGACAATTGCCGGCTGATCTCTTGCCAGTCGGTGCAGACGAAATCGGCGCCGGCCGCCTTCAGTCGCGCGCCATGCTCGGGATAGGTGTGGCCGCCGCCGGTGTAGCCGATCGCCGTCATGCCGGCGGCAACCGCGCCCTGGATACCGAAGGGCGAATCCTCGATGACGATGCAGTCCGCCGGATTGGCGCCCATCTGTGCCGCGGCGAACAGGAAAATGTCCGGCGCGGGCTTGCCGTTCTTAACCATCGAGGAGCTGTAAATTGCGTCGCCGAAGAACCGTGCCAGCGCCGTCACTGCCAGGCTGTGGTTTATGCGCTCGACGGAGGACGACGAGGCAACGCAGCGGTCGCCCTCAAGCGCCTCCAGAAACGCGGCGATTCCTGGTGTCGGCTTCAGTTCCTGCGAAAACAGGATCCTGGTCTCGGTCCAGATGTCGCCATCCGCCGCCGCCGGAAACTGATGGCCGGTCAATTCCCTGATTTTGACGATGATGTCGGACTGTTTTATGCCGATGCACTGAGCGATGATGCCGCCGTGCACGCCCGGCATGCCGTGCTTTTCATAGACGCGCTCATAGGCCCTCGCGGCCAGCGGTTCGCTGTCGACGAGAACGCCGTCGCAATCGAAAATGATAGGCCTTGATCGCGCCACGCGCTTCTCCCCGGAGTTTTGCACTTTGCTACCGGCAAAAAGTCAAATGTTCAATAGCGTGGTGGTCGGGCGCCAAAATCTGTCAAAGCTGGCGTGGCGCATCGCTGGCCCGGGCCGACCCAAGCGCCCTTTGCATGGCCTGCCGCGATTGCGCGCGATCCGGCGTGATCCAGTTCGGTTCGGCGCCAAGGAAGCGGTCGAGGAAAGCCACGGCATAGGCCGGCATCTCGGTCACGTTCTCGCGATAGGACCACCATGTGCGCAGGTCGTCGGCGCATTTGTCGATGCTGGGCGCTGAGCCGAATTCCTGCTCGTAGATCGCCGAAATCACCGAAACGCAATAATTGGTGTAGAGGAACCCCTCAGGCCAGAAGCGGACGATTTCCAGCGTGCCGGCATTCTGCTCGGTCTCGACGAGATGGCTGAGGCCGGAGACTTCCCTGGCCGGCGCCTGCCGTATCAGTTCGCGCAGCACGAGGCCGGCGGCAAAGACGATGAAGTCGGCGCGGTCGATCGCGGCGAAACGCTTCTGCGCCTCCATGATCTCGACCCAGTCGAGAAAAGCCCTTGTGAGCCTGGCTTCGTCGATTTCAAAACGCACGCCGAATGTGTCGGACACCACCTTGGCGCTGCCGCGAAACGTGGCGCGGAACCAGCGCAATTGCCGCAACCGATGGCGAAGGTCGGGCATAAGGGCCAGTTCATCCCTGAAGGGCAGTTCCATTTCACATATCCCGTTTGACGACAGGCTAGCACAACCGTGCCGTCGCCGAAATCGGCCGACGGCCCTGTGGATGACCGTGACCGAGGTCAATATCATACATATTGACATTCTCGGAAACAAATGTTCTCACTTTGCTGTTGTCGCGCATCCGTCCAAGATGCGGTTCAATGAAGGCTTCGGGAGGAGAACCGAATGGCGATTTGGCAGTGGGGACTGCTTCTTCTGGTTATCGTGTGGGCGCTGCAGTCGCTCGGCGTCTGGCTGCAGATGCGGCACTATTCGGATGTCTTCCGGGGCGTCACCGACCAGTACAAGGATGGCTTCGTCGGGGCCGGCAATTTTCGCGGCCGGCTGGCCAAGGGCACCATCGCGCTCGTCGTGGTGACGCCGGACCTCATCGTGCGCCGCATGATGGTCATGAGCGGGCGCTCGGTGTTCACCAAATTCAAACGACATCAACAATTCGAGGGTGTTCCCCTCGATCAACTCCGGTCCAACCCTGCGATCATGGGGGAGGGGGAACCCGGTGTGGCCGAGGCCGTGAAACGGGCGATCGAACAGATCGACAAAGCACGGTCGGAGCCGGGGAAGAAGCCGGGCTTGTCCGGCTTGAACGTAGCAAGGGCCTAGAGGACGCCGCGCACCGGCCGGGATCAACCGGCGGGCGGCATAAGGAGGAGAAATGTCTGTATTTTCGTTATTGGCGCAGCATGCCGACATGGCCGTGCATAACCTGCATGTTGCAGGCACCATGGTCTCGGATGCTGCCTGGCACGGCAGGCTCGGCGTCGAGCATGCCACCGATCATCTCGTGGTGTTGGCGCAGGCGCAGACCGACAGCGCGCCTGTCACCGCCGATCAGCTGAAGGAACAGCTGAAAAACGTGCAGCAGGAAGAGCAACTCGGCTGGCTGACCGCAATCGGCAAATACTTCATCGGCATCTTCCAGAAAGGCGGCGAAGTGTTCGCCGGCTTCGTTACCGGCATCATCCCGACACTGGTGGTGCTGATGACCGCCTTCTACGCCGTCACCGAACTGGTCGGCGAGGAGCGCGTCCACGGCCTGGCACGCGGCGCCGGCAGGATCGCGCTGACCCGCTATACGCTGCTGCCTCTGCTGGCGGTGTTCTTCCTCACCAACCCGATGGCTTACACCTTCGGATCGTTCCTGGAAGAAAAGCACAAGCCCGCCTTCTATGACGCGGCTGTCTCCTACGTGCATCCGCCGCTCGGCCTGTTCCCGCATATCAACCCCGGCGAATACTTCGTCTGGGGCGGCATGCTGGTCGCCTTGCTCGACCTCGAGAAGCGGGGTGTCGTCGCCGGAGGCTATCACGTCAAGGTGGCGATCTGGTACGCCATCGTCGGCCTCGTCGTCATCCTGCTCAAGGGCATGCTGACCGAGCGCATCACCGCCATCATGGCACGCCGCCAGGGCATCGAGCTGTAAGGGCGGGGAGGACATCATGGCCAAGACATACAAAGCCGTAAGGATCTCCCGGGGCTCCACAGGCTGGGGCGGCCCGCTCGTCATCGAGCCGACCGCACAGCGCGATAAGATCGTCTCCGTCACCGGAGGCGGCATCCATCCCGTGGCACAGCTCATCGCCGACATGACCGGCGCTACGGCCGTCGACGGCTTCAAGGCGCCGCCGATCGAAAGCGAGATGGCGGTCGTCGTCGTCGACTGCGGCGGCACCGCACGCTGCGGCGTCTATCCGCGCAAGCGCATCCCGACCGTCAACCTGACGCCGGTCGGCCAGGCTGGGCCGCTCGCCCAGTTCATCACCGAGGACATCTACGTTTCGGGCGTGAAGCCGGCCAATGTCACGATGGCGGACGGATCCGAGGCGGTCACCACTGCGGGGGGAGCAGCATCGATGAGTCCAGGCAACAACACCGCGGCCGCGGCACCACGGCCGCTGCCGAGCGAAGGCGGGCTGATCGGCCTGATCAGCTCGATCGGCCGCGTCATGGGCCGCGTGGTCGGCATCTTCTTCAATGCCGGCCGCCGTACGATCGACCAGGTGGTGCGCAACGTGCTGCCGTTCATGGCCTTCGTGACCATGCTCATCGGCCTGATCCTGTACACCGGCATCGGCGACGTGCTTGCCCAGCCGATGGGACCGCTCGCCAACAACATCGTCGGCCTGCTGATCATCTCGGCTATCTGCGGCCTGCCGTTCCTGTCCCCCATCCTGGGACCGGGTGCGGTCATCGCGCAGGTCATCGGCGTCGCCATCATCGGTCCGCAGATCGCCAACGGCACGATTTCGCCGGCGATGGCGCTGCCGGCGCTGTTTGCCTACAACACCCAGGTGGGCTGCGACTTTGTCCCGGTCGGCCTGGCGCTCGGTGAAGCCAAGCCCAAGACGATCGAAATCGGCGTCCCGGCGGTTCTCATCAGCCGCCAGATCATGGGCCCGGTCTCGGTGCTGATCGCCTGGGTCGTCAGTCTGATCGTGTTCTAAGCAAATTCCGGGAAAGCCTGAAACGGCTTTCCCGGAAAAAGGCGCGTAGCGCTTTCCCTTGGGAATTGCGCCAAAGCACGGAGATAGAGGGGTTCACGGGGCGTCCGTGACCCCCTCGAGGAAAGTAAGGAAATGAGGTTCGCCATATGACGGTTCTGCTGAGAACACGGGTCACTTCCATTGGGCCTGAAGTAGCGGACCTTGCCGAAGGGGGCGTGCTCATCCTGTTCGCGGATGGCTCGCCGCCGGAGCTTGCCGAGGTTTCCGTGCTCCACAAGACGGAACTCGGGCCCAGCGAAGGCGCGCCGCAGAAGGGCGCGTCGATCACCCTTGGACCTGTTTCCGCGACAATCACGGCGGTCGGCTCCAGCGCCTGGAGCAAGGTGCTCGAGATGGGGCATGTCGTCATCTCGTTCAATGGCGCCACCGAGGCCGAGCGGCCGGGCGAGATCTGCGCTTCGCAGGTCGACACTCAAGCGCTCGTGGCCGCCCTGAAGACAGACGCGATCATCACCATCGCCGCCTGAAGCATTCGCGCCGCGACCCATGTCGGCGCGGCGCCACAACAGAGTATTTGCCATGGAACGCTCGACCATCGTCAGAGTGCATGAAGGTTTGCACGCCCGTCCCGCCACGCGCTTCGTCAAGCTTGCCAAGGGTTTCGAATCCGATGTCGAGCTGGTCAAGGACGGCAAGGCGGTCAGCGCCAAGAGCTCGGTCAAGCTGATGCTGCTGGCGGTGAAGGAAAACCAGGAAGTCACCGTGCGGGCGAATGGCGCGGACGCCATCGAAGCGATCGAGGCGCTGATCGGCTATCTCGAGAACCCGAAGGCAGGTCTCGACGATGACGATCCGCAATCGGCCGCCAACACGGGCGAGGAAACTGTGCCGGCGTCCGAACCCGTACCGGCTGTTTCAGGCGCGGCCGGTTTGCGCGGCGTCGCGGCGAGCGAGGGCGTCGCCATCGGGCCTGCCTTCGCGCATTTTCCACCTGACATCGCTGGACAGGGCCGCATGCTGCGGGCGGAGGAGATCGCCGGCGAGATCGACAGGTTCCGCGCCGCCGTCGCCGCCGTTCAGGCGCGCATGGACAAGGCGCTGGCGCAGGACACCCTGTCCGCCGGAGATCGCGGCATCATCGCGGCGCTGCGGGACATCGCCGCCGACGACAGCCTGACCGGCGAGGCCGAGGAGGCGATCAAAAGCGGAAACGATGCGGTTTCGGCCGTCATCACCGCCGCCTCCACCATTGCCGCCGATTTCAGCGCGGTCGACGATCACTATCTCAACGCGCGCGCCGACGACGTGCATGCGGTCGGACGACAGATCTGTCTGGCGTTGCTCGGCCAGGATGACGCCAGCCTCGAAAATATCCCCGAAGGCGCCATCCTGATCGCCGACGATATCGGCGCCTGGGACCTGGCGCGGGCGCCGCTGAAGCGCATCGGCGGGGTGGTATGCGGCCATGGCGGGGCCACCTCGCATATTGCCATCATCGCCCGTTCGCACGGCATTCCGGCAGTGCTGGGCCTTGGCGACCAGATCAATGCCCTGCGCAGCGCGCGCGAAGTGGCCGTGGACGGCAATGGCGGGCAGGTGATCGTCGACCCCGATGCGGCGACCCGCGCGGACTTCGCCGCCCGCGTCCAGGCGGCGGCCAAGGAGCGCGCCGGACTGGCCGTGTTCAAGACCGTGACGCCCAAACTCGCGGACGGCAGGATCATCGAGGTCGCCGCCAATATCGGCTCGCTGGAGGAAATCGAGGCAGCGCAGGAAGCCGGCGCCATGGGCGTCGGCCTGTTCCGCACCGAGCTTCTGTTCATGCGCCATATGCATCTGCCCTCCGAGGACATGCAGGCCGAGACCTATGCGGCGCTGGCCAAGGCATTCGCGCCCTATCCCGTCATCGTGCGCACGCTCGACATAGGCGGCGACAAGCCGATCGCCGGCATCGAATTTCCCGACGAGGAAAATCCCTTCCTCGGCTGGCGCGGCATCCGCATGTGCCTCGACCGGCCCGACATCTTCAAGCGCCAGCTACGGGCGCTGCTCAGGGCAGCCGTGCACGGCAACATCAAGGTGATGTTGCCGATGGTCTCCGACATATCGGAGGTGCGGCAGACGCGGGTCCTGGTTGCCGAATGCGCGGCGGAACTGAAGGCGCAAGGCGTGCCGCATGCGGCGTTCGATCTCGGCGTGATGATCGAAACGCCGGCCGCCGTTCTGATCGCGCCGGCGCTGGCGAAAGAAGTGTCGTTCTTCTCGATCGGCACCAACGACCTGACCCAGTACATCATGGCCGCCGACCGGCTCAACCCGACCGTGGCCAAGCTCAATGATGTCGCCAACCCGGCCGTCATGTCGGCGATCGAGTTGACCGCAAAGGCCGGCGTGGCCGCCGGCATCATGGTGGGCATGTGCGGCGAGGCGGCCGGCCGCCCGGATCTCATCCCGGCCTTTCTCGAGATGGGGCTGACCGAGCTCTCGATGAGCCCGGCCTCGATCCAGCGCGCCAAGAAGACCATCACGTCCATGGCGGCCGGGCGATAGTCCCGACCGGAACCGGCAGCTAGGGCAGATGGGCAAGCAAGGTGGCGAAGACAGGTGTCAATTCATCGACCGGGCTCGCCTTGGCACAGGCCTTGACGATGCGGTCGTGACGGATGCCGGCCGCCAGAACAGCGGTCTCCAGCATGTCGGGCTCCGGCGCACCGTCGCTGGCCGTTGTGGCCAGGCCGCAGGCCAGGACGACAGGGGCCAGGCAAGCTATGTCCAGCGCCCGGTCGCCGATTGCATCCGGTTCGGCTTCGGCAAAGCGGACAGGCCGGTGGTTGAGGCACTCGACCAGCAGCCCCGCACAGGCAGCGGCGACGGCCGGCAGCGCGGCGGGGCCGGGTCTGGCGGGTATCGCGGCCAGCAGACCGGCGTGGCGTTTTCGCATGGCGGCGTGGACGGCGGCGAAATCCGCCTCGTGGATCCGGGCATTGTCGATCTTCAGGGCGGCGAGCACGGTCCTGGTCAGATAGTACATGTCGCGCCGGAAGACGCGCTCGGCGCTCGACCGGCGTTCCTCGTTGCCGGCCGGGAAATAGATGCCAAGGCCTTTCACGGTCGTTCCGTCGATCTTCGTCGGGCGGTCATGCGGGACAAAGGATTCGGCGATCGACAAGGCTTCGTCGACGGCACTGGCGGCATGGCCGAGCAGGCCTTCGATGCCTTTGCCCGGGAACGGCGGCAAATGGCTGGTTGCTTCCCGCACGAGATTGGCCTCGCTGTCGCTGTCGTGGCGGCTCTGGCGAATGATGTCGCGGACGTCGCGCAGCCGGTCCTTCAAATTGACGCGGACATCCCTGGAGATTTGTCGGAGCATCGCGAATCGCCTCGAAAACGTCTACCGGCCTCGGCCGCCGAGAGCCGGCCGCTGACCCTACATTGTTCCTATCGATTGGTAGATCAATAGGCGATATTAAACCAGCGTGGAGAATCGGCGAGGGACTCCTACATCGCCGAGCGGGGAGACAGACAGTTGGGCAGGCGACGGCAGGGCGATAGCGAAAACGGCGGGGCCGAGGCGCCCGAACAGGTCGTCAACGAGAGCCGTACGGACCGCCTCCGGATCCGCGCCGCCTGGATGTATTTCGTCGAGCAGATGACGCAGAACGAGATAGCCGACGTGCTCGGCGTCGGCCGCGTCACCATCGTGCGCATGCTGGCGGAGGCGAGATCCCGCAACGAGGTGAAAATCACCATCGAAAGCGAGTTGTCAGAGATCGTGCGGCTGGAGCGCGCGCTGGAGCGCACGTTCGGCCTGAAGCAGGCGCTGGTGGCGCCGCTGACCGCGCCCAATGCCGATCCGATTCCCGCGATCAGCGCGAAGACCGGGATTTTCCTGTCCGACACGATGAAATCCGGCATGCGCGTCGGCGTCGGCTGGGGTCAGACGCTTTTCTCGAGCCTGCCCTTCATCAGCACCAAATCGCTCACCGACTTCAAGGTCATTTCGCTGCTGGGCGGTGTGGGCGTCGTGCGCCGCTACAACCCGGCCGAGTTCGCCTGGCGCTTCGCCCAAATCTTCCAGGGCGACGGCTATCTGATCCCGACGCCGGCCGTCGTCGACAGCGTCGAGACAAAGATCGCGCTGGTCGAGCGTTGCGGCCTGCAGGAAGTTTTTGAGATGGCCAACGTGCTCGATGCCGTTCTGCTGAGCGTCGGCGGCATCGCTTCGGCCACCACCTTCTCTCGCGGCGGCTTTCTTAAGGAGGCGGACCGCGAGGCCTTGGTTGCGCGTGGCGCCGTTGGCGACCTTCTGTTCCATTTCTTCGACCGCAATGGCGATTTGGTCGACCATCCCGTCAACAGCCATGTGATGTCAGTGGAGGTCGATCGGCTGCGCAAGGCGCCGATCCGCATTCTCACGTCCGGCGGCGAAGAGAAGACAGCGGCGCTGCTCGGCGCCATGAACTTGATCGCCCCGACGATCCTGATCACCGACGAGGAGAGCGCAAGGCGCATGCTCGAGGCGGTCAACGGAAGCTGAAGGACTCCGTGACGTAGTCCGGCCAGGCCTGCTCCTCGTCGAAAACAGCGACAAGATCCGAAGTGTCCGCCAATATCCCGCTCAGGACCAGCGCCGTGGCGATGCCGGAGCCGTTTCCGCCCGCTATGTCATGCTCGACACTGTCGCCGACGCAGACCACGCTGGCACGGTCGGGCTCGCCGGCCAGCGCCAGTGCGGCATCGAAGATCGCCGGGCCGGGCTTGCCGATGCGGGTGACGCTGCCGCCCAGGCTCTCGTAGAGATCGGCGATCTCGCCGGCGCCGAAGCGAGGCCCGACCGCCGTCAGCATGATCTTGTCGGGATTGGTGCAGAAGCATGGCACCTTTCGCGCCGCCGCCGGCGCCAGCAGGCGGCGATAATGGTCCAGGTCGTAGCGGTCGCCCTCGCTGGCCGCGATCAGTACCAGGTTGGCGGTATCGCCGGCTCCGGTCAACACAAAAGGCAGGCCCTCGATCGCTGTGCGGTCATTATCGCGGCTGATCAACAGGCAATTCGTGCCGGGCCGCAACGCTCCGGTCGCCGCCATTTCGTGGAAGGATCGCCACGCCACCTCGCCGGAGGAAACGAAATGATCCCAGCTTCCGGCCTCGAAGCCGAGCCTCAGCAAACGGTCTTCGTTGGGCTTGGCGCGCCTGCCGGAGTTGGAGACCAGCACCACGGTCTTTCCGGCGCGCTTCAGTGCCGCCAAGGCCGCCACCGCGCCGGGATAGGGGGCCGAGCCGTCATGCAGCACGCCGAACTGGTCGACCAGGAAGACCTGGTAGCGCTCCGCCAGCGGTCCGATGCCGTCGAGGCGTTCAGCCAGTTTCCGGTTCATAGCAGCCCCGCCTTGTTCGCACCCTTCAACGCCAGCCGCGCCGTTCCGGCAGCGGCCTCGTCCGACAAAGCCGGCAAGAACGCAACGCCGAGCTTACGCTGCCGGATCGCGCTCCACGCCGGATTTGCCGCGCCGCCGCCGACGCTGCGCACCGAAGTCAGCGCCGGCGCGCCGAGCTCGCCAAGCCGGCGATAGCCGAGCGCTTCGATCGCGGCCATGCCTTCGAACATCGCCTTGAGATAGTCGGCATCATCCACCGGGCGCGGGACGAGGCGCGGGGGGAGCGCCGGATCGGCGATCGGGAAGCGTTCGCCCGATGTGGCGAGCGGATAATAGTCGAGGCCGGTCTCGGTCGCCGGGTCGATCATGGCACTGAGCTCGATGATGCGCGCGAGGGGAAAATGCTGCGCCAGCACCTTGCCGCCGGAATTCGAGGCCCCGCCGGCCAGCCAGGCATTGCCCAGCCGATGGCTGTAGATGCCGTATCGCGGCGCCGAGATCGGCCGGTCGGACAGGATCTTGATGGTAAGCGAGGAGCCAAGCGCCGTGACTCCGTCGCCGACCCCCGCCGCACCCGTCGCCAGGAAAGAGGCGCAGCCATCGGTCGTGCCGGCAACGACGATCACGTCGCGGGCCAAACCGAACAGATCCGCCATGGCCGCGGTGAGCGTGCCGGTGACGTCGCCCGGCTCGACGACGTCAGGCAGCAAATCCATGCGCATTCCGGTCGCCGCGATCCAGTCCGGCCAGCGGCGGGCCTCGACATCGTAGCCGGTTTTCAAGGCGTTGTTCTCGTCGCTGACGTCGAAGCGGCCCGAGAACTGTCCGGCGATCCAGTCCGCCTGATGCAGCACCGCCGCCACGCCCGGCAGATGCTGGAAGTGAAGCGCCTTGGCGAGGCCTGAGGTCGCGCCGTGCGCGGCGCTGCCCGCCGGCGCCTCGCGCGCGATCGCGGCCAGTATATCGTCGCCGGCGACCTTGTCGTTGTACATCAGCGGTTCGGCGAGCGGCCGTCCGGCACCGTCGACCGGCAGCAACGTGCCCGAGGTGCCATCCACGGCGATGGCGCGGACCGTGGTCCGGTCGATGCCCGCAATCAACTCCGCCAGCGCTGCCCGGACCGCTTGCCACCAGGCCGCCGGACTGCGTGGATCCTGGCCAAATGCGTCGAGGCGGACGGCGGCTTGGCCGGCAATTGAAAAGTCTGGACGCATGGCTACGGCGCGGGCGCCCGAGGTGCCGATATCGACGCCGATGACGAGACGATCCGAGAGAGGCGAGCCGGCGACGGGCGACATGTCAGCCACCGGAGGCGTTCAGTTTCTGGCGGTACTGCTCGGCGTCCCAGTTGACGAGTTCGTCGTTCTCCGCCTCGGTAAGGTAATTCAACGTCGCCGTGACATCGACCCGCGCCGTCACGTCGGCAAGGCAACGCTGCATGGCGTCGGCGCCGGCGCTGGCACTGGCGCGCATCAGGACGCCGAGCCCCGGAAACAGGATCGACAGGGGCTGGGCGCCGCGACGCCTGACGACAGCGGCGACGTCCTCGCCGGGCGCAGCCACCACCGAACCCTTGCCGAGGAAGATGACATGGTCGGGATAGAGGCTGCCGCCCGATGCCATGCGGCGGCTGTCGGGATCGATGGCGACCGCGTGCGCCTCGGTGTCGACGGGCAAGCGGTAGCCGGAATTTGCGGCAAGCGCGGTCAGTGCCGCGATGTCGGGCGCGGCCGCGTCGCGCGGCGCCCTTGCCAGAAGCCCGGTCACGCGGCGCAACAGCGCCTCGGCCCCGGTGACGGTCTCGGCCGCGACGACGAGGCCGTGATTGCCCAGAATCAGGACATCGACGCCCGGCCGCAGCCTTTCGGAGATGCCCTGGGCCAGCGGCAGGCCCGGCCGGCGGTAGGGAACATAGGCCCATTGGATGCCTGCGAGCCGGCGCGCGGCCAGGACCTCGCAATCGGCCTGCACCGCAAGCGAAATGGTGTCGACGCAGTGGACATGCAGGACCACGCGCTGCGGCATCAAGGCATGCACCGTGGTCTCGATCGAGGGACGCAGCCCGCGCGGGTTGAGCGCGCCGATGGCGAAGGCCTGAGGCTGGTCGGCGGCGGGATCGCGTCGTTCAACCGCCTCGAGCAATGGCGCCATCGCCACCGGCACCATGATATCATCGGCGAGCGCGTCTTTCAGCCAGGTCCCGGAAGCCTTGATCCACAGCGTGTCTCCGGCTTTCAGCGAGGTGTTGCCGCCGGCGGCCTGAGTCAGATGCGGATCCTGTCCGATGGCGGCCGAAAGCGCCCGCAGCGCCGCCAATTCCTGCGCATCCGCCTGGGTCGCCATCACGCATCTCCTCCAACAATCCGCCAACCGTCGAATGCGGTGGTCGGGCATTCGACGGGTTTGATATCGCAGATAAGAGTGAGTTCCGTCAACCGTGATCGAATACCGTCAGTTGCGGCTTGCAATCGAGCTAATGTTGAGTAAGTTACACCAACTGCCGTCGCAGAACGGCGTTTTGGAGGAAACAGTTGAGCGACTCCGGCCGCCAGCGTCAGATTGTCGAGCTCTTGCGTGATCGCCCCTTCGCCTCGGTGCGGGAGCTGCAGGAGCGGCTCGGCGTTTCGGCCGCGACGGTGCGGCGCGACATCGACCGGATCGACGAGGCGGGCGAGGCGCGCAAGGTCTATGGCGGTGTTTCGGCGCTGGACGGCACGTCGCACGCCGGCGTCGCCTATGCCCGGCCCTATGACGAGAATCGCGACCTCGCGGTCGAGGCCAAGCGGCAGATCGCCAACCTAGCCGCGACCATGGTGCGCGACGGCGACGCGGTCATCGTGCATGGCGGCTCGACCTGTTTCCATCTCGGGGTCAAGCTCGCCGAGCGCAGCATCCGGCTCTACACCAACTCGATGCCGCTGGCGGCGTATCTGAGCGATCATGGCCATTGCAGCCTGACGGTTGCCGGCGGCGACCTGCACCGCGAGCCGGGCATCATTCACTCGCTCACCCATCCGGCACCTTTCTACGCTTCGAAGTTCTTTCTCGGCGCGCAAGGCATCGGCCAGGAAGGCTTGCTGGAATCGCACCCGCTGCTGGTGCGCTCGATCGTCGAGCTTAGCCAGTGCGCCGACCAGATCGTCGTGCTGGCCGACAGCCGGAAGCTGTCGATCCAGGCCCGTAACGTCGCGCTGCCCCTGTCGCGCATCGGCACGCTGGTCACCGACGACGGTCTTTCCGATGCCGACGCGCGCATGCTGGAGGATGCCGGCGTCATGGTGCGGATTGCTTCGACCATGGGAGCCATCGCATGAAGGTCGCGGTGCTCGACTTCGGCAAGACCAATTCGAAGCTGTTCGTCTTCGGCCAGGACGGACGCATTCTCGACGAGCGCCGGACCCAGCCGAAATGGACGCGCCAAGGCGGCTTCAGCGTGCTCGATGAGGCCGACCTCCACGATTGGGCGCTCGGCGCCGTCACCACTGCGATCGAAAACCATGGCGTGGAAGGGGTGATGGTGTCGGGCCATGGCTGCACCTTCGCCCTCGTCGACGACGCGGCGCTGACGCATCCGATCCTCGATTATGAGCAGGAGCCGCCGGCCGAGATCGCCGCGCGGATCGATCGCCGCATTCCGGACTACGCCGAGACGTTCTCGCCGCGGCTGCCGCTCGGTTTCAACTACGGCCGCCACATGCTGTGGCTGCAGGAGGCCGCATCCGACGCTTTCGCGACGGCGAAATGGATTCTCGGCTATCCGCAATATTGGAGCTGGCGCCTTGGCGGCAGGCCGGTTTGCGAAGTGTCCTATCTCGGCTGCCATTCGCATCTGTGGGCGCCGCGTCGTCACGATTTTTCCTCACTGGTCGACGCCGAGGGGTGGCGCCACCAGATGCCGGCCTTCGCGCGTGCGGGAACTGTCATCGGCGAGCAGGACTTCGGCAGCGCGGCACGGCCGCTCGCCATCCACAACGGCGTCCACGACTCGAATGCCGCGCTCCATGCCTATCGGCGGCAGGGGCTGGGCTCGGTGACAGTGGTTTCGACCGGCACCTGGGTCATCGTGCTCAATCCCGACTGTCCGCTCGAGGCGCTCGACCGCGATCGCGACATGCTGGTCAATGTCGATGTGGACGGCGGCCCGGTGCCGACCATCCGCTTCATGGGCGGGCGCGAATTCGCCGCCATCAGCGACGGCTGGCAAGGCCCGGTCGAAGGCGCGGCGGTGCAGCGGGCGATCGATGCCGGCATGATGGCGCTGCCGAGCTTCGCGCCGGGTGGGCCGATGCCCGGCCGTTCGGGCCGGCTGGTCGGACGCACGCCTGATGCCGGCGAGCGTGCGGCCGTGGCACTGCTCTATGTCGCGCTGATGCTCGACCTCTGCCTCGACCTCATCCATTCCAGCAACACCGTGATCGTCGACGGCGGGCTCAACACTGGCGGCCTGCTCGCCAGCCTGCTGGCGCAGCTGCGGCCGGAGCAGGCCTTCATGCAGGGCGCTTCGCTGCAAGGCAGCGCCACGGGCGCTGCGGCCCTGGCTTTCGAGAGCGTCGGGCGTGAATTCGCCGCCGAGCCGCCGGAGCCGGTGAAAGCAGCGCGCTTCACCAGCCTCGCCGGCTACCGCGACGGCTGGCGCGATCTGGTCGCCGGGACCGCCGGCAAGGTCGCAGCCCGATGAGCGCGCAGGCCAAAACGGAGACAGCCGGCATGGGGGCGGAACGCCACCCGGTGCTGGAAATGCGCCATATTTCGAAGACGTTCGGCGCGATCCGCGCCCTGCAGGATGTTTCGCTTACCGTCCAGGCCGGCGAGCTGCACGCGCTGATGGGCGAGAACGGCGCCGGCAAGTCGACGCTGATGAAGGTGCTTTCGGGCGCCTATCGTCCCGATCCCGGGGGCGAGATCCTGATCGATGGCATGCCCGCCGCGACCGGCGATCCGATCAAGGCGCGCGCCAGCGGCGTCGCGGTGATCTACCAGGAACTGTCGCTGGCGCCCAATCTGACCGTGGCGCAGAACATTTTCCTCGGCAACGAACCGCGCCGTTTCGGCATCGTCGACCGCGACCAGTGCAACCGGCGCGCGACCGAGATCATCGGCCGGCTCGGCGTTTCCTTTTCGGCGCGTGCCCTGGTTTCCGGCCTGTCACTCGGCGAGCGCCAGCTGGTCGAGATCGCCCGGGCGCTGTCGACCAATGCGCGCATCATCGTCATGGACGAGCCGACCACGTCGCTGACCTCGCGCGAGACCGAGCGGCTGTTCGAGGTGATCGCGACGCTGAAGGCGCAAGGCATCGCCATCATCTACATCAGCCATCGCATGGAAGAGGTCTACCAGCTCGCCGACCGCGTCAGCGTGCTGCGCGACAGCGGCTATGTCGGCACGCTGGAGCGCGCCGACCTCAGCGCCTCGCGGCTCGTTTCGATGATGGTCGGCCGCGATCTCTCGGCGTTCTACAAGAAGGATCACCGCCCGCCGGGCGAAAAGCGCGCCGTGGCGCTGTCGGTGCGCGGCATGTCCGACGGCAGGCTGCTGAAGGACTGCTCCTTCGACCTCTATCACGGCGAGGTGCTGGCGCTGGCGGGCCTCGTCGGCTCGGGCCGCACCGAACTTGCCAGGCTCATCTTCGGCGCCGACCGGCGCAGCGCCGGCACGCTGGAGCTCGACGGCAAGCCGATCGCCATCGGCTCGCCGCGCGAGGCGCTCGATGCCGGCATCGCCTATCTCACCGAGGACCGCAAGGAACTCGGCCTATTCCTCGACATGTCTATTTCCGACAACATCAACATGGGCGTGCTGGCCAGGGATGCGCGCGCCGGCGGCTTGCGGGACTTCGCCGCCGCCGACAGGCGCGCTGCGAAAGCCGTCGCGGATCTCTCGATCCGCACCCGCTCGGCGCAGGCCAATGCCGGTTCGCTGTCGGGCGGCAACCAGCAGAAGGTGCTGCTGGCCCGCCTGCTGGAGACCGAACCCAAGGTGGTCATCCTCGATGAGCCGACGCGCGGCGTCGATGTCGGCGCCAAATCGGAGATCTACCGGTTGATCGACAGTCTCGCCAGCAAGGGCATCGCCATATTGATGATCTCCAGCGAACTGCCGGAAGTAGTCGGCGTCGCCGACCGGGTTCTGGTGATGCGCGACGGCGCCATATCAGGCGAGGTGACGGCGTCCCGGGGCGAGGCGCTTCGCCAGGAAGCGATCATGGAACTTGCGACGGGAGCGGCCCAAGAAGGACCGAAGGAATGACCGACAGAACGACCACGACGACGACAGTGGACCAGGCGGCAGTCAGGAGCCGGCGGTTGCGCACGGCTTTGGCCGCGCTCGGCATGCTGCCGGTGCTGGTGTTGCTGGCGGCCGGCTTCCAGTTCATCAATCCGCGTTTTCTCACCGGCACCAACCTGTTGATCGTCACGCAGCAATCGTCGATCAACATCGTGCTCGCCGCCGGCATGACCTTCGTCATCCTCACCGGCGGCATCGACCTGTCGGTCGGCTCGATCCTTGCCGCTTCCGCAATGGTGGCGGTGCTGGTGTCGCTGGTGCCGGACTGGGGCCTGCTCGGCGTGCCGGCGGCCATTCTGGTCGGTCTCGGCTTCGGGGTCATCAACGGGCTGCTCATCGCCTATATCAGGCTGCCGCCCTTCATCGTCACGCTGGGATCGCTGACCGCCGTGCGCGGCGTCGCCCGCCTGCTCGGCGAAGACACGACCGTGTTCAACTCCGACCTGCCGTTCGACTTCATCGGCAACGGCTCGCTGTTCGGCGTTCCCTGGCTGGTCATCATCGCGCTGACGGTGGTGGTGGTGTCGTGGCTGGTGCTGAAACGCACCGTGCTCGGCACCTGGATCTATGCCGTGGGCGGCAATGCCGAGGCGGCGCGGCTGACCGGCATCAAGGTGCCGCTGGTGCTGCTCTTCGTCTATGGCGTGTCCGGCCTGCTGGCAGGTCTCGGCGGCGCCATGTCGGCGGCCAGGCTCTATGCCGCCAACGGCCTGCAGCTCGGCCAGTCCTACGAACTCGACGCCATCGCCGCGGTCATCCTGGGCGGCACAAGCTTCGTCGGCGGCGTCGGCTCGATCTGGGGCACGCTGATCGGCGGGCTGATCATCGCCGTGCTGTCCAACGGGCTCATCCTGGCCGGCGTCTCGGACATCTGGCAGTACATCATCAAGGGATTGGTCATCATCGTGGCGGTCGCCCTCGACCGCTACAGGCTCCAGGCAGGGGCAAGAACGTGAGTGACCTTGTCGCCGGCATCAAAGACCGGCTTGTGTAACGCACCGTGAGAGGCGCGGGGCATCAGGAGGAAGTAAGCGTAATGAAGACCATCGCCAAACTGCTCTGCGGCGCCACGTTCGCGGCCGTCGCCATTGCGCCGGCATCGGCCAAGGACCTGAACAAGGTCGGCATCTCGGTCGGCCTGCTCGGCAACCCCTTCTTCGTCGCCACCATCAAGGGCATCGAGGACGCGGCCAAGAAGATCAATCCGAACGTCGAGGTGACGTCGGTGTCGGCCGACTATGACTTGAACAAGCAGGTCTCGCAGGTCGATTCCTTTATCGCCGCCGGCGTCGACGTCATCATGCTCAACGCCGTCGATGCCAAGGCGATCGCGCCCGCGGTGAAGAAGGCGCAGGCGGCGGGCATCGTGGTCGCGGCCTTCGACGTCTCCGCGCCAGGCGCCGACGTCACCGTGATGACCAACAATGTCAAGGCCGGCGAGGAGGCCTGCCAATATCTGGTCGACCAAACTGGCGGCAAGGGCAACTACGTCATCCTCAACGGTCCGGCGTCCTCGTCGATCCTGGAGCGCGTGAAGGGCTGCAAGAACGTGCTTGCCCAGCATCCCGACATCAAGATCCTGTCCGACGACCAGAACGCCGAAGGCTCGCGCGACGGCGGCCTGAAGGTGTTCCAGTCGCTGCTGACCCGTTTCGACAAGATCGACGCGGTGTTCGCCATCAACGATCCGACGGCGATCGGCGCCGAGCTCGCCGCCAAGCAGCTCAACCGCTCGGAGTTCATCTTCACCGCCGTCGACGGCGCGCCGGACATCGAGAAGGAACTGGCATCCGGCAAGTCCATGATCAAGGCTTCTGCCTCGCAGGATCCCTACGTGATGGCCGGCCAGTCGCTGACGATGGCCGCCGACGTGCTTGCCGGCAAGAAGCCGGCGGAGCCGGTGGTGCTGCTCGATCCGAAGCTGATCACCGCCGAGAATCTGAAGGACTACAAGGGCTGGACCGCGGCCCGCTGATCAGTCCAAGGCGGACGCGGCCGGGCTGACCTGCCGCGTCCTCCTCATTTCGTCGCAAAACCGGAGACGATCATGTCGCGCATCGGAATCCACTCTTTCGTCTGGTCGGCGAGCTCGACGCAGGCCGAGCTCGAACGCACGCTGGCCAACACCAAGGAGGCCGGCTTCGACCTGATCGAATTCTCCTATCTCGACCCCGCCAATGTCGATATTGGCGGGCTCGCCAAGCGCATCGCCGATCTCGACCTCGGCGTGGCGATCAGCATCGGCCTGCCGGTCGACGGCGACATTTCGAGCGCCGACAAGGCGGTCGCCGCGCGCGGCGTCGGGATCCTCAACGACACCGTCGCCCTGACGCGCGACCTCGGCGGCCAGAAGGTCGCCGGTATCCTCTCGACCAGCCACGGATTGCAGACCGAGGCGCCGACGCGAGACCAGTGGAACCGCAGCGCCGGGACGCTGGCCAAGGTCGCCGAAACCGCGAAGGCGGCAGGCGTCACGCTCAACCTCGAGATCGTCAACCGCTTTGAGAGCAATCTGCTCAACACCGCCGCGCAAGGGCTGGCCTTCATCGAGGACACCGGCTCCGACAACATCTTTCTCCACCTCGACACCTTCCACATGAACATCGAGGAGGCCGATGTCGGGCTGGCCATCCGCCATGCCGCCGGCAAGATCGGCTATGTCCATATCGGCGAGAGCCATCGCGGCTTCCTCGGCACCGGCAATATCGACTTCGCCGCGATATTCGATGCGCTGACGGCGATCGGCTATGCCGACGATCTCAGCTTCGAATCCTTCTCCTCGGAGATCGTCGACGAGAACCTGTCGAAGAAGACCGCCATCTGGCGTAATCTGTGGACGGACAACATGGCGCTGGCCAAGCACGCGCGCGCCTTCATCGGGCTGGGAATGGAAACGGCAAGGCGCAAGGCGGAACTCGTCGCGGCGCGCCACAAGCCCTGAGGATTTCAGACTGAGGAGCAGCAGGAATTACCAAATCGCCCACCCCAGGCGCGGACGCGCCTGGTTCCTGGTGCAAGGCCGCGAACTCAGCTTCATTGACTGTGAAGGCAGTTAATGCTACAAATTGCCTATGGTGCTGAGTCGCGCCAGGGACCCGCCGAGCAGGCGGGTTTTTTCGTTCAGAGCTCCGTCAAACAGTGCGAAGGCGCCGGTGAACCCGGATTGGTTGCCCTGGTCCCCCTGGCGGCATTGCCCACGCCACGCGTAACGGCTATCCGACGGTGCGACAGCGAAGCAAAACGGAGCCCCGGCATGACGAACAAGACGATCCTGAAATTCGGCACCGTCGAACACGCGGAAGCCGGCGACCTGCCTGGCTGGATCGCGGTCGAGGGCCGGCCGACCATGCAAACCGCAGTCCAGCACACGACCGCGGACGGCAAGGTGATCTCCGGAACCTGGCGCGCGTCGCCCGGTACGTATCACGCCACCTACACCGACTATGAGTTCGTGCACATGATCGCGGGCCGCATCATCATCACGCCCGACGGCGGCACGCCGGTCGAAGTCGGCCCCGGCGACGCCTTCGTGGTGGAAGCCGATTTCAAGGGAACCTGGAAGATCATCGAGCCGGTGACGAAGCATTTCGTGGTCAGGGTGGGCTGAGGCAGGCTGTCAGACAGACAAGCCAGCCGCTCGCTGGCCTTTGATACCTTTCGTCAATCCCGGCCATCCTCGCATGTCCACGCAACTGGCGGGGCCGTGACTGGCGCCCGGTTGGAGCGAACGGGACCAGAATGCCGGCAGGGCGAACGGTGTCCGCCTTGCTCATCGTGCCATCGCGTGAGACCCCACGGCGAGCAACCCCGCTGTTGGAGCACGCGGAACAACAGGATCCGTGGTCATTTCATTGTTTAGTGAGGAAGGCCTTGCAAGCCGGCGTGACTTCGCTGAGGTGCTGTTTAAGGCAGCCTTGCGCCTTAACTTCGTTGTCCATGTGGCACACCCGCTTGGCGTCCGCTCTACAGGGTGTCTTGTAGGCATCTTTCGCTAAAGCGGCGTCGGTGAGAAAAAGCGATATACAAGCCAAAAGCGCCAGTTGGAGTGACTTTCGATTCCGCATGGTTGTGTTCCCATCGTGAGTGCAGAAGCGCGGTCTTTATATACGTTAATGCTAAAGAATGGGAATCCACCATAAGGAGGAGGGTGCGAGCACCCGCGCAAAATCGGATGAGCAATGTAGCGCAAAACACGGCTTACATAAGCGCAGTGCTGACCAACTGTCTCGCGCACGGCTCAATCAAAAGCGCTAATATAATCTCCGGTTTGTCGAGCTTGTTTCCAATTTTGTGTTGGAGTAACCCAATATCGCTTGGGAACACGAAATGGAGAGAGTCGTTAGGCTGCGTGCAGGGTAGGTTTTTTCCTGCCATTTTTCTGAAACACGGAATTGTTCCTTGGCAATGTCGGGGGGAAGACTCTCCGTCTTGAATAAAATAACGAAGCCGTGATTACGGGCGTTTTATTCCTGATTTGTCGATGACGCGAAGAATATTCGATCCGTAATCGAGAAGTTTTCATATACTTATAAATGAGGGGCGAGATGTCTACCGTGTTTAGACGCGCGTACATCAAACCAGGTTGGTGTTTTCTTCTCGTGGTCACGTCGGTTGCGTTCCTCATTTGCCTGGGGGGTGGGGAGCTCACTGCGGGTGAGTTCAAGAAAACCAGCTGTTGGTTCGAAATTCCCCGGGATCGGGCAATGACGTGTGGGACCGTGAATGTTCCAGAAAATCGAAAGAAGACGGGCGGTACCGAGGTCGTCCTGTCCGTGGTCGTATTCGAACCGGACCGCGAACGGCACGAACCGGTGGTGTTTCTCACAGGAGGACCGGGGCAGCCTACCGACATTGCCAATAGCGACGACATCGATGGATGGTGGGAATTCATCGGCGCCCAGAGTTGGATGATCGGACGCCGAGTAATCGTCGCTGATCAGCGGGGTATCGGAAAGTCCGCTCCCGCCTTGGACTGTTCTCAATATTTCAAGCCCGATCATTGGAACGCCATTCTCTCGAGCGTTGAGGTCGAAACCACCTTTAGCAAGCTCAAAAAAGATGAAGTTCTTGCATGCAGGACGGCGTTGATCGCAAAGGGCATTGATCTTGATGCCTACAACACTGAGGAGAATGCGGAGGATATTGATGACCTTCGGAAGGCTCTCGGGATAGAAAAGTGGGTTCTCTATGGCGTCTCGTATGGCACCAGGCTTGCACTCGAAGTGATGAACCAGCACCCCGAAGGGGTATCGGCGAGTATACTGGATTCAGTTGTTCCTCTGGACATCAATTACCTGAACGAAGATGGGCCGAATCTCGACCGATCGTTAAAATTGCTAGAGCGAGACTGTGAGGCAGCGAACAGATGCATGAATGGGATATCCAATGCTGTTCAGCTTATTGCAAGACAGCTGGATCGGCAGCCTTTGCTCTTGCGCAGCACAGATAAAGAGGCGCGCTACACATATGTCTCCGGGGCAGATTTCCTCGAGCTTATATTCGGCATTTTATACGATCGCGATGCGCTCCTGACCCTGCCGGAGCTGATCGAGAGGACATACAAACAGGATTTCAGACCCCTGGCGGAGATACTTTTCGATGCTGACGACCTGGAGATCTCCCAAGGTATGGACTTCTCTGTAAGTTGTTCCGACAGCGATCTCCCCGATCTGAATGGCAAGCAGGACAAATACTGGTCGAAATGGGTTGAGCTGAACGACTACTCCTGGGCATGCCCTCTTTGGATGCTTGAGAACGGGCCAGCATCGCAGGTGCAGCCGCGCCGCACTGACATACCCACTCTTCTGTTGTCGGGAGAATATGATCCAGCAACGCCGACAGCATGGGCGGACCACGCGGCGAAGACCCTTCCTTTCGGCCAGGTGGTGGTCTTTCGGGGGATCGGACACGATGTCATTGATTCCGATCCGTGCGGGTCGAAAGTAGTTGCTGATTTCCTTGCAAACCCCAAGCTCAAGTTGAAGACTGAATGTATCGGTGAGATGGGGGCCCCGCAATTTCCAAGCCCGCCAAAGGAACTGTGGTCGGGAGCGGAGACACTACACTCTATATCAGCAAATCGCTCAAGGAAGGACAGGTTGAGATTTCGATTTGGGCACTGAAATTCCTCTTAGCCAAAATTGTGAAATCCGATATTTTGCTGACGACGAAGTTAAGCTAAAGCGAAACTCGCAAATCAATTAAACACTACGGTAGCATCGCTTAAGGACCCCTCTCGTCTTGCGGGTGGAAGTCGCGTGCGTGTCGCATTTCGATTATCAACTTCCGAAGTTTCACAGAAATTGTAGGAGGATCGAACAGTGTTTACGTCTCGTCGTGTATTGCTTTCGGCCTTGGGTGCAAGCATCGCATACGCCGCCTTTGGTGGCATCGC
Source organism: Mesorhizobium sp. B2-4-1 (assembly GCF_006442185.1). NCBI lineage: Bacteria > Pseudomonadati > Pseudomonadota > Alphaproteobacteria > Hyphomicrobiales > Phyllobacteriaceae > Mesorhizobium > Mesorhizobium sp. B2-4-1. The sequence goes on along the minus strand of NZ_VFVN01000023.1, from coordinate 32 downwards.
GCGTGCGAAGGGCGGTGGCGGGGGAGGAGGAG
>NZ_VFVN01000022.1:0-35177 GCF_006442185.1 Mesorhizobium sp. B2-4-1 | reverse complement strand
CCAAGATCTACACCGATGCCAACGGCATGACGCTCTATACCTATGACAAGGACGAGAAGGGCAAGACCAACTGCTATGACAAATGCGCCACAAACTGGCCGCCGCTGAAGGCCGAGGCCGGCGCCAAGGCGGACGATGAATGGACCGTAGTCGACCGTACCGACGGCACCAAGATGTGGGCCTATGACGGCAAGCCCGTCTACACATTCATCAAGGACAAGAAGGCCGGCGATGTGTCGGGTGATGGCGTCGGCGGCGTCTGGCATATCGTCAAGGCCGACTAAGGCTGCCACCTTAACTTCGACGTTGCTGCCGGGCGTGCCTCCAACGCCTGGCAGCCCGCACCAGACGCGCTGGCGCGGCATTTGGCTCAATACACAGGGTCGCCGGCGACTCATCGGCGCCAATTTGAGCCGCTCCTCACCGCTCCAGCCATTTGTCTTAGTTACCCCTCAACAATGTGATCTTCTCCATACACTCTTAGAGTGTATTGCTGCCGGCACTCTTGCAATTTGGCCGCTTCCCCTTGACCGGATGCAAAAGCGCGGCCATGTGAGCGACGAACAGAACCGAGATTTCGTCGCGCGCAGCGGAATTCTTCTGCCGCATCACAGCTGATATGAGCCCTCATGGACGTCGTCGTCGTCGAATCGCCGGCCAAGGCGAAGACAATCAACAAATACCTCGGCAAGAACTACAAGGTCCTGGCCTCGTTCGGCCATGTCCGTGATTTGCCGGCCAAGGATGGCTCGGTGCGACCGGACGAGGATTTCGCCATGTCCTGGGCGGTCGACACGGCATCCGGCAAGCGCCTCGCCGACATCGCCAAGGCGGTCAAGGACGCCGACGGCCTGATCCTCGCCACCGACCCGGACCGCGAGGGCGAGGCCATTTCCTGGCACGTTCTGGAAGTCTTGCGGCAGAAGCGCGCGCTGAAGGACAAGCCGGTCAGCCGCGTCGTCTTCAACGCCATCACCAAGAGCTCGGTGCTCGAGGCGATGGCCAATCCGCGCCAGATCGATGCGCCGCTGGTCGACGCCTATCTCGCCCGCCGGGCGCTCGACTATCTCGTCGGCTTCACTCTCTCGCCGGTACTGTGGCGCAAGCTCCCCGGAGCCCGTTCCGCCGGCCGCGTGCAGTCGGTCGCCTTGCGGCTGGTCTGCGACCGCGAATCCGAGATCGAACGCTTCATCCGCGAGGAATACTGGCAGATCGCTGCCATCCTCGGCACGCCGCGCAACGAAAATTTCGAGGCGCGCCTGACCGCTTTCGAGCGCAAGAAATTGCAAAAGCTCGACATCGCCAACAAGGCGCAGGCCGACGACATCAAGGCCATGCTCGAGGGCGCGGCCTTCAAGGCGCTGTCCGTCGAGGCAAAACCCACCAAGCGCAATCCGGGCCCACCCTTCACCACCTCGACATTGCAGCAGGCCGCCTCGTCGGGCCTCGGCTTTTCGGCCAACCGCACGATGCAGGTGGCGCAGCGCCTCTATGAAGGAATGGAGATCGGCGGCGAAACCACCGGCCTGATCACCTATATGCGAACCGACGGCGTGCAGATGGCGCCCGAGGCGATCGACGCCGCACGCGATGCCATCGCCAAGGAGTTCGGCCCGAAATACCTGCCGGAGAAGCCGCGTTTTTACACGACCAAGGCCAAGAATGCCCAGGAAGCGCACGAAGCGATCCGCCCGACAGATTTCATGCGCACGCCGGCATCGGTCAGGCAATATCTCGATGCCGACCAGATGCGGCTCTACGAATTGATCTGGAAGCGCGCCATCGCCAGCCAGATGCAGCCGGCCGAGATCGAGCGCACCACGGTCGAGATCGAGGCGGTCAACGGCGCGCGCACAGCCGAGTTGCGCGCCGTCGGTTCAGTCGTGCGCTTCGATGGTTTCATCGCTGCCTATACCGACCAGAAGGACGACGATTCCGAGGACGAGGAAAACCGCCGCTTGCCCGAAATCCGCGCCGGCGAGCAGCTTGCCCGCCAGGCGATCAACGCCACCCAGCACACGACCGAACCGCCGCCGCGTTATTCCGAAGCTTCGCTGATCAAGAAGCTGGAGGAGCTCGGCATCGGCCGGCCGTCGACCTACACGGCGATCCTGAAGACGCTCGAGGACCGCGACTATGTCACCATCGACAAGCGCCGGCTAGTGCCGCAGGCAAAGGGCCGGCTGCTGTCGGCCTTCCTGGAGAGCTTCTTCGAGCGTTATGTCGAATATGACTTCACCGCATCGCTCGAGGAAAAGCTCGACGAGATCTCCGACGGCAAGCTCGCCTGGAAGGACGTCCTGCGCGATTTCTGGAAGGATTTTTCCGGCGCGGTCGCCGACATCAAGGAACTGCGCGTCACCGACGTGCTCGATGCGCTGAACGAGGAACTGGCGCCGCTGGTTTTCCCTGCCCGGGAGGACGGCTCCAATCCGCGCATCTGCCCCAAATGCGGCACCGGCAATTTGTCGCTCAAGCTCGGCAAGTTCGGCGCCTTCGTCGGCTGCTCGAACTATCCCGAATGCTCCTTCACCCGCCAGCTCGGCGACGCCGCCAACCCCAATGGCGAGAATGGCGGCGGCGAAGACGGCACCAAAGTGCTCGGCAAGGATCCCTACACGGCTGAGGAGATCACGCTGCGCAGCGGCCGCTTCGGTCCCTATATCCAGCGCGGCGACGGCAAGGAAGCCAAGCGTTCCAGCTTGCCCAAGGGCTGGACGCCCGATTCGATCGACCATGAGAAGGCGCTTGCCCTGCTTTCCCTGCCGCGCGATGTCGGCAAGCATCCGGAAACCGGCAAGATGATCTCGGCCGGGCTTGGCCGCTACGGGCCTTTCGTGCTGCATGACGGCACCTACGCCAATCTCGACAGCATCGAGGATGTATTCTCGATCGGGCTCAACCGCGCTGTTTCGGTAATCGCCGAGAAGCAGTTGAAGGGCAAGGGCGGCCGCAATGGCGGCACTGCGGCAGCCCTCAAGGAGCTTGGCGATCATCCCGACGGCGGCGGCAAGATCGTCGTGCGCGACGGCAAGTACGGGCCTTACGTCAATTTCGGCAAGGTCAATGCCACGCTGCCCAAGGGCAAGGATCCGCAATCGGTGACGATGGAGGATGCGCTGGCGCTGATCGCCGAGAAGGAAGCCAAGGGCGGCGGCGGCAAGAAGCCTTTCCGCAAAGCGGCGGCGGCCAAGGCGCCCGCTACCAAGAAGACGGCGGCCAAGAAGCCTGCCGCCAGGAAAAAGGGATAGAACGGCGTGGCGCGCAGGATCTCCGCAACAACCCACGGCGACCCGCGCACCGCCGACACAACGGCCAAGGTCAAGGGCGATTACAGGCCCTCGCGTGACGAAATCCTGCGCTACATCGCCGAAAATCCGGATCGCGCTGGAAAACGCGACATCGCCAAGGCGTTCGCGCTGCGCGGCCCGGACCGCATTTGGCTGAAGGATCTCCTGCGCGACCTGCAGGACGAAGGCGTCCTGACCAAGGAGCGTAAGCGCCTGGCCCGCGTTGGCGCCCTGCCCCATGTCACAGTGCTCGACATTTTCGACCGCGACGCCGACGGCGTGCTGCTGGCGCGTCCCACCGAACACACCGCCAATGGACCGCCCCCCATCGTTTCCATCCGCCTGTCGCGCAGTGGCGGCGGACCGGCGCCTGGCATTGGCGATCGCGTGCTGGCCAAGACCTTTCCCGCCGACGACACGAATGTCGCCTTGGGCGGCCCGGCCTACACAGGGCGGGTGATGAAGATATTCGAGAAGCGCACGGATGCCGTTCTCGGCGTCTTTCGGGTGCTTCAGGACGGCAGCTTCCGCATCGAGCCGGTGGAGCGCCGGCAACCCGAACTGATCGTCGACAAGGAATTCCAGAACGGAGCCAAGAACGGCGATCTCGTCGAGGTCGAGCCCGCCCGGGCCTCGCGCTATGGCTTGCCGAGAGCAAAAGTGCTCAACGTGCTGGGCTCGCTGACCAGCGAAAAGGCGGTCTCGATGATCGCCATCCACGCACATGACATTCCGCATGTCTTCCCGGCCGACGTCATCGCCGAAGCCGAAGCCGTCAAGCCTGCGACGATGGCCAACCGCGAGGACTGGCGCGAACTGCCGCTGGTCACCATCGACCCGGCCGACGCCAAGGACCACGACGACGCGGTGTTCGCTACGCCCGATCTCGATGAGAAGAACCCCGGCGGCGTGGTCATCACGGTCGCCATCGCCGACGTGGCTGCTTACGTCCGCTACGGCACGGCACTCGACCGCGAAGCGCTGAAGCGCGGCAACTCGGTCTATTTCCCCGACCGCGTCGTGCCGATGCTGCCCGAGCGCATCTCCAACGATCTCTGCTCGCTGCGCGAAGGCCAGGATCGCCCGGCACTGGCAGTGCGCATGACCTTCTCGGCGGACGGGCGCAAGGTCAGGCATTCCTTCCACCGCATCATGATGAAATCGGCGGCCAAGCTCGCCTACCCGCAGGCGCAGGCGGCGATCGACGGCGTGCCGGACGACAAGACCGGGCCGATCCTCGACGCAGTGCTGAAGCCGCTATGGGATGCCTATGCGGTCCTCAAGCGCGGACGCGATGGCCGCCAGCCGCTCGAACTCGACCTGCCCGAGCGCAAGATCCTGCTGAAGCCCGACGGCACTGTCGATCGCGTCGTCGTGCCGGAACGGCTCGATGCCCATAAACTCATCGAAGAATTCATGATCCAGGCCAATGTCGCCGCCGCCGAGACACTCGAGGCGAAGAAGCAGGCGCTGGTGTACCGCACCCACGACGCGCCCTCGCTGGCCAAGCAGGAATCGCTGCGCGAATTTCTGCAAACCCTGGGCCTGTCGCTGGCGCGCGGTGCGCAGATGCGGCCCGCCCAGTTCAACGGCATTCTCGAGCGCGTGCGCGGCGCCGACAATGAAGGTCTGGTCAACGAGGTGGTGCTGCGCTCGCAGAGCCAGGCCGAATATTCACCCAAGAACATCGGCCATTTCGGCCTCAACCTGAACCGTTACGCGCATTTCACCTCGCCGATCCGCCGTTACGCCGACCTCATCGTGCACCGCGGGCTTATCGCCGCACTCGGCCTCGGCCCAGGGGGCCTGACGCAGGAGGAGGAAGCGCGGCTCGAGGATGTTTCGGTGCTGATTTCCGGCACAGAACGCCGTGCAATGGCGGCCGAACGCGACACGATCGACCGGCTGATCGCCGCTTATCTCGCCGAGCGCATCGACGACCGTTTCGACGCCCGCATTTCGGGCGTCACCAAATCGGGACTATTTGTCCAATTGCCGCAGTATGGCGCGGATGGTTTCATCCCCGTGTCAACTCTGGGCGGCGATTACTATATATATGACGAAACGGCCCGCTCGCTCTACGGAGAACGCTCGGGCAAGGGTTATCAGCTGGCGGACCGTGTCGAGGTCCGTCTCGTCGAAGTGGCGCCGATGGCCGGCGCGATGCGCTTTGAGATGTTGACCGACCCGAAGCCCCTGCCTGGCTCCGTCAGGTCGTTTCACAAGGCAAAAGGCCGCGCCCGTGCGTCACAATCGCGCCCAGGCTCGCGTGGCAGGAGACGATGATGGCAAGAGTCACGGAAGAACAGGTTTTCGGCGGTGAACATCACTCGGGCCGGGTCGCGCGTCCGCTGTGGACGGCGATGAAGCGCGGCATGCTCGGCCGCTGCCCGCATTGCGGCGAAGGCAAGCTGTTTCGCGGCTTCACCAAGACCGTCGAGACATGCAGCGTCTGCGGCGAGGAGATACACCATCACCGCGCCGACGACCTGCCCGCCTATCTGGTCATCGTCATCGTCGGCCACATCGTGCTCGGCGCCTTCATGGGCGTGGAGGCGACGTCGACCCTTTCCACCTGGCAGCACATCGCCATCTGGGTACCCTTGACGATCCTGCTGTCGGTTGCACTGCTGCAGCCGGTGAAAGGTGCCGTCATCGGATTGCAATGGGCATTCTATATGCACGGTTTTGCTGGCGAACACGACGTGGCTGAACCCCATCCCGGTGCCTGAGGTGCTGGCTGGCGCAACATGCCACCCGTCAAGGCTACTTTCGCATGCAAGACGTTTCCGCTAGGTCCTGCGCATGGAAGGAATGACCAAGGCGGACGTCGACAGGATCGACAAGGGTCTGGCCACGCATGGTGGCCGGGCGATTCGTCCACGTGATGCCGCGACCCTGATCCTGCTCGACGGCAAGGCCAACGACTTGCGGGTCCTGATGGGTCGCCGTCATGCCGGTCACGCCTTCATGCCAGGCAAGTTCGTTTTTCCCGGCGGCCGTACCGACCCGGCGGACAGCCGCATCCCCACCGCCACCGCGCTGCATCCCGAGCAGGAAGCAAAGCTCATCGCCGGCCCCGGCCGCACGAGCGAGGCGCGTGCCCGCGCCATCGCCTTGTCGGCCATCCGCGAGACCTATGAGGAAGCCGGGCTGCTGATTGGTCGCAAAGGCGCCTTCGCCACGACAAGGTCTGATTGGCAAGGCTTTGCCGAACATGGGGTGCAACCTGCCCTGGACATGCTGCGCTTCATTGCGCGCGCCATCACGCCGCCCAACCGGGTGCGCCGCTTCGACACCCGCTTCTTCTGCGCCTGGCGCGATGATGTCGCCGTCGAACTGACGGGCGGCGGTCCGACCAACGAGCTCGAGGAACTGGTCTGGCTGCCGCTTGCCAAGGCCAGGGAAGCCGACATTCCCGACATCACCCGGATGATCCTGGACGAGCTGGAAAGCCGCCTCGCCCATGATCCGCTGTTGCGTCCGGGCGGTCCCGTGCCCTTCTACCGGCTTGTCCGCAACCGCTTCACCCGCGAAATTCTGTAGAACATCGAGTATTCAGACATAACATGACGGTCGATACCCAACCAAAGGGCGACGAGCGCGTACACTGGCTGCCGATGGTGGCGGCGATCTCGTCGATCAGCGTCGTCGGCATCGCCATCGGCCTCGGCATGCCGCTGCTCAGCGTCATCCTGGAAACGCGCGGCCATTCGGCCTCGATGATCGGCCTCAACACGGCAGTCGCCGGCCTGGCCTCGATCGCCGGCGCCCCTCTGGCCACGCCGCTCGCCATGCGCTTCGGCGTCGCCTGGACGATGATCGCCATGATTGCCGCCGGTGCGCTGGCCTTCGTCGGCTTCCACTTCGCACCCGATTTCTGGATGTGGTTTCCGCTGCGCGTCGTGCTGCACATCGCGCTGACGGTGCTGTTCATCCTGTCCGAATTCTGGATCAGCACCTCGGCGCCGCCGCATCGGCGAGGTCTTGTGCTCGGCATCTACGCCACCGTGCTGTCGCTCGGCTTTGCCGCGGGGCCGTGGCTGTTCGCCCATCTCGGCAGCTCCGGCTTCAGGCCGTTCGGAGTCATCATCGCATTGGTGGCGCTGGCCGCGATCCCGGTGCTGGCGGCGCGCAACGAGAGCCCGACGATTGTATCCGACGGCGAAACCAGCAATTTCCTGCGCTACATCTGGCTGGTGCCGACCGCGACCGCCGCCGTTCTGGTGTTCGGCGCTGTCGAAACCGGCGGTTTCGCCCTGTTTCCGGTCTATGGCAACCGCATCGGCTATTCCGAAGCCGACGCAGCCTTGCTGCTCACCATGATCGGCCTCGGCAACGTGCTCTTGCAGATCCCGATCGGCATGATCAGCGATCGCGTCTCGGACCGCCGCTATCTGCTTCTGGCGTGCGCCACTGTCGGACTCGCCGGTACGATCTTCATGCCGCATCTGGCCGGCAACTGGCACCTGATGGCGGGCCTTCTGTTCGTCTGGGGCGGTGTGGTCGCGGCCATGTACACGATCGGCCTCGCCCATCTCGGCTCGCAGCTTTCCGGCCATGAACTGGCTTCCGCCAATGCCGCCTTCGTGCTGTGCTACGGCGTCGGCATGGTGCTCGGCCCGCAGGCGATAGGCATCGGCATGGATGCGTTCGGTCCCTCTGGCTTCGGCTGGTCGCTCGGCCTGTTCTTCGCCGCCTACATGGTTCTTGCCAGCGTCAGGTTGGTCCGCAAGATCTTGTAAGCCGCCACCGGCGCAAACCGGATTCACGATCGCCCACTACCGGCTGGCCCATAACTGGCTACCCCCGGATGACTGGCTGCTGACAGAACCGTGTCAGCAGCCACGGTTTATACGGAGACCTCAAAACACCTGAAGTTGAGGAGACTCCGATGATCGACAGCGGCTTTGAAACCACATCATTGCGGATGACGCTGCTCCTGCTTGTCACTTTCCAGGCGCCGGCCGCGGATGTCGACCGCATCATGGACGCCGTGGTGGCGCTGGCGCCGCTGGCCATGGGTAAATATGACCGCAACGCCTACCAGTCGGCGCATGGCATCGAGCGCTACCGGCCACTTGACGGCGCAGCCGCCGGCGCCGAGACCGAATTGCGGCGGCGCCCCGGCACGGTCGAGGTTTCGTTCGAATTGCCCGATGACCAGGAATTGGCGGCGCGCGTCGTAGAAGCGATCTTTCAGGCGCACAGCTACCAGGAACCGGTGATCCGCATTCAGCCGGTCCTTGCCAGCCGTTCCAAGGGACTGGACGACCGCGCCAATCCGAATCGCTGGTGGAACACCACGGGAGATTGGAAGAAAACCATCGTTCTGGAGGCGGAACACGTGTGAATGCCGACAGGCATTGGCTTCCGTGACGGCGGCAAGGCGCGTCGGGCTGTCGGTAGCTAATCAAGTTGTCCGGTTTGGTAGCACATGATCTGTCCGCTTCTGTTTTGGCGTCGAAGCGGTTCACGCGGCTTGCCTGATGGGGCAAGTGTCTTCGATTGCGGCGCCGTCAGAGCTGTAGCGAGCAATGCGGCGCGGCCCGTGAAAGATCGCCAGGGTTCCATCCGGGTAGTGCCTGACCTTGACGGTGGCTTTGACGAAGTGATGCCGGATCGGGCTCTGCGGCAGCTGCAATCGCAGCCGCGCGAAGGCGACCGTGTTGTCGCGGGCAACGACGCGCTCCTCCTCGATGCACAGGATCTGGGCCAGTTGTTGCGGGTCTGCGGCGACAAAGGCGCTGTCCTCGACCGCGGCCGGCCTGGCGAAGCGGGCATTGTGAGCTGGTAGGTAGGTCTGTGCGATGAACCGGTTGGCGGCCTCGATGTCGGCAATTCCGGCCAGCGCCAGCTCTCTCGGCAGCCGATCCTGCAAGGTGGAGAACATCCGCTCCGAGCGGCCTCGCGCTTCAGGGGAATAGGCTGGAATATGTTCGATACCCAGCCGCTCGAGCGCCCGGCCGACCTGGGTCAGCCGGCTTTTGTCGACCGCCTCGCCGGCCTTCAGCGTCACGAAATAGTGGCTGCCGCGATCGCTGTAGAGGCTCGATGGCAATCCCTTGGCGACGAATGTCTCCAGAAGGCCCTGAAAGCTCGACGCCGTGCCTTCCTCCTCGATCAGGAAGGCCGAATAGATCGTGCTCGTCGCATCGTCCATCGTCACGATCAGGTCCAGCATCGGCTCACCCACCAGCCATCGATGACGGCTGCCATCCTGATGCAGCATCATCCCCTCGCAAGGCTTCCTCTCCCGCTTGCGCCGGTGAGCACCGCGCCGCTTGGCCCGTTCCACAAGGCCCGCCGCGTGGAGCTGCGTCTTGATGAAGGTGTAGCCCCAGCTGAAATGGTGATCGCGCAGCAGGTGCTCGTGGAAATGCTTCACATTCCAGCCGAGGTAGCGATGACGGTAAAGCTCCAGCATCTCCTCAATCGCTTCCGCCGGCACCCGACGCGTCGAAAGCTTGCCCAAGCGCCGATCCAGCAACCCTGCTTCCCCAGCTTCTTCGTACCGGTCGCGGTAGCGTCGGAATTGCCGCTCCGACATGCCAAGCAACTCGCCTGCCTCCATCATCGAAAGATCGCCACCATTCCAGCGGCTCAATACGTCCCGAAACTTTTGCATTCTCCGGTCCTGTAGCCATGCCGTCCGCTTCATCCCCAGCCTCCATCCGCTGGCGATAAAACCGGACAACTCACGTGCTACCTAATCCGGACAACTCATGTGCTTACGGCCGCAAGGCGCGTCGGGCTTGACTTTCCGGGCGCGTTCTTTATGTGTCGCGGCAAGTTTCCCGCGTCCGGGTGTTTTCCCGTGCTCCAGCGGCCAAAACCCCACGAACAAACGGACTGATACCATGGCCAAAGCCGCAAACATCAAGATTAAGCTTCTGTCGACCGCCGACACCGGTTTCTTCTACGTGACCAGCAAAAACAGTCGCACCAAGACGGACAAGCTGTCGTTCCGCAAATACGACCCGGTCGCCAAGAAGCACGTCGAGTTCAAGGAAACCAAGATCAAGTAATCTGGTTTTTCCAAGAGAATGCCGAAACGCCGCCCATCGGGCGGCGTTTTTTGTTCCTAAAGCATTGATTTCATTGGATGGTAGTCAAACCCAGCATAACGGCCAACGATGGGGCTGCTATAGTCACAAAGCCCGCGTGAGGCAGGGGCCTTGTCGAGCGGCTCTCATAAACCGCGAAAGGCGTGCGCGTCGTCACCGCATAAATCTCCACGACAAAAGCCACGGCGCCTCAGCAAGGATCCAGAGAATTTGTCTCTACGCAGCTTTGCCCTAGCCACAAGAAAGTGGTTCCAAGTACCTTTTCATGACATGCAATGGCACATAGTCACCCTCGACTAGATTTCCACCTTCCTCGTTCACAAGCACCATTAAAGCCTGAGTAGACTTTCTCATAAACACTGACAACTCAGATCGTATTGGTATATTACAAGAGAATCCTTTAATCATGATTAGAGAGAGTCGATTTTCGTCCATATTGAATTCGAGTTTAGACAAATCATCGTTAAACGGCCGACTGTGGAAAATGATAAGCTCTCCACGATCATTTATGGCTATTTCAATTTTAATAGGAAATTCAAATTGGATTCCACCAATTACGTAAGACTCACGTCTCTGAACTATTTCTAGGATTTTAGATATATCATCTTTAATATTAGATGTGTCGTTCTTTATCGAATTCGCTATCTGCAAAAATTGGTCAAATTTGGCTTCGAGTTTCGGTAGCGAATTGCGCAAATACCCAAGGCGAGACGCGATGAAGGCGACCTCCGCTTTGTGATTTTGCTTCAATGCCTCCCGCATGAAGGCAAGGAAAATAAGAGCCCAGCCCGGCTCATCATCTGTCGCCTTTCCACGAAAAAATGACGCGAAATCGGCAGGAACGGCCAGTTGGTCCTTTCCCTGCTCCGTTCCAGCGATGAGATCGCGCAGAACGCGCTTGCACGCTGCATCCAGACTCGCCTGGACCGCTGCAAAGTCGCGAGCCGATAGCGCGCCGTCCAAGTTTGTCTCTATTTCATCGACAACGTCCTTGTTGGATTCTAGCTTGAATGGCCCGCCCAATCCGATCTGCTTATGCAGATAGCGGCGCGCGGCACTAGCGAACTGAATCCTCGCGCGACGCTCCGGCGGCCGTCCGCCAAGCCGCAACTGGTCGGCCTCTTGCGTATCGACATACATGCGCACCATCACGAGTGAAGAGGTGAGTTCACTGAGTCGAATGGCGTGCTCCAAATCGTGGTTTGCTGGAACCGCGCCTGTATGAGCGCGCAGCTTGGATGCGACGTCCTCGTAGATCGCTTTATAACGTCCGCCAAACAGCGTCTCGCCGATCTTATCTAGGATGTCGCCGGCATTTTCGAGCGCCTTCCAACCGATCACCGCCCCGATGTATCCGCAAACCGAGATCATTCGTCTAGGTCCCTGATGATGGCCCAAAGTAGGGCGGCAGTTGACCAGAAATCAAGAATACCAAACGGCTGAGCCTAGCTCATATCCCGCCGCGGACGGTGGAGTTCAAAGAGATTTAGGCTGCTTTGCCGGCCGCCCTGGGATAGAGCGTGGCTTGATACTGCTGCCCTCGCTGTCCGCTAGGCGTCAATTCGCGACTGAATCTGTTCCGTGATTTCGCTGCGTATGAAAGCAATTCTCCGGTCTCCGAGCGTGATGGCAGACGGAAGCCGTCTTCTGACATACCGGTTCACCGGCCTAGGCTGGTCATTCTCGCGGCATGGTTCAGTGATACGAGCGTCGGCGGAGTTGTTATTCGCAGGCATTATAAATCTCCCCCCCGCCGCGTTGCGGCGATTCAAGAACCAAACTGATTGATGAAAGGACGCACATGATGGCGGCAGGAGGAGGTTTCTATTAATGTGGCTCCGCAAAGCGGTTGGCCCGGGTCAAGCAAGTTTCGACTCGCCAAAAGGCCGTATGGTTAGAATGTGCCCAGCGGGCAACAGAGTGGCCGCTCGGCGGCCGCGCCCCTACCCTATCCGGTCGGCGCTTTTCGGGTCGAAAACATGCAGCGCCGCCGGATCGGCCGATAGCCGCACCGTCTCGCCAGGCTTCACGCCGGCGCGGCCCATGGCGAACACGCAAAGCTGCTGGCCGGCCAGCTTGACGTAGAACTGCGTCGAGAGGCCGAGCGGCTCGACCACCACCACTTCGCCTTGCAGCGGGCCGTCATCCGCCAGCCTTATATGCTCCGGCCGCAAACCGACGGTAACCGCATCGCCTTCCCTGAGCGGCAGGCCATCCGGCAATCGCAGTTTCTGGCCATCGGACAGCACGGCATCCGCCTTGCCGCCCTTCTCAACACTCGCCGGCAGGAAATTCATGCCGGGCGAGCCAATGAATCCGGCGACGAACATGTTGGCCGGCCGGTCATAGAGGTCGAGCGGCGCGCCGACCTGCTGGACGACGCCGTCATGCATCACGACGATGCGATCGGCCATGGTCATGGCTTCGATCTGGTCATGCGTGACATACACCGATGTGGTCTTCAGTTGCTGGTGAAGCGCCTTGATCTCGGCGCGCATGTGCACGCGCAGCTTGGCGTCGAGGTTCGAAAGCGGCTCGTCGAAAAGAAAGACCTTGGGATCGCGCACGATGGCCCGGCCCATGGCGACGCGCTGGCGCTGGCCGCCGGAAAGCTGGCGCGGCAGGCGTTGCAGAAAATTGTCCAGCCCAAGCCGCCTGGCGGCGCCGTCGACCCGCGCGTCGATCGCCTGCTTTTCCGCCTTCCTCAGCATCAGGCTGAAGCCCATGTTCTTCGACACGTCCATATGCGGATAGAGCGCGTAGGACTGGAACACCATGGCGATGTCGCGGTCCTTCGGCGCGACGTCGTTGACCAGCCGCTCGCCGATACGGATCTCGCCATCGGAAACCTCCTCCAGACCGGCGATCATGCGCAGAAGCGTCGATTTCCCGCAGCCGGACGGACCGACGAGGACGACGAACTCGCCGTCGGCGATGTCGAGGTCGACCGCGTGCAGCACACGCACGGCGCCATAGTCTTTGCGGACTTTTTCCAGCGTAACGGAAGCCATCGATTATCCCTTCACGGCGCCGGCGGTGAGGCCGGTGACGAGATAGCGTTGCAGGAAGCCGAAGAAGATGCAGACCGGGATCAGCGCCAGGATCGACGCCGCCATCATCTGCCCCCAGTCGACGGCGAACTTGCCGATGAAGGTGAGCAGGCCGACGGCGAAGGTCTTCTTGTCATCGCTGGAGATCAGCATCAGCGCGAACAGGAGTTCGCTCCAGGCAGCGGTGAAGACAAAGCCGAGCGTGGCGCCCATGCCGGGTAGCGTCAGCGGCACGATCACCCGGCGCATCGCCTGCGCGCGTGTGCAGCCGTCGATCATCGCCGCCTCCTCCAGGTCCTTCGGTATGCCGTCGAAGAAGGACTGCATCAGGAAGGTTGCAAACGCGGTATTAAAGGCGGTGTAGATGATGATCAGCCCGGTCAGGCTGTTGATCAGGCCGATCTGGCCCATCACGCGATAGATCGGTGGAATGACCATGACTAGCGGGAAAGTCTGGGTCAAAAGCAGCATCAGCGCCAGTGCCGCCTTCCCGCGAAAGGTGAAGCGCGACATGGCATAGCCGGCAAGCGTCGCGATGACAGTCACCAGTGCAGCCGTCGAAACCGAGACGATGACGCTGTTGAGGAAATAGCGCGGAAAGTCGGTCGCCTCGAGCACGGTGACGAAGTTCTGCAACGTCATCTGCGACGGCCAGAAGGTGATGCCTTCGGAATAGAGAAGCCGTTCCGGCGTAACCGATATCTTCAGCGTCCAGAAGATCGGGAACAGGGCGAAGATCACATAGGCCGCGATGGCCGCATAGAGCCCGACGCCGCCGAAGAAGCGCTGCGAAGATGAGCGTCCCGCAATCATCAGACGTGCCTCACCAGGGAGCGGCGGATGGCGATCAGCGCGATCGCATAGGCAATGAGCAGGACGAGCAGCAGCACGGCAACCGCCGATGCGTAGCCCTTGTCCAGCGACTTGAAGGCACTGACATAGATGTAGACCGGCACCGTGTTGGTCGACCCGGCCGGCCCGCCCTCGGTCATGACGAAGATCAGGTCGGCGAAAGTGGCGATCCAGATGGTACGCAGCATCACCGTGATGGCGATGGTCGGCGCCAGGAACGGCAGCGTCACCTTGGTGAAGCGTTGCCAGGGCGAGGCGCCGTCGATCGCTGCCGCCTCATGCAGTTCCGAGGGAATGGATTTCAGTGCCGCCAGCAACGTGATGGCAAAGAACGGGATGCCGAACCAGACATTGGCGACGATCGGCCCCCACATGGCGGTCGAGGGATCGGAGAGAACGTTTGTCGGCTCGGCCTTCAGCCCCAGCGCGAACAGCCAGTGCGGCAGCGGCCCGATGATCGGATTGAACAGCCATGCCCATGTCAGGCCCGACAGGAAGGACGGCACCGCCCAGGGCAGGAACACCAGCGCCTGCACCACCTTGCGGCCCCGAAACGGCTTGTCGAGCAGCAGCGCCAGGCCAAGGCCGAGGAAGAACTGGAAGAACAGGCTGGAGAGCGTCCACCACAACGTATTGACCAGCGCCTGGCCGAGCACGGCATCCGACAGCATCGCCTGGTACTGGCCGAGCCCGACATATTCCGACTTGAAGGCCGAAAACTTACGGAACGAATAGCTGATGCCGATGACCAGCGGCACCAAAAGCACCACGACCAGCAGGATGATCGCCGGGCTAAGATAAAGCCAGGGTTCGCTGGCAGCGTGCGTCAGCCGCTTGCGGCGCGGCCTCCCGGCGGGTCGTATTTCGGAAACGGCATAGGTCATTTGGGCTCAACAGTGGTGAGTGGGTGCCGGCGAAGGCGACAGCACCCTTCTCCCGTATACGGGGAGAAGATGCCGGCAGGCAGATGAGGGGCAGCGCCAGGCTGACAGAACGTAGCGCCGCCCCTCATCCGGCCCTATCGGGCCACCTTCTCCCCGTGAACGGGGAGAAGGAAGAAAAAACTATTTCTTGTTCTTCGCCATCCAGTCCTGCTGTTCCTTGGTCAGGAAGGCGGCCCATTGGTCGGCAACCTCCTTGGCCGCCTTTTGGCCCAGCAGCACTTCCTGGAAATTCTTGATCGCCACCTGGTCGACGAAATTGCCGAGGTTCTCCAGATGCGTCGGCGGCGTCACCATTTCATATTTGGCGCTGTCGCTGAGCTCCGTGAACCAGCCCTTGAACTGCTCGGTCTTGAAATGCGGATCCTGGTCGGCGCCGTTGTGGATCGGGACGACGCCGACTTCCTTGGCCCATTCCAGATTGTCCTTGGGCGAGAGCAGCGTCGCCATCAGCTTCCAGGTGTCGTCCTTGTGCTGCGAATTGGCGAACATTGCCCAGCCGGCATAGCCGAGCGTCGGATAGGACTTGCCGCTCGGCCCGACCGGCAGCGGCGCCACGGCGAAGTCGTCTGCGCTCATCTTGTCGGCTATACCCAGCAGCGCATCCGGATCCTGGTTGAGCATGGCGCAGGTGCCGGAATAGAAGCCGGTGACGGTTTCGTTGAAACCCCAGCTCACCGCGTCCTTGGGCGCCAGGCCCTGCTTGTACATGTCTGCCAGCATCTGCAGGCCCTTGACCGAGCCCTCCTCGTTTATGGTCGAGGTGCCGTCTTCGTTGAAGTAGCCGCCCTTGCCGGCGGCGATGTTCATGAACATGTGCATGCCGTTGAAGGCGCCGGGCCCGCCGCGCAGGCAGTAGCCGTATTTGCCGGGCAACGCCGAGATCTTCTTGGAATCGGCGACGAACTCGTCGAGCGTGGCCGGCGGGCCGTCGAGGCCGGCTTCCTTGAACAGCTTCTTGTTCCAGAACAACGCGTTCACATAGTAGCCGTAAGGGATCATGAACTGGGTGTTGTTGACGGTCGAGCCGAACTGCTTGGCGCGCTCGCCGAGCGTCTTGGCGTCGTCCCACTTGGCCATGTACGGGCCGAGATCCTCGAGCTGGGCATTGTTGGCGTAGAGGCCCATCCAACGTTCCGGCATCTCGACCACGTCGGGCGTATCGCCGGCCTGCACCATGGTCAGGAATTTCTCGAAGGCCTGGCCCCAGGGCAGCGAGACCAGCTCGACTTTGATGCCGGGATTGGCCTTTTCGAATTCGGCGATCTGCTTCTTCAGGAACTCCGTGCGCGGCGGGCTGGTGATGACTTCGACCATTTTCAGGGTCGAATCGGCCAGCGCGTTTCCGGCGGAAATCGCCAATCCCGCGGCTGTGGCAAGCATGACGGTCAGTTTTTTCATCTTCAAGACTCCCATTTTGAAGCGGCTTGTTATTTTCTGGCTTTTTCGAAGGCCTGCGCCACGTCGGCCCACAGGTCCTCGACATTCTCCAATCCGACATTGAAGCGGATGGTTCGGGGGCTGACGCCGAAGCGCGCCATCGAATTCAGTCCCGGCGTCTGCTCCAGCGACGCCTTGGCGGGCACGACCAGGCTCTCATGGCCGCCCCAGCTCACGCCGATGCGGAAATATTTCAACGCATCCACGAAGACAGGGATGTCGATATCATCGGTGACCTCGAAGGAGAACAACCCCGCGTAACCAGCAAGCGTCGCCTTGCCCGGATGGTTCGAATAGGCGGGGTGGTTGACGCGCTCGACATTGCCGTGCGCCTTCAGCCGTTCGGCGATGGCAAGCCCGCTCTTCATGTGGTGCGGCAGGCGCAGCGGCAGCGTGCGCAGCCCGCGCAGCAAGAGCCAGGCCTCGAAGGGCGAAAGCTTGCCGCCGAGATAGGAATAGGTCTGCTCGTTGATGTGCTTGATGTGGGCGGCCGAGCCTGCCACCACGCCGGCGACCGTATCGCTATGGCCGCCGAGATATTTCGAAGCCGAATGCAGCACCAGATCGACGCCATGCGTGATCGGCTTCTGGAACACCGGTGTCGCCCAGGAATTGTCGATCGTGGTGACGATGCCCTGCTCCTTCGCCAGCCGGGTCAGGTGAGCCAAGTCCTGCAACTCGAACATCATCGAGGTCGGGCTCTCCAGATAGAGCAGCCTGGCGCCCGGAAGGGCCGCCGCCACCGCATCCGGATCGGAGCCGTCGACATAGTCGACCCTGATGTTGAGCCGCGGCAAAAGCCGCTCGAACAGCCGATAGGCATCACCATAGCAATTGCGCACCGCAACGATGCGCTCGCCGGCGCCGACGAAGGCGAGCACCGTGGCGCTGATCGCCGCCATGCCGCTGGAAAAGCCGCGCGCGGCCTCGGCGCCCTCGAGCGCGGCGACGCGTGCCTCGAACTCCATCACCGTCGGATTGTCGCCGCGCGAATAGATCGGCTGCTTCCGTTTGCCGGCAAAAGTATCCGCCATCTCGGCATAGTTGGCGAAGGTGAACAGCGATGTCTGGTAGATCGGCGGCACCACCGCCCCACCGGGGAAAGGTTCGTCATGCGCCAGAAGCGTCGCCGCCTCGGCAAGATAGTCGTGATCGAAACCTGAGGGATGCTCGTTCATGTCTGGCTCGAAAGTTTGAGTTTGGCGGCGCCGCGCTTGAGATCGTCCTCGACGGTGGCGATCAGCTTGAGCGCTTCGGCGCGGGCGCCGTGCGGGTCGCGCGCGGCGATGCGCTCGTAAATGGTCCGATGATAGGGAAAACTGGCGTGGCCGAAATCGCGCACGCCCAGCGGATGCTCCCAGAAGCGGTGGAACAATTCGTGCATGGCGGCGATGATCTGTTCGAACAGCGGGTTGCCGGAAACCCTGTAGATCGCCTGGTGGAACTCCCAGTCCTCTTCCGAAGACATGCCCTCGCGCGTGCGGAACGCCTGCTCCATGATGTCGAGCTTGCGCTCGATTTCGGCGATATCGGTCTGGCTCGCGCGTTCGGCGCAAAGGGCGGCGGCTTCCGCCTCCAGCGCGCGACGGATTTCAAGCGTCTGCATCAGGCTGGTGAAGTCGTTGCCGCCCGCAAGCGTCAGCGGCAGATGCAACATGTCCGGCGAAACGGCTGCCTTGAGATAGGTGCCGCTGCCTTGCCGGCGCTCGACCAGCCCGAGCCCTTCCCAGCGCGTCAGCGCCTCGCGCACCGTGTTGCGGCTGACCTTCAGCCGCTCGGCCAGGATGCGTTCCGTTGGCAGCCGCTCGCCCGGCTGGAGGGCCTCGGCACGAACAAAGCCTACCAACGCCTTCAGCACGGCGTCGTCACGCGCCGTCGTCTGAATAGGTGGCAGGCTGTTTTGATCCACGCGCGTTCCAAGTGGTCCGATGGTCCAACCAATTTCTGCACAGATGGTACCTCCTGTCAACGGGATGTCAGGAGACCTAGCACCGTAAAAGCTCGCAACGCATGACAAGCACGCGTTTGCGGGCGATGCGCCAGGCCGGCCTCGACCCTGCTACGCCACAGCAGCGGGCGGCCCGAACCAGGTGGTCAGCGCATCGGCCAGTCCCTGTTGGCTTCCGGAACCAACCCATGCCACGTACCCGTCGGGGCGGATCAGCACCGCGTCGGGCCCGGCGACGGCCCCGAGAACTGGCAGCTCCCAGTCGCCGTCGTACACGGCGTCGACCTGCTGGACCCGATCCGCCCACGGCTTGATGTCAAGTCTGCCGGGCGTGCCGAGGTTGATCAGCACCGGCCGGGCATGGTGCAGCAAGGTAAACAGCCGCACCGGCCCGCTGGCGGTGAGCAGATCGAGATCGGGCATTCGCCGCCCAAGCAACGGATGGCGCTCGCCCAAGCCGTAACGAACGTCCAGGCCGGACATTTCGGCCGCGATGCGTTTGCGAGGCTCGTCCATGCCGAGCAGTTCGGCAATGGTGTCGCCCAGAGCCTTGGTGCGGTCATCCATGCGCCGAAGCGCGACCTGTGCCATCGTGTTGCGCAACACACGGGCGGCGACCGGATGGCGCTCGGCATGGTAGCTGTCGAGCAGGCTGTCCGGTGATGCCCGTTTGACGACCTGGGCCAGCTTCCATCCCAGGTTGACCGCGTCCTGGACGCCGATGTTGAGGCCCTGTCCGCCCATTGGGGGATGGATATGCGCAGCGTCGCCGGCCAGCAGGACACGTCTGTCGCGGTAAGCGGCAGCCTGGCGCGTCATATCGGTGAAACGAGAGAGCCAGGTCGGACTGTGGACGCCGAAATCGGTGCCATAGATAACGGTGAGCGCCTCGCGGAGATCGTCCAATGTCGGTTCACCACCGATGATCAGTCGTTTCTCGGTCAGCACGATGCCCAACCGGTCGCCGTCCTCGATCTTGCCTATCGCATGGGTTCCGTGGGCGTCGCTGCGAAAGCCCAATGGCGGTTCTTCCGACATCTCGACCTCGGCGATCATCCAGCTCATCGTCGGATCCCATCCAGCGAATTCGATGCCCGCCGCCTTGCGGATCGTGCTGCGTCCACCGTCGCATCCGACGAGGTACTGCGCCTTCATCCGTCGGCCATCGGAAAGCCCCACATCCACGCCACTGTCGTCCTGCATGAAATCCGTGACTTCCTGTCCGCGATGGATCGGCACCCCCAATTCGCTGATCCAGTCGGCCAATATCCGCTCGATGTGGTTTTGCCGCAGCGCCAGCAGATAGTTGTGCCGGCTGGGAAAGTCGCTGATGTCCAAACGGATCATGTGGAAGCCGACGGTCGGGAAGCATTGCCCCTGGGAGAGGAACCGGTCGGCGATCCCGCGCTGGTCGAGCACCTCGATTGTGCGTGCGTGCAGGCCACCCGCGCGCAAGCCAATCAGCTGCTGGGTCGGGCGCCGCTCGACAATGGCGACGTCGATGCCCGCCAATGCGAGTTCGCCTGCCAGCATCAATCCTGTCGGGCCGCCCCCGGCGACAATCACCGCATGATTTCGACGCGATCCATCTGTCGGTGCACGCATTCCCGTCACTCCGCTCCTATTGGCTAGGGCCGCGGTTTTACGGGAGGAACCCGGGCTTGAAGCAAGCCCCTTGGGCGCCATATGTATGAAGTGAGGAGCAACGCCCTCCGCCGGATGGCAAGAGAGCGTGCGCCGCAGCTCTCCACATCGTGGCTCGCCTTTTACAGTCCAAATGCTGTCGATATCCTGTGCGCAAAAAGCTCCTGATATCCGGAGGTTGGCGCAGAATCCTGATGCTATTTTGAAAGGGGGCCGGTCGGCGTTTGGCAGCGGTACGAGGAGGCCACTATGTGCCAGCGCCGGCCGGCCGACCCCACGGACCCAGGAGATGCGGCGGACCTGAGCATCATGGGGTATTTTTTGATCGACCCGGCTGTCTGTCCTCGTGCCGGCGTCGCTCTGTCTGTGGCCGCACATTTGCGCAAGAGCTTATGAAAATCAACAGTTTCTTAACCAAGCCTCGTGAATCGCTTGGATTAAGGTAAATGGGTAACCTTGCCGGATTGACGGATACTCTTACCCGGTCCGTCAGGCAGCCTTGGCGACGACGCGGTTGCGGCCACCGCTCTTGGCTTCATAGAGCGCCAGATCGGCGCGTTTCATCAGCGCCGCCACCGTATCCACCCCCTTCAGCACCGACGACACGCCGACGCTGACGGTGACCTCGATGGCCTTGCCGTCAGGCCCGATGACGAACGGCATCTGGGCGATTTCGGCGCGGATGCGTTCGGCCACCTTTTCGGCGATCGCTCCATCGGTGTCAGGCATGACCACTACGAACTCCTCACCGCCGAACCGGCAGGCCAGATCGATGCCGCGCACGTTCTTGCGCAGCCGCCGCGCGAATTCCCGCAGCACCTCGTCGCCACCGTCATGGCCGTGCGTGTCGTTAATCGACTTGAAGCGATCGAGGTCGGTGATCATCACCGACAGCGGCCGACGCCGCGCCACGGCGCGGTCGAACAGCGTCTGGAGATGGCTGTCGAGATAGCGGCGGTTGTGCAGCCCGGTCAGCCCGTCGGTCACCGCCATTTCGATCGTCTGCGTCACGCTGGCGCGCAATTGGTCGTTGTAGCGCTTGCGGCGCACCTGGGTGCGCAACCGCGCCGTCAGTTCCTGCTGGTCGATCGGCCGCATCAGATAGTCGTTGATGCCGAGTTCGAGGCCGCGGATGATGCGCTCCTCCTCGCCCTCCTCCGCCAGCAGGATGATCGGCAGGAAGCGTGTGCGATCGAGCGAGCGCAGTTGCGAGCAGAGCCGAAGCGGATCGAAATCGGCGAAGCTCGTCGAGATCATCACGCATTCATAGGGCGTCTCCGCCGCCTGGAAGAAGCCGGCATGCGGATCGCTGGCGACATCCAGGTCAGCACAGTCGCGCAGCATCTTCTGGACGCGCTCGATCGACGATTTGCGCTCATCGATCAGAAGCACTTTCGGCGTCGTGTCCTCGGAGGCGAAATGGCGGCTGAGCAACTCTTCGATGCCGATGTTGCGCGTGGTCGAGGCGCGCAGCCGCAACTCGTCGGTCAGCGACTTCAGCCTGACGAGGCTCTTGACGCGCGTCATCAGTTGCAGGTCGTTGACGGGTTTGGTCAGGAAATCGTCGGCGCCGACCTCAAGCCCGCGCACCCTGTCGGAAACCTGGTCGAGTGCGGTGATCATTACCACTGGAATATGCGACGTCGCCGGATCGCTCTTCAGGCGGCGGCAGACCTCGAAGCCGTCCATGTCCGGCATCATGACGTCGAGCAGCACGACGTCGACCTTGCCGTTCTCGCAGGTCTCGATCGCATCCGGGCCGTTGGTGGCGGTCAACACCTCGAAATATTCGGCCAGCAGCCGAACCTCCAGCAGCCTGACATTGGCAGGGATGTCGTCGACGACGAGAATCCGAGCGGTCATTTCACAAGGCTCCGGCTTTGGCGGCAAGGTGCATCAGGAATCACCCAGGTAAGACTTGATGGTTTCGATGAAGCGCGGCACCGAGATCGGCTTGGAGATATAAGCCTCGCAGCCGCCCTGGCGGATGCGCTCCTCGTCGCCCTTCATCGCGAAGGCGGTGACGGCAATGACCGGGATGACGTGCAGGTCGTCGTCTTCCTTCAGCCATTTCGTCACCTCCAGCCCAGACACTTCAGGCAACTGGATGTCCATCAAAATGAGATCCGGCCGGTGCTGACGCGCCAGATCGAGCGCTTCCAGACCGTTGCGGGTGCGAACTGTCTCGTAACCGCTTGCTTCGATGAGGTCCCGAAAGAGCTTCATGTTGAGCTCATTGTCCTCGACGATCATGACCTTCTTAGGCATCGATATCCCGTCCCGGCCGCTGTTTCGCTCGAACGCGGCCGTTATGCGCCCTTCCGGGACGCACCAAACCCTGGTCGACTCTACGGCAATATGATTGACGAAACGGAAACCTGCGGCGAGAAAAGCTGCTCCGTTTCCACCTCGGGTCCCGCACTGAAGAGGTAACGACTTGCCGCAAGCGACGCTTGCCATTACTGCGGAAGAGACTCACATTCCGCATACCCTGAAAGGTAGTGATGGCAAACGCAGCGTCAATGCGCGAAGAGGCCGAAACCATTGCCGTGAAGGCTCTGGCCTTCGTCGCCTCTGATCCCGAACTGCTGCCTCGCTTCCTGGCGATCACCGGCATCGAGGCGCATTCGATCCGCAAAGCTGCCGGCGAGCCGGGATTTCTGGCCGGTGTGCTGCAGTTCGTTCTCGCCCACGAACCCACATTGCTGCGTTTTGCTGAGGAAACCGGCACGCCACCGGCCTCCGTCGGCAAGGCGTTGCGCGCGCTGCCGCTGGGCGACGATAACCACGAGCATTCCATATGAGTGACGATCCCAAGGCGGCGCCCCGATCGCCAGGTCGAGCGAAGTCTGACTCTTGTCGCCCGGTTTGAGCGACAAGCATAAAACGAAGGCTTGAGGCGCGTCGCGCCAATCCGTTCGAAGGCGACGCGCTTTGGTGAGCCGAGTGGCTACGGTGTCGGATCCGCCTGGTCCGTCTCGTCGCCGCCATCGTCAATGCTGTCGTCCTCGGCAGGATCGGCCGGCTTCAGCATGACGCCATTGACAATGACCGAACCGTCCGGCTTGGCGTTGACGACCCATTCCATGCGGCCGTCCGTCAAGGTCTTGCCGAACCCTTTCACCATCAGGGCCACAGGCACGTACTGCGCCACCTCCGGTTCCGATTTCGCCGCTTCCTGCAAGCCCTCGACGATCTTGTCGAAGCCGGCCACGTCCACCGTCACATTGGCTTCCGGCTTCTCGCCAGGAAAAGTCATTTCGCCTTCCAAGGCGATTTCGGTATCCTTGTTCTTGATGGTGCTATGGCCAATGACGACCTTCGGCGTCTTGGCCATGAAGTCGGTTTTGAGCTGCTCTCCAAATTCGGCCGACAGCGGCGGGTTCTTGTTAAGATCAAAGGCTTCGATTGCCTTCTTCGCCATGCTGTCGAGATCGATATTGGCGCCGCCGAAGTTCAGGTCGATATCGGTCGGCAGCAGCGCTATGCTCCAGTTCGGCAGAAGCTGCTGCGGCACGGTCAACCCAGATGCCTTGATCCCGTAGCCGATCGTACCGCTCTGGGCGACGCCATCCATTCCGAAGGCGGTGCTGAGCTGCGCCGCACCGAACGTGCCGACCGGGCTCTCGACCGCGAAATTCTTGAACCCGTATGTCCCGTCGATGCGCTCCCACACAGGAAGCGCGGCGAGCAGAAGCGATTTGAGCTGCGCCTGGTTGGCTTTCAGCGTGGCTTCATTCTCATTGGCGACGGCAAATGCCAGGAGATCGAGCAGCGGCTTGGTCTGCACGCCCTTGCCTTTGGCATCCACCGACAGTTCCGGTGATTTGACGGTGACCGGGAATTTCAGTCCGCTTTCGGGATCGTCGAATTTGATCGCCTCGACAAAGTTCGACACTTTTTGCGACAACGCGAAATCGACCCCGCCATTGGCAGCCTTGGTGGCGGCCATGGTCGCGGTGCCGCCGTCGGCGCTGACTTCCATGTGCTGCTTGGCATCTTGCGACACCATCGTCATGCCCGCCATCGAACTGGTGCCGCTGGTAAAGGCCGCCAGATTGGGGTCGTAGACACCGGAACCCTTGCCGTCCTTGATAGAAAATTGCGTGCTCTGCAGCCCCTGCGGCCCGTTGAACTCGAAGGAGGCGCTGTGCGAAAGATCCATCGAGACATCCCAGGTCCCGTCGCTGCGCGGCTTGACCAGCAGGGCGTAGGGCGCAAAGTCGAATTTCAACAGCTTCTGGTCGGGCAAGGTGCCGGCGAGCGCCTTGAAATCGAACATGATCTTGTAGGCGCCGCCTTCGACCGAGACCTTCAGGATGCCCTTGTCGAGGGCCTGTTTGCCGACATAGCGGGACAGGTTCTCGGATAGCTGCTTCGCACCCTGGCTGTCGACGCTCTGGCCGAAAGCGGGCGCGCTGAGCAGAAGCGCGGTAAAGGCGATTGGCAACATCCGGTTCACGTAGAATTCTCCGTTTGGTCGAAAAGGCAAAATCGTCTCCTACTTCTGGTAGGGAAAGACCGTCACAACTGCAAGACGGCGAAGTTCAGGCGCTCGGCTCCAGCACCAGCCGCATCAACGGCCGGCCCGCCTTGCGTTCCAGGAGCCGCCGCTCGAACCCGGCCTTCTCGAACACGCGCGACGAGCCCACGAACAGCCCGATGGAGCGTGAATCCTTCGACAGGTCTATCGGGCAGGCTTCCACCATTCGCGCGCCGTTCCTGCGGGCGAAATCGATGCCGCCTTCGACCAGGCGATGGCTGATGCCCCGGCCCCGTGCCTTGGCGCGGATGAAGAAACAGGAAATTGCCCAGACGCTCGGATCCGATGCGTCCGCGGGATCGACCGGAGCCGAGCCCCGGCCCCGGTTGTTCCACTCGGGCACGTCGGCGCGCGGCCCGATCTGCATCCAGCCGACTGCCTTGCCGTCCTCGAACGCCAGCATGCCCGGTGGCGGGCCTGCTTCGATGCGCGCCCTGATGTGGTCTTTGTTGCGTTCGCGGCTGCTTTCGCGACGAGCCGCCGGCGCCAGCCGGAAATGCGTGCACCAGCAGCCGTAGCAGGCGCCCTGCTTGCCGAAGAGATCTTCGAATTCAGGCCAGAGCTCAGGCGCCAGCGGCACTATGGTCGTGCTCATGCGTTCTCCCCAGGCCAAGCTTGTCGCTAGCCTTGCACTGTCGTACCATTGTGTTTGTTCTCTTTATGTTCGCAGCGATGGCGGCTCCTGTCAATAATCCTGATCACGGTTTCTGCCGCGACTGCCTGGCCTTTCAGCGCGGCGACGCCAGGCGCTGCGAGCGATGCGGCAGCCCCAGGCTTGCCCGTCATCCCGAGCTGTACCGGCTGCATCTGGCCCATATCGACTGCGACGCTTTCTATGCGGCAATCGAAAAACGCGACAACCCGGCGCTGAAGGACAAGCCGCTGATCATCGGCGGCGGCAAGCGCGGCGTCGTCTCCACCGCCTGCTACATCGCCCGGATAAGGGGCGTGCGTTCCGCCATGCCCATGTTCAAGGCGCTCGAGGCTTGCCCCGAAGCGGTGGTTATCCCGCCCAATATGGAAAAGTACGTGGTCGTCGGGCGCGAGGTGCGCGCCATGATGCAGGCGCTGACGCCGCTGGTCGAGCCGCTCTCGATCGACGAGGCGTTTCTCGACCTTGCCGGAACCGAACGGCTGCACGGCCTGCCGCCGGCGGTGGTGCTGGCCCGTTTCGCGCTGGCCGTCGAGAAGGAGATCGGCATCACCGTTTCGTCAGGTCTGTCCTACTGCAAGTTCCTGGCTAAGGTGGCGTCGGATTTCCGCAAACCGCGCGGCTTCTCGGTCATCGGCGAAGCGGAAGCCGTGGGTTTCCTCGCCGCACAGCCGGTGAGCATGATCTGGGGGGTCGGCAAGGCATTCAACGCCGCGCTCGAACAGGACGGCATCCGCACCATCGGCCAGCTCCAGAAGATGGACCGTGGCGACCTCATGCGCCGCTATGGCGTGATGGGCGACCGGCTTTACCGGCTCTCGCGCGGCGAGGACGTCCGCCGCGTCGATCCCGACCAGGACGCCAAGAGCGTATCGGCCGAAACCACTTTCGACACCGATATCGCTTCGCTGGACGAGCTGGTCTCGGTGCTGCGGGGCCTTTCGGAAAAGGTCTCGGCGCGGCTGAAGAAATCCGGCATCGCCGGGCGCACGGTGGTGCTCAAGCTGAAGACGCAGGATTTCAAGATCCGCACCCGCAACCGCCAGCTCGGCGACCCGACCCGGCTCGCCGACCGTATCTTTTCGACCGGGGTCGAGCTGCTGCGCAAGGAAACCGACGGCACCAAATACCGGCTGCTCGGCATAGGCGTCAGCGATCTTTCCGCCGATGACAAGGCCGATCCGCCCGATCTGGTCGATGTCCAGTCGCGAAAGCGGGCCATGGCCGAAGGCGCCATCGACTCACTGCGCGACAAGTTCGGCCGCAAGGCGGTGGAAACCGGCTATACGTTCGGCAAAGGCCGCGACACCCACCCGCCAGAGCCGCTGGAAGACTGATGCTGGATATCAGCTGTCGAGATTTAGGTGCGCTGCAGATCGATCCTGCTTGTCACCATGCTCTTGCCGGTTTTCGGGTCAGTGTCGATCACCGTCAGCCGCATGCCGTTCTCGCCTCGTTTCTCGACCTTCATCTGCGCCTTTCGGTCACCATTGACCTCCTTGGCCCAACGGATGCCGAGATTGATCGCGTTGCCCGAACGGGTGCCGTTCAATTGCGCAGGCCCGGTACGAGACCCGACATAAGTGCCGCTATATTTCGCTCCGGCAGTCCTCAGGTCCGCGCTGATGGCGCGCGTCACCACGATAAGCCCTCGGCAATTGCCATCGAGCGACAATGAGGTCGACGTCGCGTTTGACCTGAACGTGCAGGACACATTCACCGTCGGCGCGTCGGTAGTCACCTTGACGATGCCCTTGCCGGTGAAATTGCCCTTGAACGACTGGAGAAATCTGGACTCGTCGGCATGTGCCGCGCCTGCCGTGACCAACAGGCAGCCAGCAAGCGCAAATTGCGCAAATGATCTCATCGAAATTCTCCTATCGACATTGAAAGGCACCTGCGAAGCACTTCCGATATTCGGAACTCAACGCCCCCTGCCGTGCCAGGTTCCGCCTTCAACATGACTGTTTTGCAACATCCGGCTGGCCCAGAAGAATGCGGCTGCTAGCGGTTGCGGCAAAAGCCACGGCCTGCGACATAGCGGAAATGGCACCCACCCCTTCCATCCCCAAGGCCGCGTTCTGGATGGCGCTGTCGATCGCCTCGTTCCTGGCGATGTCGGTCGCGGGCCGCGCCACCACGGCCGAGCTCAACGTTTTCCAGGTGCTGGAGCTGCGCTCGGTGATCGGCTTTTTCATCCTGCTGCCGCTGGTCATGCAAAATGGCGGCTTTGCCGCCATGCGCACTGGGCGCCCCCTCGCCCATGTCACGCGCAACGTGGTTCACTATACCGGCCAGGCGGCGTGGCTCTACGCCCTGACGCTGATCCCTTTGGCGGTGCTGATCTCGATCGAATTCACGACGCCGATCTGGACGGCGATCCTTGCGGTCACCTTTCTCGGCGAAAGGCTCACCCGGCCGAAGCTCGGCGCCGTGGCGCTCGGGCTGATCGGTGTCGTGATCATCGTGCGCCCAGGCGTCGGCTCGGTCGATCCGGGACATCTGGTCGTGCTGGGCGCGGCAATGTGCTTCGGCATCTCGCTGGTCCTGGTCAAGTCGCTGACGCGGACCGACAGCGTTGTGCGAATCATCTTCTGGATGTTGATCATCCAGTCGGTGCTCGGCCTGGTCCCGGCGCTCTACGAATGGCGCAACCCGTCGCTCGAGCTGTGGCCGTGGATTCTGCTGATCGCCTTCACCGGCATGTCGTCGCATTTCTGCATGGCCTGGGCGCTGAGCTACGCCGATGCCACCGTCATTTCGCCGATGGATTTCCTGCGCGTGCCGCTGTCGGCATTGATCGGCTGGCTGCTCTACCAGGAGCAGATCGACGCCTTCACCGCAGGCGGGGCATTGCTGATCCTGATGGGCAATATGCTCAACCTGCAGCGCCGGCAGCCAAAGCCGGCGCAAGCGGCGGCATCGTAGCGCGCCTCAATCGCCCCTCAATCACCGCTGTCGGGTATGTTGAGGAGGTGGCCGCAGGCCTTGCAGTGAACGGCGTCCGGCTCGTGCCGTTGCAGGCCGCATTGCGGACAGGGAAAGAACACCTTGGCCGGTCGGAAGATCGCCTGCGCCAGCCTGACGAACAGCGATATGCCGATGATCATGGTCACGATCGCCGTCAGTTTCCCCGCCATTCCCGGCAGCACGATGTCGCCGAACCCGGTCGTGGTCACCGTCGCGACGGTGAAGTAAAGCGCGTCGATGTAGCTTTCCAGCCCCGCTCCGCTGCGGAAGAAGAAAGTGTAGACGAAACCGGTGATCACGAAGAGGAACGTCAAGAGATTGATCACCGCGTGGCTCGCTTCGCGCCAGGGCCGCAGGCCCTGCATCTCGAAATGCCGCCAGAGCGAACCGCTGCGCGACAGCGACCACAGCCGCAGAATGCGCAGAAAGCCGAGATTGGCGAGCGCCGTCGGCATCAGCAGCGTCAAAAGGATGAAAATGTCCACCCAGGAGGTCGGCTGCTTCATCAGCCGCAGCATGTCGTTCGAGGCAAGCAGCCTGGCAACCAGGTCGGCGGCGACCAGAGCCGCCACCGCATAGTCGAGCCACAGGAATGAGGCCGACTGCTGGATGACGGGCGTGGCGATGAAGAAGGCAATGATGGCCAGGTCGATGATGACCGCAACCAGCTGAAACCGAAAAGCCGCCGGCGTGCGGCCGTGGTAGAGCTTGCGCAGCGTGTCGCGCAGCCACGCCATTGTGGAACGGTCCTGCAATCCGTCGCTGTCTTTCGTCTTCATGGCAATTGCGGTGACTTGAGCGGCGGATGCCGCCCGGCGGATTGCCACCAGTCCCCGTAAGTGGCGATCACACCAGCTCCACTTCGACCACGCCTGGCACGGCGCGCATCGCCGAGGCGATTTGCGGCGAGACGCGGTAGCCCCCCTGCAGGGCAATCTCCACCTCGCCCTGCGCTTCTTCCTTGATAACGATGATGCTCACCTGACTTTCACCGCGCTGGGTAAGCTGCGACTGAATGATCGAGGCAGGCGCATCGTTTCTGACGAAGATGCGCAGCGCCTTCTGGATGCGGCTGGCCTCGTCCTCAAGCGACTGCACGGTCTGGATGCGCAGGTTGACGCCCTCCGGCCTGTCCTCCGCCGCCACGGTGATAACGACGGAGCGGCCCGGCTCCAGCATGTCGCGATACTGCGCCAGTCCTTCGGAAAACAGCACCGCCTCATACTGGCCGGACGTGTCCGAGAACTGCACCACGCCCATCTTGTTGCCGGTCCGCGTCTTGCGCTCCTGCTTGGTGGTCACGGTGCCGGCGAGGCGCCCTGCGGTGGCACCGCGCTTGACCGCGGCCGAAAACTCCGCCCAGTTCTGCACCCGCATCTTCTGCAGCGCCGCCTTGTACTCGTCCAGCGGATGGGCGGAGAGATAGAAACCGACCACCTGGAATTCGCGGTGCAGGCGGTCGGCGGCGAGCCACGGTTCCGTCACCGGCAGGTTGAGCGCCTGCGACTGCGCCCCGAGGGATGCGCCGAAGATATCGGCTTGACCGGAGACGGCGTTCTGCTGCGCCAGCGATGCCAGCCCCATCATCCGCTCGACGCCAGCCATCATCGCGGCGCGGTCATGGCCGAAACAGTCTAGCGCTCCGGCCATGATCAGGCTTTCGAAGACGCGCTTGCCGACGATTTTCGGATCGACCCTTTCGCAGAAATCGGCCAGGCTCTTGAACGGCTTCTCGCCGCGCATGGCGACGATATGCTCCACCGCCGCGTCGCCGACTCCCTTGAGCGCGGCCATCGAATAGTAGATGCGGTTCTCCCCGACCTCGAAGGGACGAAAGCTTGTCATCACGGACGGTGCCACCACCTCGATGCCGAGGCGCAGCGCATCCTGGCGGAAATCCGCGAGCTTGTCGGTGTTTCCCATGTCGAGCGTCATCGACGCCGCCAGGAACTCGACCGGATAATGCGCCTTGAGATAGGCGGTCTGGTACGAGACGACGGCGTATGCGGCCGCGTGCGACTTGTTGAAGCCGTAGTCGGCGAACTTGGCAAGCAGGTCGAAGATGAAGTCGGCCTGCGGCTTGGCCACGCCGCGCTCGACCGCGCCCGAGACGAAGCGCTCCCGCTGCTTGTCCATCTCGGCGCGGATCTTCTTGCCCATGGCGCGGCGCAAAAGGTCGGCTTCGCCCAGCGAATAGCCGGACAATTCCTGCGCGATCTGCATCACCTGTTCCTGGTAGACGATGACGCCTTGCGTCTCCTTCACCAGATGGTCGATCTTGGGATGGATCGACGCCATCTCCTCCTCGCCGTGCTTCCTGGCGTTGTAGGTCGGGATGTTCTCCATCGGCCCCGGCCGGTACAGCGCCACCAGCGCGATGATGTCCTCGATGCAGTCGGGCCGCATGCCGATCAGCGCCTTGCGCATGCCGGCACTTTCCACCTGGAACACGCCGACCACTTCGCCGCGCGACAGCATGGCATAGGTTTCGGGATCGTCGAGCGGGATCGTCGCAAGGTCGATGTCGACGCCGCGGCGGCGTATCAGCTTCACCGCCGTCTCCAGCACGGTCAGCGTCTTCAGGCCGAGAAAGTCGAACTTCACCAGCCCGGCCTGCTCGACATATTTCATGTTGAACTGGGTGACCGGCATGTCCGAACGAGGATCGCGGTACATCGGCACCAGCTCCGACAGCGGCCGGTCGCCGATGACGATGCCGGCGGCGTGCGTCGACGCGTGGCGATAAAGCCCTTCCAGCTTCTGTGCCATGTCGAGCAGCGTCTGGACGATCGGCTCCTTTTCGGCCTCCTCGGCAAAACGCGGCTCGTTGGCGATAGCGTCCGCCAGTTTCACCGGATTGGCCGGGTTCTGCGGCACCATCTTGGACAGCTTGTCGACCTGGCCGTAAGGCATCTGCAGCACGCGGCCGACGTCGCGCAGCACCGCGCGGGCTTGCAGCGTTCCAAAGGTGATGATCTGGCCGACCTGGTCGCGTCCATATTTCTGCTGGACATAGCGGATCACCTCTTCGCGGCGGTCCTGGCAGAAGTCGATGTCGAAATCGGGCATCGACACGCGGTCCGGATTGAGGAAGCGCTCGAACAGCAGCGAGAAACGCAGCGGATCGATGTCGGTGATGGTGGTGGAATAGGCGACCAGCGAGCCCGCACCCGAGCCGCGCCCCGGCCCGACTGGAATGCCTTGCGACTTGGCCCATTTGATGAAGTCGGCAACGATCAGGAAGTAGCCTGGGAATTTCATCTTCTCGATGATGCCGAGCTCGAACTCGAGCCTCTCGCGGTATTGCTCGACCGTATAGCCCGGCGTCGGTCCGTGCGCGGCAAGCCGGGCCTCCAGCCCTTCACGCGCCTGGCGGGCAAGTTCGGCGGCCTCGGCCTTCTCGGCTGCGTCCTTGTCCGACGCGTCGCCGCCGGTAAAGCGCGGCAGGATCGGGCTGCGGGTTTTCGGATAGTAGGAGCAGCGCAACGCGATCTCGACCGTGTTGTCGATCGCTTCCGGCAGATCGGCGAACAGTGCTGCCATCTCAGTCTGGCTACGCAGGAAGTTATCCGGTGAAAGCCGGCGGCGATTGTCCACGGCGACGACCGAGCCCTCCGCTATGGCGATCAGCGCATCATGCGCGTCATAATCGTCGCGCGAGGAGAAGAACGCCTCGTTGGTGGCGACGAGCGGTAATTCGTGGGCATAGGCGAGATCGATCGTGGAATGTTCTATCAGCCGGTCGTAACCGGAAACTCGTTCCAGTTCGACATAGAGCCGATCGCCGAACAGGGCTTTCAGGGTCGACAGCCGGGTCTCCGCGAGATCGCGTCGATCCTCCTTCAGAGCCGCGCCGATAGGGCCGCGGGGACCGCCGCTGAGGCAGATCAGCCCGTCGGTCTGGCCCTCCAGCATCTCGCTGGTCAGATGCACCGCCTCGCCGGGCGGCGTCTCCAGATAGACGCGGCTCACCAGCCTGACCAGATTGGAATAGCCGGCCTCGGTCGCCGCGATAAGCACGACTGGCCGCATCTCGGGCCCCTGCCGCCGGCGGTCGCGCTGGCCGTCGACATTCTCGCCGGAAAAGGCGAGCGCGATCTGGCAGCCGATGATCGGCTGGATGCCGTCCTTCACCGCCTTCTGCGCGAATTCGAGCGCGCCGAACAGATTGTTGGTGTCGGTGACCGCGATTGCCGGACACTCGTCCTTGACCGCATGGCCGACGATCTTGCCGAGTTGGAGCGCGCCTTCCAGCAGCGAATAGGCCGAATGCACGCGAAGATGCACGAAAGGACGCGCCGGCGCTTCGGGCGCCGCCGCCTTCACGGCCGCTTCGCGCAGCAAGGGGTCGCGTGGAAGTCTGTCATCCGCCATGGTTTTTCGCGTTTTCCGAAGGACTTGAGTCGATCAAGATGTATTGTCCGGCACCGGGCTGTGCCAGTCCAGCACAAACGAACATCGGCCACAGGCTTCCGGCCGCCCCCGCTTCAGGCGAATTCCATGATCACCGCGTCGACGGCCAGGCTGTCGCCCGGCTTGACGTTGAGTTTCGCCACCACGAGATCGCGCTCGGCGCGCAGCACGTTCTCCATCTTCATCGCCTCGACGACGGCCAGAGTCTCGCCGGCCTTGACCTCCTGGCCTTCGGCGACGGCGATCGAGACGACGAGGCCGGGCATGGGACATAGCAGCAGGTTGGACGTGTCGGGCTCCAGCTTTTCCGGCATCAGCCTTTCCAGCACGGCAATGCGCGGCAGCATGGCGCGCGCCGTCACCGAAAGCCCTTTCCAGGCGATGCGAAGGCCGTTTGGCGCCGGGCGCAGTTGCGCCACCATTTCGTGCCCGCCGACGCTGCCGCGCCAGACCAGTTCGCCCGGCCGCCAGGCCGACGAAACCGTCAGCGGCTTGCCGCCCTCGATGGACAAGTCGACTTCCATCGGAATGGAGATCATGCCCTCCAGGATGGACGCGGACAGATAGTCCTTGCCAATCTTCACCACCCAGTGACGCTTGAGTGCCCCCGAATGCGGCGCCAAGCGCCCGCCCAGCCGGTCGAGCCGGTCGCGGCGCAGCAATTCGACCACGGTGGCGACCGCCGCCAACACGGCCTTGTCGTCATGGTCGGGCAGGATCGGCGCAAAGCCGTCGGGATATTCCTCTGCGATGAATCCGGTCGAAATCCGCCCTTCCCGCCAGCGCGGATGCTGCATGAGCGCCGCCAGAAAAGGGATGTTGTGCTCGATGCCGTCGACGACAAAACTGTCCAACGCTTCGGACATCGCGTCGATTGCCTCCAGCCGGGTCGGCGCCCAGGTGCACAGCTTGGCAATCATCGGGTCGTAGAACATCGAAATCTCCGATCCCTCGGTGACGCCGGTGTCGTTGCGGATGACGACGTCGCCGACTTGCCCTTCCTGCGGCGGTCGATAGCGCGTCAGGCGGCCGATCGACGGCAGGAAGTTGCGATACGGATCCTCGGCATAGAGCCGGCTCTCCACCGCCCAGCCATTCAGTTTCACGTCGCTTTGCTTCAAGGCGAGCTTCTCGCCGGCGGCCACACGGATCATCTGCTCGACCAGATCGATACCGGTGACAAGCTCGGTCACCGGATGCTCGACCTGCAATCGTGTATTCATTTCAAGGAAATAGAAGTTTTTCTCAGCGTCGACGATGAATTCCACCGTGCCGGCGCTCTGGTAGTCGACGGCCCTGGCCAGCGCCACCGACTGCTCGCCCATGGCCTTGCGCGTCCTGGCATCGAGGAAAGGCGATGGCGCCTCCTCGGCCACCTTCTGGTTGCGGCGCTGGATCGAGCATTCGCGCTCGCCGAGATAGAGCGCGTTGCCATGCGCGTCGGCCAGCACCTGGATCTCGATGTGGCGTGGATCGACGATGAACTTCTCGATGAAGACGCGGTCGTCGCCGAACGAGCTCTTGGCCTCCGAGCGCGCGCGGTCGAAGCCGTCGCGCACCTCGGCCTGGTTCCAGGCGATGCGCATGCCCTTGCCGCCGCCACCGGCCGAGGCCTTGATCATCACGGGATAGCCGATCTCTCCGGCGATCTTCTCCGCGTGGTCGGCGTTCTCGATGACGCCGAGCCAGCCGGGAACCGTCGAAACATTGGCGGCGTTGGCGAATTTCTTCGATTCGATTTTGTCGCCCATCGCCTTGATGGCCTTCGGCTTCGGCCCGATGAAGACGATGCCGTCCTTCTCCAGCGCCTCGCAGAATGATGCACGCTCGGACAGGAAGCCATAGCCGGGATGCACGGCCTGAGCGCCGGTCGCCTTGCACGCCGCGATGATTTTCTCGGGCACGAGATAGCTCTGCGCGGCTGGCGACGGTCCGATATGCACCGCCTCGTCGGCCATCTCGACATGCACGGCATCGCGATCGGCGTCGGAATAGACAGCGACCGTGGCGATGCCCATCTTGCGCGCGGTCTTGATGACGCGACAGGCGATCTCGCCACGGTTGGCGATCAGGATTTTGGTGAACATGCGGGCAAATTCCCCTCCGGCGGACGGTCCAGTTCTATGGATTATGTCGCCATGTCTCAAGTACCGTGTGCGTGGGCGCGAACGCCTGCGGTCAAGGGTATGCTACCTGCGTCAAGAAAGCCGATATTTCGTCTCATCTGGCGGTTGATGAGCAGGCCAAAACCTGAAAGCCTGAGCGCAAAATTGCGTTGGAGGATTGCCAGATGAAAACCCGCGCCGCTGTTGCCGTTGCTGCCGGAAAGCCGCTTGAGATCATGGAGGTCGACCTCGACGGCCCGCG
>NZ_VFVN01000021.1:0-39566 GCF_006442185.1 Mesorhizobium sp. B2-4-1 | reverse complement strand
AACAAGCGGCTCGGCGAAGTGCTGACCTGGATCAAGGCTCAGCAGGACGAGGCGCGGCCTCCGCCGAAGATCAAGACCAACAGCGAGCAGAGCGCCTACAAGAAGCGCGGAACGAGGCCGGGCCGCAGGACGGATTTCATGAACGATCCTGCTGTCATCGCGCGGCGAGAACAGGCACTGGCAAGGTTGGCCGCAGCCGAGTGAAGCGGCTCTCAAAGCCAAAGCCGAGGGGAACCTACTGGAACCGCACCCGATCGCGCTGCGCAACCCCGACCAGCTTACGCCCGATCGGGCGCTCCGTCGGCGCCAGGGTCCGCCTAATTGTCGCATTTCTAACTTGCTGCACCCTGCCCTTTGGAACGGCCAATGCGACATTTCTACTTTGCAACCTGAAAGAACCTACCCGGCCTGTCGTATCCGAAGTGAGCCGCGAGCCTTCGGTTCTGCTTCCTTCCCTTCGAGAAGCTTAAGGATGTGACCAATCTCCAAAAGCTTGCCAGTGACGCCAGCGGCTATCGCCTGCGTCATGCGGCGCGAGGCATCAATGCGTCGCTCAATTGTAATACCTGAAATGGAGGCCACCGGGCTGGCGTGAGCCTCTGCCTTGTTAGAAAAGCCATTGGTCTGGCGCGTGAAATGGCGCTTGTACATCCGCTTGGTCATGCGCAGGGGCCGCAACGGGGGTTGGCGGGCGCCGATGCTCGTCGTGCGCGCGCGCTGATCTCACGATGCTGCGAGCATTCGCCGGTTGTTTAACAACTTCATGATGCCGTGTGCGGTCATTGGTCGGCTCAGCGCATAGCCTTGCAAGATGTCACAGCCTAAATTCTTGAGGACCTTGGCCTGCTGCATCGTCTCGACACCTTCGGCGATGACCTCCACGCCCAAGGACCGGCCAATCTGCACAATCGATTGTACGACCTCTCGCTGCTGGGCTGACCTGGCGATTGGACCAACTAGCTGGCGTGCAATTTTCAACCGTCGCGGTTGAAGCTTGAGCAAGCTGACAATCGACGCATGGCCGGTGCCGAAATCGTCAATTTCGATGTCGATTCCGAGTTCCTTGATCTGGTTGACGTTCCAGATCATAAGCTCATCGTTGTCGTCGAGGAAGATTGACTCTAGAAGTTCGAACGAAACGGTTCCTGGTTTTATCGAAAGTGACGTCAGGCTGTTGATCAGCTCCTCGTCCTGAAGCCGTCTCGCGGACACGTTCACCGAAGCGCGCGGAACCAGGAGGCCGGCCCTCTGCCAGCGATCAAAGTCGTGGAGGGTTTGTTCCAGTACTAGTCGGTCAATAATTGAAACGACATTCAACTCTTCAGCAATCTTGAGGAACCCGGCTGGCGTCTGAAGTCCGTCGGCGGGATGGTTCCAGCGCGCCAGCGCCTCAACGCCCGCAACCTCTAGCGTTTTGGCATCGAACTGTAGCTGGTAATGTGGAACAAACTCGTTGCGTTCCAACCCTGCGAGGATCTCGTCGGCTACCCGTTTGGTCCGGATGATCTCAGAGTGGAGGTCCTGGGTGAAGAACTCATATCGATTGCGTCCCCGACTCTTGGCCCGGTAAAGGGCTATATCCGCGTTGACCATCAGGCGTGGGCCGTCGATGGGACCGTCCGCATCGACTGCGATCCCGATGCTAACGCCGATACGGCATTGATGGTCCTTGTAGGGAATCGGCTGCCGCAATCTATGTATGATGCGGTCGGCCAGCTGTTTAAGCTGATCAGTTGAGATATCGCGTCTGCAGACTACCACAAACTCATCGCCTCCGACTCGGGCAACGAAGTCTGATGAGCGAACAGTTGATGTCAGCTCCTTTGCGGTATGGATCAGCACGGCGTCGCCGATGGCATGGCCGAGCGTGCCATTTATCTGTTTGAAACGATCGAGATCAAGATGCAGAAGCGCGGCGCCGCTGCCAGGCGTTGAGCCTGTGGCGGCGTAGCTATCGAGCATCGTGTCAAGGTGGCGGCGATTCGGAAGGCCGGTCAGTGAGTCGTGAAGCGCCGTATGCTCATTGCGCGCTGTCGCCGCCTCAAGCTCAGCACTCCTCGTTTCGGCGAGATCCTTTGCCCGTTCCAGTTCCCGTGTCTGGATCACATCCGCCGTCACGTCCCATTCCGCGCCAACCATTTTGTGATCGGTGCCGTCCCTGTAAGTCTTGGCACGCACGCGGACGTGTCGGACAACTCCATTGGGAAGCACCACACGATATTGCGAAGAGTATATGCCGGTTGCGATCCCTTGCGCGAAATCCCGCTTAGCCTCGTCGAGATCGTCAGGGTGGATCGATCTTGACCACTCTTCGAAGGTCCTTGGTTCGCCATCTGCTGACTTGCCATAGATTTCGTTCAGGCGGTCGTCCCAGAATATAATGTCCGAGTCGAGATCCTGCTCCCAGACGCCAATTTGCGAGGCGTCAAGCGCAAGCTCCAGCCTCTCTGAAAGCTGTGCCAGTCGTCGTTCGCCGCGGCGCAGATCGGCGTAATGCTTATACCGCTGATTGAGAAGCCGCCCCGCAAAGACGATCGGAACCACGACCAGGGCGCCGCCGATGAGCATTGTTAGTCGCAAAATCCAGGCGTTGCGGGGCGTGGTGTTCCAGCCACCCTTGGGAATGGCGGAAATTTGCCAAGATCCTGTCGGCAACCGCACCTCGGAAGTGACGGGATCTTGTTCCGTCACGTACGCGGGACCGTAAAATCGCGCCCCGCTTCTCCCGAGAGCGTCCTTACCTGTCAGAGCGATTTGGATTGGCAGGTTCTTGTCTAAAAGACCGCTGTCCGCGTACAGCTTCGGAACGTCGATCACGGCGGCCACTATGCCCCAGAACGTCTCGCGAGGGCCGTCACGGTCAAGGAAGACAGGAAATCGCCCGATGAATGCCTGACCTCCTTGTTTGAGTTCTACCGGCCCGGCTAACACCAGTTGCTTGTTATCGCGTGCCCGAAGTACTGCTTCGCGCAGCTTTTCGTCTTCGCGGAAGTCCAGCCCTATCGCTTTTTCATTGCCTTCCCTCGGATACATCAACGAGACGACCAGGTCAGGGGCGCCGGCAATGTTTCTGATCTGTGTCTTCTCGCGAAAGAGGCTCTTTGCCAGTTTGGCAAAGCGAGCTTGGCTCATGTTCGGTTCAGTAACGATCGTCGCGACCAGACCACGCGCCAGTTGAAGGTCTCCGTTGACATTACCCTCAAGTTTGGCGCGAACGAGGTTCATCTCCTTCGCAACGTCAACGCGCAATGCCTGCTCGGTTACAATGCTGTTTTGATGGTCCGCAAAAATTCCGGCAGTTAACAGCACCGCAAGGGCGATCACTGCCGGAAGACTGGTCCAGGTCATCAAGGTGCGGAAGCGCTGATGAATAGCAAATGGCAAGATGGAATCTCGGTCGCCCTGATTTCCAGTTGGCGCAGGATATCGGAGCCGACTTAATCGAATCTCTTCGCCTCTACTCAAAATTTATAAAAGACACCTGGAAGACTAACGCGTATCTGGCGTGCGCTGATCTCGCCAGCAGGCGCTTGCGTTTGGATCCTCGCAGACCGGGCGCGATCCCCAGTGCCTGTTCGATGAGCCGTGGATCAAGGCCAACATGGCTCGCTGTCATGTTGGCGGCCGAAGTGGAAGCGGCTGTGCGCCCTGGCTCCGCGCGGCCATTGGCGCACCCTGACCTTCCGTGGCGCGCTGCGCTGTATGGGTGCGCGGCTGCTCCACGAATATAAGGCGATCAGCGCGGCCGGCATGGACTAAGCGGCGCCCCGCGGCAAAAAGATAATCAGCGGCCAGAGCTAACGACCGCACCTGAGCGACGAGCGGTTGAATGATACCGGCGTTTCGCGGTTTGACACCAACTGCGCTGCGCGCTGAATGAAGAGGCGCGCTGAGATCAGAAGCGTGGGGGCGGCTCGTAGCGAGGGACCGTGACTTCCTAATCGCAGGGGATTTTGCCGCCGACATCCCATAGCGCCGCCAGGAGCACGCAAACTACCTACTCTCATATGCCGAGAGGCGGTGTCTCACAGATAGACGATTATGTTGAGAGTCGATAGGCACTACTTCCCAGGTGTTGCAGAGCATGGTGCCGCTGAGGAGACCGATGAATGCCTGGAAAGCCGCACTCGCGACCGCAGTCGGCCTTTTTCGCTTCCAACGAGCACGGGGGTTTGGGGTCGCCGCCGTCTGCGCTGCGGTGGCGGTGGCCGCCGCGCTCGATACGATCCTGGCCCTCGTGCTGGATCCGACCTCCGTGTAGCCCGCCGCGAGCCACCAAGTGATGAACGACCGACTCTCAGCACTCAGACTGTTTGCTCGCGCCGCGCGCGTCGGCAACTTCTCCCGTGCCGGGCGCGAACTTGGCCTGTCGCAGCCGTCCGCATCCAGGCTGATCGCTGCGCTCGAGGAGGAGGTCGGCGCGACGCTTTTTAGCCGCACCACGCGAGCAGTGACGCTGACCGAGGCCGGCGCGACGTACTTGATGCGCGTCGAAACGATCCTCGCAGCGCTCGACGATGCCGACCACGAGGCGCGCGGAACAGGAGAGTTGCGCGGCTCGCTTCGCGTCGGCACGCCGACAAGTTTCGCGCTCAGGGAGATCATCCCGCGGCTTGGCGCGTTTACGAAGCAGCATCCGGCGCTGAAAATCGAGCTCCGAGTGACGGACCGCTACCCAGACCTCGTGACTGAGGGCCTCGACGTGTCGTTGCAGTTCGGCGCCCTCCCCGACTCCAGCGCGATGGCGCGCAAACTCATCCACCAGCCAAGGGTACTCACGGCCTCGGCAGGCTACTTACAGGAGCGCGGCACACCCACGATGCCGTCGGATCTCGTGCACCACTCGGTGATCATCAGTCCAGCGCATCCCTCGCCGACTTTCTCCTTCCGCAAGGGCGGCCGCATCACCTCCGTGCGCGTTGATAGCGCGCTCTCGATCACCACCAACGAAGTAGCCACGGCAAGCGCTGTCGCCGGGTTGGGGGTCGCCGCATCGAGCGAAAACAGCGCGCGGGCAGAGCTCGACGCCGGGAAACTTGTTCGGGTGCTGCCCGACTGGGATTTCGGCTCGATGGAACTGAATGCGCTCTTTGTCAGCGCAAAGACCATAAAGCCCGCCGCCCGTGCGTTTACCGACTTCCTTCTCAGGGAACTCCGCGCTGCAGACGATCGACCATAGGATTGCAGCGATAGCGCAGCATTCCCGGCAGTTATTGATACGATACGTTTACCCTTCCTGCCCCGAAACTTAATGCTAGCAAAGCAAGCACCCGACCGGACGCCCTCGCGCCGGAGGTTTTCTGCATGCTTCGAAATAGCCGAAGACGCGTAAGCGGGCGGCGGTCAATACGATGGACGGCTCCCATGGCCAAAGTGCTAGTACTCTACTGCTCCTCCTACGGGCACATCGAAAAGCTCGCACACGAAATCACCGCGGGCGCGCGCGAGGCGGGCGCGTCCGCCGACGTGAAGCGAGTGCCTGAACTTCTATTTCCGGAGGCGCGAAGGCAGCCAACGACAACCTCGACCAGACCGCTCCAGTCGCGTGCATCGACAACCTCGCCGTGTAGGACGCGATCGTCTTGGGCGCAAGCAGGCGCTGCGGCAGGATGTCGTCCCAAATGGCAAGTTTCCTCGACCAGGCTGGCGGCCTATGGGCGAAGGGAACCCTCAATCGCAAGGTCGGCGGCTCCTTCGCGTCATCGACGACGCAGGATGGCGGCCAGCAGACGACGCTGTTCACCATCATCACCAATCTGCTCCACTTCGGCATGACGATGGTCGGAATGAACTGCGGGTTTGCCGGCCAAAGGAAAGTCGATGAGATCGCCGGCGGTACGCCTTACGGCGCCACGACAATTGCCGGCCCCGACGCGCAGCGGCCGCCGACCGAGAACGAGCTTGCCGGCGCCCGGTGCCGGCGACGAGCCATCGCGGATATCGCCACGAAATTTCACGGCTAAACGACGCGATCAAAAACGCGGTGGGGCGCTGGCGCGTCGACCGTGCAATCAAGCGGAACGGTGCTGGCAACGTGGAAGAGAAGGTGGAAGACCAGGACGGCATGGAACAAGCCGAGCATGACCTGCTCGCCGACCTCAGGCGAGCGCGTCGCTCATTTCGTCTCCAGGACATGGATGAGTCCGCGGCGGCTGCGTGCCTGACGCCCGGGCAAAGGATAGCTGACGCCGTCGCCAGCGTCATGGGATCGTGGAGTTTCATCATCGTGCAAAGTGCGATCCTGGTCGTCTGGATAGGGGCCAACCTAGTCAGCGCGATCAGGGGCTGGGACCCCTACCCGTTCATCCTTCTCAATCTCGCGCTTTCTTTCCAAGCGGCCTACGCCGCGCCAGTCATCATGATGAGCCAGAACCGGCAGCAGGACATCGATCGCAAGGCCGCGGAGAATGACTACCGCATCAACGTGAAGGCGGAGCTCGAGATAGAGTTGCTGCATGAAAAGATCGACCAACTACGTGAGCGCGAAGTCCTGAAGCTGACGGAGGCCGTCAGGATGCTGACCGAGCTGCTGGAGCAGTCGGCGTCGGGCGCACGCGAGGCCGATGCGGAAGGCGGACGGCGATCATAACGCCCGGCTATCGACTTCATGGCGTGACGTCATTTCCCATTCGCGGCGCGGAATACTATGTTACGCCGGTACCTTGCTCATCCGGCGCACTACGGCTTGGCGTTGCGCGGGACGACGCTCTTTTTACCTGCCGAGGAAGGATGTCCGCCATGGTTACTCGCGGTTTTACCGGCCGCCAATCCGGATCGGAACTATCGGATCGGATTCCCCCGGGACAGCACCTCGTCGACAATTTCCCGGTGCTTACGGCCGGTCCCACGCCGAGGATCGAGCCCGCGGACTGGACATTCACGCTAAAGGTCGGACCTCGTCCGGTCAAAGCTTGGAGCTGGTCGGAGTTCAACGCCCTCCCACGAACCAAGATGACGCGAGACATCCACTGCGTGACCTCCTGGTCGAAGCTCAACACCGCGTGGCAGGGCGTGGCCGTCGACGATATCCTCGCCGACGCCGGCCTCAGCGCAC
Source organism: Mesorhizobium sp. B2-4-1 (assembly GCF_006442185.1). NCBI lineage: Bacteria > Pseudomonadati > Pseudomonadota > Alphaproteobacteria > Hyphomicrobiales > Phyllobacteriaceae > Mesorhizobium > Mesorhizobium sp. B2-4-1. Next base: position 32,512 of record NZ_VFVN01000021.1, on the reverse strand, counting down.
CCACTCCGTTTGCGCTCGCCCATTGCTACGACGGCTACTCCACGAACGTGCCACTGGCGGACCTCGCGACGGGCAAGGCGATGATCGCACTCGAGTACGAAGGCCAGCCACTGCCGCGCGACCACGGGGGGCCGGCGCGGCTCTTCGTGCCGCATCTCTACTTCTGGAAGTCGGCGAAGTGGGTAAACGGGCTTCAGTTCACCGAGCGCGACGAGGCCGGCTTCTGGGAGCTGCGCGGGTACCACATATACGGGGATCCGTGGCGCGAGCAGCGATACACGAATGACTGAAGCGATTGGCACAACCGCGCGATGGCAGAGCTGCGCGATTGTCGAGATCGCGACGAGAACGCCGGCTATAAAGAGCTTCTTTCTTCGCCTATCCGAACCGTTCGAGTATACGGCCGGACAGCACGTTGACGTGCGGCTGACTGCACCCAACGGCTACACTGCCATGCGCAGCTACTCGATCGCGTCGGCCCCGGGCAATTCCAAAGTGATCGAGCTGGCGATCGAGCGCCTCGCGGACGGCGAGGTCTCCCCGTTCTTCCACGACGTCGCTCGAGCAGGAGATATGATCGAGCTTCGCGGGCCGCTTGGCGGTCACTTCCTCTGGCCGGGACCGACAGCGAAACCGCTGCTCTTGATCGGCGCGGGCTCCGGCGTCGTGCCGCTGATGGCAATGATCCGGCATCGGAAGGCCAGCGGCGAGCCAGTGCCTGTCGCGCTGTTGCTCTCCTCCAGGACCTGGCGTGACGTGCTTTTCAGGGACGAGCTCCTCGAGCTCGAGAGGTCGCTTCCCGATTTCGCACTCGCCCTGGCGTTGACGCGCGAGCCGGCGATGCGCAGCAGCGACTTCAGCAGGCGGATCGACGCGGCGATGGTCGCCGACGTCGCGGCACGTCAGGCTGTCTCTCCCGGCAGCGTCTTCGTGTGCGGGTCGACTGCCTTCGTTGACATCGCGGCGGACGCGGCGCTCGCATTGGGACTGGAAGCGAGAGCGATCAAGGCCGAACGCTACGGCGCTTGAGGGACCGTTCCTTTCGTTTTGCGAGAGCATAATTTTCGCAAACGCCAGATTATCCGTGCGGCCTGCAGCGACTTTAGTGGTTGAATGCGAGGACCCGCGCAGTGAATGAACGGGAGCCACTGGGGTGCTGTCCAAGGCGACCGATGTCGACGGCTGGAACGTCTTCTGCCGTCAAGAATATGTGCCTTTGTCGGGCCATTTCGACATTGGGACTGACTGCGTCGAAGCACTCTAGAGACGGGATACGAACATGTTTTCAGTGATTTTCGAAGTCCTCCTCAATAAAGAGAACTGGGATGACTACCTCGACAGCGCCAAGATGCTGCGCCCCGAGCTGGAGCAGGAAGAGGGCTTCGTCGACAACATCCGCTACAAGAGCCTGATCCGCGAGGGCTGGATCCTTTCGCTTTCGAACTGGCGGGACGAGAAGTCGCTCGTGCGCTGGCGCACCCGCAGGCATCATCACGAACTCCAGCAGAAAGGCCGCGACGAAATCCTCGCCGACTACCACCTGCGCGTGGGTCAGATCACTGCCGACAATCAGCTGCCGACGGGGTACGCCCTCACGGAGCAAAGGCTCGATGAGACTGAATTTGGGGAGGGCACGACGGTTACGCTGATCAACGCGACTCGCCCCGCGCAGTGGAAGCAAACCAACAACCCGTACGATTGTGCCGAGTGGCTTGGCCTGAATCCGTGGGCCGCCGACAGCACGTTCTGGGACATCTTTGACGCCGTACTCACGCCCGGCGACCTGATTCTCCTCATATCGTGGAAGAACGCCGCTGCCGCGCAGGCTTATGAGGACGCTTCTGCGCCGAATAACAAGGCCAGGATCCGAAGAGTGCGGATCGTGCGCGACTACGGAAAGTATGACCGTCGCGAGGCGCCTCAGTACTACGCGGATGCCGAAGGTGGCGAGACCCTCCACGCCTGATACCCACTGTCGGGAACCGTCGACCCGCAGCGTGATAAACCCTACGTTCGCAAAAGTGCGGGCCGCGGGGGAGCCAGGTCGCGCTCGCGAGGCCGTAGCTACGATACCTGGTCAAGGCGGGCCTGCCAAAAGGCCCTGTCGAAACCTGAAAGGAAAGCACGATGACGAACTCGAATGATGGCGCTCCCCACCCGCAGGCCGTGGTAGGCGGCGATCTTGACGGCGCCGGCGCGCTCAACGGCCGCGCCGGCGCATCGGAATTCTCCATTGGCGGCCTCAATGGGAGGGGCGGCATCACGGCCGGGGCAAACCCCTACGAGCTGCTCAGCGCTTCGCTCGCCGCGTGCACAGCGATGACGATACGGCTGCAGGCGCGAAGGCGGAAATTCCCGCTGTCTCATGTCGAGGTGGCTGTTTCATATCACCACGGTATCGAGGGCAGCCGCGACTCCTTCGAGCGTTCCATCCGGCTCGAAGGAAACCTGAGCGACGAGGAACGTGCCCAACTGATGCAGGCCGCGGCCATGTGTCCGGTGGGGCGGACGCTTGGCCTCAGCGCCGACATCCGCACGAACGACAACGTCAGCGTCGGGCGAGCGGCTAGCTATGACGACGACTTGCGCAAGCTTCCGATCCCGAACATCGACCCCGACTAGAGGCATAATGCCGAAGAATGTGAAGCGGTTTTCGGGCGACACCATGCTCAACTTCTCCGATTTAGAGACGAATTCAGATTTCAGGTCGATTCGACCTGAAATCATCTGCTAGCGGGCCGCGAGGTAGACGGCGAACGCATCGGCATCGTCGCGTCGAGCGCCGGAGAGCGGCGTCACCTGGCGTTAGACTGCCTTCGCGGGCCTCACCTCCGGAAAATCAATCGGGGTCCGCACTGCATTGTTCACGAAGTTGGTCAACAGGAACTGAGCAGTCAGCGCGATCATTTCGAGGGTACTAGCATCCGTCCAGCCCGCATCCTTGACCGCCGCAAACTGGGCGTCGGAGAGTTTGCCGCGCGTCTCGATAAGCGCCTTCGCGAAGGCGACCGCAGCTTGGCGCTTGGAGTCGCTCGATCGGCCCTGCCGGTTTAGATCGATTTCCTCCGGAGGGATCTTCGCGAGGTTCGTTGAGACATAGCTGTGCGCTGCAAGGCAATAGTCGCAGCCATTTGCCTCCGAAACCGCGAGCGCGATGCCCTCCCGGGTCTTCAGATCGAGGGCCTTGGACAGCGACCCCATCAGACCGGCCCAGCCGCCCAGAACGTTCGGACTGATGGACATGAGGCGATAGTGGTTCGGTACGAAGCCGAGCATCTTGTTGATGTTGTCGAGGATTGGCTGGGATTCGGCAGGCGCGTCGTCGCGACCCGGGATAGCGATGCGGGACATTTCTTCTCCGTTGGACTCTGGCCGGCTCGGTTTTTGAATTGCTGTGGTAGCCTCTGCCGTTCGGCGCCATAATTGCCTAATCGTGAGAAATGGCCTCTCGGAGGGTGAGAGAAATGGACCGGTTTGAAGCAATGTCGCTTTTGGTAAGGTCGGCGGAGGCCGGCAGTTTCTCCGCGGCAGGCCGTCAGCTCGGCGTCCCTCTACCGACCGTCAGTCGGAAGGTCGCCGAATTGGAGACCCACCTCAATACCCAGCTGCTGGTCCGATCGACGCGGAAACTGTCCCTGACCGAAGCGGGGCTCGCCTACGTCGCCGCCTGCAAACGCATCCTGGAACAGGTCGAGGAAGCCGAATCGCAGGCCTCTGGGGAGTACACAGTCCCGCGCGGTACGCTCACGATGACCGCGCCTATTGTCTTTGGGCGCTTCCACGTAGTGCCTGTCGTGAATGAATTCCTCGCGCGTTTCCCGCAGATCAGCATTCAACTGACGCTCACCGATCACACGATCAACATCGTCGACGAGCACATCGACCTGGCCGTCCGCGTCGGCATGTTGCCCGATAGCACACTCGTCGCGACGAAGGTGGGCGAGATCAGGCGTGTGGTGTGCGGCAGCCCCGACTATTTCGCCGCCCATGGCGTCCCGAAAACGCCTGACGACCTGGCCGAGCACATGTGCGTGACGTTCACGGCGCTCGCAGCTGGGATGACGTGGGTTTTCAAGCCGCGCGGCAAGGCGACGAGGAGCGTGCGTCCCTACTGTCGGCTGAAGATCAACACGGCGGAGTCCGCGATCGACGCGGCGCTCGCCGGCGTCGGCGTGACGAACGTGCTCTCTTACCAAATCGCGAGGCCTGTGGCCGCGGGGAAGCTCAGGATCATCCTGGAGGACTACGAGCCTGACCCTATCCCGGTGCATCTGGTGCACACCGGACAGGCGATCCTGCCCCTCAAGCTGCGGCGCTTCATGGAGTTCGCCGCTTCTCGGCTGCGCAAGTCGCTTGCGGCCGACCTGGCCAAGCTCTCCGCGCCAAAGATATGCGCAAAAACGACGAAGTAGCCAACTCTCTCTCGGGCGATCATTCATGCATGAGAAAAATAACTCAAACTCGCGCGGCAAGACTACCGGAGCCACGCTGCACCAGCGATTATGCTAGTGGCATGCCGGGCCGCGCGCGACGAGCCGAAGATGTTACTCCAAGACGAATTGGACGCCGTTAGAGCCGAGGATTTGGCCAGGACCCCGCCGAACGTGACGCTGGTTCGGCAACGGGCGGTGGAAGCGCTTGCCACATCCGGATTGGCCGAGCGGGCCGCGCAGGCCGGGGATCAAGCCCCTCCGTTCCGGCTGCATGATGGGCATGGCCGGGCATTCTCATCATGCGAGGCGCTGCGTCGAGGCCCGATGGTTCTCTTCTTCTACAGGGGGAGATGGTGTCCCTACTGCACAGTCGACCTTCGCGCGATCGAGGCGTGCTCTCACGACATACGCAGCCTCGGCGCCTCGCTGGTTGTCATCTCACAACAGACGGCCCACAACAGCCTTGAGACGCAGAGGTGGAATGCCCTTTCATTCGCGAGCCTGGTCGACGCGGGTGGCAAGGTCGCGCACGCTTTCGGCCTACGCTGGAGGGCCTCCGACGAACTGCGTTTCGTCGAGAAGGAATGCGGCATAGATCTCGCGACCTTCAACGGCGATCCGAGCTGGACGTTGACTATGCCGGCCCGGTACGTCGTTGCGCCCGACGGAACGATCAAATACGCCGATATCAGTGTCGACTATACGCGACGCGGCGACCCGTGCGATCTGATTCCGGTCCTCGCCAACCTCGCTGCGCACTAGCCGCTTTCTGGGGCTCCAGAAAGCGTGTCCGGGCGTCCAAACGAATAGACCCGGCCATTCCAACGTGCGCCTGCAAGTGGCATCCATGCTCCGTTGTTACGGCGTGCCCCGCACGCCACCGGGTGCATAACCTCGCCATCATAATGGTCAGCCACTTGACGGAGAAAACACATGGAGCTTCATCAAGTCCGCTACTTCCTCGCCGTCGCGGCCACCCTCAACTTCACTCGCGCGGCCGAGCAGTGCAACGTAACGCAGCCCGCCCTGACAAAGGGGGTGCAGAAGCTTGAGCAGGAGCTCGGCGGCGAATTGATTTACCGTGAGCGCCAATTGACGCAGCTCACCGACCTCGGAAAGGAAGTCCTTCCGATGCTGGAACGCACATTGTCCTCGGCGGAGGCGGTGTGTCGCAGAGCCCAGGAGTTCCAGCGCAAGGAGGTCGCACCACTGAAGATCGGCCTCGCCCCCTCCATCTCGGCGTCGCTCGTGCTCGATCCGATCGCGGAGATTGCAAAGTTCGTGCCTGGACTTCACGTGGAGCTGTACGAGGGTGTAGCGCAGAGACTCGTCGATTTATTGCTTGAGGGGGAGATCAGCGCCGCAATCGTCGGTGACGTGCCCGACATGCCCGCCCGCATCGACGACTGGTCGCTATTCGAGGAGCGCTACGTCGCAGTTCTCGCGCCAACACACCGCTTGGCGAACCGTCTATCGATCGGTATCGACGACCTCCGACAGACCGTCTTGCTGGATCGCGCGGGATGCGACGTCGCCCCAAAAATCCAACAGACGTATTTTCCAAAGGGACCACCCCATCTCGGCCACTGCAGCGGTCATGAATTGCACCTGCAGCACATGGCGGCGGCTGGCTTCGGCGTGATGCTCGCACCAGAGCACATGCCGCGCCTTCCCTCACTCAAGACCATTCCGCTCGAAGGCGATCAGGTTTGGCGGGAAGTCCGGTTGCTGGCTGTGCAGGGGCGCCGCTACTCGCCGGCGCTGGACGCTTTTGTCAAGGTCGCGCGGCTTCGCGACTGGTCGATCGATGTCCCCCATCGCGGGATGCTGGACCCAACGTTTCCGAAGGCGGCGGGCGTGCCGGCATGACCGCGGCACGCACGCCGCCGGCCAACCGCTTCCAGCCAACCGATCCGCAGTTTGACGCCAAACGGATGCCAAGCCAGATCGACAAGACACTCGCCCAGATTCGTTCGGAGCTGTTGACGAGGTTCAGCGAAGCGGACTGGGCGTCATACAACCACCTCGTGGGCTGGCTTCGCGATACAGACGTGGTATCGTACGCGTTGAAGGTCGGAGATGCCGCGCCGGACTTCCTCCTTCCGGACGCGGACGGTCGTCTTCACTCCTCCGACCAGCTGCGCCGGGGCGGCCCCCTCGTCCTGAGTTTCTTCCGAGGAGACTGGTGTCCGTTCTGCACCGCCGAGCTGTGCGCCCTTCAGGCGGCGAAGGAGGAGTTTGAGAGCGTCGGCGCAACTCTCGCGGTCGTGACACCCGAGACGGGACAATTCCCGCGGCAACTCAAGCGAAGTCTGGGCCTAGACCTGAAGGTACTGTCTGACGTCGACTACGGCGTTGCGTTGTCGTATGGCATATTGTTCCGGGTGCCTGACGAAATCAAAGCGCACTATTCCGGGCTCGGTTTCGACTTCGGTGCGCGGCACGGTTCGCCAGTCTGGATGCTGCCCATTCCCGCGACTTACATCATCGACACGGAGGGCCGGATCCGCAGCGCGTCCGTCGAACCCGACTTCACGATTCGGGCGGAGCCGGCGCAAATCTTGGCCTCGCTGCGCCGTGCCGCTTCCACGTCTTAGCCGGAGGGGTCCGCCACCCAACACCACGACCTGTTGCGGACCGCGGCCGGTGGGCGCGTCGCCCCGACAGGGATCGACGGCTTTGAACAAGCATGTCGAGGACGGAATCACTCCGACCGACGGCTCGCCAAAGCAGTGCTTCTTGCCGCTTGCGCTGCGTCGATGGCATCGTTTCGATAGCCCGAGGTGATTAGACGCTCGCCAACCCGCTACCTATTCTTCCAGCCTGCGCGAGAAGGAGCTCCGCGAAATGCCGACCTATAGGAAAAACCCAGCGACGGTCTCGAAGCTGACTCCTGAGCAGCACCGCGTCACGCAGACTGACGGGACCGAGCGCCCTTTTGCCAACGAATACTGGGGCAACAAGGAGCCTGGCCTCTACGTCGACGTGGTTTCCGGCGAGCCGCTGTTCGCATCTTTCGACAAGTCCGACAGCGGCACCGGGTGGCCGAGTTTCACGCGGCCTCTCGAGGCCGCGAACGTCGTAGAGAAGGACGACAGCTCGCATGGCATGACACGGACCGAGGTCCGCTCCAAGCACGGCGACAGCCACTTGGGCCACCTCTTCCCGGACGGACCGCTCGACAAGGGCGGGTTGAGATACTGCATGAACTCGGCCTCCCTTCGTTTCATCCACCGCGATCAAATGGAGAGCGAAGGGTACGGCCAGTACGCGAAGCCCGTTGCAAAACAGGAGGTCTGACAATGGCAGCGAGTACAGAACGAGCGATCCTTGCCGGCGGTTGCTTCTGGGGAATGCAGCAGCTGATGAGGCGTTTGCCCGGCGTCGTGTCGACACGGGTCGGATATTCCGGCGGTGACGTCAAGAACGCCACCTATCGCAATCACGGCACGCATGCAGAAGCTATCGAGATCATCTTCGATCCAAGCAAGACGAGCTTCCGCGACCTGTTGGAGTTCTTCTTCAAGATACACGACCCGACCACGCCCAACCGGCAGGGGAACGACCGCGGCACGAGCTACAGGTCTGCGATCTTCTACACCAACGACGAACAGCTACGCGTCGCGCAAGACACGATCGCCGACGTTGAAGCCTCAGGACTGTGGCCGGGCAAGGTCGTGACCGAGATTTATCCCGCTGGCGATTTCTGGCAGGCGGAGCCCGAGCACCAGGACTACTTGGAACGTTACCCGAACGGTTACACCTGTCACTTCGTCCGGCCGGGTTGGAAGTTGCCGCGAAGGAACGCCGCCTGAGGGCGGCTGCGGTACGTGTGACCTGCGGCGGGCACATCTTGACTGCATGTGCCTCACAAACCGTTTTGTTAAATATTCCCGCCGCCGCGAAGTCGCCCACACACGACAAGGCTGCGAGATTTGGACGGCCGGACACAGCTTTCAGATTCCAAGCGCGGATGCATCAGATGTTCGGCGACGCCTGGGAATGGACACGCACAGCCCGTCCTCGCCTCACCGGGGTTCCGCGCGGTCGAGGGCGCGGTCGGCGAATACAATGGCAGTTCATGTCCGGGCAGTTCGTTCTACGCGGCGGATCTTGCGTGACGCCGCCGGGATACCTCCGCGCGAGCTATCGCAATTTCTTTCCGGCACACGCGTTGGCAATTCTCAGGACTCCGCTTGGCGGCGGACAGCTCGGTCCGCCTGTTCGCGAACGACTTGAAGGCGCTCCGCCGGAGGATCGCCGAAAGCCTTCTGTGAGTTCCGCGACGTCGCCTCGGCTGAGAGAAAACGCGGAGCCGTGATGATCTTCGTGTACCACCTGAAAGCCTTGATGTCTCAAAGCGTCCCGTGGCTGCTGGGGGCGCTGGTGCGTCCAGCGCACCTTACCGCGGTCGCGCCTACGCAATCCCGGAGCGAACACCGGCGTCAGGCTGCGTCGGATTCCTCGATCGCGTCTTCGATCGGCGTAGCGCTGTTGGACCAGGCTCGCTGCGCCTTGGCGCGGTACTCTGATGGGTCGCTGCCGTAATATCTGCGGAAAGTGCGCGTGAAGCTGCTTCTACTCTGGTAGCCGGCGTTCAGGGCGACCTGATCGACAGACAGCGCATTGGCCGCGAGCAGGTCCGCCGCGTGACGCATCCTCACGCGGCGGAGCAATGACATTGGAGACTCTTCGAAGGCGGCGGAAAACCTAGCCATAAAAGCCGAGCGGCTGAGACCGACGGCATGAGACAAGCTCTGGACAGTGTGCGGCGCGGATGGGTGCGAGGCCATTTCGGCAAATGCCCGTGCGATCGGAGGATCGCTCAAGTTCGAAAACCGCTCCACCCACGCGTTCGTCGACACCAGGCTGCGCCGGAGCAATGCGAGGAGAACAAGTTTCAGCAGTGCCGCCGACATCGGCCCTCCACCAACCTCCTGGGCTGCGAGCTCGGCCATCGCGTAGGTCATCACTTGGTCGAGCTGGTCGTGCACGTCGAACCTCTCGACAATGGGCGTTGCCAAGGAGGCGAACAAGTCGAGCGCCGGACCAAAAGTGGCCCGGAAGGCCCCGCACGCAAGCACCAGTGTCGGATCACCGTCTCCGACGGTGTGCCGCTGAGACGACCCCAGTGTGAAGCCGCCGTTGTTGTGTTTGCCGGCGTTCCTTAGTGCGATCGGATGCTCCGTTGCGGTGATCGTCATCGCTCGCCCAGGAGGGACGACTACCAGCGTGTGCGGTATCAGGCGTATGGGCGTTTCGTGATCACGGAGAATGAACCCGGCGCCTCGAAAGCAGTAGTGGATGGTGGAGGTTGCCGCGCGGGCAACCGCCAAGTGGGCTCCCGCCGCAAGCGTGCACTCCGACAGGCTGACTAGGGTGACGTCCAAAGTGGTCATCAACTTGTCGAGGTCTTGTCGCGATATACGCCAGAACGGCTCGCCTGCCACGTCCAGAAGCCTTCTTTATGGTGCTCAGGCCCAGCTCGGCTGCGAGACAGCGGGACGATGCCATCTCGCCCACGCCTTCGGCCTGCGCAACCGGGCGAAGGGCCATTCACGCTCCCACCTGATGTGGGATTGATCGGTTCGATCTTCACTGCCTTCAACTGAAGACGCTGAACAATCACTCAGTTGCAGCTGACGGAGTAGTGGCTGAAGTCGAATTAGATATATTCAGGCGCAACATGAATGATCCTGCTGAGCGTCTCAGCGACCGGCAAACTTTATAAATTCACACAAACCGATGCCTAGGCGCCTCAACAGGAAGCCCCGAGTCTCGGTCGCACGGCCGAATTCGCGACCGACCGATCGCGACGCACCAGTATCGGACGTCAGCGTCATACCTACACTGTGCGTGCCGCGCGGCCACGCGGCTCCTCGGTCTGCGACAGTATCCGGGACAGTCCGGCAATGAGCGTCCTTGCAACGGCCCTGGGCAATTGTGAGCATGGCACCTTTGGATGACGATACCTCGCGCCTATCGAAAGCATGTCCAAAGGGAATTTCTAATTTCGTCCGCCGCGTCCGATCTTTGAGTCTGGCTGGGCCGGCCGAGCACACGCGGCCGCCTTGACATCGATTGAATTTATTGCAGCGCGTCGCGCGTGGGCTGCAAAGGAGCGCTCTATGGACTCGCGATTATGCCGCGACCAAAAAGTGGTTTGCAACTTCCTGAGCAACGAACAGAGCGACAAAATTTTCCATACGTCCGTCGCGGCTTTCTCGACGTTGCCGCTCCCCGCGGGCGCTGCTTCGCTGGCGCCGGGCGTCCTGGCAGGAACGGCGGCAAAGATCGCCGCTCTCGCGGAAGCATCCCAACCCACCTCCTCCCAAGCCGTGGATGCTTCCGCGAGTACTATCGCCACCAGATTGCCATCGCCAACGCCCTTCTATCTTTCATTCGGCCGGAACGAAGCCGGCTTCGTCGAGGTAACGGCCAACGTGATGTTTCCTGCGGAAGCGCTGATACCGCGCCCGCTGACCATCGCCGGCCCGGCCGGAGCACGGCCCACCAATGGATTGGCGGTCGACTTTGTCGTCGAGTCCAATCGTGACCAACTGAATGAGATTGTCCAACGGGTGCGGGACGGACGATTGCGGACGAACATCGACAAAGTCGTAACCCTCGACGAGGCGATCGCCGCGTTCAACGTGACCGAGCGACGTAAGGGGAAGACGATCATCCGCATTCGTCCGTGAGCGAATCGCGCTCATCGATGAAGCATTTCCGCTAAACAGACAAAAGACCCGAGGAGACAATTCCCATGAAAGCGATCGTAGTGACGGACCAGGCTGCAGGAACGGCCGGGATGAAGTTGGTGCAGCGGCCCGAGCCGCAGGCGGCGATAAACGATGTCGTCGTCGAGATCCATGCGTCGGGGTTCGTCCCGACCGAGCTGACGTGGCCCTCGACCTGGACCGATCGCGTCGACGGCGACCGGACGCCATCGATCCCCGGGCACGAACTGGCCGGAGTGGTCACCGCCCTGGGCTACGGTACGACGGGACTGTCGGTGGGCCAGCGGGTGTTCGGCCTCGCCGATTGGTATCGCGACGGCACCCTGGCGGAGTATGTAGCCATGGAAGCGCGCAACCTCGCGCCATTGCCGGGCGATATCGACTTCACGGTGGGCGCTAGCCTGCCGATCTCGGGCCTGACCGCGTGGCAGGGACTGTTTCAGCACGGCCGTCTTCAGGCGGGGCAGAGCGTCCTTGCGCATGGTGCGGCCGGCGCCGTCGGGTCGATGGTGACGCAGCTCGCACGAGAGGCCGGCGCCTACGTCATTGGCACCGGACGCTCTGCCGACCGCCAGAAGGCGCTCGACTTCGGCACAAACGAATTCGTCGACCTCGAGAACGACACCCTGGAAGACGTGCGCGCAGTCGATCTGGTGTTCGATGTCATCGGCGGCGACATCCAGAAGCGGTCCGCGGCGCTGATCCGAGCCGGAGGCACGCTGGTGACCGTCGTCGGCCCGGCCGAGACGCGGCCCGTGGAGGGCCTGGCGGTCGACTTCGTCGTCGAAGCCGATCGTGCCCAGCTGAGCGAGATCGTCCAGCGGGTGCGGGACGGACGGCTGCGGACGAACATCGGCAAAGTCGCGCCCCTCGACGAGGCGATCGCCGCCTTCAACTCGACCGAACGACGCGCGGGGAAAACGGTCATCCGCGTTCGCCCGTGAGAGACACGTGCCGATCGATGCACGCAGCCAGCCGACGCCTTAATCCTTACCGGTCATACCGTTCCTGTCGCCGTGAGTGCAGGGTGACGGTCGGGAGCCGATTCGTCCGCATGGGGGCCATACCGGACGATGCACCATTCGAGGGAGTGGCTCCAAACAATGCGGCTCCGCAAGCTTGTGGCAAGGAGTTCCTCAATGGGTCTTGATGGATAACGGCGCGATCCGAGATGTCCTAGAGCGGTCGATAGAAATTGCCTTATGAGCTGCGAAGCGTCTTCGTGGCCCGCGTTGCCAACGTCCTGACGGTGGGGCGTTGCGCCGCGTTATTCGATCGCCGTGCTTCCAGGCACACGCTTCGCTCGCCGTTTGCCGGCAGACCACCGCCTATTGGCTGCTAACTTTGTTAGGCTGATGAGCAAGGAGACAGAAGGTGAAAAGGGAGATCCGGGACAATCCGCCATGAGCCGGTTTGCATTGCCTCTAGATTCGAAGACGGCGGGGTCGTCCTGCACACATTGGTGTCATAAGAGCTGTCCGGCCTGGGTACGGATCGCGGCTGGCGCATGGCGTTTTCGAAGCATTGCAACGCGACGGCAAAAGAGCGATCGCGAAGTGCCCCTTCATGTCTTCCTACGCCGCGCCGCACCCTGAGTACGGTGCGTTCCTCGACGGCTGATCGAAGACCGACGCGACGCCGGTTGCGACCGGAGCTTTTGGACAACGATATCCCATTCCTATCAAATGCATATCCAAAAGGAATTTCTAATTTCGTCGGTTGAGTCGGATGCTGACGTCCATTCGCCCGGTCGCGATGCGTGGCCGCCTCCAAAGCGATTGAATTCGCCAGCCAAGTCATAGTGTCTTCAGCGAGCGACAAAGGAGACCTCCAATGAAGTTACCGAGGACTGTCAGCCTGGGCGTTGCCATTGCGCCGGTCGCCGGCACCGCAGTGGCGCTCGCGCAGGTCAGCGGAGCGGCTCCAGCCTGCCGCACGCGTAGGCGCTCACCTGCTGCGGCGGTTTCTCCGAGCCAATGTCGAGTCCGGCAGACTGGCGTGGCTAAATCGGAAGATTGATGGGCTTATTGTGACCACTCGTTCCCGTCAGCGACCTTTCGGGTCCGACGGACGTTCAAAGTACAAACGAGCGCATGGAGATTGGCGTGTCCTTCTCGGTCTATGACATCACTGTCCCTGTCATGGTACATGGCCTGAACGTGATGGATGATTATCTCGACCACGCTCAAGCGCTCGAGCGGAGCAAGGGATTCGATCCCGGGAGGATCCTTGGCGAACGGCTCACGCCCAGCATGCTGTCTTTCGGAGGACAGTTCTCCGTAAGCTGCAACAAGGTCGACGCGCACATGGCGAAGTTGATGCAGCGCCACCCGCCGGCACCCCGCACCACGGCGATGATGTATCCAGCATTGAAGGGGCGGCTCGTTGAGACGCGCGGCTTTCTACAAAACGTGCAGCCGGAGGAAATTGCCGGCGCGCAGTCCCACACATACGAGCTGACGCCGCCTATCGTGCGCGGGTGGTACGGCGGCGACGACTATATCCGGCACCTGGTTCTGCCTGACTTCTTCTTCCACATCTCGATTGCTCACGCGATCCTCAGGCGGCTCGGTGCGGCTATTGGGAAGCGCGACTATCTCGGTAACCTCACTCAGCAGAGCGGCGGTGATTACTCGTGAGGTGGTGGCGCGACGCACGATAACAGCCGATGCCTTCAAGCCTGGAAACGAGCTCCAGGCACATCAGTAGTGAGCGAGTTGCGAGAGGTCATTGGCGCGCGACAAGGCTTAGTTGAATTTGAGGCCGATATAGCCGAGCTGGGAGCTGCGGGTATCGACCCTCTCGTTTAGGTTCGGGCACAAGGGGATATGGCAGGCTCCTGGAAGGCGCCTCAGTCCTCCGGTCCCTCGACGGTCCGCGTCGCCTGGCATGCACGAGCCGACGGCAGTCGCCAGTTTGGCCGGATAATGGCAGCTTTGGCCGCCCGGGTGCCGTTGCAGGTAGTCCTGGTGCTCGGCCTCGGCCTGCCAGAACCGCTCCTCGGAGTTGATTTCAGTCGTGACAGGACCGGGCCACAACCCAGAGACATCGATTTCTGCGGCCGTCGCGAGCGCCGTCTCCTTCTGCCGTTCGTCGGGGGTAGAAGATGGCAGCTAGCTTGGTCCAAAGTCGCTCCTGCTCGTAGGTTGTCGGGTCGTGAAACTGGAAGAAGCGTTCAAGGATGGCCCGGTAGCTTACCACCGCGGGATCGAAGATGATCTCGATTGCCTCTGCGTGCGCTTGATGGTTGCCGTAGGTCGGATTGGGGAGGTCGCCGCCAGTGTAGCCGACGCGTGTCGAGACCACGCCTCGCACTCGCCGGGACATGGCCTGCATGCCCCAGAAGCATCCACCAGCCAACACCGCCTTTTCCGTCGCCATGTTGGAGTTCCTCTGACCGGCCACACGCAGTAGTGAGAGTACCGGTCGCCGACATGGTAAGATCATAGAAAGCGGACATCCAATCGATAACCGGCCGGGATGAGGTCGTCACGGACAGTCCTGCTACCCAGCCTCCGACAGGGCGCCTCCACGACCGGCTCTGACGTGCAGCTCGCTACGTGGAAAGCGGAGAACGAACTTACAAGCGGCTTGGGCGGTTTTGAAGACTGACCGCCGGTATCTGATGAGCGTGATCTTTGTCTGACATCATTTGCTTTTGGCGAAAGTGGAAGAATTCGTCGCCTACAATTCCCGACCGGCATGAAATCCATACAACGTTTTCATTGGCCTGGATTGGCGGCTTCGGGCGAAATCTGAGCGCGCCAGAAACAACGCAATTTTCGATCCTGGGCAAACACACATTGCAGAAGAACTCCCGCAAACCAGAAGGACACCTACTAATGAACCTGAGACCCATTCTGTTCGGAGCATTGGCTTTTTCAACGCTTGGTGGCGGGGCTTTCGCAGGCGCTCTCGACTCGCCAGCGATGATGGCGCCGTTTTTCAATGATGCAGGAATGAAAACGATGAAGCCCAAGGCCGAATTCGAGGCCGCGTGGAAAAGCATGTCGAAGAGCGATCAGGACGCGATGATGAAAGAGTGCCAAGATGAGGCAATGAGCAAGCCTTACGCGGAATTTTGTGCGAACCTAAAGCCGCTAGGCGGCGCGAACCATTAGGCCGAAGCCCTTGATCGGCGACGGGCCTCGCGCTCGTCGTGCATGACTTGGCTGCAAGCCTACATCGAACGGCAACACTCCGTCAGTGGAAGACGGCTCATCATAAGCTGCTCGAGTCGACTTGATCGAGGCGTTTGCGTCCCCCCGCCCTGGGATCGTCGCGTGCGGCGTGGCGCCTGACGAAATGCCGGACCTTCCACATCGCTCGAACAGGTCGGCGGCTATGCGCTCGAGAACGTCAATAAAGCGATCGTCGCCCTAACCGGCGGTTTGACGAGCACGCGCCCTCCCCGCTCGTTCCACGCACGCCAGGGACTCCCACGTACAAAGACAATGAAAGGGCTGCCAACATGACAACAAATGTCCAAGAGCTGCCGAACGGCGAGCGAGACGAGCCGGCGGTGCGAAACTCGATTGCGACCTTCGCGGCAAAAATCAACCAGCTCCTTGCTGACGCTCTGTCGCTCTATCTCAAAACCAAAAACTTCCACTGGCACGTGAGCGGCCCCCATTTCCGGGATTACCACCTCATGCTGGACGAGCAGGCGAGCGACATTCTCGACCTGATCGACCCACTCGCGGAGCGCGTCCGCGCGGCCGGCAGCAGGACGATCCGCTCGCTTGGGCAGGCGGCGCGGCTGCGAACCATTGCGGACAACGATGCCGATGGCGTTGCACCGGTCGCTATGCTCGCCGAGCTCATGGAGGGCAACTTGGCCTTGGCGGCTTCGATGCGGCTGGCGCACAAGCTCTGCGACGAGTTGGACGACGTTGCGACGGCAAGCCTTCTCGAAGGGTACATAGACGCCGCCGAGAAGCGCGCGTGGTTCTTGCGCGAGGCGGCGCAGCCGCACTGATCATCGACGGATGCACTGAGCCGAAAGTTCAAAACACGATGGCGCGAGTCTGAAGCGGCGGCGTGTTCGCCAGGACTCACATTCGTTCATATCCAGAGTGAGCTCTGGTCTAGGCGGAAATCGGCGTGCGCGGACAAATACGGTCAGCGCACGCATTTCGACCGCCCACAGAATGGATCGGATGCCTGAGTTGAGCGACACGGACGAATTGCAGTGACCTCCAGCCGCGTCGAGACTGGCGCCCGCCGCTTCAGCGCCTTCCGGTGAAGTGGAATTCGATGTCGACCTTGTTCGTGATCGGGGGCGGGTCAGGAGACGTCCGCGCCGCGGGCGTGGCGTCGGGACCCGGCGCGAAGGTGATGCTCGCCGAGGGCTGCAGGTCGTGGTGCCGGTCGCGATCGAGTGTAGGCGTCAGGCGGTCGGGAATGAAATCGATAATGCAGCGGCACTTCCGTAGGGACGAACGCATTGGCAATGTGGCGTCGGCGGCTTGGTCCAGTGGCTCCGTCGACCCGGCGCCCGGCCCTTGTGCGCAGTCTGTGAAATCCTGAAGGTGAGCGATGATCAGCTTCTATTTCCACCCTACGCCCAATCCAGCCAAGGTGGCCCTGTTCTTGGAGGAGTCTGAGCTAACGTATGAGCTGGTGTCGGTCGACGCCAGCAAAGGCGAACAACACCAGCCCTCATTTCGCGCCGTCAATCCCAATGGCAAGGTCCCTGTGATCGTCGACCCAGAAGGCCCAGGCGGAAAAGAGGTGCGGGTTTTCGATTCCAGCGCAATTCTGCTGTACCTGGCCGAGAAAACAGGCCGCTTCCTTGGTCAGCCCGCCGACCGGGGTGAGCTTTTGTCATGGCTTTTCTTCCTAGCAACAGGCCTGGGGCCCTTCTCGGGACAGGCTGTGCATTTCCAGTTTGCGGCTCCCGACGGCCTGGACTACGCCGTCAACAGATATCGCCGCGAAGCGGAGCGCCACTATCGCGTACTCGACAGTGAACTCGTCGGCCGCGCCTATATCGTCGGGTCCGACTACACGATCGCCGACATGTCCGCCTGGGGTTGCATAGACCGTGCCTCACGTGTGATGAAGGGCGCCGACGATCCCTTGGCGCCGTTCCCGAACGTCAAACGCTGGTTCGCCGCGATCGATCGTCGCCCCGCCGTCGCGAGGGCGCGCGCGGTCGGAAGGGATCACGAGTTCAAGAAGCTGAACGACGAGGAAACGATGCGTGCGCTCTTCCCGTCGAACTACGTCGCGGCCGACGGCTAGACCAGGGGCGACCGGATCTCATCCGGCCGCAATTGCGGGGATGGAAACCAGAACAGTACTGCATTTCCCAACGTCTGGCACGAAACCTAGCGTTCGGTGCGGGGGTGTCTAGGGACCACTTGTCGTGTGGTGTTCGCGTTCGCGGGTCTGTTCCTGTGACCGATATATTTTGCCGCCTGAGCGGCGAAAATCTAGGAGGATGTAGATGAACCTCGACACGAGGGACATGGTCGAGGCTGTTTCAGATCTCTTGAGACGCGGCTACGACCACGAATACCGGATAAGGGATGGCCAACTCTACGACCTGACTGCCGAGAAGCCCGTAGCTGACGGCGGCGCCCACGTTGATGGCGCGATAAGGTTCGAGAGCCCGCCCGAAGCGGGAGACGGTTCCAACATCTATGCGATCACCGACAGGGGGCGGCAGCAAGGGCTTGTTGATCGATACCTTTGATGCCTTGGACCAGGAGCGCTCGCGGGGGCTTGACGAACAGCTAAACGCGAACCGCCCCACACGTCACGACAACGGAGACGAAATAGCGAGCCGATATGGCCTGCGAAAGATATTTAAGGAGGAATTCGATCGGGATCCCGAGCGGTTTGTGCTGCGCATCGGGTTTCCTGACTTCCCCCCGTGTCCGTTAGGGCAGTCATCCTCCATGCTCGGGTCGACACGGTGAAGCAATCCTACGTCTGTCTGGTCGCCAGCATCCTACGAGATTCCAGGGTTGAGAGAATCCCTTACCAGGGGGCTGACGTTCCCGACAACGAATGAGCGCGCAGTGGTCGGGCTTGCCGACACTGTCACCACAGCGCCGGCCCGCGGCGCCTCCTTTAAAACGACGTGAGATGAATAAGCAGATCGTGAAGCAAACAATGCTGTCGCTCGAGGCGCGCGACCTCGAGAGCGCGAGAGAAAAATACCTGGAGTATGTCGCGAGCGCCCGACTGGATAGAAGTGAGCCGATCGAAGACGATGAACAAGCGCAGGCGGAGCTCGCAAGCGACCTGTCTGAAGCCTTCGACGACACTGTTCACTCGCACTCCGACAAGATCGAGAAGCTCTCGACGATAGACTTCGGACCAAAGAGCAAGGTCGAAGAAGGCGCAATGCTGAAGCTACACGGTCGGTTTTTCGTTGTTGCCGTGCCGACGGCCAAATTTGCGTGCGACGGCAACGAAATTATGGGCATCTCCACGCAAGCGCCGATCTATGCTGAGTTGGAAGGCAAGCGCGCCGGTGACACGGTCTCGTTCAATGGAAGGGACCTCGTGATCGAAGAGGTCGCCTGACGGCTGCGACGCCGAATGTTGAAGGCAAGCACCCCGGCATAACGCGCGGCAAGTGATCCGGCTCTTGTGGGGTGGCTAGGAAATAAGCTGATGACGTAAGGTCTGAAGCACGGTCGCGTCGTGCGCCTGAAGTGCACTCCGCACTTACTGTCGGCCGACGCTCTACGCCGCATTAACGCTTCCATGGCGCGCCGGGCGACTGGAATGGAAACGATAACAACCCGGCATTTCTAATGGTCAGCCTTTCGGGATAGCTCTGTGCAATTAACCGAGCTGACCCGAGAGACGCATGGAGTGGCCGCTAGCGTAAGGCGTCGTGATCGCCCTCTTAGATGATGCGCTATCCACGTCGCAAGGACCCGCCCAAGCAAACAAGCCATAGGAGTCACCAATGTCGTTCCGCTTCATCACCAAGTCTATGCACGCCTACCTCATCGATTATCCCGTCGCTGTCGTCTTGATCGCAGCACCGTTTGTGCTGAATCTCGGCCAGAGCGGACCGATCGCGGTATGGCTTTCGGTTGTTGTCGGTGTCGCGGCGCTACTCTTGCCCGCCCTTACCGACCATCCCACCGGGCTCGTCCATATCATTCCCTACTGGCTGCATCTTTGGGTCGACCGGGCCGTTGGCGTCGTGTTTGTCATCGCACCGTTCGCCTTCAAGTTTGCTGGGCTCGACGCCTGGTACTACTGGGTCCTCGCTGCCGCTGTCCTACTCACCACGTCGGTCTTTAACGCGCCTGAGGAGCCAGCCGCGACGCATTTGGGAGCGGACAGGCGTAGGGCGGCTTGAGGGCGACGATTGTCGCAGCGCTCTTCTGCGCCGCTAAGAAAACCATATGCACCGGCTAGTGGAAGGTTTCGTTCCTCGCTGCAATCAATGCCTATCGCTTCCGCAGATCTTCTCGAGTGACGCGCAGCGCAGCCTGGAACGGACAAAGCTCAATTGCGTGAGGCAGAAATGCACGGCTCGGTGCAAGACGTGCCACCAGTGATCAATGAGGCTCGCCGGGGCGGAATGCGCCAGCTGGCTTTCATATCCGCCATGGTGTCCCTGGTCGCTTCCTTTGCCGTAGCGGCCGCTCCAATCCCGCTCTACAACACCTACCGGGCGGAGGACGGGTTCACCAACGCCGGCATCTCTATGGCCGTGGTGGCGTACGCCATCGGCACTATCGCCTCACTGTTGGTGCTGGGACGTCTGTCCAATCATCTGGGCCGCCGGCTCACTTCGATCGCTAGCCTCGGTCTGCTGCTGCTGGGCTGTCTGCTGTTGCTGAATGTGCGCGACATCGAAATCCTGCTGGCCGGTCGGCTCCTGGTGGGCGTCGGCACTGGGTTGGCCAGCAGCAGCCTGACTTCCTACATCGTCGACGCCGCGCCCAGCAGGCCAGAATGGTTGGCCTCCGTCGCCTCCAGCCAGGGACCGATGCTGGGCCTCACTGTCGGCGCCATCGCCTCCGGTGCTTTGGTCCAGTTCGGCCCTTGGCCACGCGACCTCATCTATCTGGTTTGCGTCGGCTTTCTATTGCTGTCTGGTGGACTCATCTCAATCAGCCCGGAAACCGCAACTCTGACCCCGGGCGCTTGGCGATCGCTGTTGCCTCGGGTGGGCGTACCGGCCCACGTTAGGCATCTGCTCCCTGTGGCGGCAGCGGTGTTCCTGGCCACCTGGGCGACCGGAGCCTTCTACCAAGCGTTCGTGCCTGCGCTGGTGGAAGATCAACTCCAGACCCGCAGCCCGCTCATTCTCGGATTGGTGTTCGCCGCCTATATGACGCCCAGCGTTCTCGGCGCTCCTATCGGCGGCCGGTTCACATCGGCGGTCGCCCAACGCGTCGGAATGGTCATCTTCCTGACCGGAATGATCGGCGTCATCACGGCGATCGCCGCCGGCACACTTGTGTTTTTCATCATCGCAACCATCCTTGCGGGCGCCGGCCAAGGCATCGCCATCAGCGCCGCGACACGCGGTCTGTTGCGCGGCAGCACGCTAGCCGACCGCGCACCGATCTTCAGCGCGATCTATCTCCTCTGCTACAGCGGCGCCGCCTTCCCCAGCCTCATCTCCGGCAAGCTGTCCAACACTTTCTCGCTGCCGCAAATAGCCGTCGGGTACGGAGGGCTTGCCCTCCTCGCCACCTTGTTCGCGGTCATCGGTGCACGCAACCCGCACGCTGACACGACCGCGAACGACGGCTCATCGCGGTCGATAAAATGACCCAGAAAGAGAACGCCAGGACGGAAGCTCAGTTGGCTGTCGCGCGCCATGCTCCGCGCCGGCAAGCCGCTCTAAGTCTCCCGCCAGCCGGTCGAGCAAATCGCCACGCATCGCCAATATTCGCCCTGCTGCCTCTCCTCCCATTTGCTCTCATTGGCGACCCGGTGGTCCTGCTGGATGGGACGGTCGTTACTGATCACGAAAAGCAGGTTTACCGCGAGGCTCCGGGCGTAGATGCGATAATTATCCGGCGTGATCACGACGTCGGGATTGGTGTTGCGCTCCTGGAGCCATTCGATCGTTTGATCGACCTTGCCCTCGGCGGGCTCTTCCCAATTTTCGATATCCTGGTCGAGCGTTTGCTGGACCCTATAGGTGTACTGCAGAAACTGTACCGTCGGCTGATCACTGGCGTGCTTGATCAGACTCGCCACAAACTCCGTTTCCGTGACTGGGTAGAGGACCGGTTTTCCGACGGCGGTCATCCAGGTACCTCTTTCGCAACCGCCATTCACGTCTCCCTTTAATCCAGTAGTTTCGCGCGGGCGAAGCTTTTTCTTCACCCTTGAAGAATTTGACCCGACCGACAAGGCCTGGCTTGAGCCATTCGGCCTTTTCTTTTCAGGCCCTTCGACACCGGTCCGCCTATCTGCCCCGTTGCCGATGCTCCCAATAGGCGGCGCGCTTCTGTGGACGCACCCCTGGCGGGGCGGTGCGGTTTCGGCAGCGGACGAGCTTGGCGTAAAAGCCATCGCGAAATGGAAGAGCAGCCCGCCTCGATGCCTTTGCCGTCCGTGCGAGACGGGCCGGAGAACTAAACATTCGCTTGCGCTAATATAAAATGACGTAACGTAATGTCTGGCATCGGGGATGCGCGACCGGTGGGGAAGTCCGATGAGAGTAGCAATATTTTTCGCGGCGATCGTGATCGCTGCGACTGGTGGTGCCTTTGCCAAGGAGAAGAAAGTGGTGGTCGGTGATGCTGCGGCCCTGTGTTCTAAGAAGCATTCGACCAAGAAGCCGGTGAGAGATCTGGACTGCGCTTTGACTGGCACGGCCAAATTGCCGGATGGAACAACGCCGGAAAAGCCGCGCCTCGGATACGACACCGATCCGTGGATCCTAAATGGCTTTTAAAGCTGGCTTCAGATAGCCGCCAACTTGCAGCGTGGCCGGATGGAAGCGTTTTCAGGTACTTGGAAACGACACTCGCATCAAATTCCAGCACAACCACACGAGTATCCCCTTTTACGCGAAATGCGGGGTCTGATTCCACGGTCATTGCCGTTCAATCGTATCCGTCCTGTCCATTTCGCCTGTGGCGGAGCTTGTTGAACCGCAAACCGGGTGTAAGGCGTGATGCGGAAGATTCCGAGCCGCAACCCTCGCCACGACAACAAATGGGGCGTATGGTTCCAGATCGCGTGCTGGACCTTAGCTGGCGAACGAGAGTGGAAGACGCCGCCTTAAGATGCGCTTCTAACTCGGTCTGTTCCGTGCTCTCATAATTGCCCGCCGCGGCCGGCCTCTGCTTTGCGCGATCCCGGTCGCTATTGCATCTATCACTGAAGGAGAACTGAGCTTTTCACTGGAGGAGAAGTCGTCATGCATTACCTTCCCAGACGTGAATTCATCGTTCAAGGCGGGGCAGCCCTCGCAGCGTTGGCGTCCTTTCAATCGCGGATTGCCTCTGCCTTTCCAAGCCGGGCCGGCGAGGAAGTCATCAAATGGTTGGATCAGCTGCCGCCGAACCCGGTTCCGGAAGTCATCAAAAATCAGCTGGTGTGGGAGGATCTCGATTCCTGGGTGACGCCCAACGACAAGTTCTTTTCAATCGCGCATTTCGACCGGCCGGTGATCGACGAAAGCACCTGGAAACTCGAAATCGGCGGCTCCGTTAAAAAGCCGACAACCCTGACGCTCGCCGACATCAAGGCTCGACCGCGCCAGGAAGTCACCTTCACGGTCGAATGTTCGGGCAATACCGGTCTGCCGTTTTTCAATGGCGGCATTGGCAATGCGCGCTGGGCGGGCACGCCGCTCGCGCCGATCCTCAAGGAGGCCGGAGTCCTCGACACTGGTATCGAGGTCGTCTTCTGGGGCACCGATAAAGGGGAAATCAAGCGGGCCGACGACGTCAAGTTCACGCAGAATTTTGCGCGCAGCATGTCACTTGCCGACGCCATGGATCCCAAAAACATCCTTTGCTACGAGATGAATGGGTCCCCTTGCCTCCTGACAACGGCTTCCCGCTGCGGCTGATTGCGCCGGGATGGTACGGGATCGCGAACGTCAAATGGATCAAGCGCATAGACGTGAACGATCAGCGCTTCGAGAACCGGTTCATGGGACGCGATTATGTCACGCTGCGCGAGGAAGACCACAACGGCGAGACAGTATGGGTGGAAACTTCGGTCGGGCGGGCGAGGCTGAAATCGGCACCGGCCCGGGTCACTCATATCGGCGATGACTACCGGATCGTCGGGGCCGCCTGGGGCGCACCGGTCGACCGGGTCGAGGTGAAGATCGATGACGGGCCATGGATGCCGGCGGCCATCGACGAAACCGACAAGGCGGACTTTGCCTGGAAACTATGGTCCGTCGACTGGCCCAAGCCTTCCGCCGGAGAGCACGCCGTCACCTCGCGCGCGGTCAGTACAGAGGGGCAAGTTCAACCGGCTATGGACGATCCTTTGATTGCAAAAAAGCACACATACTGGGAGAGCAATGGCCAGGTAACGCGGCACGTCAATATCGTTTGAGAAGCGTGCTCGAAAATTCCCTTGGGTGAAGCGCATGCGCGAGACTCGCATGCGCTTTCGCCAAGGGCAGCGGTTATACTGAGCCGACAAATCGCTTGCCTAGGTGTGACGCGCGGACCTATCCTCAGTGGTTTTGGCGAGCCCAACCCGGCACGCCGCCGGAATGGGTAGCCCGCCTAGACGGGAGGCTACCATGAAAGTTGCATCGCTACTTGCAGTCGGCTGGATCATATCCTGCGCAATCGCCCCCTTTGCTTCGGCCGAGGACGCGCACACTGTGACCACTCCCAGCGAGGTTAAGTGGGGTCCGGGCCCCAAAACGCTTCCTGCTGGAGCAGAGTTGGCAATCCTGTACGGCGATCCGGCCAAGGAAGGTCCGTTTGCCCTTCGGCTCAAATTGCCGGCTGGGTATGCGATCGCGCCCCATACGCATCCGGGGCTTGAAGTTGACACAGTAATATCGGGAACCATTAATCTTGGCATGGGCGAGACCGCCAACCGTAGCGCCGTCAAAGTAATTCCTGCGGGCAGCTACTTCGCTTTGCCGCCAGGCATGGCGCATTTTGCTTATTTCGACGAAGAGACGGTGCTCCAGCTCACCACTAACGGCCCGTGGGGCATAAAGTACATCAATCCGGCCGACGATCCCCGAAAGACGAAATAGCTACGAAGGCTCGAAAACGACAGGGTGGTGTGGACCCAGACGAGGTCGCCGCCGGCACCGACGAGACTAGCCAAGATAGTCTCAAGTGCACAACTTGCGCGCGCTGGGCAAGCGGGCATTTTTGGCAATGAGACGAGAACTCGCGCGGCTGCGGAGAAGTCAAGACTAGCTGCAAGAGAGCAGGGTTTCCGAACGCAGATCAAAACCAAGACAAGGGAGCTTGCCTCGCTCGTCGGACAGAGTCGCTCTCCGAAAGGCGTACTTGTGTCGATACGTGAGATGACCGAGGCTATCCTGCCTTGCCTATAATCGGATTTGTACGTCGATACTGCGGGATTCTGGGTATCAGGTGGCGCGGAGGTTTGGGCGGGAGCATCCTTCTGCAGGCAACCGATCCCGATCTGCGGCATGGCGGTTGCGGCAGTGGTTCTGACTCTAGGCCAGCGACAGGTGTGACTGTTCCGGCATCAGCTTGGCGGTGTTGTAAACGTGCTGGAACGACACTTTTGCGGAGGGCGGCTATGCGAATTTTTATGACGCTCTGCGTCGCAGCCGCCGCTCTCCTTTTGGATGCGCCACAAAAGGCTGCAGGAGCAAGCTTCGATTGTTCTCGTGCGAGACTTTCCGTCGAGCGCATGATCTGTGCTGATGCATTGCTCTCCGATCTGGACGAGAAACTGTACGCGGCTTTTCAAGCGATTGACGGCCGGAAGGCACCGGAACTCGTGGCTGCTCAGAAACGTTGGATTAAGCAGAGAAACAAATGCACCGCTCCGACATGCGTTTCCACTTTGTACAGGGAGCGGATTTTCGAACTGTCCCAACTGGGTGCCACCGCGCAGGCAGTTCCAGGCAGCACAGCGGCATCTGCGTCTACGACACCTGCTGCAAGACCGGCGGGGGACGCTCGCAAGCAGGTTCTGAAGCTTCCGAGCCGAAACGATATTTACGTTCAGAATGCCGACGTGCTTGTTCAATTGATTCAAAAATTGCCAAGGGACATTCGTGATCTCCGATTTTTCCAGAATTACGACATAAGGTTAAGATCGTATTTTCAATTCCTTACCGCAGATCAGCAGCAAAGATATTCCAAGGTAATGGACGATTGGTGGCAGACAACCTTGAAAGAAATCGGCGGGCATCCCATTGCTGTTAGCGACATCACTCTCCTGCAACTTATCGCGCCCAATTTCCCTCCTGAGCGTCAGGCGCAATTGCGCGAACTAGTGGGCAGTGCGCTTTCCTCTGGTCCCGGTCCCGCCCTTACGAACGTGGACACGCTATCGATCGAGGACGGAGTTGCTGTCGAGCCTACGGATCGGGAGATTTGGGAAGGCACTGCGCCGTGCGCGCCGAAGAATACGACGTATGACTTCGTTGTCCTTGGGTCGATCGATAAGGCGAATTCCGCCTATGTGATGTCGCGGGGAGATCAGCAGACGATCGTGCGATACGCAGCAAAATACGACCTGACCATCGGCACCATCGATCTCTCCGAAATGAGCATCATCCGCAACAATGATTTCGTCACGCTTCCCAAATCCGCGAACGTGGAACTTGAGGATGGCGGATCCACGCTGGCGATGCATCTTGCGCCATCCTGTGAGGTGCGTTTGCAGAGAAAGAAGTTTCCTGAGGCGGTCCTGCAGGCGATCTCGCACGCTAAAGCCGATCCGGCATATGTACCAGCGCAAGGCCTTCCGTTCTGCGTGAGCATGTTGGCGTGGTCGCATCAGATTCAAACTGGCGCGCCTAAACTCGACCTGACCAAGAACATTACGACAGACCCCCCCATGAAGCTGCTGATCGCCAGCGCATTCCACGATTCGATGACCAGGAAGTTCCTGGGGCGTCCGCTGACCACACTGGATACGCGACAGAAAGGAGACCAGGAAATCTGGTTCAGATGGACGGAGCTTGCGCGCGAGTGCCTGGCTCATCCGCTCTATTTCGACGACAGCCCCGCGCTGGTGAAAATAATACTTCCGTACTTGAACCATCTAGGTGACGAAGATGGCGGATTGGCGATCATCTCCACCGTGGAGAACCGCGTCAAACAGGTGGCCCAGGCTGGGGCAAATTTCAGTGCGACGGCCGATGGCTTCATGAAATTGCGGGCATATGTCTCGCCGCTCGAGGTGCAATTGGAGCCGGTGCTGATGCAGGTTCGCCAAGCCGTGCTCAAGCCCCTGATCGACCGCGAGGCGGAGATCGCAATCGTCGCCGTGCATGCGGAACCACCGGCAAAGCAAGGCAGTCCAAGACCGCTCGACAGGTTGAGCGTCATTGCGGATATGATCGACGCCCTGAGAAGTGCGGACCAAGCCGCAGAAGTCGCTTCGGCTGAGACCGTCGCTATCGGGATCGTCAATGCGGATTTGACGGAGATAATCGCGCTCGGCCGCACCCATGTCGAGTACGTCGGGGCGGACATATTCTCGCTCAGCCACCTGCAACAGTGGAAGAGCAAGACCGAAAACGAGCTCGGGAGATTTTCAGAATTCGCTTCCTACAAGACCGCCATGCAATCTGCCTCGCAGGAGATAGACGGCGCAATTCCGCAAGTCGTGGCCGGGCTGGCGAGCGTCGTGACCCAAGCCACGGACATCGGCGAGATCGGAACCATATCGAGCGCCGTCGCGGAGCTCCAATCCGGCCATTCCGACGTCATGACATCTCCCATGTGGCAGGCTTACATGCGCGGCCTGGACGGATGGTTTGCGGCCCATACGACGGGCAGTGCCGCGGTCGCGGGGACATCATCACCAGCCAGCCGTGGCCAGAATGTGGCTTCGATCTTCCACTCCCCCGAGTTGAAGAATCGGCAGCTTGTGGGGGCGATTTTTGATCACGATTTCTTAACGCTCAGAAACGATCAGGCGGACGCCTTCGCCGCTATCGTGGGGATGGTCAGGCCGATCAATCAGGCCTGCCCGGGAACCCTCACGGAAAAATTATTGCGAGCAGTGCTTCAGCGAGGACTGGGATCGGGCGTATTCGGGACCAGCGAAGATGCTCAGAACAACAATGCAGAGTTCCTGTTGCAGGAGGGGCAGTGGCTTGGAAAAGCCCTCAACAACCCCGGGCAGTTCATGAACGACATGGTCCGAGACGCGGCCGCTCAGGATCGCGCCGAGGCCGATGGAGAACTCGTCACCGAAATTTCCTGTAAAGACCCCGACATGCAAACCTTTTTTGCAAATGCCGAGGAATTCCTCGCAGACCCGACAAGCGGAATTCCAAATGATAAACTGGGCGTAGCCGAGATGTGTACGAAGGCCCTACCTGCAAACCAACCCGAGACGGCACCTTATTGTGCTTGCGCAGGTCCTATTCTTGAACAGCGGCTGACTGCGGTTGAAGGCGCTTACCTGAAATCCGATCCGCGCCGGAACTACTCGACCGTGGTCAACCTTCTGCCGAGCGTCAGTGAGGATCTAAGAAAGTGCCAGCAGTAGCACCACCTTGTTCTTCTGGTACATTGGCCGCGCGACTGATAGTTGCCATGCTGGCGGTTGGCATGTCGCTGGCGCCGGCACGGGCGACATCCCTCTACGACTTCTTTGTCAACTACCGCAGGCAGGATGTCGATCTTCAGATCGCATTCTCTACAGAGGTTTTGCGCAGCGCGCGGCTCCAGAACGGAAAGCTGGCCGGCTGTATCGAGAAGAACTTTGTGAAGCACGGCCCGGCCTTCCTGCCCGTCTACGATGCCTTCAAAATCAAGCTTTATTCGACAATAACCCCCGCGAAAACCGGCGTCGAACAGTCCATCGTTGAGGCGATTTCCGAAACGTGCAATCCGGCCGCGCAAGCGGCATACCCCGACCTGGCGCGCGATAACGTGAGCGTTCATCCTACCGACGCTTTCCATTCCGAGTACCAGGACGATGCCGCCAGGCTGGGTGCTGCTACGATCGCGGTGAATACTCAGCTGGCGCGCGTCACTTCCGAGGGCGATGACGCCTATGCTGGCTGTCTGAGCGAGAAGCTCGTCACCACTGATGGCGCGATCCCGGCTGATCTCAAGGCGCTGCTGGACGCGTTGGGTGATGACAAGACGGCATGGGCCTTGGGTGCGGAAGGACAAATTCTTGGAGCAATCATCTATTTCTGCAAGGAGGAGCCGGTAAAGGACGTCCAGCCCGAGACTCCCGCGCAGAAACCAGCCGGCCAGTCGTTGACCGACCTCGATGGGAAGAACGCCAAGGCATTCGAGGATTTTCAGGCGGGCCTGAAGGCCACGGGCAAGGTCCTGGATCAGATGCAGGCTGAGCATGAGAAGAAGCTTGCAGAGGCAACCGAGCAAGTCGCGGCGATGGAGAAGATGGCTTATCGCGTGCCGGATGGGCGGCGCGTTTATCCGGCGAGTGATGGCAGCTCGTGGATGTTCGAGGATTCTTCGTACGTGCCAGCCTATCTTTTCGAACAGGCGATTCCGCCGCCGAAAGACGGCTGGCCCTCACGGGATATGCGGCTTTTGCCCAAACCGGATCTCAAAGCGGAGCAGGCCGTCATCGATCAGGCACCGAAGGACGTCCTGGAGGCAATGCGCACCAACGTGCCGGAGGGATCTGATGCGGTCCGAACGGTCTTCGACCGCATGCAGGTTTATGTTTGGGAGCAATCGCACTGACCGCAGCGGACAGCTTTGGACCGCGCAGTGTACAACTGCCGTCTCGATTGATTGGCCCGGCCCTTATCGTTTGGCGGGCCACAGCGTGGAAGGATCGACCCGGATCCATCCGCGCGGTCGGCTGACAGGCACTACCACGCGACCCTCTTCATGCGGCTGGTGAATGTGCAGGCCGCGCCGTGATCCTGACAACCCCGCTTCTCTTCGACATCGATGCCGTTGCCACTCTTGGAAATGACCAGCACGCACGCATCGTCGGGGTCCCCCGAGTGCGTGACGATCCGGCCTCCCTGCAACCGGCCGACCGCTTCCGTCTCGCCGATACAGGCCGGTTTTGACGAACTGACCCCGATGTGGACCGAATAGCTCTGGCCGCCTTTGGGAGTGATGACCGCGTCCCATTCGTAGGTGTCTTTGGAACCGGCGTATTTGCCCGCGAAGTCGTCCGCCGCCGCCCTTGTCGCCGCGTCTGGCGCCTTTGCTCCTCCACACCGCATGTATTCCGTGGTCTCGCCATCCGCCTGTTCCACTAGATGACCGTTCGCGCCCAGGCGCCATTTCAGGTTGCGGCTGTAGGCTTCGCCCTCGCCGATACAGGAATAGTGCACGCGCCAGTCAGACCCGACCCGCGACGCGCGCTTCAGTTTGCAGGCGAATTCCCGCCCTTCCAGCTTCTTCGCCGTGACCATGAAACGCACAGTGCTGTCGGCATCTGCGCACGCGGCTGCATCTGGCGCCCATGTGCCAAGGAAAGTCTGGTCGAACGCCATGGCGGGCTCGGTCATAAGTACGAGAAAGGCGAGTGCGGCTTTGAGCATCGGTGCTCCCCGGATTTACTCTGCCTTTACAGTACACAACACCGCATGCGCTGGAAATCATCCGACCGAGCGGCCAAGAATACCTCTTTTCGGGGATGTTGGACGGTACCCAGTCCTGCTTCATTTTACAGTACCCGTTCCACCAGATGCGGAGTCGTGCGCAGGTCTCCGACCTGATCGGTCGCATTGAAACGATCTGCCAGACACGGCTTGAAAAGTTGAGGAACGACAACGATGAAGCACCGGGACCATCAATCCGATCATTTCCCGCGAAACGAAACGTTCATGGATCCTATACTCCAGCATAAGCTGCCCGCCTCAGAAGGCACCAATGCTACGGCACCAGTCTTCAAGCACAGCCTCAATCTCAGCAGCAGGATCACTGTCGCGTTTGAATGCCGACCAGATAAGGGCTCCCTGCCATATGCTGGCCATTTGCCAGCCCATCCGCTCGGCAAGTATAGCGTTCTTGGTGAGCCGCCCACCTAAGGCCTGAGCAAGATATACCCCCCAGGCGCATCCACGTGCCCGAAGGCTTGGATTCCGCAGATCCTCCCGCAACAAAAGGAGTCCGTCTGCGAATGCGTACTCTACCGCGTCGCCGGGCATGAGCCGGATCAGCATTGAGATCGCACCAGCCGGACTGACGGGAGCCTCCGCGTCGGCTCTGGCAGTAAGCGCGTCGATACGATCCCAAGCGTGTAGCAGGACCGCCTCGATCATCCCCTCGCGTGTGCCGAAACGCTGCACGAGCGTGGCGCCGGACAATCCCACCGCATGTGACGCCTTCGAAAAAGTCAACGCATCCGGTGCGACCGTTTCCAAAGCGGCTAGCAGCCTGTCGAGAACCGCCCTATCCGAAATAGTCTTGCTTCTACCCATATTTTAATTTATAAACGATCATTCGCTTATTATCAAGAGGAAAGCAGTTATGGCCAGGATTCGCGGGTACATCGCGACCAGCCTCGACGGATACATCGCCACCGAAGAGGAGAGTCTTGATTGGCTGTTCGAGTATAATGATCTCGAGCTTGGAGAGCACGATTACCGCAAATTCATCAAGCGGATCGGGACGGTTGTGATGGGTCGAGGCACCTATGACTTTCTCGAGAAAGACGGCTCGCCATGGGCCTACGACGAGCAGCGCGTTGTGGTTGTCACCTCCAGGCCAATTGCGGCACCGAAGGGACAGTTAGAGAAGCGCAGCGACATCGACGAGCTTATCACGGAGCTGCGGGATCTCAGCGACGGAGATGTCTGGGTTCTCGGCGGAGGGAAATTGCAGATGGCCTTCATCGAGCGATGCGCGCTGGACGAAATCGAGATTTACGTGATGCCGGAGCTCATAGGCGGCGGAACACCCCTCTTTCCCCGTACGGGTTTTCGTACGGGTCTGCGTTTGCTTCAGGCAAGCGCTCTCGACCAGGGCTGTGTCCGCCTTCATTACGTCTTTGACCACACGGCTGGCAGCGAAATTGCCGCAGTATAATTTGGTCGATCGGTGCGGATCTGGTCCTCGGTTTCGGTCCGTTTCCCGCAAGGCCCGCTGCCGCTTCAAGCGCAGTCTCGTCGGGACCGTCATGTTGGGCGCCAGACCAGACGTCAAGCCGAAATTTCAAGGGGCTGACCTGGTAGCGCGCGAATTTCCATCATTCAAACCGCGCGTTCCCCCTGGGTCGTCGACACACGGCACGCCTCGGGGTTTGTTGGGCAACAGCGGCTCGATCACTCGATTCGGGTGAGTCGCAAGGCGTATTGCGGAGCGCTATGTTCCAACCGCGGAGGGGGCAAATGCGGATACTCTTTATGGTGGTCCTGGTCGCTGTCAGATTTATTTTGCGGTCAGCTGCGGCTGCAAAACCGCAGCGCCGATCCCTCTCCTGCATCTTGCAAACTGCGATGCTACTTGGGGCGCTATCGACGCCGAGTCATGCCGACCAGTACTGGAAATTCATAGCCGTGAATTGCGTTCCTGAAATCGGCTTTTTCCAGATGCGAACGTTCGCTCTCTACAATGTCATTGATGACCCGCCCCATATCGAGGAAATGCAGAAGGCCCTGAAGCCGCACGGCATATATTTCCTTCGGGACTTGAATACCCAAACTTTCTATTGCTCGATCAACGGTCATTTGATTGAAGCGGGCGGCGCTTACCAGGGCGGAAGAAATCACGGCCCATGCGGTGCGAACGACGACGCCTCGCTTTGGCTAACGATTGATGGAAGCCGTGTCGTGGAGACGACCGTAGCCATGGTGGTTGCCCAGATAGTGTGAGCCATGACATCCAAGTAAACAGGTATTCGGTGTTTTGGTGCACCACGACATATCCCTACTACCCGCCCTTCGAGAGTAGGCCGGACCGCACGGTGCACACAGAATGCAGAACGGCCGCAAAGCTGCAATGATATCGCATTCGGCTCTCCTTTCCACGCCTAAGCCGTGGGCCGGAGAATGCGCATTCCTGTCGAGTCGGCCTGATCGCCGTATTGCGAACGCCAAGCCAACCGGTGCTGCTACAGGTACCCAACCCCATCTAATCGTGCTAACGGACATTGAAAAGGATTTCAGAACGCTCGCAGTTCGGTACCAGAATCCGTTCATAATGTTAGTTCCACAATGTATTTATGCAACTCTAAGTTATTGCCGCAAAATAGAAATGTCTTGATTCCGCAAAGTAGGAATGTCGCCCTGCTCGCCGA
>NZ_VFVN01000020.1:0-42401 GCF_006442185.1 Mesorhizobium sp. B2-4-1 | reverse complement strand
ACCTACGAGGATGCGCTCATCGCGTTGATCGACGCAAAACGCAAGGGCAAGCAGCCGCCCAAACCGGTGCCCCCGCCGAAGGAGAACGTTATCGATCTGGCGTCGGTTCTCCGCAAGAGTCTCGCCAAGGAAGGCATCAAGGACCGCCCCAAAGCCAAAGCCGGACGCAAATCGGCATAGTCGCGGCATCTGAACGCCGCGCTGTTCAGATTGGGCGCTCGGGCTCGAGGCTTCCGCTCGAGTCAGGAGCAGAGTGTGAAGCTTTTTCAGGTGACGGCGATCCGGCAGCCGCGATGCTGTCCACCATCTCCAGCACAAGATGCGGCGCCGAATGATGAACCATGTGACCGGCACCGGCAACGATGCGTATCATCGAGCCGGTAGGACCGCGTGCAAAACGTTGGGAATGATAGTTGGTCTCGAGCAGGCTGTCCGCGTCCCCGGCCATGATACCTATCGGCGCGTTTGTCCTCCCTGCGGTCTTGGGAGCTAACGCGGCAACGGGGATCAGCAGACCAGATTCCGCGGCAGTCATTCGCAAGTGCGACGGTGCGCTGACCAGATCTCGCAAAGCATTTGAAAACTCTGGCGGGACAGGTTGCGGCCCAAACAGGCGGCGCATCAAAACGGGCCAGATCAGCCTGACGACAGGCGGCAGGATGGTGTGGCAAATGATGGTTCCCACGATTGGCAGTGCCGGCAGGGCGGCAAGCATGGCATCGAACCTTGCGGAGGGGAAATGATAGCCGGAGAGGAAAACCGCGCCACCAATCTCGTCCGGATACCGGGCCGCCCACTGAAGGGCGACCGATGCCCCCCAAGAACGATAGGATTGTCTGCCCCGATCCTCTGCGTGGCGCTCTGGAGCAGATCTGCCTGGGCCGCGGCGGTCCATAGGCGACCGCGCAGCCGAGTACTTCCGCCAAACCCGGGGCGGTCGAATACAATAACGCGATAACGCTTGGCTGCTTTGTCGACTAGACCGCTGGTTTGGAAGTCCTCAGCGGCGGAACCGTTCCCGTGCAGCAGAACCAGGTCCCTGCCGCTTCCAGCCTCGACATATCGAAGGCGGACACCGTCGACCTCTATGGTCCTTCCTTTCGCGCGGACGGAAAGCGCTTGCTTGGTCGCTGCTCGATTGTTCAACGCTAGCAAGGCCACCGCCGCAACCAGGCCGCCGACCCAGACGCGTGATGATCGTTTCAGTGAGAATTGAAACTGGAAAGACAAGCTGCCGTGCTCCTTGCGTAGGTTGCGGCGACTGGCGAATCGCCGCTGGGACGTCGCACCCAAAAGGCTCACCGTTTTCGCCATCCGAACTGAGACGCCACAAGGTTGTTCCGGCGCCTGATCGCCTGACCTTCGAACGAGGCTACGGGCTTAGCTCGGCCTAGGGCTCCTCGAGATTGAGCCCGCGGAAGGTCGAATGACAGCCGGGGGAGGCGTTAGTCTTGCCAGCCGTTTCCACAGACTGGATAGCCAAAAGAGCACCGGTGACGAGTAACCCTTGGGCTCCAAACATGGCGACGTGCTCGCGTTCAACTCGCACGATCAACCCACGCAGGGGGTCTGTAAATCTAAGGGAGCTAAAAAAGTTTTGGCTGATGGAACATCGCGCGGTTCAGCGTGTTTGCTTTCGACGAAAATGGAGAAATCAGGCCGTGAACAGCGTCATTTATCTCATAGGTCTCGTTGTCGTCGTGCTGGCAATTCTCTCCTTCCTCGGTTTTCACTAGGAGCCATTATGCAACGCGAAGGCGATCCAGGACGTCCAGCATCCGATTTCGATACGGCAAAGAGCGAGCTCTCCGACTGGCTCCAGGAAGAAACCCAAAATGCCACCCGGTTGATTCACGACGCCAGTGACGAAGTCGTCAGCAAAGCTGGCGAGTACGCGTCGGAAGCGCAGGAGGCTTTGTCAGGGAAGGCGCAGGAAACGCAGCGCGACATGAGCGCGAGCTTAGCCGCTTTTGGGGGCGCGTTGCGGGCAGCAAGTGAGCATCTGGCCAACAGCGATCAAGCCACCGTTTCGAAGTTCGTGCTTACTGCCGCTGGCGGGCTGGAGCGCCTCTCGTCCTCTTTGCGGGACAAACCAGTCGAACAAGTCTTAGGCGAGGTCAGGTCCTTCGGGCGCGAAAACTCTGGAGTGCTTATCGCCGGGTCGGTTCTCGCCGGTTTGGCTCTGGGACGCTTCATCAAAAGCTCGCCACCCGCTGATTCGAGCGAAGGGGACGGTCGGCTGAAAAGCAGTGGCGCCCCAAAGACTGTAACGCGCCCGAAGACCACAGGCAGCTCTCCACGGGACGACCTCACGTCATAACGAATGCAGCCACTTTCTTGGCCGAGCACGGAGCATGACCGATGAACAACGATCAGGACGGCCGCAGTCTCGCGAGCCTTGTGAGCGACCTTACACAGCAAGTGACGACCCTGCTACAGACCGAAACAAGGCTTCTGCGGGCCGAAATATCCGAAAACGTCAGCAAAGCCGGGCACGGCGCGGTCGAAGTCGTAGGCGGTGCCGTGTGCTTGCTGGCATCGCTGGTGGTACTGCTCCAAGCGCTCGTGATCGCTTTGGCTAAGGCGGGTCTGGGGGCCGGGTGGGCCTCGCTGCTCGTCGGTGTCGTCGTGGCGATCCTGGGGGTGATTCTCCTTCGCACGGGAATGGCCGGCATTGCGCCTTCCGGATTGGCTCCTGACCGCACACAAGAACAACTCAACAGTGATGCGCGTGTGATCAAAGGACAAATGAGATGAGCGAGAAATCGGCAGCCGAACTCGAACGCGAAGCCGAGATTGCCCGCGCAGCGGTCGTCGATACCGCCGAATCCATCCGCAGCAAAATGACACCCGGTCAGTTGATCGACGAATTCACCGGGTTGTTTGCTGGCGGCGCAGGGACCGCCGCCCTCAGCAGATTCCAGACCCAAGTCAGCGACAACCCTTTGGCCCTGATGCTGGTTGGGACCGGCCTGGCTTGGCTGATGCTTGGCAGCGGTGCGTCGGCGGGTGGCTCTCCTGCAACCCAGGCTGTCAACAATCAGGCCGACACGGATGGGGGGACGTTCGGGGTCAGCGATGTGACGGGGGCTGCGGAAGGGCCGAGTTCCGGACAAGAGATCCCCAATGGTGGACCATCGGCGGTCGCAGAGATGCTCTCGGATGCCGGCGGTACCGCTGGCTCGATTGCGAGCAATGCAAGCGAAGCGGCCGCAACTGCGGCTGGCGAGACCAAGGATAAGGTTGTAAACACCGTGGGGCAGCTTGGCTCCAGTGCGAGTGATATGGCTGTGCAGGCGAGTCGAACCGCGCAGGAACTATTTGAGCGCGAACCACTGGCACTTGCCGTCCTCGGCCTGGCGGCGGGTACGGCTATAGGCGTGCTTCTGCCTCGCACAACCATGGAAGACGAGCAACTCGGCGGCTACCGCGACAAACTACTTGGCAGCGCCAACAGTGCTTTAGAGGACAGCGTGGAGCAAGCGAAAGAGATCGCTGCCGAAGCTTACGAGACAGTCAAGAGCGAGGCGGACCGGCAGGGCTCGAGCGGCACCGCCGACACGTTAGCCGGTAAGGTCGGTGAGGTCGTCAAGGCCACCGCAAAAACTACCGAAAAGGCGGTTCGAGATCGACTTCCCGAATCGGATCAGTCCTCCACGGCCAAGCCCTAAGCCATCTGCAGGGTGCCAGGGCAGCGGTCAAATTGAACTTAGAGACACCCGTCGTGAACAAAACCGCGCGCCGACGGTTTGATTGCATGGAAACTGAGACACTGGTCGGCTATCTCGCGGCACTATGTTCAATGGTGAGCTTTACGCCGCAAGCCTGGAAGATCATAAAGACGCGCGACACGGGCAGTATCTCCGCGCCTATGTATGCGATTACGGCAGCAGGCTTCGCCCTCTGGCTCATCTTCGGGTCCATGAAAGGCGAGTGGCCGCTCATCATCACAAACGCCGCCTGTCTCGTCGTCTCGGCATTCATTCTTCTGATGACGGTCCTTCCTCGCGCGAAGAAGGACGCGGTCGCGGACGTGCTGGATCCCGCTGCCTCGAGGACTGAGCGATGATCTTCGTTTGGGTGCGTTCTGAGGTTTACGAGGCGCTCAGCGGTGGCAGCCAGGAATGACGCGCTCATGTCGGGAGTTCTCTTGTGGTTTCAGACGATGAAATCCGTCCTGGCGAAACATACGACTGCCTGGTCGTCGGCGGCGGACCAGCCGGCCTGACCGCCGCGACCTACCTGGGGCGTTTTCGGCGCCGGATCGTCCTTGTGGACGCCGGCCAAAGCCGCGCAAAGTGGATACCGGTAACCCACAACTGTCCCGGGTTTCCTGACGGTATTGCCGGTGTTGAGCTGCTTGATCGTCTGCGGCAGCAGGCACTGCTGAGCGGAGTCGATCTCGTGGACGATACGATCCACGACATTAAGCGGGGTGGGACCGATTTCA
Organism: Mesorhizobium sp. B2-4-1; assembly: GCF_006442185.1. Classification (NCBI taxonomy): domain Bacteria; kingdom Pseudomonadati; phylum Pseudomonadota; class Alphaproteobacteria; order Hyphomicrobiales; family Phyllobacteriaceae; genus Mesorhizobium; species Mesorhizobium sp. B2-4-1. The sequence goes on along the minus strand of NZ_VFVN01000020.1, from coordinate 37,951 downwards.
TCGCCACGGCATCGGTTCCCATTCGGGCTCGCGCGGTGCTCATGGCCACCGGTATTGTCGATACGCTTCCAGACACGCCCGACGCCGCCGATATGATCAAGGCCGGCACGTTGCGGCTGTGTCCGATCTGTGACGCCTACGAGGTCATCGACGGACGGGTTGCGGTGATGGGCCCGGCAGATCACGCAATGAAGAAGGCGTTGTTTATGCGAAGCTACACAAGTGACGTCACCATGTTGGTCGAGACGACAACTCGATTCGACCCCGCCGCCGACGCCTTGCTCAAAAAGGCTGGAATCAAGGTGCACGCGTGCCTCCCGGGCTCGATCCGCTCTGCCGGCCATCAGGCGACCGTCAGGCTCGTTGCCGGAAACACGCTGTCTTTCGATACCATCTATCCCGCATTGGGCTGCACGATGCGATCGAAGCTGGCCACCAACCTCGGCGCGGAATGTGACGAAATCGGCAATCTTGTCGTGGATTCGCGCCAGCGAACCGCAATTGCGGGCCTCTACGCCGCAGGCGATGTGGTTGACGAAATCAACCAGGTCGCGGTCGCCTTCGGACACGCGGCGATCGCCGCAACCGATATGCACAGCTATCTTGCGCAAAACGAGTGAACAGGTCCGCCCTCGTTCAGTCGTACAGGATGGCGCGTGGCCCTCGCGGGGATATTCGTCGCTTCCCCGGCATCCTGGTGCCCCATTGGCGCCGTAAGAGCCTCAATGCGGCATTGACGAGACAACACCAATTGTGTGCGCATTCAGGCACTGCCGTCGATGCCGCTTATTCGCAACCGACGGGGTGCCGGCGTCTGCTGGGGAAAAACGGCGGAACAAACAAGGAGCCGCCTCGTTTGAACGGGGTGCCGCCCGGCGCGCTTTCAAGCAGGAGATGAGGATGGCAACCAAGAAAGCTTCGCAGACAAAGGGACTTGAGGATCTCTTCCACGACGGCTTGAAGGATATCTACTACGCTGAGCGCAAAATCCTTTCCGCCTTGAAGAAGATGGCGAAGGGAGCTGAATCCGAAAAGGTGATTGCTGCCTTTGAGAAGCATCGAGGTGAGACGGAAGGCCAGATCGAGCGCCTGCAGCAGGTGTTCGAGATCTTCGGCAAGCGGGCACAGGGAAAGACCTGCCCGGCAATCGACGGCATCATAGAAGAAGGGCAGGAGATCCTGGAGGACTTTCAACAGGCTCCAGCCCTGGATGCCGGGCTCGTGGCCGCCGCGCAAGCCGTCGAGCATTATGAGATCGCCCGATATGGAACGCTGATCACCTGGGCCGGTTTGCTTGGGCTGAAAAACGCCGTTCCGCTGCTCGAACAGTCGCTCAAGGAGGAGAAGGCGACCGATGAAGCACTGACGCAACTCGGGGAGGCCGGTGTGAACGAGAGAGCGATGCAAAAGGCGGCCTAGATATCCGCACTGGATCACGCCGAGGAGGTCCGTCATGGATGTCCGGCAATTCATGGCGCTTGACCAAGCAGCGGCCGCGCCTATGTCGCGGAACCGGCGTCGAGCAAAAGACAGCTCCTGTCCGAACGTCGCACCAAAGCTGTTGAGATCGATGAGATCGACCCAGGCGACGGCCGGGTGATCAACCATGATGGCGAGCAACTCGCTATCAGCGAGGCGGCAGACGGTTCGAGTGCCGGCTGCATCGACGGTTGGAACCCGGTCGACCGGACATGGTACTGGTCCTGCCACAGATGGGCCTTCGACGAACAAGGCGTGCTGCCGGCAAACAGGCCGCCGGAGGCTCGAGCGACGCCGCAGGCCGGGCTCACGGGATGAAGATCCTCGTCACCGGCGCTACAGGTTTGATAGGCGCCTCACTATGCGCGCGCCTGGAGGCGGAGGGACACGAAGTACGGCGCGTGCTCCGCCGCTCCCGACCTGCCGGCTCTTCGAAAAGTTCGGACGTCATTTTGGACATGACGGAGGCGGTCCGACCGGAGGACTGGAGTTCCCCTCTTTCAGGCGTCGATGCCGTCGTCAACTGCGCCGGCGTTCTGCAGGACAACGCGCGGGAAAAGGTTCAGGAGGTCCATGCCATCGCCGCTTCCGCTCTCTTCAGGGCCTGCGAACGGGCCGGCATCAAGACGGTCATCCACTTCTCGGCGATCGGTGTCGACCGCGATCAGCCGTCCGCCTTCTCCGCCAGCAAGCTGGCCGGCGACAAGGCACTGATGGCGCTCGACGTCGGCTGGGTGATCCTGCGTCCCTCGGTGGTGCTGGGGCGCGGCGTCTTTGGTGCAAGCGCATTGTTGCGTGGGCTAGCCGCGCTGCCATTGTTGCCGGCCATGCCCAATACCGGCCGCCTGCAGGTCGTTCAGCTCGATGACATTGTCTCCACCGTTCTTTTCTTTCTCCTGCCCACGAGTCCTTCTCGCTTGACGCTGGAGCTTGCGGGGCCGGAGGCGCTCACCATGACAGAGCTCGTCAGTCGTTACCGCCAGTGGTTCGGATGGAAGAAGACAGCCATATTCACCTTGCCCGGCTGGGCGGCGAGAGGCCTCTATCATTTGGGCGATCTGGCTGGATGGCTCGGCTGGCGACCGCCGATCCGCAGCAACGCGCAAAAGGAAATCGCGCGAGGCGCTGTTGGTGATCCGCAACCTTGGATCGTGACGACAGGCATTCACCCGGCAAGCTTCGCATCAGCATTGGCGGCAGATCCGGCAACGGTCCAGGAGCGATGGTTTGCCGGGCTCTATTTCATCAAGCCGGCGATCTTCGTTGTGCTGCCATTCTTCTGGATCATGACCGGCATCATCTCGCTCACGACAGGCTGGCGTAATGGCGTCGAACTGCTGATCGGCACTGCGGTGGCGCCCCACGCCGAGGCCGCGGTCGTGGCCGGTGCAATCGCCGACGCGGCTGTCGGCGCTCTGATCGCATTCCGGCCGACAAGCCGCCCGGGTCTTTGGGGTGCGATCGCGATCTCGCTGTCCTACGCCATCGCCGGCACCATCCTGCGCCCGGATCTCTGGAACGAGCCACTCGGCCCGCTGATGAAAATCCTGCCGATCCTCGCCTTGCACTTCGTTGCGCTGGCGATCTTGGACGAGCGCTGATGCTTTATTTCGTGGTCAAATATCTGCACGTCATCGGCGCAGCCGTGCTGCTTGGGACAGGGGCGGGGATTGCCTTCTTCATGCTTCTCGCTCACCGGACCGGCAATGCCGCAACAATCGCGGCAGTTGCCCACATCGTGGTTGTCGCTGATTTCCTCTTTACCGCGACTGCCGTCGTCGCGCAGCCGATCACCGGCGTGGCCCTCGCCTGGCAGGCTGGCTATTCATTGAGGGAAGGATGGATCGTGCTGTCGATTGTGCTCTATGTCGTGACCGGCCTGTTCTGGCTGCCGGTCGTTTGGATGCAGATGGAGATGCGCAATCTGGCGACGCGCGCCGCCACATCTGGCGACCCGCCGCCGGAGCGGTACAACAAGCTGTTTCGGTTGTGGTTTGTCTTCGGTTTTCCTGCCTTCGCCGCCGTGCTCGCCATCTTCTGGCTCATGATCACGCGTCCGCTCATCGTTTTGTTCGATTGACGGTGACAAGAGCTTCGCTGGCCACTGATGGGCAGCAGGTCCTTTGGCCAGGTGGTGAGTTCGGGAACCAACACGGCTTCTCACCCTGAACAGAAGGCGCGACGCCATAGGTGCTTTCCCCCGATTGGAGGGAGAAAGCGTTGCCATCAGCCTAAGCTGGAGGATGACACTAGCCGCGAGCGCCGTTACCGTCTGACCCCCTGGCGCGACTGGAGCCCCGGGTAGAACCGATCTGTTCGCTCTGTGCTCCGCTGTCCACGCGGGGGGAGCCAAGCATGGGTTCCTCACCCATCGGCTCGCCCGCGACCGTCGTGAACTCTCCGTTGCCGTCAATGGATTTGCCGCTCGACCAACGGCCCTCGGGCGGCGGCACGCCGTCGACGAAACAGTTGACGAAAGCATAGCTGACGTCGCGAAGTTCCTGTTCCTGGGGGAAGGAATTGGGAACCGGCAGTGAAGCCGCGAGCCCGCCCATGTCCTCGATGGCTGCTAACCATTGCTGCTGGTGCATCGTGTCGCGGGCGATCAGGAACGACAGCATCTCCTTCATGCCGGGATCGTCGGTCATATTGTAGAGGCGTGTGGCAAGCACTCTGCCACTGCTTTCCGCCGTGACATTAGCGATCATGTCGGCGGCGAGATTGCCGCTGGCGTAGACGTGTGAAGCATTGAAGGGCACGCCGTTTGAATTTTCCGGCAATGCCGCGAGTCCGGTGGAAAGGATGTGGCGGAAGTTCATGCCGTTCAACACGGAGCCGCCGATCGTATCGGCTGAAATGTCTTCTTGCAAAGACAGCGGCGCCCCTTCCAGATTCAACGCCACGGCCGTCGCGAGCATCTCGATGTGGGCGAGTTCCTCAGTGGCGGTGTTCAGCAGCAGGTCCCGGTACTTGCTTGGGCCGCGCGCCCCCCAGGCCCTGGAAGAAGTACTGCAGCGCAACTCGTATCTCGCCTTCGACGCCCCCGATCGCCTGCTGCAAGGCGCGAGCGAAGATCGGGCTGGGCGTTTCCACGCGCACAGGGAATTGCAATTTCTTGTCGGTGTAAAACATCTCATATTATCTCCATTGATCTCGCCCAACCGACCGCAGAACCAGATGTTCCTTCTGTTCGACAGTATTTATCCTGACCATGTCGAGTTGCACGCGCGTGCGCGAAACGTGTGCAATCCGCTTCGGCAGGGCGCGGTTGTTTGGCCGCAAGACCACCATGAAGCGACCCGCGGGGTGATCGCCTTCACCCCGCCCTCAAGGCCGCCCTGGTGCCCGGTTCGTCCCCCCTCATGGCGTCAAGCAGCTTGGATAGGAACGCCGCTAGCGCTTGTTCAGGCTGAGCCGCCTCTTCACTCAACATTTCGATGCCCCATCGACCCAGCACCGCCTCCTGGACGACGCTCGGGCTTGGCATGAATACGAACGATCTGGGGCGGTCGGTCTCATAGCCGGACAGCCTCCAGGTCTGCCACAGGCGGTGCAAAAGCAGGCGGATGTTCATATCCGACATGCTGTAGCCGATGAAAAGGATCGTCCGCCCCAATGCATCCGCGCGGAATTTCACATCCAGGGGTGAATCGAAGGACAGCCGGTCGAAATAGTCGGTCTCGGCCAGAATGAGGGAGGAGTCGTCGTCGAAGTCGCCGTGGTATTTGACGATCTGGGTGATACCGTTGCTGGCTTTGGCGATGTCTTTTGCGTTTGCGACCTTCACGTAGTCGCGGCTATGGACCTCGAAGGCGACCTCAAGGTTGCGATCGTAGTTGGTCGTGTAGATGATCGGGAAGTCCAGTGCCACGATCAGGCGGTGGATCTCCGAACGTCTCACTTTCTCACGCGAGACACTCCAGTTCCGATCCATCCAGCTTCGCAGCGGTCCGATGGTGCCCCGCTTCAACCGGTAGAACTCCGCCAGGGTCTGGTAGCTGACGTCCGACGGCGCGATGATGCCGTGATCGATGCCCAGGTCCTCGACCAGATGATCAATGAGCTTACGCCAGGAGGGCAGGCCGACACTCATTGACACGCCAGCCCCAACGAACAGGATCGCGCGCCGCTCCCTGACGGAACGCGCGAGCTCCTCGATGGGGGAAAGCATGGACAAACCTCCGACCGATAATCATCCCAACTACCGGGACGGTCGCCGGTTCCATTCTCGTGCAGGCGGTGACCCGCCGTGGGGTTTGCGACGCGCCGGGGAACAATCATCCGCATGGGGTTCGTAACGGGCGCAGCCGGAACAAAGCATTGTGCTCGCGGTTTAGCTCCGGCGCCGATCGCCAGCGGAGAAATGCATCAATGACAATCAAGGAGCCGGCACACTCGGGTAGGCTAGCCTGGCCGCACACAGCCAAGCGCGGCATGGACGAGCAGGACAGAAGCCAAGCAGAGGCTCGCGCCAGTCGGCATCCTGAAGCCGATCCTGTCGACGAATCGCGTAGCACCGTGAACTGTAACGAGCTACGGGCAAATCGCCAGACCCGCGAGAGAGCATGATGGCCAGGCCGGCCCCCACCGAACGATCCGGCCCGGTCCAGGATGTGGTAGACGGTGGTCAACACCGAGCGGTCGGCCGAACCTTCGAAAGCTTTTTCATGGCCGGCTTTGAATGTTCCTCTCACAGGCGGAACGACGGTGTCCGGCTCGATCTTGTTCGCGCTACCTCGCACAACATCCATGCCTTGGCGGACTACCGGAGCTGTGCCGAGCTCGGGCTTCGAACGATCCGAGACGGGTTGCGCTGGCACCTGATCGAAACGGCGCCGGGCATCTATGACTGGTCGAGTTGGGCGGCCATGATCGAAGCGGCTCGTGCCGTTGGCGTGCAGGTGATCTGGGATGTTTTTCATTACGGGTCGCCCGATCACATCGATCAGGGATCGCAGGAATTCATCGACGCCTACGCCGCTTTTGCCGCGGAGGCCGTGCGGTTCCATCGCTCCTTCACGGGCACCTCTCCGCTGCTTTGTCCAATCAACGAAATCTCGTTCTTTGCCTGGGCCGTCGAAGTCGGCTACTTCCCGCGTGTCGGCCCAAAGAAGCGCGGATGGTTCAAACGGCATCTCGTTAAGGCAGCGGTCGCGGGCATCCGTGCAATGCGACAGGCCGACCCCGACTGTCGATTCGTCTGGGCTGAGCCGCTGATCCATATCGCGCCTCGCGACGGCAGCCGAGCGGAACGGCAACGCGCGCAGAACGCCCGGCGAGGTCAGTTCGAGGCGTATGAGATGCTGATGGGACAGGTCGAGCCTGAACTGGGCGGCAGCCAAGATCTTGTCGACGTGATTGGCCTGAACTTTTATCCTCACAACCAATGGTATCTAAACGGTCCGACCATTCCCATGGGCCACCATGAATATCAGGCGCTGTCCGAGATGTTGCTCGAGGTCGCTCACAGGTTCCGCAAGCCGATGTTCATTGCTGAAACCGGGTCCGAAGGATCCGCCGGGCCAGCATGGCTGCATTATGTCTGCGATGAGGTCCGCGCCGCGATGAAGCTGGGCGTCCCCATCCAAGGCATTTGCATTTATCCCGTGACAGCCTATCCGGGTTGGGACAATTCCCGCCACGCCGAAGTCGGCTTGTTTTCTACCGTGCACGCGGATGGTTCGCGCAGCATCCGGCAGCCAGTTGCGGACGAGCTGGCGCGCCAGCGCCTTCTGTTCGCGTAAGCCCGGCCATCACGCGTGCAGCATGGGCCTGTCGGGTAGAACGGCATCGCGTTCGGCTTCGTCCGGCAAATGGTTACGGCGCGAGCACAGCAAATGTCGGCGCCTCCAACGAAGCCGAGGCCGGCAGGGTCTTCTGTATCCTCGCGAATGTGGCCAAGGCCTGACCCACCACTTGATCCATGTTGTAATAACGGTAGGTCGCTAGCCGTCCAACGAACCAGACGTTTGGGCAGGCGTCCGCCATTGCCTCGTAGCGTTTGTACAGCTCCTCGTTTTCGGCTCTCGGAACAGGATAATAGGGATCGCCTATATCGGTCGGGTATTCGTAGGTGAGGCTGGTTTTCGGATGCCGTTGGCCTGTCAGATGCTTATACTCCGTGACGCGGGTGTAGTTTTCCGTCTGCGGATAGTTCACCACCGCCACTGGCTGGAATTGTTCGCAATCCACTGTCACATGGTCGAACCGCAAGGAACGGTAAGGCAGACGGCCGAGCCTCCAATCAAAATATTCATCAATCGGCCCAGTATAGATGAGCTGCCGAAAGCCGATCTTGTCGCGTATCTCGCCATAGTCGGTCTGCAGCATCACCTTGATTTCAGGCCTGTCCAGCATCCGCTCGAACATCCGCGTATAGCCGCCGGCGGGCATGTTCTGGAACGTATCGCCAAAATAGCGGTCGTCGCGGGTGGTGCGGGTCGGCACCCGTGCCGTTACGGATTTACTCAGTTGGGACGGATCCACGCCCCATTGTTTGCGAGTATAGCCGCGAAAGAATTTTTCGTAGAGTTCCCTGCCCACGGTGCTGACCACCACGTCTTCGGCGGTTCGGACCTCCTCCACCGTTTCTCGTCGCGAAGCGAAAAATTCTTCCAGTTGTTCGGAGGTGAGATCAAGTCCGTAGAGACGATTGATCGTGTCGAGATTGATCGGGATGGGCAGCAGTTTGCCGTCTACCGAAGAGAGGACGCGATGTTCGTAGGGCCGCCACGCCGTGAACTGCGACAGGTAGTCGACGATGGATTGCGCGTTGGTGTGGAAGATGTGGGGACCATAGCGATGGATCAGGAGTCCCGCTTCGTCGTAGCAGTCATAGGCGTTGCCGCCGACATGATTTCTGCGGTCTATGAGCAGGACACTTTCGCGGCGTTGCGATGCAATGCGCTCGGCAAGCACGCTGCCGGCAAAGCCGGCTCCGACGATCAGCCAGTCGAACATCGTCAGGCTCTCCTGCGCAGCGGAACGACAGTTTTCATCGCCTGGACACCGTGGATGTGTGAGGTCATGGCATCCCAAGTGCGTTCCCACGACTTGTCGGCGAGATAGGCATCAACTGCCCTCACCTGCAGGTCTCTGGGGCGGGCAAGCATGCAGCGAAGCTTGGTCGCAATGTCGTCGGCGTCGACGATCTCGACGAGACCAGCCGCACCGTAGGTGCGAACGACATCAACGATCGCGGTGGAGATCACGGGCAGTCCGGCCGCAAGAAACTCGGGTGTCTTGGTTGGGCTGATGTATCGCGTTGCCTCGTTGAGCGCGAACGGCATCCAACCGACTGCCCAATGACGAAGATAGCTCGGCAGGTCGGCATAGTTCTTGGGCCCGAGCCAATGCAAATTGTCTGCCCGTGGCAGGGTCGCCGGATCGATCTTGACCACCGGCCCAAGCATGACGAACTGGATGTCGGGCATCGCGGCAGCCGTCTGGCCAACAAGGGCGATGTCGAGCCGTTCGTCGATCACGCCGAAATAGCCAACCCTTGGATGGGGAATGGCTGCCTGGTCGGATGGTTCCTCGCCCCCCTCTCTCGCCATGTTGAAATGAGCAGCGTCGATGCTGCTTGGAAACGCAAAGATCGAACGATGCTGACTGCGCTTTGCCTCATAGAGGCTTTGCCCGCCCGTGAAGACCAGATCGGCACGGCGGAACAGCGCCCTTTCCAGCTGTGCCAGTTCCGCGGGCGCGTCGCGGAAGGCGGACAACTCATCCATGCAATCGTAGACACACACATTGCAGCGCAGATGACTGCTGAAGCGCAGCGCCATTGGCGTGTAATACCACGCAATCAGCCGGTCATGAGGAACGGGTGCGACGAGTTCATTGACGAAGCTTCGCTGGATGGCGTCCACCTTTGTCGCGGATGTTCCAAGCGGGACGACCGGCGTGACAACCCTGATTGCCGGAGCTACGTCGTTCACGCGCATGAAGGGACCGCGGACATCTTCGAAGGCTGGTTCTTCGAAGTAAATTACCTGTTGCTGCCGGGCGGCGAGGGTCAGGAGGTGCTGTGGCCTTTGAAATACAAAATTCCATCGGAGATGTGAAAAGCAGATAACTACTGCATTGTACGCAATAGACGTGCTTTTTTTTGTTTTTGCCGGCGCGATTTCCATATATTTTCCCTTTTAATACGAGTCAAGTCTCGAAGAATTAACCTAGGTTAATTTTCGACACTCCTGCCTGATGCTTTCAGTTCCATCTAACTTTCGATTTAGTAAGTTGTTCCCGCGGTATTAATTGATTTGCGTGGCCGATCATCGGCCTCAACGATCAGAGGTAGGGCCGCTCGACTGCTTCGCGGGCGGTCCGAATGGGGCACGAGATCCGCTGGAATTGGGACCACGGCGCCCTAACGTGGCGCTTTGTCACTCCTCGAGCTGTTGAAGGCCTGTGGGAAAATCGACACGTGTTAGCCGACGCTGCTAGAATAAGAGCGCCTCGAATCAGTTTGTTTGGACCTGGGTGTCGGAAGCTGAGAGAGGCTGTCGAGGTTTATGGACATGCAGATCAATTTTGAAACGCACGTCTTTCCGTTGTTTCACCCGCAGCAGGTGGACGACCTGAAAGATCCTTGTCCCGTATTCGACGGAACGCTCTGGCACATGTTCGGATCGAGCGGCACCGTCACGAGCGAGGAATGGAAGATACTGCACGCCACAGCGCCGGATCCGCGTGGCCCCTGGACCGAGCATGAACCGATCGCCTTGCCGATCACCGGCTCGGGTGTGGCGGCGCCCGGTGTCATCCACGAAGGCGGGGTTTTCCACATGTTCATCCAGACCGAATTCATGAAGTCGGGTGGGCGGTGCGAGCATGCGGTGTCTAATGATGGTTTCCACTGGGTTGTTTTGACGTCGGCGATATTATCCCTGCCGGACACCGATGAAGATGGCATCTACGATCCCCATCCGGCGGTCATCGGCGGCAAGCGCTACATCGTCTACTCGGGAATGCCGAAATTCAGCAGGGTCCCGCAACCCGACGTCTATCTCGCACGCAGCCAGTCCGACTCCTGGTTCGGACCATGGAAGCGCGCTGGCAAGATCCTGGACCACCTGGACGTTCCGCATCACAACGCACGCGAGCATCCCGACTATGAATGGGGCATCGAAGGCGCTCAACTGGTCGAGTTGCCGGATGGACGCGTGCTGCTCAATGCAACCTGCTTCCTGCCCGAGGGGCCGCGCGGCAGCCGCCAGCGTGTATTCTTCGCAATTGCCGATCGCGTCGAAGGACCTTACGTGTCCGTCGGCCCAGTGCTGGATCCGGGCGAGCCGGGAGAGAACGGGCACTCGACTGTGATGATAGAGGGCCGGCAACTGACGCTGTTCTATCAGAGCCGGCGCGAGGCAACGAATCACAGGTGGCGCTATGGGCTGGCCACGTGCGACCTGGATCAGCAGATTTTTTCAAACGTCGCTTAACCCAGCGCGCCCGGAAAGGCGCCATCACCGCGACGGACAACCGTCCCTACGCAGTGCTCGTTTCGATCGAGAGTCGCCCTCAGGGCCGACCGCCGATGCATTGCGCGCGATAGGACGGCTCAACTTATTCGCTGAATCCAAGTGAGCCCGAGGGCGGGATTCGGCACCTGACGCTGTCGGATCGGACGTGGAAGATCTGGCGGCGGTCGCAGCAATAGTGAGCATCCATCCCGAGAGTCCGGCTACTGTCGTGATGGACCGGACGAGGCGACGGGCGCCACTGGAAGCGCGCGCTTGTGTGCGGTGCCGGCGTGCGCTTGAAATATGCGCGTGCGCGCGGCTTCGTCGATCTCTCGACCTTCAAGGAAGTCATCGATTTGATCGTAAGTTACGCCATAGGCATCTTCGTCCGGGCGAAGCGGAATTAGGTTCTCCAGGTCGGCAGTCGGAACCTTGGCAACTAATTGAGGCGGAGCGCCCAGATGCGCCGCCAAGGCGCGAACCCTACGCTTGTTCAACCCGGAAAGGGGAAGGATGTCGGCAGCACCGTCGCCGAACTTGGTGAAGAAACCCATCAGTGCTTCGGCCGCATGATCGGTACCGATGACCAGCCCTCGTGTGGCGCCGGCAAGCGCAAACTGGGCAATCATCCGCTCACGAGCCTTGATGTTGCCAAGCAAAAAGTCCTCTCGGCCGGCATCGCCGAGTTCGGTGCCCGCAAGCTTGATCGAATCCAGCATCGCGTCGGCGGCGGGCTTGATGTCGACCCGGCGCACTTCGTCTGCTTGTATTGTATCCAGTGCCCGCTGCGCGTCGCTCTCGTCGGCCTGTAAGCCGTATGGAAGCCGAACGGCCAGGAATCTGGCCTCATATCCTGCCGTTCGCAGTTCCTCCACGGCCCGTTGCGCAAGAAGAGCGGCGGCAAGCGAATCCACGCCACCGCTTACGCCCAGAACGTAGGTGTTGAGATTCGAGGCACGCAGATAGGTGCCGAGAAAGTCGATGCGTCGGCGCGCTTCAAGCGCGACGTCAAAACTGGACGAGACTCCCAATGCTTCGATAATCAGTTGTTGGTCGGTCATGCGCAGTTGCTCCTGACATCATAGCGTTCTGTCCAGTCGCCATACCACAAGGTCGGTGGCGGTCACCGTCTCGGTCTGCCAGCTGAAGCGGTTCTCAAAAAGCGATGATGACGCGCCGGTAGCGCAAAAACGGTGATGTACATTGGCGGGCTCGACGTTGGGTCCCCTTAGGAGAAAAAGGAACAGCGACGAAGAGCCTCACAGGTTCCCGACCTCGGCCGGGATCCTGCTCGGGCTTGGCTCAGGCTGGTTCTTCGAGGGAATCGTTCTGCATCAGTTGCTCCAGTGGCATCATATGGCGACCAGCCGGCTATCCCGCCGGCAGTCTTGAGAACCTTCGGTTCAACACGCCGCTCGATGGCTGGTTCCACGCCGACACATACGTGTTCGTCGCACTAGGTCTCATTGTGCTATGGCGTGCGACGCGCCAACCTCATCTCGGGTGGTCAGGAAAGTTGCTACTTGCAACGATGCTCATGGGCTTTGGCATATTCAACCTGGTCGAGGGAGTGGGCGATCACCAGCTTCTCGGCACACACTATGTCAACGAAACCGTCCCGCGGTTCCAGCGGGTCTACTGGGAGATCGGGTTGTTTGATTTGGGGTGCGCTGATGCTGCTCGGCGGGTGGGCCTTGTCAAACGGCAAGCGGAAATCCCGGCTGTGGCAGCTAAGAAGCGTTGGACTCTAGCGCTTATTTCAGTTTGCCTTGGAACCGGATTGTAGCAGCGATGTTGTTATAGACCTCTCGAGAACGCGGGGAAACATCGCACATGCTGACTGCCATTCGATCCTTCTTTGGCCGCAACACCCGGAGGAGGAACGCGGAAGAGCAGACCGATCGAGAACTGCCCATCAGGAAGGAACTCGACACCCTTGAGGCTATCCGCTTGACCGACATGGCCGGATTGGGCTCCTGGTCGCTCCACCGCTAGCCATACCTCTGATATGCCGCTACCATCAGATCGCCCCGAGCTTGCGTGCCGAGCATGTTGAGCCGGCAGCATCAGACCGCGGCACCGGCGGCTTCCAGCGGTTAGCGCCTGCCGTCCGAAGCATGCTCACGGAGGCCGCATCCAGCGATTGAGAGTGTTCGACGGAGTGGCTGGCGTCCATTGCGAAGCCCGAGGCCTTGATGACATAGATCACGCCGGCTTCAGCACCCCCTTGCCAGTTCGACTGCGGCTGACGGGTGATTGCATCCGAAGTCAAGTGTACCGATGCGACGCCGGAAGCGCGCCATCTTGCACGGCTCGAAGCGATAGCCGTTCGGCCACCGGGAAGATGCGACGGGAGTTTAGAGGTTTGGAGTACACGGGCTCCTACTCCAAGAGCGCGGTGCCCGGGCTCAAGCGGCCAGCCCCGACGACTTAGAGGGCTTGGTTGCACTATCCCACGGAGTGCTGGTTGTTACCCATGAAGCCTTGGATCCCAAGGCTATCGGAACCGTTGGGGTTTTCCTTCAGGTCCAGCCGAATTGTTCATCCGCCTGCTGTTCGGTGATGCCGGTGGAAGGCATGGCGCAGTGACGTTGAACTGAAGGCGAACGGGCTCGGTATGAACGGCTCTCGGGCGAGCACGTGAAGGAGTGTGAGACGGGGGACAGGGCGGCCGCCATTGAGGAGGTGCAATCCCGCTCTCATGTCCGGCTTTCCTGGTTCAGGTCCTGGCCTTCCACAATCAACCCGCAAGGGGTTCGCTACGCAAGCGTGCGACCTCTGCGGCTGCGCCTTCAAGGTGACCGCGGCCATGCCCTGAACACGTCGGCCGCCTGTCGAGCGGGGATGGACCCCGCCCAAAGACGGGAGCCAAACGATGTCGCACAATTTCACCCTTGCTCAGCACCATGCCTTCAATCTCGCGCAGACCTTGATGGTCCCGGTCACGCTCTTCCAAGTCGATGGCGAGTTCGGCGTCATGGTGTCGAGCGAATATGACGGTGACGAGGGCACGGCGGTCCACGAATACGATCCCTACGAGTACCGCCCGGCTCACTAAGCGGGGCTCGTTGCCTGCCACTTGCGCCCTACAGGGCGCAAGTGAGGCTTCGCCGCGAACACACCCCGGCAATGACGACGAGGTCGACGGCCTCTACCTGTACGACCCCACGGGTAGTCAGCCGGTTCACTGAACCGGCTTTCGTCAGGCGTGTCGCTTACGAGCGGCAGGCCGCAAGGGAAGCTGCGCCGCAGCCGGAGCCGCGCCCTTGCGCCCTTTGCTCTTCGCGCCGGTCGCTAAGGTGTTCCGCAAAGTGTGCGGAGAAGGTAACTGGATGAAAGGTCGGCCGAAGGCGGCCGGGAGAACAGAATGGAAAAGGCGGATATCGAAGAACTGCGTAGCCGGGTGGGATGTGATGCCGTGCTGGAGACGGGCGGTTTTGCGATCGACTTGAAGGAAAGCACGCGCAAGGCGATGAAGTACCGCCGCGCCGATGACATCATTATCGTCATTCACAATGGCAAAGGCTGGTTTGACCCGCTCTCCGACGCCAAGGGCGATGTCTATTCGCTGGTTCAGCATCTGGACGGCTGCGATTTTCTGGAAGCATTTGTGCAGGTGGGATCCCTGGTCGGCTTCGAGCCCCGCGAGCCGGAATGGAAACGACAATCGCCTGAAACGGAACATGATCGATCCATACCGGATCGTTGGGCGGCTCGGCGCAAGCCTCGGCGCGGATCGGCGACCTGGCGATATCTGCGCTACGAGCGGCACATTCCTGAAGAGGTCATCCGCGCAGCCATCGCCCAGAACCTTCTGCGGGAAGGGCCGTGCGGGAGCATGTGGGCCGCTCATCAGGGCGCCAACGGCGCGGTTACCGGCTGGGAGGAGCGTGGTCCCGAGTGGCGCGGCTTTGCCACCGGCGGCAGCAAGGTCTTGTTCCGTTTCGGGTTCAAACCTGCCGCTCGCATCTGCGTGACCGAAGCGGCCATCGACGCCATGAGCCTTGCGGCGATCGAGAAGGTCCGGCACGATACGCTTTATGTCAGCACCGGCGGCGGCTGGTCGCTGGCCACCGATGGCGCCATTCGCCTGTTAGGGGAACGGCCCGACGCGCGCCTCGTCGCGGCCACCGATGCGAACACGCAGGGTGAGGCGTTCGTGTCGCGCCTGCGTGAGCTGGCCGGCGAACTCTCCTGCGACTTCGAACGTCTGAAGCCGCTCGCGGAGGACTGGAATGCGATGCTGACGGACGCCGCAATCCCCTGATCGGGCAGAGAACGACCGCCTGCGCTTATGGTGCGCGATCGTGGATCGCGAGCCCGACCTTTGTCGTCATCTCAATCTGCAACGGCGCGCCAAGCCGCGACTCGGCCTCCAGCTTTAGCGCTTCGACACCGACCCCTGAGCCTCTGGAGTGTAGATTTCAAGGACAATCCCGCCTGTACCTTCGTCTGCATAAGTTACCTGCAGGCCAGCGTATTGGAGCTCTTCCCTCGTACGCAGCAGGTCTGAGAGGAACTCGATGGTCAGCGACTCTCCGCACACCATGATTCTGTCGACAGGCTCGTCGCCTGTCAGCCGCAGGACCAATCTGCGTTCGTCTCCTCCGTCTGCCAGGATAGCCCGCCCAGCCGAGAGGCGTTGGTCTCTCGTAACTGGCGCACGAGTGCGTCCGCCGTACTGCACTCGCAACAGTTTTGCTGTCTCCGGTGTGTCGGCATCGAGAACTGTTGTTGAGCAATCCAAGACTGGATCCACCGGTGCGGCGCTTCGGCTTCCGTGGCCGTGGGTGCGCCCGTAGCGACAAGGACGAAGGCTAAGACGAGCGTGCGGTTCATCGCCGGAGCCCGGCCATGCGGCCGAAGAGGGGAAGAAAATAAATGGACCCGGCTGCCGCATGCCCGCCTGCCGCGTCAAGTGTGAAGCTTCGCCCGGCTTTGCCGGCACTTGACCCGCCCGGACGGAGAGGCGGCCGCTGGGGAGGGGTCAGGAAGGGCTGAAGATGATGGTGATCCCCGAGGATGCGCCGCGCTCCAGTCCGACGAGGCTGAAGGAGCCCGCCAATGAGCCAATTTTCTCCGATCCGTAAAGTCTACCAGGGTATCGCCGACCGCCGGCAGATGTTCCGCATGTTCGATCGCCATGCCCAGCGCTCCAATCGGTTCGAGGATGCCAACGGCAGCCTTTATAGCGGCGAGTGGTTCGAGCTTGCCCAGCCCGAGCATGCCTACATGTTCAACATCCTGCCGCCGCTCTTCATCAAGGGCGAGATGTTCGCCATGCGCGAATTCCTGACAGGCAGCATCACCAGCGTCTTTTTCACGTTAAAAATCGACGACCGCATGCGGTTCTTCCACGCCTATTGCGACCTTGCCGACAAGGGTTCG
Source organism: Mesorhizobium sp. B2-4-1 (assembly GCF_006442185.1). Taxonomy (NCBI): domain Bacteria; kingdom Pseudomonadati; phylum Pseudomonadota; class Alphaproteobacteria; order Hyphomicrobiales; family Phyllobacteriaceae; genus Mesorhizobium; species Mesorhizobium sp. B2-4-1. Next base: position 21,617 of record NZ_VFVN01000020.1, on the reverse strand, counting down.
CCCGCAAACATGCGAGCGGCGATCGTGGAGCGGGAGAGCCGGCCCGTCCGTGCAATGACACGCGAAGAGCGGATCGAGCATATCTATAGCAGCCAAGCTGCCAGTCCATCTCCGCTACCTTCCTTGTGCCGTTGCAGCGTGAGGGGGCGGCGATGTTCACGTTTCCCATTGTTGCGGTTCGCAAGGTCATCGATCGCGGCACGGCGGATGCCGCCATCAACGGCGGATTCCGCAATCCCTACTACGGCATGAAGCCGGGCGAGGGCGAGATTCCAGGGCTCTGGCTCGTCGGAGACCAGGGGGTCTACATCATGTCGAATGGAAACTCCCCGATGGCGAGCGCCCGCTCGTCACCTACTCCGAGGAGTGCCATCCGGTCGGAAATCCGGACTGGTTTCACTACAAGCATCGCCATTTCGGCGGCGATGACAGCATCGAATTCATCAGTGCCGAGCAGTTGCTCCCGATGTGCTGGCCGGTCACGCCTCGCGGCGTGGCCGGCCTTTCTTTTTGTTAACCATAACGGGCTGTCCTCGATCGCCGCTATCGCGACAGGCGGTTTTCATCGTCGATCAGGGTGAGACGGCAGGGCGCCACATCGCTCCATGTCCAGAGGACGAGATTAAGGTCGTCGTCCGTCGCTCCGGGGGCGAAGCTTCTGACGAGCAATCCATGATAGCCAGCCGCGACAAGTCTTCGTGCGAAGGCTTGCGTCTTCGCCTCTCCGGTTCCTTTCATCTGATCGCGCCAGGTCGTACCGGCGAGCCCCGCCGCATCCATCCCCTCCGCACGCAGTCGCTCATGGTCGCGGCTGTCAAAAACCGCCTCGATATCCGCATCATAAGACACGAGTGTCGTCGGCTGCAAACTGCCGGCCTGATTGGCTTCGCGCAACGCCGTCATGACCGACAAGGACATATAGAGCGCTGGCGTTCCCTTCCGGTTGAAACGGCCACCGTAAAGCTCCGCGCCATGGCCAGACATCGGCTCGCGTGCATAGATCGGATTCAGCGCCCGATAGAGTTCCCCCTTGAAATGCATCGACCGGATCAGGCGTGAACGCCGGCGTCGACCGCGTCGATATAGTCGAGCACGTCATCGGCGCGCCCATCACGGACCAGTTGCATCGCGGTCAGGCCGGAAAAGCCGGGCAGGGGCTCGGAGCGATACCAGGCATAGGCCATCAGCGCCGAGCCGAAGCGGGGCTCGACCTTGTTGACGATCTCCGTCATCTCGCGCAGCCGTCGCTGCGTCTTGTCCGAGCCAATGCGGTCCTTGCGCTGGATGGCATCCTTTCCGAGACCAGCGGTTCGGGCGATCTCCTCGCTGGTAGTACGCAAGGCGTCCGCGATTTTGCGCGGTGAAAAAAGTCCGCCGTCAGCATATTGGGCAAGTCCCATGACGCTTACCTCCATTCCTGTATGCCAATTATTATGACGCAATATAGCGTCAGGAATAGCGGAGTTCAATCCAAATTTGGGAAGAAGGCTGAAAAGAAAGGGGAGGCGAAAACCTGCTCGCAGATCGGGCGGACCGCTGACGCTTGCGCTGAACCGCGCCGCTCGCGATCCCGGCCACGTCGTCCTTCGCAGGGCTGTTAGCCCCGCTTGTCCTGCCGTGCAGGGATGCTCGGCCGCAGTTGCACCGGCCCGCTCGCTCCGCGGGCCGGGGGTGTCTTCGAGAAGAAGACGAGAAAGGACGCAGCGACGGGCTGTGTCCGGCAACCCCGTAAGGAGCATTTCCATGGAACTGAAATTTGTCGATCCGCGCGCGCTGAAGGGCAACCCCGACAAGGCGCGACGTTCCAAGTCCAGCCCGCAAGCCGACGCATTGCTGCTGGCGACCATTCGCGCCGTCGGTATCGTGCAGCCGCCCGTCGTTGTACCCGAATCCGATGGCGGCAACGGCTTCGTCATCGATGCCGGCCATCGCCGGGTCAAGCAGGCCATTGCCGCCGGGCTTGAAGAAATCGCCGTGCTGGTGGTCGAGCGCGCCGAAGATGGCGGCGCCATGCGCTCGCTCGCCGAAACGCTTGCGCATGAACAGCTCAATCCCGTCGATCAGTGGCGGGCGATCGAGCGTTTGCTCGCGCTCGGATGGACCGAGGAAGCGATCGCCGTCGCCCTGGCTCTGCCGGTTCGCCAGATCCGCAAGCTTCGTCTGCTCGCGAATGTCCTGCCGGCGATGCTCGATCAGATGGCCAAGGGCGATATGCCCAATGAGAGCCAGCTGCGCACCATCGCTTCTGCCTCGCTCGAGGACCAGAAGGAGGTCTGGAAGAAACACAAGCCCTCGAAGGCCGACCCCAAAGTGTCCTGGTGGAGCGTGACACAGGGCCTGCAGAAGACCCGCATGTATGCCCGCGATGCCAGCTTCGGCGACGAGCTGGCGCAGGCCTACGGCATTGCCTGGGTCGAGGATCTGTTCGCCCCGGCCGATCAGGACAGCCGCTACACCACCGACGTCGAGGGGTTCCTGGGCGCGCAGCAGGAGTGGATGACGCAGAACCTGCCCAAGAAGGGGGTCATCACCGAGACCAACAATTGGGGCCAGCCGGAACTGCCGAAGAAGGCGGAGCGCGTCTATGGCAAGCGGGGCAAGTCCGACCATACGGCCCTGTACCTCGATCGCGAGGGCAAGGTGCAGACGGTGCATTTCCGTATGCCGGAGGCGAAGAAGCCGAGGAAGGGCGAGCAGCCGGTCGGGGAGGGCGACGATGCTGCGATCGTCGTGAAGGCCCGTCCAGATGTCACCCGCAAGGGCATCGAGATGATCGGTGATCTGCGCACCGATGCTCTGCATGAAGCGCTGTCGCGGGCTCCGATCGATGACGACACGCTGATGGCGCTGTTGGTTCTGGCGTTCGCAGGGCAGAACGTGACGGTGGCGTCCGGCACGCGCGACATCTCGTATTACGGGGCTGCCGGCCTAGGCGAACATGCCGCCTGCCTGTTCGACCAGGAGGGCAAGCTCGACTTCGACATGGACACGCTTCGCGTCGCCGTGCGCTCGCTCCTGATCGACGTCTTGTCGTGCAGGGAAAACCGTTCGGACAGCGGCGTCGTGTCCCGTGTGGCTGGCGATGTGATCGGCGCGGACGGCTACCTGCCGAATATGGGTACGGAAGACTTTCTCTCGTGCCTGTCGCGACCGGCGCTGGAGGCCTCGTGCGCGGACACATCGGTCCTTCCTCGTAAGAAGGTCAAGGACACCCGCGCGGCCCTGGTCGAGCACTTCAAGGAAGGTCGCTTCGTCCATCCGTCAGCGCTATTCGGTCCCGACCAGACCAAGCTCGCGTCGTGGCTGAAGAAGAACGAGTGCGCCGAGCAGCCTAAAGACGACGGCACGCCGGAGGACCAGGACGAGCTCGATGGCAATGCGGTAGTCGAGCCGGCGCATGACTACGCCGATGAAGCTCCGGCTTCGGCCGACCAGGATCTCGCCGACGAGCAGCGCGAGGCCTACAAGGTCGCCGCCGAATAAGCCTCACATCTTTCCTCCTGAACGATCATCCCGCCGCCGGTCCATTACCGGCGGCGGTTCTGTTTTCCACCCGACATCATGGAGAAACCATGTCCGCTCAGTTGATCTATGACCTCGTGCCCCTGGGCTCGACTCTGATATATTCCGACGGCTCCCCGCGTCCGCCGGAACGCCATCGAAAGAAGCTTCCCGCCTGGGAAAACAGCAACTCTGGTGGCCGCCTGATCCGCAAACAGGCCGAAGCGCGTGTCGGCAACACGACAATCCCAGCCTCCATCACGCTCCACGACGGCGACTATGGCAGCCAGGAGACGATTGTCCTGCGCGTCCACCGGAACTTTTCGGTGAACAGCGAACTCAAGTTCGCGGTCAAGGAACGGCCCGCGATCGGCTCGGTCCTCGTCCTCGATCGGGCTGGAGACGACGCCGAGCTTGTCCATCTTGCCGCCAATCGCGCGGCCGCCGAGGAATGGCTGACCCGCCACGGTTATCCGCATGCCGTGCTCCAGGAAATCAGAGCCGACGTGGAAGCGGCGGACATTATCGAGGGGAGAGCGGCGGCATGAGCGCACTTGATTTCGAAACCAACGTCATTGAAGCCCCCGGTTTTCCGGAGGTTTCTTTTGGAAAAAGTGCCGATGGTCTCGTCGTTGCACTTGTCGGCGAGCACGCCTTTGCCATGGCTCCCGCCCGAGACGGGCGCCATTTCCTTGTCACCGGCTGGCGCATCCGACGGCCCATCGCCGAATGGACGCGGCGCGACTTCTATGGTCATAGCGGCGACCTCGCCGATGAGAATGCGTTCCGGGTAAAGGTTCTGGAAAACGCCGAACACCAACGCGAGAAGATTGCGCTCGGCCGACGCGAAGGGCGATCCACGGCCAATACGCCGTGGGGTCAATCGCAGGGAGCGACCGTCTATGCCGATGGCGTTGTCTTCCACTCAACCACCGGCCATGGCGGGTTTCTTCTTTCGCCCGACCGCAACCGCAGGATACACCACTCGATCCGCGTCGCCGGCGGAGCCTATGAGGAGGATGAGGCCTGGGCGATCGTCGCATTCAGCTTTCCTCATTTGTTTACCGCCTTCGAGCGGCGGGCTGCTGAAAAGACGATGAAGGACAGCTTCCCGGACGCCTGGGAGGCGATTACCGGCAATGTGCTTGGTCCGGGTGAGTCCTGGAAGAAGGATGAACGTACATTCTTCGCGGAGCACCGCGATGACTGGATCGTCATCTCGGCGATCATCTCACAGCAGCAATCCGGCTTCACCGAGGTTATCGCCACTCCCGGCGGCAAACGCGGGCCGGGCAGCGAGGAACGTCGCTTCCTCGTCCCCTCAGGCGAATATCGTGTCGGCCGCTTCGGCTTCGTCATCGATCCGGAGCGCCACGCCGTCTATGGCGGGCCGTCGAGCTTTGTCAGCTGGCAAGGGAAATCAGCGTGATGGTCGCGCGAGGTCGCCGCGCCCGGCCCTTTCGCATGGAAGAAGCTCGCCGGCAAATCCAGCGTCAGCTGGACATGATCGACCGGTAGATCAAGGTGTGGCGGCGCTAATACCGGAATTGCATCTGCGCCAGACCACGTATCGGCGCGGGAAGTCGCCTGACCCCGGCGCTTTCCTCGAACGGTATCGTGTCAATCTGGCGGCCATTACGCCAGAATGTCAGCCGGAATCGACAAACTGGCACGCCAGGAACGCGCCATAGCGGCGTTGCGGGCGCAGCTCGAACCGGAAGAGCTCTGTGCGTGACGCGAATATAGTTCTCTCACCGGCCGGCATTCATCCATGGCGATGATGCTGAGCCACGAGATACGACAGCATCGCCATGCCGTGGATGCCTCTCGGCAGCGCGGCAGGCCATGGAACGCCATGGCGGTGCGGGTCGACCAGGCGCTTACCGATCCCCATGCCGGTGTCGCAGATATCCCTCGCCGCTCTTCCCCGCGGGTTTGCTGCGGTCTGGACCAGCGGCTGGCCCCTTCAAGGCCGCTATCGCGCCGCAGAGCGGCCGGAACCCCGCCGATCTCGGCAAGGCCGGCCCGCGTCCCGCGCGGGGACCAGTTAAGAACTGGCCCCCGCTTCTCCGCAAGCCGACCTCGCTCGCCTGGCAGGGTCCGGACCCTGAAGCGCCCAGCTCCCGCCGGTTCCTTTTGACCGCACCCGCAGGAAAGAACGGCCGAGGGCCGATCACCTGAAGGGCATCGCCAGAAAGGTAAGCTCAATGTCCAGTTCAATCCGCTCCCCCAAGTCCAAATCCCTCGTCCTCCCGCTCCGCAAGGGCACGACCCTCGAAATGGCCCGGCTCTGCTGTCCGGACAGCAGCCAGGCCGCAATCATCTCCGAAAGCTTCGGCCTTCCGGTCCTCGACAGCGACGGCATCCGCGACTTCCACGAGCGCAGCCTCATCGAAGGCGCCGACACCCTCTCCGAGGGGGTTTCCGACAAGGCGATGCAGATCCACCTGCAACGGATCGTCGGCTCCTATGTCGGTTCCGCCTACGGGGCAGGCCAGTTCTACTCCAAGGCCGTCACCGAGGCGAAAGACGCCACGGCCAAGCTCGCCAACGACATCCGCGACGAGGATCTGGACGGACCGGTAGGCTTCGACAGCAACGCCCAGCGCAAGCGCGAATTCGCCGCCGACATGGGCCTTCAGTCCCACGCCCTGCGCATGGCCGCGGAGGGAGCCGTCGCGGCCTACGAGCATATCGTCGGCGAGGCCTGGAAGCCCTACGAGCGTCAGGTCGAGAATCCCGGCCAGACTGTCAGCCGGCAGGCAGCCGACCTCCAGATGGCGGCGCTCGGCTAGCCGCACCGGCCGGAGCTACGGCTCCGCCCCATCTTCTCACATCGAGGCTGGTGTCCTTGCGGACACCGGCCTCTTCGCGTGTGCGTCGCCAAGGAACCCGACAAATGAATGTGATCCTGCAGGCCGCGCCAGTCGCGGCCGTCACGAACGTTGGTCCTGTTTCGGTCCTCGCCCCGCGAAACGGCTGCGCCGTCCTTCACTGACGTTGCGGCCCGCACACGACATCTCTCCTCCTTCCGATCGCTCGCGGCGGGTTCGCGAACCTGCGGTCCTGCGCATGCGGACCTCGTGACGGCCGCGACTGGCGCGACCTCGAATGGAGGTTTTGGAAAATGAGCAGGAAAGAGAGCAAACCCCGTCTCGATATCTACGCGAAGATCACCGATCGGATCGTCGCGGATCTAAAAAAGGGGGTGCGCCCGTGGGTGAAGCCCTGGAGCGCGGGAAATAGGACGGGTCGCATCACGCGACCGCTCCGCCACAATGGGCTGCCATACCAAGGCATCAATACACTGCTTCTCTGGTCGGAGGCGATGGCGCGGGGGTTCGTCTCGCCCACCTGGATGACGTTCAAGCAGAGCATTGAGCTCGGCGGTCATGTCCGCAAGGGTGAGACCGGCTCGATGGTCGTTTACGCCAGCCGTTTCACCCGCACCGAAACCGATGCGAAGGGCGAGGAAGTCGAACGCGGCATCCCCTTCCTCAAGGCCTATACCGTTTTCTGCGCCGATCAGATCGACGATCTGCCCGCGCAGTGTTACGACCATCCCGCGCCTGGGGCCGATCCGGTCGAGCGGATCGAGCATGCGGATGCCTTCTTCACAAATACTGGTGCCGTAATCCGCCACGCTGGCGACAAGGCGTTTTTCAATCCGACGCTCGATATCGTGCAAATGCCGCCCTTCGAGAGCTTTCGCGATGCCCAGAGTTATTACGCCACCTTAGGGCACGAGCTGACTCATTGGGTGGGCGGGGAAAAGCGGCTCGATCGCAATCCCGCGCGCTACCACAAGGATCGCTCCTTTCGCGCGCACGAAGAACTGGTCGCCGATCTGGGCGGTTGTTTTTTAGCGGCCGATCTCGGCATCGTCCCCGAGCTGGAGCCGAGGCCCGATCACGCAAGCTATCTGGCGAGCTGGCTTGAAATTCTCAAGAACGAGACGCGCTTCATTTTCGCCGCGGCGGCGCATGCCCAACGTGCCGTCAACTATCTGCACGATCTCCAGCCAGGGGCGACACAGGTCGCGGAGGCGGCGTGATGCTGCATGCTCCGACCATCATGGGGAGGGCGCCGAGCCTTCCCCATCCGCCTGCGCGCGCTGTCGCTTGGCGCCAGCGTGCAATCCACCACGCTCGCCCTGATGGCGGCCCATGGCGAGATCGGCCCCATGCTAGATTGCGCGATTTTCGCCGATACCGGCTGGGAGCCACAGGCCGTCTACGATCATCTCGCACGGCTGGTGTCGCCCAAAGTCTTGCCGTTCCCGGTCCATATCGTCTCGGACGACAATATTCGCGAGCAGCTGAGCGCGGCCGGGTAGGCAACCGCTGGGCCTCGATCCTCGCCTTCGCCAAAGACCGTCACGCCGGCTGGCGCGGTAGTTCAATGTCAACAATCCGGAGGCTGATGCGCTGACGCGCAGGTTCGCCGATATGGCCGGCGTCAGCATCACCGATGCCATCATCATCGCGATGAAGGAGGCGATCGAGCGCCGGCGTGATGCCGAGAGCCCGCTTCAGACGGCTGCACGTCTGCGTGAAAAACGTGGCGTCTACCTGCGGAAGGCGGCTAAGAAGCCGCTTCCGCGAGTTTTTCGACGAGCGGAGGATCGAGGTTCGAGACTTGCCGCCCGCGCCCGAGACCACCAGGCTGGCGCTGTCGGCGGCACACCGGCATCGGTCCGGGGCCGATGGCCTAAATCTCGGGGATAGTCCCAATTATGCGTGCGCGAAATATTTCTCGACGCCCATTCTTGCGGCGGCAGGTGAGTTTCGGCAAACCGATCTCATCAAGGTTCCTTGAAGAACGACCGGCAGCTGCGCCTCGGACGACGTGAGTCGGCTGCTGGATCGACTATCAGGTATGCGGCTCCGCACCAAAACTTGCCGATTAACGAACCTCCGCCTGTGCGCCCGGCTCTATCGGTTGCCGATTCCGTTTGAGACGAGAGCCGGATAGGCAGTTGCTGGCCGCTTCCCCAAATTGCGCGCCATAAACGCAGCATCGTTTCAACGGGTGGGTCAGTCTGGCACGTAGCTCGCGCGCTTCTGTCGCTGATCTCCCGGTGCATCACCGTTTCGAAGCCGGTGCGAGACAATGGGGCTGCGGTTCTCGCCTTTGGGATCGGAGGCGATCCGTTGCCTGACCGTGGCGGCGATGGGGCTCTCGAACGAACAGTCGCTGACTTGCGGGTATAACGCCGTCGACGGAAACGCCGGTCTCATTCCGGTTTCGACAAAGGCCACGTCCATCTGCGTGCGCGATGTGACTGGTCTGACCGAAGGCCGATCCCGCTATCGCGGGCTCTCGATCTTGTCCGGCAACGGCCTTCGCGACTTTCTTCCCCTGACGGCTGCGCCGCCATTCCTCGCGGATCAAGAGAGTCTCTCACGACCGCCTTCCACTTCGTTCCAGCCCTGCGGGTGCCAGTCGATCGCCTCAGGTCCACTGACCGTCATCGAGGTCGCGATGGGCGCGGCCCGAGCAACAAAGGATGAGACTTATGGCTACCATCGGCACCTTCGCTTCCACCGGCAATGGCTTCAGCGGTTCGATCAAAACCCTCAACCTCAACGTCAAGGCCAAGCTAGTCCGCATCGAGAACCCTTCCGACAAGGGGCCGCACTTCCGCATCTTCTCCGGCAATGTCGAACTCGGCGCCGCCTGGCAGAAGACCTCCGCAGAGGGTCGCGACTATCTCTCGGTCAAGCTTGACGACCCGAGCTTCCCCGCTCCGATCTACGCCACCCTGATCGAGGTGGAAGGCGAGGAAGGCCTGCAGCTGATCTGGTCCCGCCCAAACCGGGACTGATTGCCCGCCAGAGGACCCCGCCACAGGCGGGGTTCCTCCTACCAATGGTGAAGCCGGAACCAGGCATCGAGCCCGGCCCCGCTTTTTTGCTGCCAACCGGGTGGGGGAGGTCTGCTCAGATCGTCCGAGGATGCCATGGCGTTCCGAAGGCGCCCAAGGACTTCGTGGTATCTCCAACAAGTTGACGCATTTCGGCTCCCCCACTCGCCGGCTCCGCCGGTCGCTGCGCGCCCTGGCCCCTCCGACCCATCATGACCGGCGGTGTCGCCCTCCACCAACGTCAAGGAGACGAACATGTCGATCGATTAACACATTGAGGAATTGCGCGCCGAGCTGCGGAACGCTGTCTGCCGCGACGAGCGCCGCGAGACCGAGGCCGCTCTGGAGCTCGCGCTTGCCGGGAGCGAAGTCATCTGGGCCGAGCAGGAGGCGCTCATGAAGCGCTTTGAACGACAGGTCGAGAATCCCGGCGCCGGCATCAACTGACAAGCAGCCACATCCAGATACCGGCATTCGAGAGTTTTTGCGACGCGGGTTCCTATGTCGCGGTGCTGAGTGATGAATTTGACCACCGGACGGCGGCACCCCATCGGGTGAATCGCGATGTCAGCCGCTATCCGAAGGATCGTAGCGAGCGGGCGAGGGAGGAACTCATTGCCGAATTTGGCAGCTGCTTCCTTTGCGCCGATCTCGGCATCGTACCCGGACCATACCAGCGATCTCGCATCCTAGCTCGAGGTGCTCTCCAACGACAAACGGTTCATTGTCTCGGCCGCAGCCCACGCACAGGGTGCCGTCGCCTTTCTGCACGATCGCCAGCCCAACATGGACAAGATCGGGAAGGCAGCTTGATGTTGCACGCGCATATCGTTGCTATCCCCGATTGGCCTTCGCGACCTCGGCGCCGGTTCAACTCCGGATCGGTGGACATCCCGCTTCTTGTTGACGTTATGGGGCTCTGGACCAGGCAGCGAGCTTTCCGGCATGTGGCGGTCACGCGTCGTTTCGTTCCTGTTTCCGGCGTGCCGCCCGTTATCTCTCAAACCGGCCCGTGTAATGCGGAAGGTCCGTTCCTGTTGGAGCTGCCTTTTCCGATGTGCCAGAGCATGTCGGGAGGCGGGTATGATCATGCCCGGCCATTCCTGCGATTTCGGTAGGTGACGCTGATCGCCTGCTTTCATTCCGGTGCTTTCACACAAGACACACCCACCTACGACTTCGATGTGGCCTGTCTGACTGGAGGCCGCCTTCGCTGCGCTCCGTCTCGCTCTCACACCGGCAACGGCCGCTCGCGACTTTCTTCCCCTGGTCGCTGCGCGTCCATTCCTCGCGGAACAAGAAAGTCTCTTCCATCCGCCCTTCACGATGTTTCGGCCCCTGCGGGGTGCAGGTCGATCGCCTCCGGTCTGTCGGCCCTTATCGAGGTCGCGATGGGCGCGGCCCGAGAAACCAAAGGAATGAAACAATGGCCACCATCGGTACCTTCACCTCCACCGGCAACGGCTTCAACGGGACGATCAAGACCCTCAACCTTGACGTCAAGGCCAAGATCGTTCGCGCAGAACGCACCAGTGACAAGGCTCCCGACTTCCGCGTCCTCGCCGGCAATGTCGAGTTCGGTGCCGCCTGGCAGAAGACTTCGAAGGAGACGGAACGCGGCTACCTCTCGGTCAAACTGGACGACCCGAGCTTCCCCGCTCCGATCTACGCCACCCTGATCGAGGTGGAAGGCGAGGAAAGCCTCCAGATGATCTGGTCGCGGCCGACCCGGGACTGAGACTCCAAAGATCGAGGCCCCGCCACCCGGTGGGGGCCTCGAGCTTTGACTTGGCAGCAGCGTTCAGCCGTTGAGCGCGTCCTTGGCGGGTGTGAAAGTCAGCTTCTTCGAAGCGGCGATCTTAATGGCGGCGCCCGTCGAGGGATTGCGCCCCTCGCGCTCCGGCGCCGTCTTCACCTTGAACTCGCGGCGGCGTCGGCAATCGTCTTGAAGACGCCATCGACAACGATTTTGCTTACGCCTTGTTCAGGCGGTTGTCGGCGGCGACCTTGTCGCCGATTTCGTTCGCTGTCGCCATCGAGATGGCTCCTTTTTGTGTTGTTGCCTCCTCATGTTTGACACGCACAATCCAGAGAATGAGTAGCTGACGGCACCTACGAATCGCTATTTTCCGTCGGGCCCACCGCAGCAGGGGCGCAGCAATTACGTGACTTACGTATACAACATCAAATATAGCAATCATCAGGAGGGCAAATGCTCCGGCTAAGTGGTTCCTACTCAACCAGTGACCTGTCGCGGAAATCCGGCGATATCATCGCCGAGCGCTACGCCATCCGGTCACGATAACTCAGCGCAACAAGCCTCGTCTGGTGCTTCTCAATATCGAGGAATATCAGCGGCTGATGAGCTAGGCCGATGCGCGGGCAGCAGGGACGATCGAAACGATGTCCGATAGCCTGCTCACCGAGTTCGAGGATGCGGTTGAAGCCTGTTCGGAAGTGGAACAAGCGGGCGGCAAGGAGCTACCGACCAAATCGAGACGTGGTGCCTCATCCGCTGTCCATGTCTGTTGGCACGCGAAGCCAGCCATGGCGAAACCGAAGGTCGTAAGAACAGGCCGATCGCCGTTGGCGTTCGTCTGGCACGCCCTGGCGGCGATCTGGTGCTGTTCTTTCCGATCATTACCAAGCAGCTGGAACCGGCCAGGTTCGCCGTTGAGGTTCCGTCCATCGAGAAACGACGAGCAGGGCTTGATCCTGACATGCGTCTTTGGATCATCCTCGACGAGTTCAATACCGACATTGTCGGCCGATCGTTTTATGTTGAACCTGAGCCGCCGGTCGGCCGGTTCAGCAAGGCATTCTTCCTTCCGCTGCTGCGCGGGTTCATCGCACGCCGCAAAACACTCACCGAGGTAAATCGGCACCGGTAGCGCGCGGGTCAACGTAACCTCGCCGTCGCTTTGCGCGCTCAAGCCGGAGGAATGCGCCCTCGACCTCTTGCGGGTCATCAAAGGTTTCGACTTTGGCTTGGCCGTTCGTGCCGATCCGTCCCCAGTTGCGGATGAGCGACGCACCACCGAACAGGGTCGGCTGAATCGAGAGCGAATAGAACCGCGCCATGTTGCGGGTGGCGTCGATACGGTGAAGATAGGCCGGTCCTGTCTCGGAGCTAAGCATCGAGCGAGTCTCGCTCCCGAAACATACAACGTCCAACGAGTTCGTCGAATCGATCTCAGCCAAATGATTCATTACGCTGATGGATTGATATCGAAATGGCTGCCCAAAGGGCCGCCGCCGGCGTTGCCGGCGGCGAAGCGGAGGGGCTGAACGCGCTATCCAAACTGCGCCGAAGAGAAGCCCCGGAGCTTCCATGGGGAACGAAATTCGTGGCCGATCGGCCGGGTCATTTCCTTTTCGGCCCGAACCTGTTCGCGCCAGCGGTTGCGATCATCTCCTTGCGCCGGAAATAGATCGCGCGGCCGCACCGCAGTGGCGGATTGCCAGCGGTGAAGACGATCTGTTCGTCCGTGCGCATTTGCATGACCTCGTGTGGAAGGATCAGAGGGCGTCGGGCGAGTTGCTTCGAGCGGGTTCTCGACGTGCCGTTCATCCGTGAGGAAGTGCTGGTCTGATCGACCTCGACCGTCGTGTCGCCGCAACGCTTCGAAATGTATTCGGCCGTTTCAGGGTCATTGATCGCGGCGAACGATGTCCACGAGGCGGATTCGAACCATTTCGAAGAGGCGTCGCGTCCGCCATAGGCTTCGCGCATCTGCCCGATCGACTGGAACAGCATCAGGAGACTGATTCCGTATTTGCGGCCTGCGTCACGGGCGGTTTCGAGAATGCGCATGTAGCCGAGGCGCGCTACCTCGTCGAGCAGGAAAAGGGTGCGGTCTTCGACGTCGCCATTGCGATTGTAGATGGCATTCATTAGCGACCCGATGATTACGCGCGCAAGGCCCGGATGGTTCTCGAGTGTCTTCAGGTCGAGGTTGATGAAGATGTCGGTGTTTCCCACTGCAACCTCGTCGGTCGCAAAACTTCTGCCAGAGACGAGCGCGGCGTAGTTCTCGTAGGACAGCCAGTGCGTTTCCTTGGACGCAGCGCCATAGATGCCCGAGAATGTCTCCGGTGTCATGTTGATGAAGGGCGCAACGTTCTCGCGGACAAATGCGCTTTGCGACGAGTCGTAGATTTCCTGTAACCGGGTTCGCAGTTTTGGTTCCGGCTCGGCAAGATTGGTCCGGACCTGGCGTAGCGTCTGGTTCCCGGTTGGCGTGTGCCCGGAGAGGCAGACGTCCGCTATCAGGGCCGTCACCAACTGCTGCGCCGATCCACGAAAGAAATCGTTTCGGCTGGCGTCGACCCGCGGATTGTCGGTCATGATCCAGGATGCAACCGCGGCGATGTCCTCCTCTTTCGTGCCGCCAAACCTGCCAATCCAGTCGAGCGCATTGAAGCCGGTGCCGTCACTTCCCGGATCGATGACATAGACCTGTCGATTGAGCGATTTGCGATGCGCGGTAACCATCGGGGCGACCTCGTTGGAGGGATCCAGAACCACTAGTCCACTCCTCCATTGAAGGGTGGTCGGAATGGTCACCGACGTTGTCTTGAAGCCGCCGGACCCGGCAAAGACGATCGCATGACCCGATCCGAAGTTGCCCGCGAAGCCGAGCAGTGGTTTGCGCCCGCCACTGCCCCAGCTGTCGTGATCGCTCGCCTTGAACGATCTGGGGGCAACTGTGTCGCGGTCGACACGATAACGCTCTCCGACGACGATGCCGCCTCCTGCGGGAAAAAGTTTTGCCGCCTCGGTCAATCTCATCCAGTCAGCGTCGCCGTGGATGGAGCGCTTGCCCGGGATCCGCTTCGGCGCAGGTGATACGAAGGCCGCGTTGCCGAGAAGTGTAACTCGAAGGGCGAAGATACCAGCGCCCAAGGCGACCATTGCGCCGCCGAACGCAAAAGGATCGGCATATGACAACAGCGTTCCCTCGGCGACGCGATCCGCGAATGAAAGGAGCCTGCCGCTTTCGTTGATGACGGCGGTCACGACCACGATCATCCCGCCGAGAAGCGCGCTGAGGCCCGCCGACCTGATCGATGCCGAGCCGGCGGCAGCAAACAGAAAGATCAGTCCGATGCCGCCCGCCGTAGCATAGGGAAGAGCCAGCCCGACCTTACCGAGAAACAGATATGCGGAACGTGATGTTCCAAGCGAAGCGAGCCAGGTCTCAATCCCGGTCAGGCCCCACAGCATTGCGATCATAAGTGCCGCCGGCGCGATTGTGAGTACGAGTTTCTTCCATATCATTGCCGAAGGCAGCCTTTCCGATTGCGCGCAGGCGCGCCCATTCCGTCTGGTTGTCAGTGCGGCGCGCCAGATCGACGAGAGCCCCCAGGATCACGGCGCGATCGGCCGAGCGAAGGCCGGCCTTCACGATCAGACCGCCGAGTTGGATTTTCTCGCGAGTATCGCGCTTGCGCTCCTCCGCCGAATGCCGTCGCTGCATGTTCATCACTCGCTCAAGCATCGCCTTCAGCAGGCCGAGCCGGCTTCGGCGCGGCTTGCCGGCGCTTCTCGCTTCCCGGCTGAAATCGTACGGCGATCTCCGCGAAAAGGTCCGAGAGCTTCGCCTCGTCGACATCGAGATCGCCCAGACCGGCCTTGACCGCGATGCGGCCGATCCGTTCGGCCTCCTTGGCCTCGGCCGCCTTCAGTTGATCGTGCAGGCGCTCGATCTCCTCTTTAATCTTCGACGATGATTTTCTCATGTGTTTGCTCCGGCTCATGACGCTCATTTCGAGAAGCCGATCATTAGGGTGAAGCCTGGTGCCGACACCTGCGGATTTCCGAAGCTGTCGTGCGGCAAGCGCTGCCGCAGTATCCCGCCGAACAAAGTGAGGATTGAAGGGCGCACTTATACGTCGCTTGCGCGACGGTGTGCTCCCGGCGGGAGCTTTGAAGCCGGATGGCCATCTACCACTTGCATGCGCAGATCATCGGCCGGGGAGAAGGCCGCAGCGCGGTCGCGTCCGCCGCCTACCGGCATTGCGCACGGATGGAGATCGAGGCGGAGGCGCGGGTCGCCGACTATTCGAACAAGCACGGGCTTGCCCATTCCGAGTTTGCCTTGCCTGAAGCAGCGCCAGCATGGCTTCGCAGCCTGATCGACGGGCGCGACGCGGCAGGCGCTTCCGCGGCCCTCTGGAATGCCGTCGAGGCTTTCGAGAAGCGAGCCGACGCGCAATTCATGCGCGAGATGGATCTGGCGCTCCCAGTCGAATTTTCTCGCGAGCAGAACATCGCGCTGGCGCGGGCATTCGTGGCGGAACAAATTCTTCCGCGCGGCATGGTTGCCGATTGGGCCTATCACGACAGTCCCGGCAATCCGCATATCCATCTCATGACGACGCTGAGGCCGCTGGCGCAAGACGGATTCGGGCCGAAGCAGATCGCGGTGCTTGACGAGGATGGCAACCCGCTTCGGATCAAATCGAAGCTGAATCCGCGCGGGAAGATTGTCTACCGCCTGTGGGCCGGAGATGAGAAGACCCTGAATGAGTGGCGCGAAGCCTGGGCGGCCCTGCAAAACCGAGATCTCGCCAAGCAAGGGCTCGACATTCGTGTCGATCACCGCTCCTTCGACGAACGGAGACTGGAGCTCGTGCCAACCTCCAAGATCGGCGTCGGTGCAACACACATCGCCCGGGAGGCGGCAGCCAGGGGGCGCGGCGTCGATCTCGACCGGATGCGTATATTCGAGGAGCAGAGACAAGAATCGGCGAAACGGATTGAACGCCGCCCAGAAATCATTCTCGACATGATCGCGCGCGAACGCAGCGTCTTTGCCGAGCGCGATCTGGCGAAGCTGGTGCATCGCTATGTCGATGATCCGGCAAGGTTCTCGAGCGTCATGGCGCGGCTGGTGACTAGCCCCGAGCTGGTACGGCTGCAACGCGAGACGCTCGACTTCGAGACTGGCGAACGCATTCCGGAAAGGCTTGCCACAAGAACGATGATCCGCACCGAGGCCGAGATGGCTCGGCAGGCATTGCACCTGTCTGGGGAGGAGACTTTTGCCGTCTCGAACGACGCGCTCGCGGTCACGTTCCACGAGCATGCCTATCTGCACGACGAGCAACGCGCCGCGGTTGAATATGTGACTGGTGCATCCCGCATCGCTGCGATCGTCGGCCTCGCAGGCGCGGGAAAAACCAGCGCGCTGAAAGCGGCACGGAAGGCTTGGGAACGCGAAGGTTTTCGCGTCGTTGGCGGGGCGCTCGCCGGCAAGGCGGCCGAAGGCCTGGAAAAGGAAGCGGCAATCGCGGCGCGCACATTGGCGTCATGGGAGCTTCGGTGGGGGAGGGGTACTGACCTCCTCGACGGCAAGACGGTTTTCGTAATGGACGAGGCCGGTATGGTCGCATCGAGACAGATGGCGTTGTTTGTCGAGGCGGTCGCCCGCGCCGGGGCCAAGCTCGTCCTGGTCGGCGACGGCGAGCAGCTTCAGCCGATCGAAGCGGGCGCTGCTTTTAGAGCGATCCATGACCGCGTCGGCTATGTGGTGCTCGAAAATGTCCGCCGCCAGAAGCAGGACTGGATGCGCAAAGCGAGCGTGGATTTCGCGCGCGGCAGGACGGCGGATGCGATCAACGCCTATCGCGCCCGTGGCAAGGTTCTCGGCAGCCAGACCAAGGCTGAAGCGATCAAGATGCTGATCGGCGACTGGAACCGCGATTTCGATCCTGCAACCTCGTCGATCATCCTCGCGCACCTTCGCCGCGATGTGAGGACGCTGAACGAGCAGGCCCGCGCGGCACTTATCGAGCGTGGCGTGATCGGCGAAGGGTTTCGATTCCAGACCGAACAGGGACCACGGAACTTCGCAGGCGGCGACCAGATCGTATTCCTGCGAAACGAGAATTCGCTAGGTGTGAAGAACGGCATGATAGGCCGCGTCGCCGAGGCGAAGCTGGGTTGCATCATCGTCGAGGTAGGCGACGACAGACGCCGGGTCGAGATCGCCCAGACATTTTATCGCGATATCGATCACGGCTACGCAACGACGATCCACAAGTCGCAAGGCGCGACCGTTGATCGGGTAAAAGTGCTCGCCTCGCTCTCGCTCGACAAGCATCTTTCTTATGTTGCCATGACCCGCCATCGCGAGGATGTCGCGCTGTATTACGGGCGTCGATCCTTTGAGAAGGCGGGCGGCCTGATCCCGCTCCTGTCACGCCGCAATGCCAAGGAAACGACGCTCGACTATGCCGGCTCGCGCGAATATCTCGATGCTCTTCGCTATGCGATGAACCGCGGCCTCCATGCGTTCCGCGTCGCCAGAGCCCTGCTCGACGACCAGCTGCGTCTCATCGCTCGCGCCAGGGAGAAGGTGGCGAGACTGGGTGTCAAGCTCGCGGCGTTCGCCTCAAGCGCTAGCTTGCGACCGGTCAAGCAAGCGTCGGCTCCGAATGCTTCTTCCCGCTCATGGGTCCTGAGACCCGCTTCCACGGCCAACGCGCCCACCAACGTCGTCGAACCACTGGTGCGCGGTGTGACGCAATGGGTGCAATCGCTCACTGAGATTGTGAAGGAAAATGTTTTGTCCGAAACGTCAGTGAAGCTGCAATGGCGCGAGGTGTCGGACCGCTTTGCGCAGATCTATCGGGATCCGCATGCGGCCGCGAACGCCATGAAAATCGACGCGGTGGTCGAAGCGCCCGATCGTCATCGCGCCGTGCTCGATCGACTTGCAGTCGACCCCGAAACTTTCGGCGAGTTGCGAGGTAATGTCGGGCTCTTCGCCTCGAAGGCCGAGAAGCAGGAACGGCAGATGGCGATCGAAGGAGGTGCCGCGCTCAACACAGAGATCGAGCGCTACATCCGCCTTAGGTCGGAGGCTTCCAATCGGTTTGAGGTCAAGGAAACGGAAGCGCGTCAACGCGCATCGATCGATATACCGGCGCTTTCTCAGTCCGCAACCGTCGTCATGGAGCAGGTACGCGATGCGATAGACCGCAACGATCTGCCGGCCGCGCTCGGCTTCGCACTCGCCGACCGCATGGTCAAGGCCGAGATCGATCTGATGAATGCCGCACTCGGCCAGCGTTTCGGGGAGCGCGCCCTGCTGGGACTGGACGCACAAAAGATCGATGGTCCAGCCCATAAGACGCTGTCAGCGAGTATGCCCGCCGCCGAGAAAAAGAAACTCGCGGAAGCCTGGCCGACCTTGCGTGCGGCACAGCAGCTCGCCGCGTATGAGCGGTCCGTCCAGGCAATGAAGCAGGCAGAAACCGCCAAGCTCGTTCAACGCCCGACCCTCAAATCTGGTTTGTGACGATGCACCATCAACGTCGAAACGCTTTCACCATTCTTGGCGCCGGCGCCGCACTACTGCTGTTGATCGCCGCGGCCGGAGCATGGGGTGGTTATCGGCTGAACATGACGCTGAGCTATCCGCTTGGTCTCTGGCGGATCGAGGTGATGCAACGGGAAGCAAAGGTGGGTGACATCATCTTCATCTGTCCGCCGGAAGCATCGGGCTTCGAACTGGCGCTCAAGCGCGGCTATCTCCCGCGAGGTCTGTGCACCGGAGGAACCGGTCCGCTGATCAAGAAGGTCGCGGCAATCGCCGGACAGGACATCGCCGTCGATGCTCGCGTGCATATCGATGGCCGCCTCCTCGATCATTCCGAACTCCGCGCGGTCGATGGCAAGGGCAGGTTGCTCCCAGCCTTCGCCGGCGGCGTGGTTCCGGCCGGCAAGGTCTTCCTTTACTCCAGATTTCCAGGTTCATATGATTCGCGCTATTTTGGGCCGGTTTCGGCCGCTGGCATTCTCGGCCTTGCGAAACCGATCCTCACCTTCACGCCTTGATCGACTTTGTTCGATGATACTCATCGCCGGGGGTGTCGCTGCTGGCGCGATCGGCTGGAGCGGAAATCCGCTCGCTCTTCCGATGGCCATGGCATTTCCTGCGCTGTGGGCGCTTTCGCCTTCGCGCCTGGTTGCCGCCTGCGCGTCCGCAGGTTATTTCCTGGCGGCGTCGCGGGGTCTGCCGCAGGGCGTAGCGAACTTCTACGGCTCGCAGTTCGCGGTCGGCATCGCGCTTTGGTTTACTGCGTCGCTCGCTTTCGTAGCCGTCCATGCGGTCCTCTGGACGTCGAGCCAGGGCTGGCGCGTGCTACGCTACGCGATCGCCGCGGTGGCGATGAGTATCCCGCCCTTCGGTGTTGTCGGCTGGGCGCATCCAATCACGGCCGCCGGAATTCTGTTTCCAGCATGGGGTTGGTTCGGGCTAGCTGCGGCTGCAATCCTCATGCTCACCATGACGACGAAGCGATGGCCAATCGCGGCCGCGCTGCTGGGTGGGTTTTGGACTTGGTCCGCCGCACATTGGACGCCGCCAAATCCGCCAGAAGGTTGGGTGAGTGTCGATACACGGTTCCGGGGTTCGGCCGGTCACTATGCCGGCTATGCACAACAAGGCGAGACGATCATTGTCGCCAAAACAGCGGCCATGGACGGCGCGCGCATCATTGTCCTACCGGAAAGCGCCGCTGGTCTCTGGACACCGACTGTCGAACGGCTCTGGACACGGGCGCTGACTGGGAGCGGCGTGACTGTCATTGCTGGGGCCGCCGTGGTCGACCAGGGTGGCTATGACAACGTCATGATGCGGATATCGGCCGAGGGAAGTGAAATCCTCTATCGAGAGCGCATGCCGGTGCCGATCTCCATGTGGCAACCATGGCTCGCGTGGGTCGGGCAGCGCAGCGGGGCGAGGGCACATGTCTTTGCCAATCCTGTCGTCGATGTCGAGGGCGTGAAGGTTGCGCCGCTGATCTGCTACGAGCAGCTCATCGTCTGGCCGGTGCTACAATCCATGCTCTATCGCCCGGATGCCATCGTCGCGAGCGGGAATGGCTGGTGGACGGCAAGCACCAGCATCCTCGCGATCCAAGAGGCGAACGCACAAGCCTGGGCGTCTCTGTTCGGCTTGGCGCTCGTTTCGGCGGTCAATCGCTGACGGAAAAGGCCGGTCGTATCGAGGGACTGGGCGATAGCGTAGGCTACGGCCTTCTTGTCAAGGCTCGCTCCATGAGTTATATGACTACTTTGGTCACAGGGTTATCAAGATGAAAGAGGTTCAGCTTAAAGATGTGAAGGCGACGTTCTCGCATGTCGTCGACGAAGCGGTTGCAGGCGCCCCGACGGTTGTCACCCGTCACGGCAAAAGAGAGGCTGTCGTAATCAGCTATGCGGAGTACCAGCGCCTTTCCCGTGTGCCATCGCTGGGTTGGCTGCTTACAAATTCGCCGTTGGAGGACGGTGACCTGCTAGCGCGAAGCCGAAAGCCCGCACGAGCTCTGCGTGACCCGGCGTTTTGACGTTGTACCTTCTGGATACGAATGTCGTCAGTTTGCTCGCCCCCTCGAGACGCAGGACACCCTCCGATGAAAGACTAGTTGCCTGGATCGTCGACAGATCCTCCGACCTTTGGCTGTCCGTCATCACCTCGGCTGAGATCGAGGACGGTATTGCGAACGCCAAGCGAACCGGTGCCACCAAAAAAGCGGCCGCGCTCGCTGAATGGTGGGGAGAAATTCGTCACTACTACGGTAGCCGCATTCTGCCTCTTGATCTCGAGACGGCAACGATAACCGGGCAACTTATGGCAGTCGCCCGCGGAGCTGGCATCTCTCCCGGTTTCGAGGATATCGCGATTGCTGCCACAGCCACGCAACACGATCTAGTCGTGCTCACGGACAATGAAAAGGATTTCAGACCGCTCGGAGTTCGGTGTCAGAATCCGTTCATCGGGCTTCCCGGTTAGCTTGCCCAATCGAAATATTGAAGTTCACATAAGTATCTGAATAGTAATCACAAATGTTAGTTCCATAATACATGTTATGCAACTCTAAGTTATTGCCGCAAAATAGAAATGTCTTGATTCCGCAAAGTAGGAATGTCGCCCTGCTCGCCGATGAGCGAGGGAGACGGCGGGTTGGGACTGATCTTAATGAGCGAGCGCGAGCTGCAACGCATCGAGGTGCTGTCGAAGGTTTTGGAGCGGCGCATGACGGTTGTCTCGGCGGCGCATGTCCTGGATATGACAACGCGCCAGGTCCAGCGTCTGCTGAAGGCGTTCCGGACTGAAGGCGCCGCGGCACTTCGGCACAAGGCTCGAGGACGACCGTCTAACCATCGATATGTCGCCGGCATCGGTGAGTTGGCGGTTCGGCTGGTTCGGGAACACTATCTCGACTTCGGGCCGAC
>NZ_VFVN01000002.1:0-775774 GCF_006442185.1 Mesorhizobium sp. B2-4-1 | reverse complement strand
ACAATCGAGGCAGCCGAATGCAGGAACTACTTCGAAAACGCAGGCTACGCTTCCGTCAAGATATGAAACGCTCTAGCCCTGCTCAGCGAGACTGGTCGCGTCATGCAGTCTGCCCCGAAATCCCAGCCAGATTTATCGCTAAAGTTGTGGATCATCGCCACTGCAGTTGAATCTGCCCCGCAAAAAGGCATAATCCAAATTGGGATAGGGGGAGAAGATGATTTCACCAGGTTTTGTTGCCGAGATTTTTGGTTCGGCTCTCATCATGGCGCTCACCGGTGCGGTGCTCGCTTGGATCTTGAGAAAATTCACGCGTGTGGGGCTGGTGCCATCCTATGCGCTTGGCGTCGCGGTCATGACGTTTGTCGGCGCTGCGCTCTATGTCTCGGGCCATGATGGGACCGTCGACTACCTGAGTGCATGGACCCAGTACGCGATCGGCGGCGTTATCGGCTTCCTGATCCTGTATGCCACGTCGCGCCGGTCTGTAAGCAAGACCTAGCAGACTGGCCACGAGGCGGCTTCAAACCCTTGTGCCGCCGACCGTCATCTGGTCCATCCTGAGGTGCGGCTGGCCGACGCCGACCGGCACGCCCTGTCCAGCCTTGCCGCACATACCGATGCCGTTGTCGAGCTTCATGTCATTGCCGATCATCGAAACGCGGTGCATGGCGTCGGGCCCGTTACCGATCAGCATGGCGCCCTTGATCGGTTGCGTCACCTTGCCGTTCTCGATCATGTAGGCTTCGGTGCAGCCGAACACGAACTTTCCGGAGGTGATGTCGACCTGGCCGCCGCCGAAGGAGACGGCATAGATGCCGTTCCTGACCGAGGCGATGATCTCGTCCGGCTCCATGTCGCCCGATGTCATGTAGGTGTTGGTCATGCGCGGCATCGGCTGGTGCGCGTAGCCCTCGCGCCTTCCGTTGCCGGTGGCCCGCATGCCCATCAGCCGGGCGTTCTGGCGGTCCTGCATGTAACCGACCAGCTTGCCGTCCTCGATCAGCACGTTGCGCGCCGAAGGCGTGCCTTCATCGTCGACGGTGAGCGACCCGCGTCGTTCCGCGATCGTGCCGTCATCGACGACGGTGACGCCCTTTGCCGCCACCTGCTGGCCCATCAGGCCGGCGAAAGCGGATGTCTTCTTGCGGTTGAAGTCGCCTTCCAGCCCGTGGCCGACGGCCTCGTGCAGCATGACGCCGGGCCAGCCGCTGGAGAGCACGATGTCGAAAGTGCCGGCCGGCGCCGGTACGGCTTCGAGATTGACCAGCGCCTGACGCAGCGCCTCCTTGGCGGCGTGCTTCCAGCTGTCCTCGACGAGGAAGTCGCCGAACGCCTTGCGTCCGCCCATGCCGTAGGAGCCGCTTTCCTGGCGGTCGCCGTCGCCGACCACCACCGACACGTTCACCCTGACCAGCGGCCGGATGTCGCGCACCACCTGGCCGTCGGCGCGCACGATCTCGACATGCTGCCAGGACGAGGTCAGCGATGCCGAGACCTGGCGCACGCGCGGATCCTCGGCGCGCAGCCATGCGTCGACTTCCTGCAACAGCTTCGCCTTGGCCTCGAAGGAAGGGGAGGGGATCGGGTTCTCATCGCCATAGAGATGGCGGTTGGTGCGGGCGGGCGCGGCGGCAAGCGTTCCGGAATAACCGCCCTTGACGGTCGAGACGGCATTAGCCGCGCGTCGCAGCGAAGCCTCGGACAGGTCGCTGGAGTGGGCATAGCCGCTGGCTTCGCCGGCAACCGCGCGTAGGCCGAAACCCTGGTCGGTGTTGAAATTGGCCGTCTTCAGCCGACCGTTGTCGAACATCAGCGCTTCGCTCTCGCTGTATTCGACGAACAACTCGCCATCGTCGGCGCCGTTGATGGTCTCTGCGACGATCTCCTTGACGCGATCGTCGGAAATATCGAATTGGCCGATAAGGCTGTTCATGGCGTATGTCCGTGGATGAATGGTTATATCCGGGATGTAGGCGCGAAGCCGCGCCCAGACAATCGCCAATCGTCATTCAAATGCAGGGCGGCGGCGTCCCGGATCTATCCCAGGTCCGGAAAACCTATCGTTGATCGGCAGCTCCCGGGTCGAGGCGCGGGAGTCTACGGCAGGGCCGCAAATCCGTCGGCAAAACCCTTGAGGTCCACCGGGATGCCGATGCCTTCTTCTGGCGTCTGGAAGACGATGAACGTGGCCGACGTGCCGGTCTTCAGCGTATCGAGCAGCGGCTTCTCGAGAATGACCTCAGCGTAGCAGCCGTCCTGGAAGCAGCGCACGAAATAAGCGCGGCCGATATCCTTGCCGTCGACATTGAGGCCGAGCCCGTTGGGCAAGAGCACGCCGAGCGGCGCCAGCACGCGCAGGATCTCCGCCTTGTTGTCGGCGGTGCGCAGCACCACGACCGACAGCCCCATCTCGGGGCGGTCCTCGGCGACGACGTTCTGCATCATCACGCATTGTTCCGACGTGGCGCCGGCCGGCGTGTCGCAGATGATCGACCACGCGCCATGGGTCGAGCGCACCGTGCCGCTCGGCTGGGCCGCGTTGGCCTGGCCGGCGGCCGACAAGCCGGCGACGGACAAGGCGGCGAGAAAGATGACCTTCGCCAAGGGGCTCGAAAGCCCAAATCCCGACAGCCAAGAGTTCATGACGGCTCCATTGCGAATCACGGCACTTTAAGCCGCGCCAAAGCCAAGTAAAGGACGAGACAGCGGCCGAGCCGCCACGAAAATGCCCATGCGGCGCTTTTCCTAGCCAATTTCGCCCGAATTACGACGCCAGGCGCGCCGGCCGGCAGCAAGCAGCCGATCCGTCGAACATAGCCGATTCGCCATGGCGGCCGCCGCCTTCAAAGATGCATTCCGGCTTGCGCGCAAAAATGCCGCACGGTTTCCTCCGCTCCTTTCTTGCGGAGGGAAAAAGAGTATGGTTTGAACCAGCTTGAGACAGTCGGGATTCCCGTCCCGGCATTGTTCGTTATTCTCGTGGACACAGCCGCGAGGAACTGGGAGACGAAGAGGGCGATGAGAAATTTCCTGGCAAACGCCAAGCTTCCAGCAAGTGCCAAGTTTCTAAGCGCTTGTGCCGTTACCACGTTTTTCGCCGGCACGGCCGCCCATGCCGATCAGCCCGTCGAGTGGGAGACGACCTTCCAGGCGCCGGCAACCGACATGATGCGCCAGATCGAGTGGTTCGGAAACTACACGATGTGGTTCATCATCCCGATCACCGCCCTGGTATTGGTCCTTCTGATCTACTGCATCGTGAAATTCCGCGCGAGCGCCAACCCGGTTCCGTCCAAGACCAGCCACAACACGCTGATCGAGGTGATCTGGACTGTCGGCCCCGTCGTCGTCCTGCTCTGCCTCGCCATCCCCTCGTTCCAGCTCTTGACCGCGCAGTACACGCCGCCGGAAGAAGCCAAGCTCACCGTCAAGGCGACGGGCAACCAGTGGAACTGGGATTACGAATACCAGACCGACAACACGCTCTCGTTCAACTCGGCGATCCTCCAGGATGGCGACCGTGCCGCCGCCGGCAAGGAAGATCGCAAGGTCTATCCGCGCCTGCTTGCCGTCGACAACGAGATGGTGGTGCCCGTCCACACGATGACCCGGGTGCTCGTCACCGCGACCGACGTGATCCATTCCTTCGCCATGCCGTCCTTCGGCATCAAGATCGATGCCATTCCCGGCCGCACCAACGAGACCTGGTTCAAGGCGGAGAAGGAAGGCCTCTACTACGGCCAGTGCTCGCAGCTCTGCGGCAAGGACCATGCCTTCATGCCGATCGCCATCCGCGTCGTCTCCGACGCGCAGTTCAAGACCTGGCTGGCTGCGGCCAAGACCGATCTGCCCGGCGCCAACAAGACGCTGATGGCCGAGGTCGATGGCCAGAACAAGGTAGCGGCCGCCGGCAACTGATGCCGCGGGTTAGCAAGATTTAGGGAACGGAGCGGAACATGGCAGACGCTGCAGCTCACGACGGGCACGACCACAAGCCTTATCATGGTTGGGTGCGCTGGGTTTATTCGACCAACCACAAGGACATCGGTACGCTCTACCTGATCTTCGCGATCATGGCCGGCATCATCGGCGGCGCGCTGTCGGTCGCCATCCGCATGGAGTTGCAGGAGCCTGGCATCCAGATCTTCAGCGGTCTGGCGCAGATGGTCTACGGCATGAACGGTGACGCCGCGATCGACGGCGGCAAGAGCATGTACAACGCCTTCGCCACAGCGCACGCGCTGATCATGATCTTCTTCATGGTCATGCCGGCCCTGATCGGCGGTTTTGCCAACTGGATGGTGCCGATCATGATCGGCGCCCCGGACATGGCGTTCCCGCGCATGAACAACATCTCGTTCTGGCTGCTGCCGCCGGCTTTCATCCTGCTGCTTATCTCGATGTTCGTGCCGAGCGCGCCTGGCGCCTACGGCGTCGGCGGCGGCTGGACGCTCTATCCGCCGCTTTCGACCTCCGGTCAGCCCGGTCCGGCCATGGATCTGGCGATCCTGTCGATTCACATCGCCGGCGCGTCCTCGATCCTGGGTGCCATCAACTTCATCACCACCATCTTCAACATGCGCGCGCCAGGCATGACGCTGCACAAGATGCCGCTGTTTGCTTGGTCGGTGCTGGTCACCGCATTCCTGCTGCTGTTGTCGCTTCCGGTCCTTGCCGGCGGCATCACCATGCTGCTTACCGACCGCAATTTCGGCACGACCTTTTTCGCTCCCGATGGCGGCGGCGATCCGCTGCTGTTCCAGCACCTGTTCTGGTTCTTCGGCCATCCGGAAGTGTATATCCTGATCCTGCCGGGCTTCGGCATCATCAGCCATATCGTCTCCACCTTCTCGCGCAAGCCGGTGTTCGGCTATCTCGGCATGGCCTACGCCATGGTCGCGATCGGCGCGGTCGGCTTCATCGTCTGGGCGCACCACATGTACACGACCGGCCTGTCGCTCGACACGCAGCGCTACTTCGTCTTCGCCACCATGGTCATCGCGGTGCCGACGGGCGTGAAGATCTTCTCCTGGATCGCGACGATGTGGGGCGGATCGATATCGTTCAAGCCGCCGATGCTGTGGGCGCTGGGCTTCATCTTCCTGTTCACGATCGGTGGTGTTACCGGGGTTCAGCTGGCCAATGCCGGTCTCGACCGGTCGCTGCACGACACCTATTTCGTGATCGCGCACTTCCATTACGTGCTGTCGCTGGGGGCGGTGTTCGCCATCTTCGCCGGCTGGTACTACTGGTTCCCGAAGATGACCGGCTACATGTATTCGCCCGTCATCGCCAACACCCATTTCTGGGTCATGTTCGTCGGCGTCAACCTTGTCTTCTTCCCGCAGCACTTCCTCGGCCTTGCCGGCATGCCGCGCCGCACCATCGACTATCCGGACGCGTTTGCGGGCTGGAACATGGTGTCGTCCTACGGTTCGTACATTTCGGCCGTCGGCGTGGTGATCTTCCTCTATGGCGTGTTCGAAGCCTTCCAGAAGAAGCGGATCGCTGGCGCCAATCCATGGGGCGAGGGCGCAACGACGCTGGAATGGCAGCTGCCGTCGCCGCCGCCGTTCCACCAATGGGAGCAGCTGCCGAAGATCAAATAAGGCGGCAGCCCGGAATTGAAACCGCCGGCCTGCCGGCGGTTTCGGCCAAACGGAATATGGATTTGAGTACGCATGGCCCTTGTCGACGAAACCAGCATTGACGAAGCGGGCTTCCGCATGTCGGAAGCGACGGCGGGTGATTTCTTCGCCCTCCTGAAGCCGCGCGTCATGTCGCTGGTGGTGTTCACCGCCTTTGTCGGACTGGTCGCGGCACCCGTGACCATCAATCCGCTGCTGGCGGTGATCGCGATCCTGGCTATTGCCATCGGGGCTGGTGCCTCCGGCGCGCTCAATATGTGGTACGATGCCGATATCGACGCGGTGATGACACGCACCGCCACCCGCCCGGTGCCGGCCGGCCGCATCCAGCCCCACGAGGCGTTGAGCTTTGGGTTGGTGCTTTCGGTTTTGTCGGTGATGACGCTCGGCGTGCTGGTCAACTGGCTGTCGGCGGCGCTGCTGGCCTTCACCATCTTCTTCTATGCCGTCGTCTACACAATGTGGCTGAAGCGCTGGACGCCGCAGAACATCGTCATCGGCGGTGCTGCCGGCGCCATTCCGCCCGTGATCGGCTGGGCCGCGGTGACCGGCACGGTCAGCCTGGAGAGCGTCGTCCTGTTCCTCATCATCTTCCTGTGGACGCCGCCGCATTTCTGGGCGCTGGCGCTGTTCAAGTCGCAGGATTATGAACGCGCCGGCATCCCGATGATGCCCAATGTCGCCGGCCCGGCGTCGACCCGCCGTCAGATCTTCGCCTATGCTCTGGTGCTGGCCCCGGTCGGTGTGCTGCCGTGGCTGCTTGGCTACACCACGCCGTTCTATGGCGTGGCTGCCCTGCTGCTCGGGCTCGGCTTTGTCTGGTATGCGTGGAAAGTGCTTGGCATGTCCGACGACGATCGCGCGATGAAGCCAGCCAAGGCGTTGTTCGGCTATTCGCTGCTCTATCTCTTCGCCATCTTCGCCGTCTATCTCGCCGACAGCGTCGTCGAACGTGCACTTGCGGTGGGTGGAGCATGAGCATGATCGAAGACAAGCTCGAAACGGTCACCTTGACCGAACGCCAGCGGAAGGCCCGGCGCAACCGCTCGGTCGCCATCGGCGTAGCCTTGGCCGTGCTGGTCGTTATCTTCTATATCGCGACGATCGTGAAGTTCGGTCATAACCTCTCTGGCACGATGTGAGGCGGGAGATGGGTGTCGACACGAGCGCCAAACCGGCCGGGCACAACAGCAACCGCCTTGTTGCGGCCGTCTGCGTTGCCTTCTTCACCGGCATGATCGGCATGGCCTATGCCGCGGTGCCGCTGTACAAGATGTTCTGCCAGGCGACAGGCTATGGCGGCACGACGCAACGCGTCGAGAAGCAGTATGCCGGCCGCGTGCTCGATCGCGAGATCACCGTCCGCTTCGACGCCAATATCGCCGGCGTGCCGTGGGATTTCCAGCCGGTCCAGCGCTCGATGACCATGAAGATCGGCGAGACGGTGCAGGCGCACTATCAGGCGACCAACAAGTTCGATCGCCCCATCACCGGCCGCGCCACCTTCAATGTCCAGCCTGAACTGGCGGGTCCCTATTTCAACAAGGTCGAATGCTTCTGCTTCACCGACACCACGCTGAAGCCCGGCGAAACGCTTGACATGCCGGTCCTGTTCTACGTGGACCCCGATATCGTCAACGTGCCGGAACTGAAGGACGTGAAGACGATCACCCTGTCCTACACGATGTTTCCGGTCGAGAAGAACAAGCCGGTCGCATCGTCAGAGCCGGTCCAGGGCAACAGCAAGACAATTTCAAATACCGAAGGAAATCTCGGGGGTTGATATGGCAGACGCGCACGCAAAACATCACGACTATCATCTCGTCGACCCGAGCCCGTGGCCTTTCCTGGGATCGATAGGGGCGCTCGTCACCGCCTTTGGCGGCGTTTGCCTCATGGAATACCTGAAGGGCGGCTCGTTCCCGATCTTCGGCTTCAACATCGCCAATCCGTGGCTGTTCTTCATCGGCCTCGCGATCGTCCTCTACACCATGTTCGCCTGGTGGTCGGACACGATCAAGGAAGCGCATGAGGGCCATCACACGCGGGTCGTGTCGTTGCATCTGCGCTATGGCATGATCATGTTCATCGCCTCCGAGGTGATGTTCTTCGTCGCTTGGTTCTGGGCCTATTTCGATGCCAGCCTGTTTCCGAGCGAAGCCCACCAATATGCCCGCACCGCGTTCACCGGCGGTGTCTGGCCGCCGAAGGGCATGGAGGTTCTCGATCCTTTCCACCTGCCGCTCTATAACACCGTGATCCTGCTGTTGTCGGGCACCACGGTCACCTGGGCGCACCACTCCCTTATCCACGGCGATCGCAAGGGGCTGATCAACGGGCTGGTGCTGACCGTCGGCCTCGGCATGCTGTTCACCATGGTGCAGGCCTACGAGTACATGCATGCTCCGTTCGCCTTCAAGGATTCCATCTACGGCGCCACCTTCTTCATGGCGACCGGCTTCCACGGCTTCCATGTCATCATCGGCACCATCTTCTTGGCCGTCTGCCTGATCCGGGCCATGAAGGGCGATTTCACGCCCAAGCAGCATTTCGGTTTCGAGGCTGCCGCATGGTACTGGCATTTCGTCGACGTGGTCTGGTTGTTCCTGTTCGCCTCGATCTACGTCTGGGGATCGGTCGGCGCGGTAATCGAAGCCCACTGATACCGGTCTGATGACTTTGAAGGGGCGGCTGCGGCAACGTGGCCGCCCTTCTTCTTTTCGGTCCAATGCGATCCGGGCGGTTGCGAGGGCGCACAGTGTCGATGCCGGCGGTATGATCATGATCCACGGCCAGCCGAACGGATTCGGCGGCTGCTTCAATTGGTCGGCTGGACCGACGGCGGCATTGCCGTTACGGACTCCGGCATGGACGAAGTCTGGGCGGTGGTGATCGATGGAACACCCATCAGGATTGAGCGGTAAGCAATGAGCGACGACAAGGCGATCTGGCCTCCGATCGACCCTATTTCCGCGGGCTTGCATGGACGCTGCCCGCGCTGCGGCGAGGGGCGGCTGTTTTCCGGCTTTCTCACCGTAGGCAAACGCTGCACCAATTGCGGTCTTGATTATTCCTATGCCGATGCCGGCGACGGGCCCGCGGTTTTCGTCATCCTGATCATCGGCTTCATCATCGTCGGCCTGGCGCTCTGGGTCGAAGTGACGCTGAGCCCGCCGCTCTGGCTGCATCTGCTGGTCTGGATCCCGCTGGCGCTGGTGCTGTGCCTGACGGCGCTCCGGCTGATCAAGGGGGTGCTGCTTACGCTGCAGTACCGCAACAAGGCGGCCGAGGGCCGGCTGGATCGCGGCGAATGACCGACATGTCCGCCAAGGGCGGTCGTTCGCGGCCAGGATCGGTATTGCTGCTTGGCATTGGCCTCGTCCTGCTCCTGATCCTGCTGGCGCTCGGCACCTGGCAGGTCCAGCGCCTGCACTGGAAGGAAGGTCTTATCCAGACCATCGACCAGCGCACCCACTCGCCGCCGCTCCCGCTGGCCGAGGTGGAGAAACAATTCGCCTCGACTGGGGACGTCGACTACACGCCGGTGACGGTGACCGGCACGTTCCTGCATTCCGGCGAGCGGCATTTCTACGCAACATGGGAAGGCGAAGCCGGCTTCAACGTCTACACGCCGCTGGCCCTCGACGATGGCCGCTTCGTCCTGATCAATCGCGGTTTCGTGCCATACGATCTGAAGGATGCCGCCAAGCGCGCCAAGGGACAGGTCGCGGGCAAGGTCACGGTCACCGGCCTCGCTCGCAATCCGCTGCCGGCAAAGCCGTCGATGATGCTTCCCGACAACGACGTGGCGAAGAACATCTTTTACTGGAAGGACCGTGACGTGATGGCGGCGAGCGCTGGCTTGCCGGCGAGCGCCAAGCTGGTGCCAATCTTCATCGACGCCGACAAGACGCCGAATCCGGGCGGTTTGCCCATCGGCGGTGTCACCATCATCGACCTGCCGAACAGCCATCTGCAATATGCCGTGACCTGGTATGGGCTTGCCGCGGCACTTGCCGCCGTTCTCATCCTGCGGCTTCGCAGGCCAGCGAAAGAGGAATGAGCGCGACCGACCCGCTTGAAGGGCCATCGCCCTTGACAGGACGGGGGTAGGCACCTCATTTCGGCTCTGATCAAACGGCCCGGATTCATGCTTCAGACCACGACAAAGCCTTCTCTGACGATCCGCCTCTGCCAGCCGCGCGGTTTTTGCGCCGGCGTCGACCGTGCTATCCAGATCGTCGTGCTGGCGCTGAAGAAATATGGCGCGCCGGTCTATGTCCGCCATGAGATCGTGCACAACCGCTATGTCGTCGAGGGTCTGCAAAGCCTTGGCGCCGTCTTTATCGAGGAACTTTCCGAGATTCCGGCCGAACATCGGCAGTCGCCGGTCGTCTTTTCCGCGCATGGCGTGCCGAAGTCGGTACCGGCGGATGCCCAGGCGCGCAATTTGTTCTATCTCGACGCCACCTGTCCGCTGGTCTCCAAGGTCCACAAGCAAGCGATGCGCCACCAGCGGCTCGGCCGCCACGTGCTCCTGATCGGCCATGCCGGACATCCCGAGGTGATCGGCACGATGGGACAATTGCCGGAGGGCGCGGTAACGCTGATCGAGACCGAAGCCGATGCCGCGAGGCTTGCGCCGGCGGACCCGAAGGCGCTCGGCTTCGTCACCCAGACCACGCTATCGGTCGAGGACACGGCCGGCATCATCCGCGCGCTGCAGGACCGCTTTCCCGACCTGAAGGCGCCGGCGGCGGAATCGATCTGCTATGCCACCACGAACCGTCAGGAAGCGGTCAAGGATACCGCTGCGGGCGCCGATCTCTACCTGATCGTCGGCGCGCCCAATTCCTCCAATTCGCGGCGTCTTGTCGAAGTGGCTGAGCGTGCGGGGGCTGCGATGTCGCTTCTCGTGCAGCGCGCCGCCGAGATTCCGTGGGATGACATCGGCGACATCTCGACGCTCGGTCTGTCGGCGGGGGCATCCGCCCCGGAGATCATCGTCGACGAGATCATCGATGCGTTCCGCCAGCGCTTCGATGTCACGATCGACCTGGCCATCACGGCCACTGAAACGGAGGATTTTCCCGTCATGCGGGTACTGCGCGATGTCGAACTGACGGCGGCCGACATGGCTTTCGTCAACGGGGCGCCGTAAGGCACATGGCGGTCTACACCGACGTTGCGGAAGGCGAACTCGGCGCATTCCTGAAGCACTACCCAGTCGGCGATCTCCTGTCCTACAAGGGCATCGCGGAGGGCACCGAGAACTCGAATTTTTTGCTGCACACCTCCAGCGGCTCCTACATCCTGACGCTCTATGAAAGACGGGTCGAAAAGGCGGATCTGCCGTTTTTCCTCGGGTTGATGGGCCATCTCGCCAAAAAGGGTGTGTCCTGCCCGCTGCCGGTAACCGCGCATGACGGCAGCGTCATCGGCACGCTGGCGGGCCGGCCGGCCGTCATCATCACTTTCCTCGAGGGTCTCTCGCTCCGGCGGCCGACATCGATCCATTGCGCCGAGGTCGGCAAGGCGCTGGCCTCCCTGCATCTGGCCGGTGCCGACTTTCCGATGACCCGCCCCAATGCGCTCGCCATCGACGGCTGGCGCAAGCTCTGGTCGGCAGCCCGCGACCGTGCCGACGAGGTCGAGCCGGGCCTTGCGGCCGAAGTCGACGCCGACTTCGCCGACTTCGAGCGGAATTGGCCGAAGGGTCTCCCGGAAGGCATCATCCATGCCGATCTTTTCCCGGACAATGTGTTCTTTCTCGGCGAGAAGCTCTCCGGCCTGATTGATTTTTATTTCGCTTGCAACGACCTCTACGCCTATGACGTCGCCACATGCCTGAACGCCTGGTGTTTCGAGAAGGATTTTTCCTTCAATCTCACCAAGGGCAAGGCGCTGCTTGCCGGCTACCAAGGTGTGCGGCCTCTGAGCAATCAGGAAAAGGCGGCACTTCCGATGCTGGCACGGGGCTCGGCGCTGCGTTTCATGCTGACCCGGCTGTATGACTGGCTGACCGTTCCCGATGGCGGGCTGGTAATGAAACGCGATCCGACCGAATACATCAGAAGAATGCGGTTTCATCGGACGATCAAATCTGCTTCGGAATATGGGCTGGCATGAGCAAACACGTTGAGATCTTCACCGATGGCGCCTGTTCGGGCAATCCCGGCCCGGGCGGCTGGGGCGCGATCCTGCGCTTCAATGGCGCCACCAAGGAACTATCGGGTGGCGAGGCCGAGACGACCAACAACCGTATGGAATTGCTTGCCGCCATCTCGGCGCTGAATGCGCTCAAGGAACCTTGCACGGTCGATCTTCACACCGACAGCAAATATGTCATGGACGGCATTTCAAAGTGGATCCATGGCTGGAAGAAGAACGGCTGGAAGACCGCCGACAAGAAGCCCGTCAAGAACGGCGAACTCTGGCAGGCGCTGGATGAAGCCAATCGGCGTCACAAGGTCACCTGGATCTGGGTCAAGGGCCATGCCGGCCATACCGAGAACGAACGCGCCGACGAACTTGCTCGTGAGGGCATGGCGCCGTTCAAGAAGGGCCCGGTCAGGCTTGTTTCTACCCCACCCAAGCCGGTCTCGCAGTCCAAACAGCCGGCGGTGGCAAAGGCGCGGCGTTCGACCCAAAGCTATTGAATTCCGGGGCGGCACCATCCCCAGGCTGGGATCTCTGTCATGCCGGGCCTGCGCTATGTGACGCATCCCCAGGTTCAGGTGGCCGGAATGGGACGACGCGCGCCGAATTGTCCACGGGTGGCGGCCGATCGGCAGGCCGGCACAGCCGCAGATCCTCAGCGGATCAGCAGCGCCGTACCGTAGAGTCCGAAAGCGAACACGGTGTGTGACACCAGATTCAGCGCCCGTACCTTCATCGGGTTGGGCCGCTTCGACGCTGCCCAGCCCGCGCCCATGCCGGGCGCCAGCAGGAACCAGCCGGCGCCGACCGTGACCATGCCGAGGATGAAAGCCGGCAGGAAAGTCGGCGCGACAAGCCAGCCCGCTCCGGCCACCACGACAAGGATGATGCCGTAGACGATGCCGACAAAATAGTGAAAGGCCCAGCCCAAAGCCGATTCGTGTACATAGGGCGTCGCATCGCCAATATCGTCGTGAAAGACTTTTTCCCGTAAATGCCAGACCCAGCGGCCAACGGGGGCCCAGTTCGGCCGTGCTTGACCGAACATCTTGTAGAGAAGAAAGGCCCAGACATCCATCAACAGCGTGGCGCCGATGCCGATCGCCACGCTACGCCAGGCGATGTCGAACGTCATGGTCAGAGCAGTTCGAGGATCTTGGCGGCGCCGGATTCATCGACGCCCGGCTTGGTCTCGACATTGAGCGACGTGACCTTGCCGTCATCGACGATCATTGAAAACCGCTTCGACCGAAGACCCATGCCTCCGCCGGAGAAGTCGGCGTCGAGGCCGATCGCCTTGGCGAAGTCGCCATTGCCGTCGGCGAGGAACAGGATCTTGCCCTCACCGCCGGTGAAGCGCGCCCAGGCGCCCATGACATGGACGTCGTTGACCGAAACCACGGCGATCGTATCGACACCGCGCGCCAGGATGGCGTCGCGGTTCTCCAGGTAGCCGGGCAAATGATTGTTGCTGCAAGTCGGCGTGAAGGCGCCCGGCACGGCAAACAGCACGACCTTCTTTCCCGCAAAAATCTCGGCCGTCGTGATCGGCTTGGGACCGTCGGCAGTCATCGTCTTGAACGTCGTATCGGGCAGTCTGTCGCCAGCGGAAATAGTCATGAGTTCCTCGCTTGGGAGAATGGGGAAGGACGTAGCCTTGGGTAGCGAACTATGCGGTTTCCCGCAACCATCGCGGGGGGCTGGATCAAGGGAAAGGCAAGAGCCCTTCGACCGCGCCTGCCGAACTCGTCAGCGTATAGTGAAGTCCGCCATCCGTGGGTGTCGTCGATGGCCGGTCGAGGATCGGCACGGTGAAGACCAGCTTGCCGTCCTTCTGGCTACGGGCCGGCGAACCGAACATGTAGTCGCGGTCTCCTGCGACGAAGAAGTCCGCCGCTTCCGGATCGCCGGGAAAGCTCGCCTCCACAACCAGCGTTTCATGGTCGCCCGGCAGCACGTTGATGCCGAAGTCGGATCTTGCCGGCGCGGGCAAGGCGGCGAAGCTCGCCTTGACCAGCTCCGCGTCCTCGGCATTGTCCGGGTCGGAGCCGGGGTCGACGGTCAGCCGCGTCTGCACAGGGATGCATATCGTCTCGCAAATGCCAAGGAAAATGTCGGCGTCGATGACGGACGGATCCTTCGCGGCCGACAGCGTGAACGTCACCGGCAGCGAGACCGGATAGTCGTAGCCCGCCCATTTGCCGTAGCCGTCGTCATTACGCTTCGGCGCCGGGAAGGAGAGGCTGGCATCGGAAATGTTGGTGCTGGCCGAGATATCGAGTTGCGGCGGCACACCCGCGTCGCCCGGGTCGCGCCAATAAGTCTTCCAGCCAGGCTTGAGCGCTATGTCGAGAACGCCCCGGATGCGGCCGGCATCGTCGGGCTTGCCGCTCGTCACCAGCCTTACCTTGCCGCCTTCGCTGTTGTACCAGGCGGACGAAGAGGCGGCGGCTGGGAGTGTGATTGCCGATCCGACAGCGGCGCCGAGCAACAGGATTTTCAAGCTTTGCATGGTGATGATTTGATCGTCCGTTCATGGCCGTGCAATGATTTCATGGTCTTGCCGGTATCATATTTGCGTGACCTTTGCCGCAGGTAATGATCGGCCGGCGGAACGGGCTTGGTCGAAAACCGGCGCGGTACATCTTTTCGGCGCCCGGGAAACGCGTTACGCTCTGATCATGGACTTGTTGCGCCACAAGAAGACGGCCGCCGGCAGCGGCTTTCTCGACGATCAGTTCCTCATTGCCATGCCCGGCATGAAGGACGACCGTTTCACGCGCTCGGTCATCTACATCTGCGCCCACAGCGATGAGGGCGCGATGGGCCTGATCATCAACCAGACGCAGCAGATGCTGTTTCCGGACCTTTTGGTGCAACTCGGCATCATGAACGAGCACGAGGCGATCCGGTTGCCCGCCCGTACCCGTGATTTCGTCGTTCGCAATGGCGGGCCCGTCGACCGCAGCCGCGGCTTCGTGCTGCATACGGGCGATTACCGGGTGGAGTCTTCGCTGACCGTTTCCGACGATGTCTGTCTGACCGCGACCGTCGACATATTGCGCGCCATATCGTCGGGCCGGGGACCCCGTCACGCGCTGATGGCGCTGGGTTATTCGGGCTGGGGCGCCGGCCAGCTGGAAACCGAGATAGCCGAAAACGGCTGGCTGACCTGTCCGGCTACTCCGGAGCTTCTGTTCGATACCGACATCGAGCGCAAATACGATCGGATTCTTGCCTCGATCGGCATCGACCTCGCCCATTTGAGTGTAGCGGCCGGCCACGCCTGAGCTCCAGCGGCGTGAAAGCCAATTACGCCTGCGTCAGCGGATACTGTTCCTTCAGCGTCTTCAGCACCTGATCCCCGGGCATCGGGGCGCCGAACATGAAGCTCTGCACATATTCGCAGCCCATCTGGCGCAGCTCCAGCGCGTCGCGCTCGTCCGAAATGCCTTCGGCGACCACCGACAGGCCGAGCTCATGCGCCATGCTGACCATGGATTTGAGCAGCACGGCGCGTTTGGGCGTGCTGTCGTCCACGAAACTCTTGTCGATCTTGATCGTGTCGAAGGGAAAGCGCGTCAGATAGGCGAGCGAAGAATAGCCGGTACCGAAATCGTCGAGCGACAGGCCGATGCCGAGCTGCTTCAGCTTGGTCAGCACATGGGCAGTCTGCTCGGGATTGTCCATAACCAGCGATTCCGTGAGCTCGAGCCGGAAGCAGCGCGGCTTCAGATTGGCCCGCGCAATCACGGAGCGGACGTCGCTGACCAGGTCGCGGCGGATGAGCTGGCGGCTGGAGAGGTTGACCGAAACCGACAGCGGCGCGTCGCCGATCTGCTTTTGCCATGCCGCCAGATCCTCGGCGGCCTGCTGCATGGCGAACAGCCCAAGCTGTACGATCAGCCCGCAGCTTTCGGCGACCGGAATGAAATCCGCCGGCGGGATCATGCCGCGGCGCGGATGGTCCCAGCGCAGCAATGCCTCGAAGCCGGCGACGCTGCCATCTTCCAGCCGAACGATCGGCTGGTAGGCAAGCGTGAATTCGCGCCGTTCGATGGCGCGGCGCAGGTCGGATTCGAACTGCAGCCGATCGGTGCCGACGGCGCGGAAGGCCGGACGGAACGGTTCGATCCGGTCGCCGCCGAAGCGCTTGGCCTGGTGCATGGCAAGCTCGGCGTCCTTGACCATGTCCTCGGCCGAGGTCTGCGCCGAGGTCCAGGTGATCAGCCCGATCGAGGCGGTCAGCACGATCTCGCGCTTGGCAAAGGTGATCGGGGCGTTGATGGCATGCTTGATGGCGTCCGCCACCGCCGCGATGCGGGCCGGGTCCTGCTCGGAAAGCAGCATCAAGGCGAACTGGTCGCCGGCGAAGCGTGACAGCGAGTCCTTCGGCTTCAAGAGCCGGTGCAGGCGTCGCGCGATGGTGAGCAGGATGGTGTCGCCGGCCGAGATGCCGAGCCCGTCATTGACCTGCTTGAAGCGGTCGATGTCGATGACGAAGACGGTCGGGCGCACCTTCTCTTCGGTCCGTGCGATCGAGATGATCGCCTCGAGCCGGTTCATGAACAATTCGCGATTGGGCAGGCCGGTGAGGTTGTCGTGCACCGCGTCGTGCAGCAGCCTCTCCTCGGATTTTTTCTGCTCGGTGACGTCAACCATGGTGCCGACACAGCGGATGACCTCACCGTCCGATCCGATAACCGGGCGCGCGCGCAGCGCAAACCAGTGATAGTGGCCGTCGGCGCCGCGCAACCGGAAGTTCTGCGCCACCTTGCCGCGACGGTGCTCGAGCACCACGTCGAGCGTGGTGCGGAACGTGTCGCGGTCATCGACATGCAGCACCGGCAGCCAGTTGCGGGCTGCACCCCCCAGGCTGTTGGGGGCGAGGCCGAGCTGGATGCTGACGTCGGGCTTGGTGACGACGCGGTCGCGCAGCACGTCCCAGTCCCACACCGTGTCGCCCGAGCCGGCCACCGCCAGCGCCTGCCGCTCGAGGTCGGAGAACAGACCCTGGTGCAGCGCGCCGCCGGCAAAGGCATGCTGCATGACGGTGAAGCCGATCAGCAGGATGATGAGGATCAGACCGCCGCCAAGCGCCGGCTGGGCGATGTCGTTGTCGAGCATGCCGGTTATCGCCATCCACGATCCGCATAGCCACAACAGCACCATCACCCAACTGGGCACCAGCATGATGGCACGGTCATAGCCGCGTATGCCGAGGAAGATGATCAGGCCGAGCCCGGTCAGCGCGGTGGCGGCGAAGGACAGCCTGGCGATGCCCGCGGCGACCGCCGGGTCGACGATGGCGACGCCGGCGATCAAGAGCAGCCCGAGGATCCAGACCAGCGCCCCATAGCTGAAATGGCCGTGCCATCGGTTGAGGTTGAGATAGGCGAACAGGAACACCACGAAGGTCGCCGCCAGGGCCACCTCCGTTCCCGCCCGCCACATCTGCTCGTTGCCGGGCGATATCTCGATGATCTTGTTGAGGAAGCCGAAATCGACGCAGATATAGGCAAGCACGGCCCAGGCGAGTGCCGCGGTCGCGGGGAACATGGAGGTTCCCTTGACCACGAACAGGATGGTCAGGAACAGCGCGAGAAGCCCGGCGATGCCGATGACGATGCCGCGGAACAGCGTGTAGGAATTGACTGAGTCCTTGTAGGATTCCGGGTCCCAGAGATAGACCTGCGGCAGCTTGGGCGAGGCGAGTTCGGCGATGAAGGTGATCACCGTTCCCGGGTTCAGCGTCACCCGGAAGACGTCGGCGTCCGGGCTGCTCTGGCGGTCGAGCGCAAAGCCTTCGCTGGGCGTGATCGCGGCGATACGGGTCGAGCCGAGATCCGGCCAGAAGATGCCGGAATTGACCAGTCGGAAATGCGGCGCCACGATCAGCCGGTCGAGCTGCTGGTCGGTGGTGTTGGCAAGCGCGAACACGGCCCAGTCGCCGGTGGAACGGGCGTCATTGGCCTCGACCTCGATGCGTCGCACGATGCCGTCGGGTCCGGGCGCGGTCGAAACCTGGAAGTTTTCGCCCTGGTTGCGGTAGATTTCCACGGCGCCGGACAGATCGAGCGCGACATCGTCGCGAGCGATCTTGATCGGTTCGACGGCAAAGGCCGAGGACGCCGCCCACAGCGTCAGGATCGTCGCGAGGACAAAGGCGAACAGCGGCCCGTTGCGCAGGAATTTCGTCAAAAATCAGTCCTTCGTTCCAGCGCCTGGCGGATCGTCCGCGATCCGGGCGTAGAGGTAGTGGTCCTGCCAGATGCCATTGATCCTGAGGTAGGATCGCAGAAGTCCTTCGCGCCGGAATCCGGCTTTTTCAAGCACACGGATCGACCTGATATTGTCGGGAATACAGGCCGCTTCGATCCGGTGCAACCTCAGCGTATCGAAGGCGAAGCGGGTCACGACCTTGACGGCGTCGGTCATCAGGCCACGACCGCCGAAGCGCTCGCCGATCCAGTAGCCGACATGCCCGCTCTGCGAGACCCCGTGGCGTATGTTGCCGAGCGTAATTCCGCCAGCCAACCTGCCGCTCGACTTCTCGAATATGAAGAAGGCGATCGCGGTTCCCTGCGCATAGTCCTCGCGGTAGCGGCTGATGCGCAGTCGCCATGCCGCCCGGTCAAGCTCGTCCGGCGCCCAGCGCGGCTCCCATGGTTCGAGGAATGCCCGGCTCTCGCCGCGCACAGTCGACCACTCCCGGTAGTCATTGGTGAACGGCACGCGCAGCGTCACGCGGTCGCCCTTCAGTGCCGGCAGGTCGCGGCGAAAGAAAGGGAGCGCGAACACGGCGCTTGTGCGGGCTTAGACGGCGAGCTTGCGGGCCGTGGTGGGCGTGCCCGGAAGCGAATCGAGGATCGCTTCGTATGGCGCCAGCGTACCCACGGGCCCTACAGCGGTAAGCGTCGGTTTGGTCGAGAACAGCCGTGACGACAGGTCGGTCAAACGATCGACCGTCAGCGCCGAGAGCCGCTCCATCAGTTCCTCCTTGGCGATCGGCCGGCCGAACAAGAGCAGCTGTCGCGCGATCTGCGAGGCGCGGCTGGCCGGACTTTCCGCCGACATGATCAGACCTGCGCGGTATTGTGCGCGCGCCCGGTCCAGCTCTTCCTGCAGGATGTTCTCGCCGGCCTTCTGCAATTCCTCGATGATGACGGGCACCAGTTCGGCGATGTCGCTCTGCCCGGTCGCGGCATGGACGCCGAATATGCCGGTGTCGGAAAAGCCCCAGTGGAAGGCATAGACCGAATAGCACAGGCCACGCTTTTCGCGGACTTCCTGGAACAGCCTGGACGACATGCCGCCGCCGAGGATCATCGACAGCACCTGCGAGGCGTAGAAATCGCGCACATGGTAGGCGCGGCCTTCGAAGCCCAGCACGATCTGCGCGTCCATCAGGTCGCGGTCCTCGCGGAAATCGCCGCCGACATATTGCGCATATTGCGGGATGGTGTTGTCGGCCTTGGTGCGGAAGCCGCCGAGCTGCTTTTCCACTTCGCGCACGAAATTGTCGTGCTTGATGTCGCCGGCGGCCACGATCACCATGCGTTCGGCGCCATACTGGCGCTCGATGAAATCGTGCAATTGCTTCGAGGTAAAGGATTTGACGGTTTCCGGCGTGCCCAGAATCGAGCGGCCGATGGTCTGGTGGCGAAAGGCCGTCTCGGTGAACCGGTCGAACACGATGTCATCGGGCGTGTCGTGCGCGGCGCCGATTTCCTGCAGGATCACGTGCTGCTCGCGTTCGAGCTCCTGCGGATCGAATTCCGATTCCTGCAGGATGTCGGCAAGAATGTCGACGGCCAGCGGCACGTCGTCGGAGAGCACCCTGGCATAGTAGGATGTGGTCTCGACGCTGGTGGCGGCGTTGATCTCGCCGCCCACGTCCTCGATCTCCGATGCGATCTCGAAGGCTGTTCGCCGCTTTGTGCCCTTGAACGCCATGTGCTCGAGCAGATGGGCCATGCCATGCTCTTCGTCACGCTCATTGCGGGCACCCGACTTGACCCAGGCACCCAGGGCAACCGATTCGATGCTTGGAAGGGTTTCGGTGGCGACTGTCAGGCCGTTCGACAGACGGCTTACCTCAACACCCATATGGTTCGTACTCCTTAACGCGCCGCTCGCGCACGGCGGCTGACGTAATCTTCCACCATTTTCAGGTCGGATGGAAGTACCGTGTATTTTTCCTCCGATGTCATCAACCCACCTAGCCATGCGGGCAGCGCGGGTGACACGCCGCTGGCGGCCTCGACGGCGGCCGGGAATTTTGCTGGGTGCGCAGTGCCCAGCACCACCATCGGCACGGCATTCGAAGCCTTGCCGGCCGCGACATGCACGGCTGCCGCGGTATGCGGATCAAGCAGGTAGTTGCTGGCCGCGAGCGTCGAGCGGATCGTCGCGGCGACCTCGTCCATATCTGCGCGGCCGGCATCGAATTCGGCTCGCATCCCCGCGATTTCCGTGGCTTCTATGGTGAAGGCGCCGGATTGTTTGAGCCCGGCCATGTAGCGCCGCACGGTCGCCGGGTCGCGGCCCGACGCCTCGAACAGCAGGCGCTCGAAATTCGACGACACCTGAATGTCCATGGAAGGCGAGGTGGTCGCGAACACGCCCTTGGTGCGGTATTCGCCGGTCGCGAAAGTGCGTGCCAGTATGTCGTTGTCGTTGGTGGCGATGACCAGCCGATCGATCGGCAGTCCCATTTTTTTGGCGGCGTAACCGGCAAAGATATCGCCGAAATTCCCTGTGGGCACGGTGAAGGAGACGGGGCGATCGGGCGCGCCGAGCGACAGGGCCGAGGAGAAATAATAGACGATCTGGGCCATGATGCGGGCCCAGTTGATTGAATTCACCCCCGACAGCGAGACACGGTCGCGAAAGCCGTGATCGTTGAACATGTCCTTGAGCATGCCCTGGCAATCGTCGAAATTGCCTTCGATCGCCAGGGCATGCACGTTCTCAGCCTTCGATGTCGTCATCTGCCGTTGCTGCACCGGCGACACGCGGCCATGCGGGAAGAGAATGAAGATGTCGGTGCGGCTGCGCCCGGCGAAGGCGTCTATCGCTGCTCCGCCGGTGTCGCCCGATGTGGCGCCGACGATGGTGGCATTCTGGTTGCGTTCGGCGAGCACATGGTCCATCAGCCGGGCGAGCAACTGCATCGCTACGTCCTTGAAGGCGAGCGTAGGTCCATGGAAGAGTTCGAGGACAAAAGCGTTGGGGCCGGTCTGGACCAGCGGGCAGACAGCCTCGTGGCGGAAGGTGGCATAGGCCTCCCGCACCAGACGCTCGAACACGGGGGCCGGGATTTCGTCGCCAAGAAACGGCGACAGCACCCGGAT
This sequence comes from Mesorhizobium sp. B2-4-1, assembly GCF_006442185.1. NCBI lineage: Bacteria > Pseudomonadati > Pseudomonadota > Alphaproteobacteria > Hyphomicrobiales > Phyllobacteriaceae > Mesorhizobium > Mesorhizobium sp. B2-4-1. The sequence goes on along the minus strand of NZ_VFVN01000002.1, from coordinate 754,608 downwards.
GGCCAGTTCGGGATAGGCCAAGCCGCGCATGGCGCGGATCTCGGCCATCGAGAATTGCGGCCACTGGCGCGGCACATAGAGCCCGCCGTCGCGTGCCAGGCCTGTCAGGACGGCATCGCAAAACCCAAGCGCGGGCGCCTCGCCGCGGGTACTCACATATTGCATCGTCACAATTCCGTTACTGCCTTGGGTTTTCGACCCACGCAAGGTGGTTAATTTCTACGCTGGCTCAGTCGCATTTTTGCCGCGCGGTTGATATACGTCACCAGCTTTGCGAGAGGGAAGTGCAGTTTCATGGCGTTTCATACATTCAGCGGTCGCTTTTTCGCGGGTCTTGCGCTCACCGGCTTTATGCTTGCCGCCGCCGGCTGCCAATCAGGCGACAACGGTATGCTGAACCTGGGTTTTGGCAAGAAGGACCCGACCGCGCCACCGCCGCCGCAGGACCCCAAGATTCTGGCCAGCCAGTTGAATGCCTATTGCCCGAGGGTGATGCTTCGCGACGGCACGGCATTCTTCAACACCTACGCCAACGAAGCCCGGAAGCCCAGGCCCAAGCTCAAGAAGACCGGCGACGCCGCGCAGGATGCCGCGGCCCAGGCTGCGGCCGATGCTGCCGCTGCTACTCCGCCGGACGATTCGGCGAGGGTCATTTATCAGGCCTCGATCAGCGACGTGACCCGCGATTGCAGCCGCGCCGACGGACAGCTGACGATGAAGATCGCCGTCGCCGGCAAGATCGTGCCGGGGCCGAAATTCACGCCCGGCACCATCACCATGCCGATCCGCACCGCGGTGATGCATGGCACCGAGGTGCTTTATTCGCAGATCCACCAATATCAGGTCCAGGTTACCGACCCCTCGGTCGCCACGCAGTTCGTGTTCACCGATTCCAACATCGTCGTGCCGGCGCCGACGGCGCAGGATTATCAGGCCTATGCCGGCTATGATGAAAATGCGCCGAAGGCCGCGACCGACAAATCGAAGAAAAACAGGAAGAAAGCCGCCGCGACCAACTAAATCCGCAGGGTGCTCGTCGGGGCCTAGCGGACGCTCACACGTCCGCCGACCATTCTGATAGGGCGACCAGCGTGCCGCTCAGATCCGCCCAGCGGCGGATCACCGTCTCGGCGCCCGCCTCCGTCAGCGCATCGGCATGGCCGGGATAGCTATGGGCGGCGCCCGTGAACCCGATGACACGCATTCCTGCCGACCTTGCGCCGGTCACGCCGTGCACGGAATCCTCGATGACGAAAGTGTTTGCCGGATGGGCGCCGAGCTTTTCGGCGGCGAACAGGAACACGTCCGGAGCCGGTTTGGTTTTTCCGGTCGGCGTCTCCATCGCGGAGAAGATGCGCCCGGCAAAGAATGGCAGCAGATGCACCTTCTCCAGCATGAATTCTATCCGCTCCGAGCGTGAGTTGGAGCAGATGCAACGTTGCGCCGTCACCGAGGCGACCGCTTCGCGCACGCCCTCGATGGCACGAACGTCGCTGCGCAGTTTCCGGTCGACCAGCTCTTCGGCGCGATCGATCAGCGAAACCTGGAACGGGATGTTGGACTTCTCCTCAACCCGCATCAGAATGTCCTTGAACGTCAGCCCCGCATAAGTCTCGGCAATCTCCTCGGCCGAGATTTCGTACCCGGACAAGGTCAGGAGCTCGGCCTCGACGCGCGCGGCGATGATTTCGGAATCGACGAGCACGCCGTCGCAATCGAAGATGACAAGGTCTGGCTGGGGCATGGTGATCCGGGCAATGAGAACGGGCAGGCTTCAGGCGGCGCGGCATACACCAACGGGCACGTCGGCGCAAACCGGCGGCGTCCGATCGCTGCCCTTCACCGAATATTTACGCTGATCGGTAACCATAACCGGGAGTAAACAGTAACGCGTGCCTTGGGTGTAAAAATGTCAGCCGTGCGTCTTGTCGACGAGCTTTCCCATGCTCCCCAGCAATCCGAATGGCTGGACACGATCCTGAAGGGCGACTGCGTCGCGGCGCTCGACCGGCTGCCCGAAAAATGCATCGACGTCATCTTCGCCGATCCGCCCTACAATCTGCAGCTCGACGGCGACCTGCACCGGCCCGACCAATCCAAGGTCGACGCGGTCGACGACGACTGGGATCGGTTCGAGAGCTTCGAGGCCTACGATGCCTTCACGCGCGCCTGGCTGCTGGCCGCGCGCCGGGTGCTGAAGCCCAACGGCACCATCTGGGTCATCGGCTCCTATCACAACATCTTCCGGGTCGGGGCCAAGATGCAGGACCTCGGCTTCTGGATCCTCAACGACGTCGTATGGCGCAAGACCAACCCGATGCCGAATTTTCGCGGCCGCCGCTTCCAGAACGCGCATGAGACGATGATCTGGGCCTCCCGCGACCAGAAGGGCAAGGGCTATACCTTCAACTACGAAGCGTTGAAGGCGTCGAACGACGACATACAGATGCGTTCCGACTGGCTGTTCCCGATCTGCACCGGTGGCGAGCGGCTGAAGAACGACAATGGCGATAAACTGCACCCGACGCAGAAGCCGGAGGCGCTGCTCGCCCGCGTCATGATGGCCTCGACCAAGCCCGGCGACGTCGTGCTCGATCCCTTCTTCGGCTCCGGCACGACAGGCGCGGTGGCCAAGCGCCTTGGCAGGCATTTTGTCGGCATAGAGCGCGAGCAGGCCTATATCGACGCCGCCAATGAACGCATCGACGCGGTGCGGCCGCTCGACGGCGCGGACCTGACCCTGCTCACTGGCAAGCGCGCCGAGCCTCGCGTCGCCTTCGTCAGCCTGATCGACACCGGGCTGGTGACGCCCGGTGCTACGCTCTACGACGCCAAGAAGCGCTGGGCGGCCAAGGTTCGCGCCGATGGCACGGTGGCGATCGGCGACAGTGCCGGATCGATCCACAAGATCGGCGCCGAAGTTCAGGGCCTGGATGCCTGCAACGGCTGGACCTTCTGGCACTATGAGCGCAGCGGCGGCCTGACCCCGATCGACGAACTGCGTCGCATCGCGCGTCTCGGCATGGAAAGGGCAGGGGGCTGACCCTGCCGATTGCCGCGGCCTTGGCGTTGGTTCAAAGTCTCAACGAAGTACTGGAAGCGATTCAAATCACGCCTTGATTCCGAGCCGCTCAAGGTCTGCTTGAAGTGTCTTGGCATCGGTGAACAGCACTGCCTGCCAGCCGGCCGCTTTGGCGCCGTCGACATTCTTCTGGCTGTCGTCGATGAACAGCGTCGCGGACGGTTCGAGCTCGAACGCGGCGACGTGATGGTCGTAGATGTCGCGATCCGGCTTGATCTTGCCGATCTCACCCGAAATGGTGACACCGCGCGGACGATTGAGAAAATCGAAGCGTTTGCGCGCTTCGGCCAGCGTATCGGCGGCGAAGTTGGTCAGCATGGTGACATCGTGGCCGCTGTCGATCAGACCGACCATGATGGCGACGCTGTCGTCATAGGCATGCGGCACCATGTCGTGCCAGTGGCGGCGAAAATTGCGGATGTTTTCCGCGTGATCCGGGTGGTCCGCGATCAGCAGCGTTTCCGCCTCTTCCCATGTCCGGCCGCGGTCCTGCTCGATGTTCCAGTCATGCGTGCAGACATTGTCGAAGAACCACTTTCTCTCCTCGGCATCGGGAATAAGCCGGCTGAACGGGATGTTCGGGTCGTAGTGGATCAGCACTTTGCCGATGTCGAACACGATGTGGCGGATTTCAGTCATGGGGCCTCTCTGCACTGTTCGGTGACGGCTTTTTTCGTCGCGCCGGGTATCGCAGCCTCGATTGCCTTTTTCATGACAGTGGGCAGCGCTTCACCCGAAATGTCCGACGGCAGCGACCAGAAATGCCCGGCGGGCGTCTCGCCGGTGCTTCGGGCGAGGAAGATTTCGAGCTCGAGCGCAAAATGGGTGAAGACATGCGCGATCCGGCCGGCTTGTCGCCAGTCGCCGGGAAAGGGTGCGGCCGCCGCTGTGGTCGCGCCGTCCAGCCGCGCCGTCCAGCCGGTCGTCGGCACCTCGGTCATGCCGCCGAGCAGCCCTTTGTCGGCGCGTTTGCGCAGAAGAATGGCACCGTCGCTTCGCACGGCGACGAAGGCTGCGCCGCGCCGCAGCGGTTTGTCGGCCTTGGGCAGGCGCACGGGATATTGTTCAGGATCGCCTGAAACGACCGCGCTGCAGCCCTCGCGCAGCGGGCAAAGCATGCAGCGCGGCCGGCGCGGGGTACAGATCGTGGCGCCGAGGTCCATCATCGCCTGAGCGAAATCGCCGGGCCTCGTCGTGGGAACCATGCGCTCGACACGGGCGCGAATGTCGGCCTTGGCTTCGCTGAGCGGCGTGGCAATGGAGAACAGGCGGGTCACGACACGTTCGACATTGCCATCGACGACGGCAGCCGGCCGGTCGAAAGCGATCGCCGCGATCGCCGCCGAAGTATAGGCGCCGATGCCCGGCAATTCCTTCAAGCCGGCTTCCGTATCCGGAAACCGGCCGTCGCGCCCGGCCACCAGATCGGCACAGGCCTTGAGGTTGCGGGCACGGGAATAGTAGCCGAGCCCTGCCCAGGCTTTCATCACGTCCTCGACGGGCGCCGCCGCCAGCGCCGCGACATCAGGCCATTTCTCGACAAAGGCGCGAAAATAGGCCTTCACGGCTTCAACCGTGGTCTGCTGCAGCATGACCTCCGACAGCCAGATCCGGTAAGGATCGGGCCGCACGCCACGGGCATGGTCGCGCGGGGTCACGCGCCACGGCAACTCGCGATGATGCACGTCGTACCATGCGAGCAGGCGGGATGCGGTATCGCCAGCTTTGCTGCTGTCCCCGGACGCAGCTCTGCTGCTGTCACTAGACGCAGCTTTGCTGCTGTCACTAGACGCAGCTTTGCTGCTGCTGTCCTCTGATATGGCCTTGCGGGTCTGCTCGTGCGGTGCCATTGATCTCGTATCGGCCTCGGCCGGGAAGAGTGGAGGTGGGTGGCTGGAGAACGCACATGGCAGGGAAAAAGCCCTTCGGCAATCCCGTTCCGGTGAGCGATCTCGCCACCGCGATCCTCGATCCGGTGCTGCGCAAGCGGGCGGGCATTTCGGTCAGCCTGGTCCAGTCGTGGGAAGAGATTGCCGGTTCGCGCCTGGCCGGCCATTCGCGCCCTGAAAAGATCCAGTGGCCTCGGCGGCTGCACGAAGACGACCCGTTCGAGCCGGCCGTGCTGGTGATCGCCTGCGAGGGCATGGCGGCGCTCCATCTGCAGCATGAGGCCGGCGAGATCATCAATCGCGTCAATGCATTTCTCGGCTTCACGGCCATCGGCCGCATCAGGATAGTGCAGAAGCCGGTTCTAAGTGAAAAGGCGCGGCCGAAACCACCCGTCAGGCCTCTCAATGAGGCGGAAAAATCAAGACTGTCGCACATCGTCGGCAAGATAGAAGACGATGGCCTGCGTGCCTCTCTGGAGCGGCTCGGCGCCACTATTCTGGGACAAAGAAAGTCATAGCACCGTCGCCAATCTCGCGATTTCGTGATTATAAGCTTCAAGTTTCACGATTGGATTGGGGACGGCGATGCCTTAATTCGCGCCAACTCTCGCCTTTTCGTGCCTTTGCGTTGCAAAATCCAACCCCTGTCAGGTGATTCGTATGAACCGTCCTCCGTTCGGCAAAAGCTTGTCCCGCAGAAACCTGCTGTCTTCGCTGGCCGCCATTCCGGTGGTGGCCGTGCTTGCGGCATGCAGCGACTCTGGTGAGGAAGCCAAGGCGGCCGATGTGAAGCCTGCCGCTCCCGCCGCACCCGCGACATCGGCCACGCCGGCCGCCGTCAAGGCGCCGGAGGCTCAAGGCACCGTCGACATGGCCGAACTGCTTAAGCCCGGCGCATTGCCCGACAAGCAACTCGGCAAGGACGACGCCAAGGTCACGATCGTCGAATACGCCTCGATGACCTGCCCGCATTGCGCGCATTTTGCCGAAACCACCTTTCCGGAATTGAAGAAGAAATACATCGATACCGGCAAGGCGCGCTATATTCTGCGCGAATTCCCGTTCGATCCGAGCGCCGAGGCCGGTTTCATGCTGGCGCGCTGCGCCAAGGACAACTACTTCCCGATGGTGGATGTCCTGTTCAAGCAGCAGGCGAACTGGGTGGGCGTGTCCAACACCAAGGATGCGCTGCTGCAAATCTCCAAGCTCGCCGGTTTTACACAGGAGTCCTTCGAAGCCTGCTTGACGGACCAGAAACTTCTGGACGATGTGAGGGCGGTCCAGAAACGCGGCGCCGACGAATTCAAGGTCGACTCGACGCCGACCTTCTTCATCAACGGAAAGACCTACAAAGGGGCGATGTCGATTGAGGAAATGTCGGCCATCATCGACCCTCAGCTCTGACGTCCTGGCGATGCCGAAGCGGCAGCGCTTCGGCATGCGTGGCCTTTGGCCGTGCTGCGCGCCGCCGCAAACCCGCGGCGCGTTTTCGCAAAAGTCGCTTTCAGGGCGGCGTGAATGAAGTTTTCGCGCCTTCGCCTCCTCGGTTTCAAATCCTTCGTCGAACCAGGCGAGTTCGTGATCGAACGCGGCCTGACGGGCATTGTCGGGCCGAACGGCTGCGGCAAGTCTAACCTTGTCGAGGCGCTGCGCTGGGTGATGGGCGAAAGCTCCTACAAGAACATGCGCGCGTCCGGCATGGACGACGTGATCTTTTCCGGCTCGGGCACGCGCCCGGCACGCAATACCGCCGAGGTCACGTTGTTCCTCGACAACAGCGATCGCTCGGCGCCGGCAGCCTTCAACGACGCCGACGAATTGCAGGTCTCGCGCCGCATCGAGCGTGAGGCGGGCTCGCTCTACCGTATCAACGGCAAGGAAGCGCGCGCCAAGGACGTGCAGCTTCTGTTCGCCGACCAGTCGACCGGCGCGCGTTCGCCCTCGATGGTTGGCCAGGGTCGCATCGGCGAGCTGATCCAGGCCAAGCCCCAGGCGCGCCGCGCCCTGCTGGAAGAAGCGGCCGGCATTTCCGGCCTGCATACGCGCCGCCACGAGGCCGAACTCAGGCTCAAGGCCGCCGAGCAGAACCTCGAGCGCCTGGATGACGTCGTTGGCGAGCTGGAAAGCCAGATCGAAAGCCTGAAGCGCCAAGCACGCCAGGCCTCCCGCTTCAAGAACCTGTCGGCCGACATCCGCAAGGCCGAGGCGACGCTGCTCCATCTGCGCTGGACGCTGGCCAAGGCCCAGGAAGGCGAGGCACGTTCGGCGCTGGCCGTCGCCACCGCCCTGGTTGGCGACCGCGCCGCCGCCCAGATGGCGGCCGCCAGGGAGCAAGGTATCGGCGCGCATCGGCTGCCCGATTTGCGTGACGCCGAAGCTGCGGCGGCCGCGGCCTTCCAGCGCCTGTCGATCGCCAGATCGCAGATCGAGGAAGAAGCCGGCCGCATCCGCGCCCGTCAGGCGGAACTCGAGCGCCGGCTCCAGCAGCTCGACGGTGACATCGCCCGCGAGGAGCGCATGGTGCGCGACAATGCGGATATCCTCGAACGCCTGCGCGCCGAGGAAGCAGCGCTCAACTCCGAAAATGCCGGCGCGGCCGAGCGTGAAGCAACCACCCGCGCCGCCTTCGAACAGGCAGCCGCGACGCTCTCGCAGAGCGAAGCCAGGCTTGCAGCACTTACCGCCGAGCGGGCCGAGGCCGCCGCTTCGCGCAATCAGGTCGAGCGGACGCTGCGCGAGACCGCCGAGCGTCGGGACCGTTTCGCCCGCCAACTCGCCGATGTCGACCGCGAATTGTCGGAAATACTCTCCAAAGTCGCGGGCCTGCCCGACCCGGCCGAGAAGCGACTTCTGGTCGAGGACGCGCTGGCGCGGCTCGAAGAGAGCGAGGCCGGCGCGATTGCCGCCGAACAGGCGGTCGCCGAGGCGCGCGCCGCCGAAAATGCCGCCCGCCCGCCATTACAGGACGCCAGGGCCGAACTGGCGCGCATCGAAACCGAAGCCCGCACGCTGGCCAAGATCCTGAACGCAGCCAGCGGCGATCTCTTCCCGTCCGTGCTGGAACAGATCAGCGTCGAGCGCGGCTATGAGACGGCCTTGGGCGCCGCCCTCGGCGAGGACCTTGACGTGCCGCTCGACCGCAGCGCCCCGGTGCATTGGGGCGAGAGCGCGATCCAGGCCGATGACGCCGCGCTTCCCGAAGGCATCAAGAGCCTGGCCAGCGTGGTACGTGCCCCGGCGCAGCTTGCCCGCCGGCTGGCGCAGATCGGCATTGTCGAAGCCGCCGACGGCCGCCGCCTGCAAGGGCTGCTCGCGCCCGGCCAGAGGCTGGTCAGCCCTGAGGGCGCGCTGTGGCGGTGGGACGGGCTGACCGCCAGCGCCGACGCGCCGACCGCGGCCGCGCAACGCCTGGCGCAAAAGAACCGGCTGGCCGAGCTCGATGCCGAAGCGGTGCAGGCGACGCTTGTGCTGCGCGAGGCCGAGGCGGTGCTCGCACAGGCCGAACAGTCGCTTCGCGAGGCCAGCGAGGCCGAGCGCGCCGCGCGTCAGGCCGGACGCGACGCCCAGCACGGGCTGGACGCCGCCCGCAACGCGCTGGCCGAAGCCGAAAAGGCCGGCGGCGAGTTGGCGAGCCGGCGCGCCGCCCTGGACGAGGCCCGCGCCCGTATTGTCGACAGTCATGAAGAAACTTCGGCCGCCTTTGCTGAGGCGGAAATGCTGCTGCAGGACGCGCCCGATCTCGGCGACCTGCAGATACAGCTCGAGCAATCCTCGGCCAATGTCGCCCGCGACCGCGCCACGCTCGCCGATGCGCGTGCCGTCCATGAAGGGTTGCGGCGGGAGGCCGAGGCGCGTTCGCGCCGGCTCGATGCGATCGGCGCCGAGCGCAGCAACTGGCTGGAGCGCGCCGAGAACGCTTCGACGCAGATCGCCTCGCTGGGCGAACGCAAGTCAGAGGCCGAGGCCGAACGCGAGAGATTGGCCGACGCACCCGACGAGATCGATGCCAAGCGGCGCGCCTTGCTGTCACAGCTCACCGAAGCCGAGACCTTGCGCAAGGCGGCAGCCGACCGTCTGCAGGAAGCGGAGAACAGGCAGGCCGAACTGGACAAGGCGGCCACCGGCGCCATCCAGTCGCTGGCCGAGGCGCGCGAGACTCGTGTCCGCGCCGAGGAGCGCTTGACCGCAGCCGACGAGCGCCGGCTGGAGGTCGAGGCGCGCATCCAGGAGACGCTGAACACGCCGCCACATCTGGTCATCCGCCATACCGGGCTGGAAGCGGACGATCCGATGCCCGAAACGGCCGAGATCGAGCGCCAGCTCGACAGGCTGAAGATCGAGCGCGAGCGGCTCGGCGCCGTTAACCTGCGCGCCGAGGAAGAGCAGAAGGAGCTTTCGGACCGGCTGGAGACCATCGTCTCGGAGCGCGAGGACATTATCGAGGCGATCCGCAAGCTCCGGCAAGCGATCCAGAGCCTCAACCGCGAGGGCCGCGAGCGGCTTCTCGCGGCCTTCGACGTGGTCAACGGCCATTTCCAGCGGCTGTTTTCGCATCTCTTCGGCGGCGGCACGGCGGAATTGCAGCTGATCGAATCCGAGGATCCGCTTGAGGCGGGGCTTGAAATCCTTGCCCGTCCGCCCGGCAAGAAGCCGCAGACCATGACGCTGCTGTCCGGCGGCGAACAGGCGCTTACGGCGATGTCGCTGATCTTCGCCGTGTTCCTCACCAACCCGGCGCCGATCTGCGTGCTCGACGAGGTCGATGCGCCGCTCGACGACCACAATGTCGAACGCTTCTGCAATCTGATGGACGAGATGGCCAAGACCACCGAGACGCGCTTCGTCATCATCACCCACAATCCGATCACCATGGCGCGCATGGACCGGCTGTTCGGGGTGACCATGGCCGAGCAGGGCGTCAGCCAGCTCGTTTCGGTCGATCTGCAGGCAGCCGAAGCCATGCGCGAGGCAAGCTGACTTCACCTTCAACGTGCCGTGCTGAAGCCTGATTTTGAGCGTTGTCTTTCGCGGTAAGGCAGTCGGTTCGGCTTCTTCTCACCTTGCGCGTTGCACGATCCAGGTCGCCCAGATCGCGGCCAGCAGACCGCATGCAATGCCAATGCAATCGGCAACCCAGTCGAGCACGTCGAAATCGCGGCCTATCGCCGTGGTGCCCTGGAGAATTTCTATGGCAGCGCCGACAAAGGCGAGGAAGACGATCAGCGCCGGCTTGTGCCGCGGCCAGCCGAGGCTGCCCAGGAAAGCCAGCACGGCGAATGCGCTGGCGTGATTGAGCTTGTCATAATGGAAGCCGATATCGATTCCGAATTGCTTGAGGCGATGTGCCGGCAGCAGCGCGAGAACGAGGACGGCCAGGAGCGTGACGACAAAGGCAATCCGCTCGGCGACGGAATAGATTCTCATTCTGCTCCAACAACATGTCTCCGGTATAAACCGTAACCTATGTGTCCGGAACGGACCTTGCGCGCTTGGCTGGGGCGCCAGGATTCGAACCTGGGAATGTCGGTACCAAAAACCGATGCCTTACCACTTGGCGACGCCCCAGCAGCTGACATGCGTCGACTGCGCGCGGCCTTATAGGCTGTGCCGGTGGAAAGCTCAATGCCTGGAGATTGCGACTTTCCTGCTGATCCACGACTCCGTTGGCGACGGTCGTCTCATGCGCCGGTCGTGCCGCCTATTCTCCCCACACCGCCATCTCGTTTCCAGCCGGGTCGGCAAAGTGGAACCGCCTGCCGCCCGGAAACGAAAAGATCGGTTTGATGATCGTGCCGCCGGCATTCTCGACGGCGGCCAGCGTCTCTTCCAGATCCTGGGAATAGAGCACCGGCAACGGCTTGGCGGTGGCGTCGCCGCTGTCGGCCTGGAAACCGCCGTCCAGTCCCTCGCTAAAGGCCGAATAGGTCGGGCCATAGTCGGTGAACGACCAGGCAAAGGCGGCGCTGTAGAAGGCTTTCACACTGTCCAGCGTCGCGCCGGTTGCCGGCAGTTCCAGATAGTCGAGTTTTCCGGTGAGCTTCATGATGCACCTCTTCGTTCCCTGTATGTTCTAGTCTTGGACCGTTGCACTGGCAAGTCCTTTTGCCGCAGCTTTTGCTTAATCGATTGTAGCGGCCAAACGGCTTTGCCGACGCCTTGCCTTTCGCATTGCAGCATCATATCCGTCGAAAGTCGGGATATGGCGGGGCTTTCTGTTTCGTCAATCTTTCCAATCTCCTGCAACCGGAGAGCAAAGCATGACCAAGTGGGTTTTCACCTTTGGCGATGGTGCGGCCGAAGGCCGGGCTGGCGACAAGAATCTGTTGGGCGGCAAGGGTGCCAATCTGGCCGAGATGTGTAGCCTTGGCCTGCCGGTGCCGCCGGGCTTCACCATCACGTCGGAGGTCTGCAACGCCTACTATGCCAACGGCCGCGCCTATCCGGCAGGGCTTGAAGCGGACGTCGCCGTGGCGCTGGACCATATCGGCCGGCTCACCGGCCGCCGTTTCGGCGATCCGTCGAAACTGCTGCTTGTGTCGGTGCGCTCCGGCGCCCGCGCCTCGATGCCTGGCATGATGGACACCGTGCTCAATCTCGGCCTCAACGACGAAACCGTCGAGGCGCTGGCCGCCGATTCCGGCGATGCGCGCTTTGCCTATGACAGCTACCGGCGCTTCATCCAGATGTATTCCGATGTCGTCATGGGGCTCGACCACGAGGTGTTCGAGGAGATCCTCGAGGATCAGAAGGCCAGCCTCGGCCATGAACTCGACACGGAACTGACAGCTATCGAGTGGCAAGGCGTCATCGCGCTCTACAAGGCCAAGGTCGAAGAGGAGCTCGGCAGGCCGTTCCCGCAGGATCCGCACGAACAGCTCTGGGGGGCGATCGGTGCCGTGTTCTCGAGTTGGATGAACAACCGCGCCATCACTTACAGGCGCCTGCACGATATTCCCGAAAGCTGGGGCACGGCGGTCAATGTCCAGGCCATGGTGTTCGGCAACATGGGTGAAACTTCGGCCACCGGGGTCGCCTTCACTCGCAATCCGTCGACCGGCGAAAAGCAGCTCTATGGCGAGTTCCTGGTGAATGCGCAGGGTGAGGACGTCGTCGCCGGCATCCGCACGCCGCAGAACATCACCGAGGCGGCCCGCATCGCCGCCGGCTCCGACAAGCCGTCATTGCAGAAACTGATGCCGGACGCCTTCCAGTCCTTCGTCACCATCTCGGACAGGCTGGAAAAGCACTACCGCGACATGCAGGACCTCGAATTCACCATCGAGCGCGGCAAATTGTGGATGTTGCAGACGAGGTCCGGCAAGCGCACCGCCAAGGCGGCGCTCAGGATCGCCGTCGAGATGGCCAGGGACGGCTTGATCTCGAAAGAGGAAGCGGTCGCCCGCATCGATCCCGCCTCGCTCGACCAGCTCCTGCACCCCACCATCGATCCGAAGGCCGCACGCGACGTCATCGGTGTCGGCCTGCCGGCGTCTCCAGGCGCCGCCACCGGCGAAATCGTCTTTTCCTCCGCGGACGCCGAGGATCTCAAGACACAAGGACGCAAGGCTATCCTGGTGCGTGTCGAGACCAGTCCCGAGGACATCCACGGCATGCATGCGGCGGAGGGCATCCTGACCACGCGCGGCGGCATGACCAGCCATGCTGCCGTCGTGGCGCGCGGCATGGGCAAGCCGTGCGTTTCGGGCGCCGGTTCGCTGCGCGTCGACTATAAGGCAGCTACGCTGATGTCGATGGGGCAGACCTTCCGCAAGGGCGACATCATCACCATCGACGGCGGCAACGGGCAGGTGCTCAAGGGCGCCGTAGCGATGCTCCAGCCCGAGCTTTCCGGCGATTTCGCCGCCATCATGGAATGGGCGGATGCGGTGCGGCGCATGAAAGTGCGCACCAACGCCGAAACCCCGCTCGATGCGCGCATGGCGCGCTCCTTCGGTGCCGAAGGCATCGGCTTGTGCCGCACCGAACACATGTTCTTCGATGGCGCCCGCATTATCGCCATGCGCGAGATGATCCTGGCCGACACCGAAAAGGACCGGCGCGCCGCGCTTGCCAAGCTGCTGCCGATGCAGCGAGCGGATTTCCTGGAGCTGTTCGAGATCATGGCCGGTCTGCCGGTGACCATCCGCCTGCTCGATCCGCCGTTGCACGAATTCCTGCCCAAGACCGAGGCCGAGATAGCCGAAGTCGCGGCGGCGATGAATGTTGCGCCGGACAAGCTCAGGCAGCGCACCGAGGCGCTGCACGAATTCAACCCGATGCTCGGCCATCGCGGCTGCCGGCTTGCTGTGTCCTATCCCGAGATCGCCGAGATGCAGGCGCGCGCCATTTTCGAAGCCGCCGTCGAGGCTGGCCGCAAGGCCGGCGCGCTGGTGGTACCCGAGATCATGGTGCCGCTGGTCGGGCTTGTGAAGGAACTCGACTATGTCAAGGCGCGCATCGATGCGGTGGCCAAGAGCGTCATGGACGAAAGCGGCGTCAAGATCGACTACCTGACTGGAACCATGATCGAGCTCCCCCGCGCGGCGATCCGCGCCCATGTCATCGCTGAATCGGCCGAGTTCTTCTCTTTCGGCACCAACGACCTAACCCAGACGACATTCGGCATCTCGCGCGACGACGCGGCCTCGTTCCTGGAGACCTATCGCCAGAAAGGCATCATCGAACAGGATCCGTTCGTATCGCTGGACATCCATGGCGTCGGCGAACTGGTGCGCATGGCCGCCGAGAAGGGCAGGGCGGCGCGGCCAGGGATCAAGCTCGGCATTTGTGGTGAGCATGGCGGCGATCCGGCCTCCATCCGCTTCTGCGAGGAGGTCGGACTGGACTATGTGTCCTGTTCGCCCTACCGCGTGCCGATCGCCAGGTTGGCGGCCGCGCAGGCGGCCGTTCAGGTGGCAAAGGCGGGCCGCGGCTGAGCGCCTGCCGCCGATCGGAACGAGGAACTGCCGCAAGACGGTCAGATTGTCGCGTCTGGTGCTTTTCTGCTATCCAGCTCCGATTTTCGCCTTCATGCGGGTCTTGGGATGCCTGCGTGAAACGCCCGATTGGAATTGGATTTGATGCGCCTGCTGCAAAAAAATCTCTGCATTGTCGCCATGTCTTTGGCCGTCGTGTCCAGCGGCCATGCCGCATCGCTGGTCGAACCCATCCTGCACATCAAGCCGGATGCAGGTGGAACCGGGCGCATTGCCTTGACCCTCGATGCCTGCGGCGGACGGACCGACAACCGCATCCTCTCGGCGCTGGTGGAAAACAGGATACCTGCGACCATCTTCGTCACCGGCATCTGGCTGAAGCGGAACGCCGCCGCCGTCGAGATCATGCGGGCGCATCCCGACCTGTTCGAACTGGAAAACCACGGCGGCCATCACATCCCGGCCGTCGACACGCCGCAGAAGATCTATGGCATACGCAGCGCCGGCAGTCCGGAAGCGGTTCTGGCCGAGGTCGAGTCGGGCGCCGTCGCCTTGGCCGGGACTGGCGAGCCAGCGCCGAAATGGTTTCGTGGCGCGACCGCGGAGTATAGTCCGTCGGCGATCGCCATGATCCGCAAGCTGGGCTTCAAGATCGCCGGCTTCTCGATCAATGGCGACGGCGGTTCGCTGCTCGGCGCCAGGGAAACCACAAGGCGCATAGAAGCGGCCAAGGATGGCGACGTCATCATCGCCCATATCAACCAGCCGACCCATGCCGCCGGGGAGGGCGTCGTGCAGGGCCTGCTGGCGCTCAAGCAGAAGGGACTGACCTTCGTGCGGCTCGATGATGCCGGAGGCTTCGGCAATAACGGCACCACCGACTGATCGGCAGGACGGCAGGTCCGGCCTCCTCGTTCGTCCGTTCAAGCTGGCTTGGCTTCGATGCTGACCTTGCTTGCGTAGAACGCGCCGTGGTTGCGGATTTCAGCCATTTCGTCGAAAGGCTGCTCATAGGCCCACATCGCATCCTTGCCTGCCTCGGCGGCAGGCAGCACGCTCCAGTAGCTTGCGTCGCCCTTGTAGGGACAATGGGTGGAGGATTGCGTGCCGCTCAGCTTGTTGAAATCGATGTCTGCGAACGGGATGTAAAAGGCGGCCGGATAGGGCGCTTCCGTCAGCACCTTGGCGTTCGTCGATGAGGCGATAACAGTGTCGCCTGCACGCACGGTGACGGTGCCCTTATACGGTTCGACGGTGATGACCTTATCGGGGTTGCGCTGGAAGCCGGGTGCCGGGTTGGCGATCTTGTCCATGCTGTTTCTCCTCGTCTCAGCTTTAAGTGTGTCGACGAGGTGGTTTGCGCAAGGCCGACGGTCGCCAGCAATCCGCAATCAATCTCCAGCCGTGGGCGCTGCCGACGGCATTTTTAGCGATGACCTTGTCCGGCGAGGCTCAGGCCGCGGTTCTGAACGCGTCCATCAGGCCGGCATAGGCGGCCGCGATACCGGCCACGGGATTGCTGCTCCTGGATGCGGTCTCGACTTTCAAGTGGCCGCCGCCGGTCGGCAAGGTGAGCAGCAGGAATTGACGATTGCCGCCATCGCCCACGGATGCCGCGGCGACGTGCTCGCCTTCCCCTTCGTTCTGGACGCACATCTTGAACAGCAGCGTGCCGCCCACCGCTTCGAGCGCACCGCCGACAACTTCAACAAATTCATCTTCGGAAACAGTCTTTGTGTCCGGCACCAGATCGCCCAGGCTTTCGGCAAGCGTGCTTTCCAGTGCCTTATCGTCGAGCTGCGTGTCCATGCGAACCTCTTTCAGTCGCCAATCGCACCCCTTTGCCCATTAGCGAAACTTAATGCCGACGATGGCCGGATTGTGGCGGATTCTCCTCTCGGTCGAGTAATTTAGACTTCTCTGATATAATGGATTTCAAGGCCGCCGGTCCTATGACATGAGCGCCAGGCATTCGGACCTCCAAGAAAAGACACGACTCGATCGCTTGCCTGCGCGACCGGCATTCGGATTTCGTTCGCCACCGGCGGTGGCTGGACAATCCACCGGTTCGCTTCACAATGGCAACAAAAGCGAGGAGCGTAAGGGAGGAACGAATGCTGGGGCTGATGCAGGAATGGCCGCTTCTTTGCCATAAGCTTATCGACAACGCAGAGCGGCAGCATGGCGCGCGAGAGATCGTATCGCGCTCGATCGAAGGTCCGATCGTGCGCACAACCTACGCCAGCATCCATCGTCGCGCCCTGAAGGTCTCCCAGCGCCTGGAGCGTGACGGCTATCGGCTGGGCGACCGCATTGCGACGCTGGCCTGGAACACGGCGCGCCACATCGAGGCCTGGTATGGCATCATGGGCATCGGCGCGATCTATCACACGCTCAACCCGCGGCTGTTTCCCGAGCAGATCGTCTGGATCATGAACCATGCCGAAGACAAGGCGGTCTTTGTCGACCTGACTTTCCTCCCTTTGCTCGAGAAGATCGCCGGCGCGGTCAAGTCCCTGAAACAGGTGATCGTGCTGGCCGACAGGGCGCATCTGCCGCAGACCATGCTGCCCAACGTCGTCGCCTACGAGGAATGGCTCGACGAGGCCGATGGCGATTTCGCCTGGAAGAGCTTCGACGAAGGCACCGCCGCCGGCATGTGCTATACGTCTGGAACCACTGGCGATCCAAAGGGCGTCGTCTACAGTCACCGCTCGAATGTCCTGCACGCCATGATCGCCGCCATGCCCGACGCGATGGGCCTGTCTTCGCGCGACACGATCCTGCCGGTGGTTCCGATGTTCCACGCCAATGCCTGGGGCCTTGGCCAGAGCGCACCGATGATCGGCGCCAAGCTTGTCATGCCGGGCTGCAAGATGGACGGCGCCTCCATCTATGAATTGCTCGACACCGAGAAAGTAACCTTCAGTGCCGCCGTGCCGACCGTGTGGATGATGCTGCTGCAATATCTGGAGGAGACCGGCAGGAAGCTGCCCTACCTCAACAAGGTTGTCATCGGCGGCTCGTCATGCCCACGCATCATCACCAAGAAATTCCAGGACAATTACGATGTCCAGGTCGTCCACGCCTGGGGCATGACCGAAATGTCGCCGCTCGGCACACTGTGTACGCTGAAGCCGGACTATGCAGGCCTTAAGGGTGACGCCCGGCTCGATGTCCAGGGCAAGCAGGGTTACCCGCCCTTCGGCGTCGAGATGAAGGTGACGGACGACGAAGGCAACGCGCTGCCTTGGGACGGCAAGACATTCGGGCGGCTGAAGGTGCGCGGCCCCGCGGTGGCCAGCGCCTACTACGGCGGCGCCGGCTCGGAGCAGTTCGACGAGGATGGCTGGTTCGATACCGGGGATGTCGCCCACATCGACGCTGGCGGCTATATGCAGATCACCGATCGCGCCAAGGACGTCATCAAGTCCGGCGGCGAATGGATTTCGACCATCGACCTGGAGAATCTGGCCGTCGGCCATCCCGATGTCGCCGAGGCAGCCGCCATTGGCGTCCCTCATTCGAAATGGGGCGAGCGGCCTTTGCTGGTGGTTGTCCGCAAGCCGGGGAAGGAACCGACCAAAACCGATATCCTTGGTTTTCTCGACGGTAAGGTGGCCAAATGGTGGATGCCCGACGACGTCGCCTTCGTCGGCGAAATTCCGCACACCGCCACCGGCAAGATCCAGAAGATCACCTTGCGCCAGCAATTCAGGGACTACCGCTTGCCGACGGATTGACGCGATATTGCGTGTCTCGGCCTGATGCGGTCGTAAAAGGACAGTGCAGCGACGTGCACCTTTCCGGCAGGGCACGATAGCATTTCCAACTGGCGCACGATCCTCCTCGAAAATCGATTCCGATTTTGGTGGCCATGCGCTAAGTCTTCTTCGGCTTGGGATGACGCAGAGAAACATGGTCAGCATTTCGGAACGGCAAACGTCGAAGGCTGCCGGATGGTCGCGGCGCACCGCTGCTTTTTCGGCGGTGCTTTTGCTGACCGTGTTCGTCGGCCATTATTTCAACCTCGTTGAAACGCCGGTGTTCCTGTGGGTGTTGGCTATCGTCGCGCTGTTGGCGGCGCTGGCGCTGCTGTTCGCCGGATTTGCCTTCTCGAGGGTGTGGAATTTTGGCGACTATGGCGGCCGCGACATCACGGTCGGCGTCTTGCTGGCAGTGCTGGTGCTGACCCCCTATGGCATCGCCGCCTATTGGGCGACAATCTTTCCGCCGCTCAGGGATATTTCAACCGATTTCGACGAACCGCCGGCACTCGACGTCACCGGTCGCACGAAGGACATGAACGTGCTCTCGCCGCCGACGCCCGGCGAGCAGCGGTTGCAGACCGACAGCTATCCGCTTGTCACCGCGCGCAGCTACGACCTGCCGTTCGAGACCGTCGTCACTGCCGTTGAAACCGTGCTCGACCGCCGCAATTGGGATCTTACCGGACCCTATCCCGAACTCGCCGGGCAAAGCGACGTGACGATTACCGCTGTCGCCAGGAGCTTCGTGTTGGGCCTCCCCGCAGACGTGGCAATTCGCATCACGGACGACGGGGATACGGTTCTCGTCGACATGCGGTCGGCTTCCCGCTACGGCCGCTACGACCTCGGCGACAACGCTGCGCGCATCACCGACTTTCTGGCGGAGTTGGACCAGGAAGTCGCCGGCCAGGTCGGCGCGGCTCCGGCCGAATAGATGCTCGGGCCTAAGGGGCTGGCCTAAAAATGCCGTCTATGGCCGGCGCGGCGTCTGTCGCGACCAGGCCGCGCGCCACCAGATCCTCCAGATGGGCAAGCACCGACAACCCGGCGGCGCCATGCAGCCGCGGGTCGGTATCCCTGTAGATCGCCTTGACCATGTCTGCGATCGTGCGGTCGCCCGCGCGGATCCGCTCAAATATGGCCCGTTCGCGCATTTTGCGATGGGTCTTCAACCCGCGCATGAAGCCACGCGGTGCCGTCACCGGCCCGCCGTGGCCGGGCAGCAGCAGGCGGTCGCCGCGTTCGATCAGCCGGTCCAGCGAGGCCATGTAGTCCGCCATCGCCCCGTCCGGCGGCGCGACGATGGAGGTCGCCCACGCCATGACGTGGTCGGCCGAAAACAGGATGCCGGTGCCCTCCAGCGCGAATGCCGCGTGGTTGGCGGTATGGCCGGGGGTCAGGACCGTGCGGATTGCCCAGCCGTCGCCGGCGACCAGCGCGCCGTCCGGCAGCGCGAGATCGGGAACGAAAGCGGTATCGGCGCTGGCATCGAGCGCGTTGATCTCGCCAATATGCAATGGCCTTGCCGGCCGGTGCGGCCCTTCCGCCATCACCTGGGCTCCGGTCTCCTGCTTCAGCCGTGCCGCCAGCGGGGAATGGTCGCGATGCGTGTGGCTGACGAAGATGTGGCTGACCGGCCTGCCGGCGATGACGTCGAGCAAGGTGCGAAGGTGAGCTTCGTCATCCGGCCCCGGATCGATCACTGCCAGCGTATCGCGTCCGACGATGTAGCTGTTGGTGCCGTGAAAGGTGAAGGGACTTGGATTTCGGGCCGTGACGCGCTGCACGTCGGGCGCGACGCTGACGCCCCCGCCGTAGCAGGGATCGAAGCTGGTATCGAATTCGAGGGCCATGACGGTGTCGATGCCTGTTGCGGGAATGGCAAAACCGATTGCCGCATAGCACGCAAGCCAATATAGGAAAACGCAAGACCGCGATCATCGGATGGCGGCACTCGGATGGGGAAGACCATGGCAACTGCAACGACGATGCGCCCGCTTGTTTCTCTGGCTCTGCCGCAAGATGGCGCGGCGCGGCTGGCAACGCAGTTCTTCCTGGCGATAGCCGGGACATTGCTCCTGACCCTGTCGGCCAAGACCAAGGTGGTTCTGGGGCCAGTCGATATTTCGATGCAGACGCTCGCCGTCCTGCTGATCGGGGCCGCTTTCGGCCTGCGGCTCGGCGTCGCCACCCTGCTGCTCTATATGGCCGAGGGCGCGATGGGCTTCCCGGTCTTCCAGAGCACGCCGGAAAAGGGAATTGGCATTGCCTACATGCTCGGCTCGACCGGCGGCTATCTCGCCGGCTTCGTGGTCATGGCGGCGATTGCCGGCTGGGCCGCCGATCGCGGCTGGGATCGCCATCCGATCAAGCTTTTCAACGCGATGCTGGTTGCCGAGTTCGTCATGATGGCCATGGGTTTTGCCTGGCTGGCGATGCTCATCGGTCCGGAAAAATCCTGGCAGTTCGGGGTCGTGCCGTTCATCGTCGGTGATCTGATCAAGGTTGCCCTGGCCGCAAGCCTGGTGCCCGCCGTCTGGTCGCTGCTGAAGCGCAACTGAACTAGCGATCCACTGAGACATTCCGGGGAAGAACCTGGTTCATCCAGGTCGGACGGATGTGACTGGGAGGTCTTGGCCAAGCAGCCAGCCAGTCACCAGAGATACGAACATCCATTTACCTTCATGCGTCCAGACATTCTCGATGGCGGGCAGTAAGCCAATTTATTAGCGATAGCTTTTGAACCGCATTCAGCGACGCGATTGATAAAAAATCCTGCCGATTGCTACAGTGTAAATAGATACTTGCTGGTATCGTTACAGTGTCGTAGCTCTTGATCTTCGACTGAGTCGAACAGCCAGTAGCGAGAGGCCCGATTCCGCTTTGCGAATGAACGGCCAAGCCAAGCGCATTATTGCAATGGCAATCGCCGACATGGCAGCTTCGAGGGGGGAAGAAGTTGAATGTCGCAACATCAACTCTTGTCGGAAGCCGGCACTTCCTGTTCAGAATTCGCTTTCAACTTATTGGCGGACTGACGTTCGCGATCGTCGCGCCGGCCCTCATCCGGATCGCCTTCAAACCCGATGCGGTCTACGTCGCCAATCTCCAGGTAACCGTCGCTGCCGCGGTCATTGCGCATGTAGCAGGCTTCCTTGCCTATCGGCGTATCGGGAATTTCCCCGGCGTGGCCGCTGCCAGCTACATCCTGCCGACATTTGTGCTGTCCTACGGGCTTGTTTTCCTGACTATTTTCTTTTTTCGTTTCGAGTACAGCCGGTTTCAGGCGGCTGCCAGCTTCACCCAGTCCACGCTCTGGTATTTTGGCCTGAGCATCATAACGCGGCATCTCGAACCGTACCGGCTGGTCGTCATTCCCGGCGGGAACGTAGAGCGCCTAAGGACACTGCCGGGAGTGCATTGGTTCTGGATCACTTCGCCTGGCACCGTCATCGAACGGGCGAATGGCGTGGTTGTCGATCTGCGGGCCGACCTTGACGCCGAATGGGAACGATACATCGCGGACCGGGCCCTTTCGGGCACGCCGGTCTACCACGTCAAGCAGGTCAGCGAATCGCTGACCGGCCGCGTCGAGATCGAACACCTGTCGGAAAACACGCTCGGCTCGCTCAATCCGAACCAGGCCTATCTCAAGATCAAGCAGGCAATCGACTGGATCTCCGCGCTTGTCATGGTCGTGGCTCTTTCACCTTTCGTGGTGTTGATCGCGCTGCTGATCCGGCTGGACTCGGAGGGCCCGGTGCTGTTTCGCCAGCCCCGCATTGGCTACAGGGGCCGGATCTACACGGTCTACAAGTTTCGTTCGATGAGGCAGCAAGCCGGCATTGGCAGCGACAAGGACAAGGCGATCACGAAACGTGACGACGATCGCATCACCCGGATAGGGCGTTTTTTACGCAAGTTCAGGATCGACGAGCTGCCGCAGGCCATCAACATCCTGCGCGGCGAAATGAGCTGGATCGGGCCACGGCCCGAGGCTGTCGTCCTGTCGCACTGGTATGAGGCGGAATTGCCGTTCTATCGCTACCGGCACATCGTCAGGCCAGGTGTGAGCGGGTGGGCGCAAGTAAACCAGGGGCATGTTGCGGCGGTCGACGATGTGATGGAGAAATTACACTACGATTTTTACTACATAAAGAACTTCTCGCCTTGGCTTGATGTTCTCATCACCCTCAGAACCATCAAGACGATGATTACCGGCCATGGTGCGCGATAGCGGAGGCCGTGGCTGATTAAGGCTTGCCGGACAGGAAGCAAATGGACCTCGGCTCCAGGAAAATAGCTGTCATCGGGCTTGGCTATGTGGGTTTGCCGCTGGCGGTGGCCCTCGGAGCGATCAGGGACGTCGTCGGCTTCGACATCAGCCAATCGCGCGTGGATGCGCTGAGGCGTGGCGAGGATCACACGCTTGAGGCCAGCAGAGATGAAATCGATGCCGCCACGCGGCTGCGGTTCACCAGCGACAAGGCCGATCTGCGGGATTGCGGAGTTTTCATCGTCACTGTCCCCACTCCGATCGACAGGGCCAACCGGCCGGACCTGAAGCCCCTTGTCATGGCGTCCGCCACGGTCGGCGAGGTGATCTCCCCCGGTGCGGTGGTAATCTTTGAATCGACCGTCTATCCCGGCTGTACGCAAGAGGTGTGTGCTCCGCTGATCGAGAAACATTCGGGGCTGCGCTACAACGAAGACTTCTTCCTGGGCTACAGCCCTGAGCGCATCAACCCCGGCGACCGCGAGCACCGGCTTCAGACGATCGTCAAGGTGACCAGCGGCTCCACGCCGGAGGTGGCGGACGCCATCGACGCCCTCTATGCCTCGATCATTCCCGCCGGCACGCATCGTGCATCGAGCATCGCGGTCGCCGAGGCAGCCAAGGTCATCGAGAACACGCAACGCGATCTCAATATCGCCTTGATGAACGAATTGTCGCTGATCTTCGGCAAACTGGGCATCGACACGTCGGAGGTGCTGGAAGCGGCCGGCACCAAATGGAATTTCCTGCGCTTCAGCCCTGGTCTCGTCGGCGGCCACTGCATAGGCGTCGATCCCTATTATCTGACCCACAAGGCTCAAGAACTCGGCTATCATCCCGAGGTGATTCTTGCCGGTCGCCGCATCAACGACGGCATGGGCCGGCATGCAGCGGACCAGACGGCCCGCCTTATGATGCGCAAGGGCATACCTGTCGTTGGCAGCCGGATTCTGGTCATGGGCGCGGCCTTCAAGGAAAACTGTCCGGACCTGAGAAACTCCAAGGTCGCCGACATTGTCGCGCAGCTGAGGCAGTACAATGCCGGCATCGATATCTGGGATCCTTGGGTCGATGCGCAGGAATGCGCGCGCGCCTTTGGCGTAACGAGCGTTAAAGAGATGCCCGCCGCGCGTTACGATGGCGTTGTCGTCGCCGTGGGGCACGGGCAGTTTCACACCCTGGGCGTTGCCGGTCTTCGGGCGCTTTGCAAGGACCCTAGCGTCGTCTACGACATCAAGGGTCTGTTCCCCAGGGATGTTACGGACGGGCGGTTCTGATGAAGGTTCTGGTCACCGGCGCTGCCGGCTTCATAGGCTATCACGTCGCCAGGCGGCTGCTCGAACGCGGCGACGAGGTCGTCGGCATAGACAGCATCAACGACTACTATGATCCGCAGATCAAGCAGGCGCGGCTGCGGCTTCTGGCCGAAGCAAGCCGCAACACCAATGCGGGCTACCATTTCATCCACGGTAATCTCGCAGAGCGAAACGTGGTGGACGGCTGCTTTGCCGATCACGCCTTCGACAGGGTGATCCATCTCGCCGCCCAGGCCGGCGTCCGCTACAGCCTTGAAAACCCGCACGCCTATGTCGAGAGCAACATTATCGCCTACGCCAACATGCTGGAGGCCTGCCGCAACAGCCGTGTCGGCCACCTGACCTATGCCAGCACGTCGAGCGTCTATGGCGCCAATACCGACATGCCGTTTTCCGAGCATCGCCCGGCCGACCATCCGCTGCAGTTCTACGCCGCAACCAAGCGCGCCAACGAGCTGATGGCGCACAGCTACAGCCACCTGTTCGGGCTGCCGACCACGGGCTTGCGTTTCTTCACAGTGTACGGCCCTTGGGGGCGTCCCGACATGGCGCTGTTCCTGTTCACCAGGAACATCCTGGCCGGCGAGCCGATCAAGCTGTTCAACAACGGCAACCACACACGCGACTTCACCTACGTCGAAGACATCGCCGAAGGCGTGATCCGCACCAGCGACAGCCCCGCCGCCGCTAACTCCGCCTGGGATTCCGGTCATCCGGATCCTGCGACGAGCAGCGCGCCTTGGCGCATTTTCAACATCGGCAACAACAACCCGGTGAAGCTGACCGCCTATGTCGAGGCGCTTGAAAACGCGCTTGGCCGCAAGGCCATCGTGGAGCTCTTGCCGCTGCAGGCCGGCGACGTGCCTGACACTTTCGCCGATACTTCGGCGCTGCAGGCGGCGGTCGGCTATCGTCCCGGCACGTCCGTGACGGAGGGCGTCGGGCGGTTCGTCGAATGGTACCAGGCCTATTTTGAGCGGAGGTAGGGGGAGGTCACGTCTTGTCCACGAAATCGATGACGGGATAGCGTCTTTGCTGCGGGGTTTTGTTCGCACGAACGTGGCGGTCTCAGAGTGTCTGGACCGAGCCTTGCCGCTACGGCTGCGCGTGGATGGCAACCACGCCTTTGCTGCGGAAATCGCACCGGTGCTCTTTACACCTAACGCACTGGTCTATGATCTGGGCGGAGGAGCAAGGCCGCTTGTAAGCCTAGCCGAGAAGCGTCGTCTGGGGCTGGTTGTCGTCGGGGTGGACCGCGATGCCAAGGAACTGTCGAAGGCTCCGGGCGAGATCTATGACGAGCGGATCGAGGCGGACCTTACTTCGTTCAGGGGGAAGGGAGATGCCGATCTGGTCATATGCCAGGCCACTCTGGAGCACGTCCGCGACGGCGAAGGCGCATTTCGCGGCATTGCCAGCTGCGTAAGGCCGGGCGGCACGGTCGCCATTTTCTCGCCTTCACGCAACGCCGTTTTCGCCAGGCTCAATCGGGTCTTGCCCGAGGCGATCAAGCGTCGCCTGCTGTTTGCGGTCTATCCGGACAAGGGCAGGGGGCACGACGGCTTCCCAGCCTTCTATGACAGATGCCTGCCGAGCGAGGTGGAAAGGATCGCAGCGCAAAATGGCCTGGAGCTTGTCCAGCGTCATCTGTTCTGGAGGAGTTCATACTTCTACGCTTTCGTGCCGGCCTTCCTTGTCTGGCGCCTCTGGCTAGGTCTCTCGGCGCTTCTCATTGGGAAGGATGCGGCCGAAACCTACGCCTATGTCTTTCGGCGAAGACATTGATCACCCGAGGATATTCTCCGCTTTGGTGGACCCGAACGCGACGGGCTGTCTCCCTGGTATCCGGGTGGAGCATCGCTCATCGCGCACGGTCAGGCGCAAGCAAAAAGCTTTCGCCGTGACCGGCCAGGAAAGGTGGCGAACCGAGTGATGTGCACGCGCCAAGACAAGAGATCGCCAGGCAACCCAGCAGCTCGGATTGCTATCTTCATTCCCTCTCTTCGTGCTGGCGGCACCGAGCGGGCAATGCTCACCCTGGCCAGCGAATTTGGCCGGCGCGGCTTGCCGATCGATCTGGTGCTTGGGTGTGCGACGGGCGAGTATCTCGCTTTGGTTCCGAAGACGATAAGGATACAGGACCTCCGGGCCTCGCGGTTGCTGTTTTCCGTATTGGCTTTGATCCGGTATTTGAGGCGGGAGCAGCCGCGGGTGATGCTGACGGCGTTACCCCATGCCAATATCGTTGGCATCGTCTCGTCCATGCTCTCGCTGCGCCGGATACCGATCGTGATATCCGAAAGGAGTAATCTTTCCAGGACCGTCGCGGATACGAAGCTGGTTCGTGAGAAGTTTCTGCCATTTCTCATGCGGCTGACCTATGGTCGTGCCAGCACGATCATCACTGTATCGCATGGCGTCGCGGAAGACCTGACCCAGAGCATCGGGGTCGACCGGAATTCCGTCAAAACGATCTACAATCCCCTGGACATCAAACATGTTGAAGAGCAGGCGGATGAACCGCTCGATCATCCTTTCGCGGTCGAGGATGGCAGGGTTTTGTTGGTGGCCGTTGGGCGGCTTGATTTCGCAAAGGACCATGCCACGCTCATAAGCAGCTTCGCGCGGATTGCGAGGAAGAGACCCGTCAAATTGGCCATTGTCGGGGAAGGACCGCTGCGGGGATCGCTTCAAACCCTGATCGACGAACTCGAGCTGAATTCTTCGGTCGCTCTGGTCGGCTTTTCGAAGAATCCGTATCCGTGGATGCGGCGGGCAGCGTTGTTTCTTCAATCCTCCCGCAGGGAGGGATTTCCAAACACGATCATCGAAGCAATGGCTTGCGGGACCAACGTGGTGAGCACCAACTGCGAAAGCGGTCCGGCCGAGATACTCGAGGACGGCAAGTGGGGGCGTCTCGCCGCGGTCGGAGATGCCCAGGGTTTTGCGGCAGAAGTGATGGCCGCCCTTGATGAAGCTGATCCTCCAGACGTCAGGCGTCGGGCGCGGGATTTCAGTGTCGAAAAGGTGGCCGACGCCTACCTGCTCGCGATGGGTGTCGATCCCACGAACGCCGTGGGGAAGGAGCGGTCGTATTAAGATCCTGCACGTCATCACCGGACTTGAGAACGGCGGCGCCGAGGCAGCGCTATACCGCCTGTGCACGGCCGAGCGCAGCCATTCCCATTTTGTCGTCTCGCTTTCGGGTGACGGAAAATATGGCCCGTTGCTTCGCGCGGCCAAAATACCGCTCGCCTGCCTGGCGATGCCAAAGGGAAGGTTGAGTCTCAAGGGGCTCGCCTCGCTCAGGCGCGTGTTCTCGACCTATCGGCCGGACGTGGTTCAGTGCTGGATGTATCACGCCAACCTCGTCGGAGGCGTCCTAGCGCGGCTTGGCGGCATCAGCCCGGTTCTTTGGGGGATGCACAATTGCGGACTGGATCCGCGGGCGGCCTCCTTTACGACCAGGACAGTGGACAGGATATGCGCTCTCATATCCGGTATCATCCCGGCTCGGATTGTCAGTTGCTCGCAAAATGCATCGCGGTGCCACATCCATGCAGGATATTCGAGCTCGAACTGGACGATCATACCGAATGGCTACGATCTGGCCGTGTTCGAGCCGGACGACCGGGCGCGCGCGCGGCTCCGTCGGGATTGGTCGATAGGTGATGGCCAGTTCGTTATCGGAAACGTCGCTCGCTGGCATCCCGACAAGGACCACCAGAATCTCTTCGCTGCCCTGTCCAGGCTGTCGATGCACAAGAGCCTTCCCTTCAAATGTGTTCTTGCCGGCCCGGGTATGACGGCTGAAAACACTGCGCTTGCCGTGCTGTTGGAGCGCTACGATGTTCGCCACAAGGTGAAGCTTCTTGGGCCGAGCGACGACATTGCCGGTTTGATGAATGCATTCGACATTCATGTGCTGGCCTCCAGCAGCGAAGCCTTTCCGAACGTGGTTGCTGAGGCGATGGCATGCGGCACGCCATGCGTGGCAACGGACGTCGGGGACATCGCGATGCTTGTCGGCAACACGGGATTGATCGTTCCGCCGCGGAACCCTGACGCGTTATCGCGTTCCATCGAGATTATGGTTTCGGAAATTCAGGATACCCGGTCTTGGGCGAGCAGGCGGCAAGCATGTCGCGACCGCATCGCTGCGGATTTCTCGCTTGAGCGGATGGCGCACTCGTATGGCTTGCTGTGGGAGAAATCGTCCCTGGGCCGCTAAGGGGTGAGAACAATACGAATATTCAGATGGCGATGGAACGAAAGTGAAGCACCTCAAACGAGATTATTTTGTTTCGCCATTTGCGCTCACGCCGCAAATGTTGTTGCTTTTGTCGAGCTTGGTCTACTTTGTGCCATTCGTCACCGGGGGATTTCAGTATGTTGATGTCAGCAGAAGGAAGTATGATTTCATATATCACGCGGGCACTGGATATGCCATTGCGCTTTCTCTTTCTTGCATTGCTGCCGCGATGCTGGTCTTCATGCCAAGGCGTCAAGATTTCGAAGTCGAAGGCGACGTTCGGGGGGAGTCGATCGTAATAATTGTGATGCTGGTGGTGTTCGGTGGGATTTCGATAGCAAATCCGGCACTTTTTTCGGCCGCAAAGGCCGATGTTTTGTCATCTACCGGGCGGATCCAGTATGTATTTTACAACAGCTGCATCATCGGCATGGTGTTCGGAGCCCTGTCGGGGTGGAAGAAATCCAGGCTGGTCATCATCTTGAGCTGCCTGGGACTGATGCTTACGCTCTATATCGGGCATCGCTCTTCGGTTGCCATCGCGATTTTAGCTTGTTTGTACATAAGGTACAGGAACATTTCCCTGCTTTTGATCAGGAAAAGATACATAATTGGAGGAATTGGCGCATTCTTTTTTCTTGCAGTGTACAAGGCAGTATATGCAGCAATAAAAGCAGGAAATTTTGAACTTGTAGGTCAGAAAATACAATTCGACCAATTGTCCGATTCCGCTCTCGTGGGGCTGGAGCAGTTCGTGACATTGGCTCACCTGGATCTGGTCGTGAAATATGACTACACCTTGCCGTGCTCGAATCTTTGGCTGGTGCCTCTTTCTCTGTTTCCGTTCTCGGATACGGTCTTTGGCAAGGACGGATGCACCTACAACGAGCAGGTTCAGCCGTTCCTATTTCCGGGTTACAGTGGTGGCGTCGCTGCAAACATCTGGGCGGAGTTCTTTGCCAATTTCGGGTATGCCGGATTTCCGCTGCTCGTTGTCATTCTGTCGCTCGTGTGTGTTGCCCTCGAGGCGATAATCCGCAATGTGCGCAGCGCGACGCTCAAGGCCGGGCTGATCGTGGCCATCGTCCATCTCACATTCTACATCCAGCGCAAGGAGCTGCTTGGCGCCTTCATCTCCGCCAAGCGAGCCGTTCTCGTTGCGCTTTTCATTTTTGGCTTGGTTTATGTGCACCGGAAGTGTTTTCCACCGGGCCCCGCCGAGGTGATGCCGCAGGGGGCGCGGGCCTTGCGCCGAGACAATGGCTGAGGACGTGACGGCGGTCGCCAAGCCTTCCGGATGGATGCGCGCGCGGCGGGTTGTCCGCGACGTTACGTTTACGACGTCCGCAAGCGGAGTGGCCGCGTTGTGCTCCATCCTTGCACTGGCGCTCAACGCACGGTCGCTGGGTCCGGGGAATTTTGGCACACTCGCCGTAATTCAGGCCTATGTGGCGTTCGTTTCCGGCCTATGCACGTTCGAGAGCTGGCAGCTAGTGATCAGGCTGTGCGCGAGGTCGCCTTTGCGTCT
Source organism: Mesorhizobium sp. B2-4-1 (assembly GCF_006442185.1). Taxonomy (NCBI): domain Bacteria; kingdom Pseudomonadati; phylum Pseudomonadota; class Alphaproteobacteria; order Hyphomicrobiales; family Phyllobacteriaceae; genus Mesorhizobium; species Mesorhizobium sp. B2-4-1. The sequence goes on along the minus strand of NZ_VFVN01000002.1, from coordinate 725,559 downwards.
GGGACCGGCGGCATCTTGCGGAATTGCCCTCGATGTTTCAGCCGCCCTTCTCGCCACGGTCCTGGCAATAGGCGGGATCTTGCTGTTTGGAGAAGCTGTTGGCGTGTCGCGGGATAATCGCCTTCTGGCGATTATCTACAGCCTCACCTTGTTGGCGAGTCTTTCGGGTACGCCGAAAGGTGTGCTTCGGCTGAACGGCCGGTACGACGTCATTGCCGGCAATCAACTCATGCAAGGGGTTGCCGTGGTGGTTGCCTCTCTCGTCCTTTGGATCCTCGATGCCTCATTGCCGGATTATGTAATCGTGCTGGCAGCGGTCGGCGCATTCTACAACCTGACGCTGTTCGTTCGCATGCTGCTCTATGCCAGGCAGGAGCACATCGAACTGCTCAACCCGCTTCGCTCCCGGTCCAAACGCCGTTTCTTCTGGGCGTTTCTTGCCATGGCCACGGGGACCAGTCTGCTCTCGACGCTTGTGAGCGCCAGGCGGCATCTCGCATTGTTCCTTGTCGCGGGCCTGCTGGGAGAGGTCGCCGCGGGCTCCTATTCGCTCGCATCGCGCCTGGCGACGATGGTTTCCCGGCTGACCGGTCCCTTGAACCAGGTGATCTTTCCCGAAATCGCGAAACTGTCCAGGCAAGAGCCTCCTTCTCGTCTATACCGCTTGAACGCCCGCATCACCGTGGTTTCGGCATGCGGTGCCACCGGCATGGCAGTCGTGGGGGTGCTGCTGCAAAACCCCATCGTCCTTCTGGCTGGCGGTTCGGCCTACGCCGAAGCTTCGCTGCTCTTTGCCATTCTGTTCGCTTCAGAATGCTTCGGCCTGGCTGGAATGCATCTCAATCCGTTGATCCAGGTCCTGGCCGGGACGAAGCCGCTTTTGAAAATCACGGCGCTGGCGATCGCCATCTATGTTCCGCTTTGCCTGGCTTTGTCCGGATGGATCGGAATTTCAGGCATCGCCTGGGCCGGCTTGCTGGTATCGGCGGCGGTTTATGCAGCGATGATGGTGGTTTCGCATCTATTGTTGAAAAAGCGGATCCGCCCGGCGGAAGATATCTGAAGGCTGATGTTTTGAGATACCTGTTTTGCCTGCCAAGATACCACACCAATGCGGCACCCTGGGTTCGCATTCTGACTTCGGCGGGGCACCATGTTGCGGTCGACGTAGTCGAAACGAGCGTCACCGAGAATCACGCTCTTGTTTCTCCCAACGTGATGGCTCCATCCGCGCTGTCCCGGATGATCATGCGTCGGCGCTCGAGCAACATTCCGAATTCGCCTTTTTCCTTTCCCGGCGTCTTTTCCTACTGGAAGCGTTTGCAGGCCGAAGACCCCGACGTGGTGATCATCCGCGGAGTGACGCGATGGTTTTGCAGGGTCGCGGCACTCTGTTCAATTCTGCAAGGGCGCAGGCTGGTCATCTACGACCAGGAGGACGCCAAGCCCAGCGCATGGAGTGGCACATGGGTTCGAAGAGCCGTCTTTCATGGCCTAGGCATCCCGCATTTCACCTCACGGCTTTCGCCAAATCTTGGCCCGGCCAAGCTCGGCGATGCCATGTCCCTGCCATTCGGGAGCCCTTTCGAGCCGGCCCGGACTGAAGGCCTGGAAAGCAGGCCATTGCAGTGGCCGCCTCGAATCCTGATGGTGGCAAAATACCGGGAGCGCAAGGGGCACAGTTTGCTTCTGAGGGCGTTGTCCGCGATTTCATCCATGCCCTTCTCCCTGACATTCTGCGGCGAGGAGGCAACGAACGCCGACACGGCTTTCTGTCAGGCCTTGCGGCGCGAGGCTCAGGCGCTTGGCGTGGCCGACCGGCTTCGGTTTCAGAACAACATTGCCCACGACGACATGATCTCGGTCTTTTCCGGTCATGATCTCTTGATACTGCCATCGCGGGCTGAACCCGCGGCGGTGTCTCCCATCGAGGCGGCCTGGGCGGGATGTGCCGTGCTGATGTCGCGAGACAGCGGCACGAGGTACTACATGCCCGAGGGGGCCGCTTTCGATTTCAACCCCGACGATCCGCAAGACATCGCACGCGCGGTCGCGAGGCTGGTCGCTCGGCCACAGGATCTGGGGCCTGCAAGGGACGCCTGCTTCGCCCGCATCTCATCGCTCGCCAGTGACGACGAGATCTTGCGGCTGTTCGAGACCTTTGGGCCGGGCAGGGCACGACTGCATACAAGACGGTGAGCGAAACGGCATTGGGGGAGGCGGGGACGATGCTTGGGATCGGAAGAAAGATAATCATCTCCATCAACACGTCCTGGAATGTCGTCAATTTCCGCAAAGGCCTCATCGAGGCGCTGCAAGGGCGGGGCTATGAAGTGGTGGTTGCGGCGCCCAGGGACGAGTATTCGCGCCTGATCCCGCCGATGGGCTGCCGGTATGTCGAAATCGAGATGGATAATTCCGGCACCTCGCCGTTTCGCGACATGGTGCTTCTGTGGCGCTACTGGCGCCTGCTGCGCCGCGAGAGGCCGCTGGCGTTTGTCGGCTTCACCATCAAGCCCAACGTGTTCGGATCGCTGGCGGCAAACCTCAATGGCATCCCGGTCATAAACAATGTTTCAGGGCTAGGCACGGTTTTCGTCCGTGGCGGCCTTCTCCAGAAAATTGCCAAGGTCCTGTACCGGCTGGCGCTGGCCCGTTCGAAAATAGTCTTCTTTCAGAATGACGACGACAGGATGCTGTTCGTCAGCGAGCGCCTAGTCCGCAAGGAACTGACCGCGCTGCTGCCGGGCTCCGGGGTCGACCTTATTCGCTTCTCTCCGGCGCCCCGCCAAAGCCAATCGTCCGGCGCGATCGTCTTTCTGCTGGTGGCCAGGCTTCTCTGGGACAAGGGCGTGGGCGAGTTCGTCGAGGCAGCTCGTCAGATGCGCCGCAACATGCCCGGCGCGCGCTTCCAGCTTCTTGGATTCCTCGATGTCGAGAACCGCACAGCGGTCAGCCGTGCGCAGGTCGAGCGATGGGCAGGCGAAGGCCTGGTCGAGTATCTCGGAACCACCGACGACGTCCGTCCCTTCCTGGACGCGGCCGATTGCGTCGTCTTGCCCTCCTACAGGGAAGGAACGCCGCGCTCGCTGCTGGAAGCAGCCGCGATGGGCAAGCCGCTGATCGCGTCAGATGTGCCCGGCTGCAGGGAGGTGGTGGACCACGGCGTCAACGGCCTGCTGTGCAAGGTGAAAGACGCAGGCGACCTGGCAAGCAAGATGCTCGAATTCGCAACGATGGACGCCGCATCCAGGAACAGGATGGGCATGGAGAGCCGAAGCAAAGTGGAGCGGCAGTTTTCGGAACGGATCGTCGTAGAGTGCTACATGACGCAGATAGGGAAGCTCAATGCCTCGCCAGGCGATGAACCGGCCGGCGTGTAGTTGAACGCGGTTGAAGTTCGAGCCGAGGAGATCAGGCATTCAAGCAGGCGCTAAGCTTGTCTTGCTGCATTGCAGATCGGGACTCGGCTTTCGAGGGGGCTCGGCCTTGATCAAGTTGGGCTCGGTGTAATCAGGATGAAAAGGGAACCGTAATTTCTCTTTGGAGGGCCAGACATCCATCGCCGACAGCTCGGGATTATTTATACGTAATTGCTAAAATGGCGCGTTGTTCAGGTCAAACTTCTCCGCATCGTGCGACACGGGTTGGAATTGTGGCAAAAAAATGTTAGGCGCTGATGTCACCACCTTTTGATCTGGCATATCCGGGATGATTTGAAGGAAAGGCGAAACGGATGAATGTCATCATTAGAACCGCAGTGAGCGCGTTGGTTGCCGCGAGCGGTTTCACTTCGGTTTCATCTTTCGCCCAGGACGTATCCTGCAGCTGCGCTGCCGCCTATCGCGGCCCGGCGAGTGCGATTGGATCCATTCGTTCCGCCGATGGCGACGTGATGGTCTCGCAGTCGGTCGGCTATGGTCCTGCAAAGGCGGGGAGCACTCTCGGCCTTGGCAGTCGGGTGGTAGTCGGTACCAAGGGTTCGGCATCCGTACTTGTTGGCGGCTGCAACATGAATGTACCGGCGAATTCCAGTCTGGATGTTTCACGCGTGGGCGGCAACATCTGTCTGAAACTCGTGGGTTCAGAACGGACGGCGGCCATCCAGCCGTCCGGTGGCACAAGTGGGTTTGGCCTGCCCGAAGGGATTTTCGCCGGTGCGCTTGTCACCAGCGGTGTGTTGGCGGCGACGCAGGATGACGACAAAGCGGTCAGTCGCTGAGGGGCGGACCACCGTGAGTGCTGGTGAGTTCTTTGAGTGTTGTTGATCGAAGGGGTGCGTAAGCGATCCGTTCCGGGGGCGGGTCGTTGGTTCGAAGGGGGGTAGAAATGACCGGGCGTCATCGGGTTGGGGTTGTCTTCGCTTTTATCACGCTCGCCGGGGGAGGTGCCTGGTTTACAGCGTCCGATGCTGTTGCCCAGTCGGCACAGACATGTTCGTGCCTGGCCGCTGCGCCCGTGTCTGGCATTGTCGGCCAGTTCACCCAAGTCCGGGGTGATGTGCAGATGTCGCAGGCCGGCGGTTACGCCGGGGTGGGCGCGGGAGCGCCGATTTATCCAGGCGCGCGCATCATGACCGGGCCGCAAGCATCGGCTTCTTTGGCCATCGGCGCCAATTGCGCGCTTGATGTTCCGGCCAACGCGACCGTCAGCATCAATCCGGTGCAAGGCGGTATGTGCGTCTCGCTTGATGCGCAGGAAGCTGCTACCGGACCTGCCAATTCCGGACCTGGCATTTTGCCGGTGCTGTTGGGCGCCGGCGCGGTTGGTGGCGGCGCCGCACTGGCTATTGGACTACAGGATGACGACGACGCAGTCAGCCGCTAGGCAAGGTCTGGTCTCGCCGGTTTGCGCAAGCTCGGGCGCGATAGTGCAGAACCAGTTGCTCACGCCATCGGAAAAACGAGCGAAGAAGCCGGGAGCCAGCTGTGCGGGCCATTTCGATGGGCCGCCCAAGCTGTTCAAAAGTGGGGCTCTGTGATGGGCATTCTCGATCTCGGGGGAAGTGGCGTGGAGATGCCGGCATTGCTTGTACTGCTCGCCCTCTCTGCTTGCGCGAGCAGTTCATCATCGTCCACGAGCTCTGTCGATGCGCTGCAGCCGACATCGTCCTCAACGGCGCTTGCCGGGGGCGGCGCGCTACAGATGGTGAAGGATCTGCCGGCACCGCAGAATACACAAAACGGCAGCGAGCAGCCGCTGTCTGCCAACGATGTACTCGAAGTCAGCGTATTCCAGGTCGACAACCTGAACAGGACGGTTCAGGTGGACGCCGGCGGCCAGATTTCCCTTCCGCTTATCGGGACGATGACAGCGGCCGGCAAGACGGTCCGCCAGCTCGAAAAGGATATCGAGACAGCCTATGGCGCAAAATATCTGCAATCGCCGGATGTGACGATTTTCGTCAAGGAATCGATAGGCCAGCGCATCACGGTCGACGGTGAGGTCAACAGGGCCGGCATCTATCCGGTGTCCAGCAGCGCCTCCTTGCTGGATGCGATCGCCCTTGCCGGAGGCTTCAACGCCATCGGCGATGCCGGCAAGGTCTTCGTCTACCGCAATGTCGGTCAAAACAAGCTGGTCGCAAACTACAATGTCGAGGAAATCCGCGCCGGCAAGAATCGCAACCCGCGCATCTATGGCGGCGACGTGGTCGTGGTTTTCGCTTCGAAGTCGAAAATCGCAATGAACAATTTGAAGGATGCCCTGGGCCTCGCGTCGAGCGCGGCCCGAATTGCGGTCATTCCGTAAGGGAGGCCTGGCCGGCCAGGGTACGGATAACCAGGATCACCTCGCGCATGCTCGATCGCAACAGGCAGCCCCAAATCGCCGGTCCTCGACATGGCCAGGCTTTGTCCGCGGACCTCTATTATGACGGGGCGCAGAATTATAGTCCTTACGGTCGAGACTATGCCGCTCACGACGAGAGATTCAATCCGCTCAAGCTGCTTTTCTATGTCGTGCAATATCGCTGGCTGATTGTCATGATGGCGGTGGCTGGCCTAGTTGCCGGTATCATAGTGACAATGATGCAGACGCCGAAATATCAGGCAACGACACAGCTGGAAGTCCTGGTCCCTTCGGCAAAGGTTTTTCAGGACATCGAAGTGGTTTCCGAAAACAGCGACTTACGCGCGTTTCTGACCGCTCGCGAGAAACTGAAGAGCCGTGCGCTGGCCCAGCGCGTCGTGTTTCAGTTGGGGCTCTCCGAAAAACCGGATTTCCTATTCCCAACCCCGAGCTTCTCGCTCAGCAACATCCTCTACCGTGCATTCGGAATTTCCAAATCGCCTTCGATCCAGGAAAAGACCCCCGAAGAGCGAGAGGCAATGGCGATCAAGCGCGTTCTGAAGGATCTGACGGTCAACCTTGTGACCAACACCAGCTTGCTGTCGATCACCTTCATCGACCAGAAGCCCAGATACGCAAGCGACGTCGCCAACCAGGTCGCGCAGAGTTTTATCGATCAACGTCTCGACCAGACCAGCGAGACGTCCGATCTGGCGAGACAGTTCATCCAGGAACAGGTCCTGCAGGTCAAGCAGAAGCTGCAGAAGTCCGAGGAGGAGCTTGTCACCTATGCGAAGGATGCCGGCATCACCGTCACCGGCGACGACAAATCGCTGATCGGATCGAACATCGAGGCGCTGAACACAGCGCTCGCTACCGCTATCCAGGATCGTCTTGATGCCGGTCGCGTCGTGGACCAGATAGACAAGGGGCGAGGCTCCAGCCTGTCGCCGGTTCTGGAGAGTGATGGCTTACAAAAACTCAGCGAAAAACTCGCGGACCTCAAGAGCCAATATCAGCAGAAACTGAGCATTCTGAAGCCTGGCTTTCCGGAGATGCAGCAACTCCAGTCGCAGATCAAGGAGCTGACGCGGCTCTATAACAACGGCGTCCTGGCGATAACCGATTCGCTGCGCCTGAAGTACCAGGAAGCGCAGAACAAGGAAGCCGACCTCAAATCCAAGCTCGCCGAGATGGAAAAGCAGCAGGTTGTCTTCAATGACAAGAATATAAAATACACCATCCTCAAGCGCGAGGTCGATTCCAACCGGTCGCAATATGATAGCCTCATCACCAAGCTGAATGAAGTAGGCGTCAGCTCCGAGCTCAAGACGCAAAGCGCAGCCATCGTCGATTTCGCGACCCTGCCCGTAAGTCCCTATTCTCCGCGCCTGATCATCAATCTGGCGATCGCGCTAGCGCTGTTCATGGCTCTCACTGCATCGATCATCTACATCATCGAGTTGCTGAACAACACCTTCACCAACCCCGAGCAGGTCGAAAGGGAGCTGGGGCTGGCCATGCTCGGTATCCTGCCGCTCGTCGATGACCGCGAACTGACGGCCAGCATCGCCGACCAGAAGTCCGGGCTATCGGAAGCTTATCGTTCGCTGCGAACGTCGCTGCAATTCTCCGGCGCGGAGGGCGCGCCGCGTTCGCTGCTGGTGACCAGCTCCGAGCCTTCCGAAGGCAAGTCGACGACCTCGTTCAAGCTCGGCCAGGATTTCGCCGCCCTCGGTGCGAAGGTCTTGCTTATCGACGGCGATCTGCGCAAACCGAATCTTCATCGGCTGTTCGGTCTCGACAACACGATCGGGTTGAGCAATCTCCTGACGAATACCGTGCGCAAGGAAGATGTGGCGGGCATATTCAGGACGACCAAATATCCCAACGTGACCGTGCTGACGTCCGGAACGATCCCGCCCAACCCTGCGGATCTGCTTTCATCGCCGAAGATGGCGCTGATCGTCACCAATCTTGGCAAGCGTTTCGATCTCGTCATCATCGACGCTCCGCCGATCGTCGGCCTGTCCGATGCGCCCATTCTCAGCCGGCTTGCCGAGGGCACACTGGTGGTCATTTCCACCAACCAGGTGACGCGCAAGGCGGCCAAGACGGCGCTGAAACGCCTGCGCGCAGCCGGAGCGAACGTGATCGGGGCGGCAATGTCGAAATTCGCGGTGAACAAGTTCGACTACAACTACGCCTATAAATACATGAACTACCAATATTACGAACATGGCGCGGGCACGCCGAAGATTGAGGGCAAAGTCGATGACGGAGCAGGCCAGCCCTCTCATGCAAAATCTCCTGCGTTCAAGCGTTTGGTTCGTCGCCTCCGTTCTGGTGTTGATGGCTTCGTCGATCGGGCTAAGTCGGCTCCTTGAGGAGGGAACGCCGAGCGTGTCTCTGGCACTGGACCCGCTGAACGCAGATGCCTTGATAGACGAAATTGCCGGCGAGCTGAACGAAACGAGCGTCGATCTCGGCGCCTTGGCCGCCAAGGCCAAGAATGCGCTTCGCTTCAATGTCGCGGACGCCCGTCTCTACAGCCTGATCGGTGAGATCAGATATCGGCAAGGCGAACAGGCCCAGGCTTTCGAACTTTTCGACCAGGCGCGAAAACTGTCCAAGACTGAAATCCATGCGCTGCAGAGGTCCATCGATCGCTCGATCGCGGCAGGCGATCTGGCGAGGGCCGTGGGCGAGATCGACACCTTGCTGCGCCGGTGGCCAGACCAGTTTTCGGCCATCGCCCCAGGCTGGCCTGCCATCCTTTCCAATTCCGACGGCTATCAGGCCGTGCTGGCAGCCCTGGAGGCAGAGGCGCCGTGGCGTGGTAAGCTTTTTCTCGCCCTTGGCCAGAACCCGCAAAGCCTGGGACCTGCAAACCAGCTGCTGCTCGATCTCGGACGCACGGGTGCGCCGCCGACATCCAGCGAATTGTCCGCCGTTATCACCGGTTACATCAAGCAGAAGGACTATGGCCCGGCCTATCGGCTGTTTCTTTTCAGCCTGTCCGATCGGGAGCGGAAGCTGGGCGGCTATATCTTCAATGGCGGCTTCGAGCCGCTCTTCAGCGGCAAGCCGTTCGACTGGGTGATACACGACCGATCTGGGCTGGAGATCACCTTTGCCGGATCGCAGGGCGCGGGTGAAAGTGAAAGCGACAGCGGGGCGACGGTTCGATTTCTAAACACGCCGGTCAAGAACGCTGCGCTTCAGCAATATGTCGAATTGCCCCCCGGTTCTTACCGGATCTCCATGACCGTGTCCGCGACAAATCTCAAACTGCCAAAGCAGCTGTTCTGGTCCGTCAGATGCGCGGACCCGTCAAGCGAGATAGCGCGCTTCAACATACCGGAAGGCACATTCAACCGGCGAAGCCTGAGCCTGGATTTCACCGTCGGACCGGCTGCGTGTCCGATACAGTTGCTGAGGCTGGAAACAGCCGCAATTGCCGAGAGCTGGCGGTTTCGATACGTCGGCACGCTGGTCATGCACAGATTGAGCATCGAGAGGGTGTCGTCGTGAGAGCACGGTCACGGCAGCCCGGGCAGTGGGACAAATACCTGCTTGGGTCGGTTCTTTTCCTGTCCCTGCTGATTGGCGGCGGCACCGCGAGCGGCCTCTACACCGAAACGCTGATCGAGATCGCGGCGATTCTCTCGGCCGCGGCCATCCTGTCGCGGCCCAGCGGACAAACAATTCCCCGGGCGATCTTGTGGCTGATTGCTCTCGGCCTAGCCGTGTTCTGCTTCCAGATCGTTCCGCTGCCCGGGGCCTTGCTGGACGGGTTGCGGCCCGAGGTGCTGCTTGTCAGACCCTGGCTGGATGGTGAAACGCAATCGCGCTTCGTCAGCGTCGGCGTCGGGCGCACGATCGAGTGCATGTTGTATTTCGCCGCCGCCGCGGCATTTTTCCTCGGCGTCACCCGCCTGCGCACCGAGGAGGTCTACGGCCTTGTTCCCTTCTTTTTCATGGGCGTCATCTGCAATGGCCTGGCCGCGGCGATCCAGTATTCGCTCTCCGATAACGTCGCCATAGAAGGATTGCTGCCGTTTACGATCAATGCGGGCCTGTTTGCCAATCAAAATCACTTTTCGGCCTTGCTCTTCGTCTCCATCCCATTCGTGGTCTATTACGGCTTGTTCCGTGGACATTTTCTGTCCGGATCGCTTGGGCTGACGATGCTCTTGCTGCTTCTTCTGGCAGCCGGCTCGCGCGCCGGCATTCTGATCGGACTGGTGATCACCGCGATATCAGTTGTCTTCCTGTCCGCTCGCTCAAGGGCGGGCGGATATGGCACTCTTGCGGTTTTCATCGGGCTTTCCGTCTACACGATCGGCGCATGGGCGAAGATCGATGCGAAAGTGGTCGATCCGGCTTTCGGCAGGGCAGAGTTTGTTCGCACCACGATCGAAGGAATGAAAGAGAACTGGGTGACTGGCGTTGGTTTCGGCAGCTTTCCGAAGGTCTATCAGATATACGAAAAAGCCGGAATGATTTTCAGAGCTTATGTAAATCATGCCCACAATGACTACCTCGAATTGGCACTTGAGGGCGGCATACCGGTCGTTTTGTTAATGATTGTGTATGCCATATTGCTTTTCGCCTCGTCGGTCCGGATTCGCCGGGAGCCGTTACAGAAGGCTGCATTTCTGTCGGTGTCGTTTTTGCTCGTTCACTCTCTTGTCGACTATCCCCTGCGAACCGCAGCACTCGCGATGACGTTTGCCTATTTGAATGCGATCGTCTTTCACAAGGGTTTTGCCGAGCGGCTGAACCAAAGGCGCGAGATGGGCGAGATAGGCCATCACGATGAAGACAATCTGCTTGTCCCGGCCAGGACCTCGGGCCCGGCAAGGCAAGGGCGGTTGGCAGGGGCCGGTGACACTCGCTCGGCCCCTTCGTCGGGCACCAGATTGACAAGCCACGGCATGAAACCTAAGCACGGGCGGCTTGTGTCAGGGGAGGGGACTTAGGCATGTCAAGGAGAGTTTCTTGAAAGGAATTATCCTTGCTGGAGGCAGTGGAACGCGCCTTTATCCGCTAACGTTGGCGGTCTCCAAGCAAATCCTCCCGGTATACGACAAACCGATGATCTATTACCCGCTGAGCGTTTTGATGCTTGCGGGGATTCGAGAGATTCTGGTCATATCCACGCCGCGGGACCTGCCGGTTTTCCGCGAGCTGTTGGGCGATGGATCGGAATTCGGGCTTGAGTTGTCCTACGCCGAGCAGCCGCAGCCCAACGGGCTTGCGGAAGCGTTCATTATCGGCCGCGATTTCATCGGCGCGGACAGCGTTTCGATGATACTGGGCGACAACATCTATTTTGGCGACGGATTGTCCAAGCTTTGCCGCACCGCGGCATCGCGCGAAAGCGGCGCTTCGGTGTTCGCCTACCATGTCGAGGATCCGGAGCGCTATGGCGTGGTGTCCTTCGACAAGACCACTGGAACCGCGCTCACGATTGAGGAAAAACCGCAGAAGCCGAAATCCAACTGGGCCGTCACCGGCCTTTATTTCTACGACAACGAGGTTGTCGACATCGCCTCAAGGATTCGGCCCTCGGCTCGAGGCGAGCTCGAAATCACGGCGGTCAACAATGCCTATCTCGAGCGTGGCCAGTTGCAGGTGCATCGGTTGGGGCGCGGTTATGCCTGGCTCGATACCGGCACTCACGATAGCCTGGACGATGCTTCTTCGTTCGTGCGTACAATCGAACGTCGCCAGGGCATCAAGGTCGCCTGTCCGGAGGAAATCGCCTTCGAACAGGGCTGGCTGAGGGCCGATGAAGTGTTGCAGCGCGCAACCCGCTTGGGAAAAAATGAATATGCCGCCTATCTGCGCCGCCGGGTGGTCGAGTTGTCGGAGGACTAGATGCTGGAGGTGAGACCCCTTGGCATCGAAGGTCTGCTCGAAATCATTCCGAAGCGGCATGGCGATGCCCGTGGCCACTTCACCGAAACCTGGAACGCCGCACGCTTCGCCGCGGCCGGCCTCGAACTCGCCTTCGTCCAGGACAATCACTCCTATTCCGCCGCGGCCGGCGTCGTCAGGGGACTGCACTATCAGTTGCCGCCACGTGCCCAGGACAAGCTGCTGCGCGTTGTCAGAGGCAGCGTCCTTGATGTCGCGGTCGATATCCGCCACTCCTCGCCGACATTCGGAAAATGGGTTGCCCTCGAGGTCTCCGCCGAGAAGGGCAACCAGATCCTGGTGCCCAAGGGCTTCGCCCACGGCTTCATGACGCTCGTGCCCGATACCGAGGTGCTGTACAAGGTGACCGACACCTATTCGCCCGAACACGACCGCTCGATCCGTTTCGACGATCCGGCCATCGGCATCGAATGGCCGCCGCCGGCTGGCGGCTTCCAGCTTTCTGACAAGGACCTCAAGGCGCCGCTGCTCGCCGCCGCCGAGGTGTTTGCCTGATGAACATTGCCAGATGCACGGGAATAGCGGCATGAATTTTCTGGTGACGGGTGGGGCCGGCTTCATCGGTTCGGCGGTGTGCCGGCATCTATGCGCCAATCCGGCCTACCGGGTGACCAATCTCGACAAGCTGACCTATGCCGGCAACCTGGCCTCGCTGCGGCCGATCGAGAATGCACGAAATTACAGCTTCGCCCATGCCGACATCTGCGACGAGCGGGAGGTGCTCGACATATTGCGCCGCGACGATATCGACATCGTCATGAACCTCGCCGCCGAGAGCCATGTCGACCGCTCGATCGATGGGCCGGGCGCCTTCATCGAGACCAACATCGTCGGCACCTACCGGATCCTCAATGCAGCGCTGGAATACTGGCGCGGCCTTTCCGACGACAGGAAGGGCCGTTTCCGCTTCCATCACGTCTCGACCGACGAGGTGTTCGGTGACCTGCCCTTCGATGGCGGCATGTTCGTGGAAGAGACGCCTTACGCGCCGTCCTCGCCCTATTCCGCCTCCAAGGCGGCCTCCGACCATCTGGTGCGCGCCTGGCACGAGACCTATGGCCTGCCGGTGGTGCTGTCCAATTGTTCGAACAATTACGGGCCCTACCATTTTCCCGAAAAGCTGATCCCGCTGGTCATCCTCAACGCGCTCGACGAGAAGCCGCTGCCGGTCTACGGCGCCGGCGCCAATGTGCGTGACTGGCTGTTCGTCGAGGACCATGCGCGCGCGCTGGAACTGATCGCCACCAAGGGGCAGCCGGGCGAGAGCTACAATGTCGGCGGCAATTCGGAACGCACCAATCTGGGTGTCGTCGAGACGATCTGCGATCTGCTCGACGCCAGGCGCCCCCGGGCCGCCGGCAAAAGCTATCGCGACCTGATCTCTTTCGTCACCGACCGTCCCGGCCATGATCGCCGCTACGCCATCGACGCGTCCAAGATCGGCCGCGAGCTCGGCTGGACGCCGAGGGAGAATTTCGACAGCGGCCTGGCAAGGACGGTCGACTGGTACCTGGACAACAAATGGTGGTGGGGACCGATCCGCGAACAGCGCTATGCCGGCGAAAGACTGGGCGAAGCGCGCAAGGAGGCGGTGTGAGGCTCGTTGTCACCGGACGCGAGGGCCAGGTTGCGGCAAGCCTTCTGGAGGCTGGGCGCGATGACGTCAAGGTCATCGCCATCGGCCGGCCGCAACTCGACCTCGCGCGGCGCGGGACTGTGATCGAGGCCATCACCGCCGCTAAGCCCGATATCGTCGTGTCGGCCGCCGCCTACACGGCGGTGGACCAGGCCGAGGACGAACCCGAGCTCGCCTTTGCGGTGAACGCCGCCGGCGCCGGCGAGGTGGCGCAGGCGGCGGCTCGGCTCGGCGTGCCCGTCATCCATCTGTCGACCGACTATGTCTTCGACGGCACCAAGGACGGTCCCTATCTGGAAACCGACGCGACCGCGCCGATTGGCGTCTACGGCGCCTCCAAGCTTGCCGGCGAACAGGCGGTGGCATCAGCCAATTCGCGCCACCTGATCTTGCGCACGGCGTGGGTCTACAGCCCGTTCGGCAAGAATTTCGCCAAAACCATGCTGAGGCTGGCCAGCGACCGCGACGAGATACCGGTTGTGGCCGACCAATGGGGAAATCCCACTTCCGCGCTTGATATCGCTGACGCGATCCTGCATGCGGCAGCACGGCTGCACCGCAACGAGGATTTCGCCGCGTGGGGCATCTATCATCTGGCCGGCACGGGCGAGACCAACTGGAGCGGCTTCGCCCGCCATATCCTGGACATAAGCGGTGGGCTCGGTGGCCCCTCCGCGCGGGTGCGCGATATTGCTGCGACGGACTATCCGACCAAGGCGCGCCGCCCCGTCAATTCCCGGCTGTCGAGCGCGAAGGTTGCCTCCGTGTTTGGATGGAGTGCGCCGGTACTGCAGAAATCGGCGCGAGAGGTGGTCCGTCGTCTCCTGAGCAGGTGACCTGACGGGGATTTGACTGCATCAACAACCAACAAATCGCGGGGATTCACCGGCTGCCACAGTGCGAAACCGTATTCAGCGTCGGCGGTTATCGAGTTGGTGATAGAGATCGGCGTATGTTTTTCCCATCCTGTCAGCTGTAAAGAGGCGAACGTAGCGATCGCGAGCAGCTCGCCCCCAGTTCGCTGCCTCGACCGGCGAATCGACGACCTGGTTGATGGCTTCGGCAAGGCGTGCTGGATCGGAAGGCGGTACGACCAACCCGGTCTCGCCGGCTTTGTTCACATAACTTGTTCCCGTTCCGATCTCGCAGGAGATCATCGGTTTACCGCACATCGCAGCCTCGACGAGAGAAAGCCCGTAGGCTTCCGACCTCTGGTTTGACGGAAAAACGAACCCCAGGCAGTTGTGGAGGAGCGCCATCTTGTGCCGCTCGGCCACCTCGCCGAGGAATATCACATTGTTGCGACGCAACGTCTTGGCCTGAAGCTTCAGGCGCTCTTCGATAGGCCCTGATCCGGCAATAACGATCTTGCACCTGACTTTGTCGGCCGCCTGAATCAGCACGTCCAGCCCCTTGTAGTAGCGCAAGACGCCGACGAAGAGCACGAAAGGCTCCGTCACCGCCGCTTGGCACCATCTGTTGTCGGCTTCGGTCGGCGTGGGATAATCGGTTTCATTGATGCCGATTGGGATGATCGCCGATTTGCCCTCCAAGGCTCTGAGAACGGGGCTCGATTTCAAATAGTCCGGAGATGTCGCGACGATAGCGTCCACATCCCTGAGGAAGCGCAGCATCAGCGGCCGATAAAGAGGCAGCAAAAGCCGCTGTTTGACGATGTCGGAATGGTAGGTGACGACGGTCGGTTTGCCATGACGGGATTGAAAATGCACCATGTCCATGAATGGCCATGGGAAATGGTAGTGTATGAGGTCGGCTTTCCCGGCGAGCGCCCCGAACTTCCGAAAGACCTCGAGCGAAAACCCGGTCGACGCCAGTTCGAAATCCAGCCTGGCTTTTCGGGCCATGTGCCCGTCGAGATGCTGCGTGTTCTCGTTCGGAGCACGGCTCAACGAGAGCACTTCGGTTTCAATGCCGCGGCTGGCGGTGCTTTGAGCGATGGCATGTATCGTCCGCTCCACCCCGCCAAAGGTATCGGGCCAGTACGTCTTGAAGAAATGCAGCACTTTCAAATGTTGGTCTTCCGTCTTCGCTCGATGGCCAGTTCAAAAATCTGAAGCATACCTTCCACGTCAGCGCCTTCTTGCGATTATGGCCAATTCGAACACTGCGACCAGGTCCAAGGCGCTTTTTCTCCAGTCGAACCGGAGCGCGTTCAGGGGCGCTTTCTCAGCCAGCCGCGAGCGCAACGCATTGTCGAGTGCCAACCGGCCCATCGCGGCGGAGATATCCTGGACGTTGGTCGGGTCAACAAGAATGGCAGCTTCGCCAGCCACCTCGGGCATGGAAGACATATTTGAAGTTACAACAGGCACCCCAACCCCATTTGCTTCGATAATTGGAAATCCAAAGCCTTCGTATAGCGACGGCATGACAAGAAACTTCGCTCGGCGATAGAGGACAGCGAGATCGCTGTCCGTGACATAACCCGTAAGTCGCACGTCCGATTCGATTTCGAGGCGCACCATGCGCTCGCGCAGGTCGCCGAGACGCCACCCCTGACCCCCCGCTATGACGAGCAGCAGATTTTTCCTGACAGGCTCCGGAAGCAGCGCATATGCTTCCAGGAGATTTGGCAAGTTCTTGCGGGGTTCAAGTGTGCCGACAAAAAGGGCGTAATCGCGGTCGATGCCTTTGTCCGCAAGCACGCTGTTGGTCCCGCCATCCTCCAGGCGCGTCACTCCAGGGTACACCACGTGCAGTTTCTTGGAGACCTGTGGATACAGCATTCGAATGGCATCGGCCGTAGCGCGCGAGACTGCGACGATCTTATCCGATGAAAATACTGCAGGTCGCATGAGGAAGCGATCGCCGAGCCAGCCCTGCAAACGCATTGTCGATGCCGCATGGTGCCATACGAGATCGTGAATGGTCACAACGCGGGGAATATCCGGATCCAAGCTAAAGGGCAATCTGTGGGCAGGGCCCCAAAAGATGTCGATTTTGTCGCGGGCTGCCTGTTTGGGTAAGATGGTTTGACCCCAAACCATGCGCCTGAAATTGCCTGCATGACCAGATATCCGAAACGTTCCGCCCGATAGACGAGAAATATCCGAGACCGGTCGCTCCGGGAGATACAGAAAGATTTCGTGACCGGCTTCCGCCAACCCACGGCACATCTCCAGCACATAGCGGCCGATGCCTGTGAGATTGTGGACAAGGTTGCGGGCATCAATGCCGATTTTCATGAATCGGACCGTTTTTTCTGTTCGAGCCTGAAAGGAAAGCGGCTGGCGCTGTCTAGCCGTGGGCTCGACGGGCCGGCGTGCCTGTATACACGCCGGGCACTTCAATGTCTCGGACGACCGTTGCGCCAGCGCCGATGATGACATTGTCGCATATGCTGAGCCGATCAATCACGGTCGCACCTGCGCCAACCAGAACCTGTGTGCCTATTCGGCAACGGCCTGCAACGGTCGCATTGACGGATATATGAGAAAAATCACCGATCACGCATTCGTGGTCAACGACTGCGCCGCTATTGATGATGACGCCCCGGCCAACCTTTGTAAGCGGTCCTATATGGGCCTGATGAGCGACCAGTGAGCCTTGCCCGATCTCACATTGCCTCCCGACAGAGGCAGTCGGTGCGACGAGCATCGCAAGAGGAACAAGCGCGCTCCCGCATTGCGCGCGTCGCCGCGCATTGTCACCCGAGCCCGGAAACATGAACCAACCGGCGCCGGAGGCATTGCTGGGAAGAACAGCGACAGCAGGAAAGCCCGCAAATTCCTCACCGGCCTTTGCCTGGTCATCGATGAAAATCAAATCATCGAACCCTGACGACAGCGCTATATCCCCTACGCTACGCGCATGGCCGCCAAAGCCAAGAATGAAAAGACCTTTGCTCATAGTGACGGCGTCATGCCTTTCTGCTCGGCTATGACATCAAGGATGCGGATATGTTCCTTAACAACATCCTTCCACGTACGTTTCGCGAGAACATCAAAAAATTGGCGCTGCTGAGCGTAGAGGGCATCCCGGTTTTGAAGTGCCCATTCGATCTTGTCGGCCATTGCCTTCCAATCATATGGGTCGAACAAGGTGGATTCTCGCAGCGCCGGATCGACAACAATCTCCCTGGTCACCTCAATGTCGCCCATGACAACGGTAGTTCCTACGGACAACGCCTCTGTAATCGTGAATGGCATTCCACCTTCGGAAAGCGATGGATTTACCGCAAGGTCAGCGCACTTGTAGAGGCGGCAAGCTCTACCGGACCCCGGGATGAACGCCGACCAAGACAGATTGGGTGGGCATCGACATCACTGCGCCAATCCATTCACTTTTTTGTATGCCTTGATCGCGGGCCCTATTGCGCCGTCAAACGCAACCGCTCCATGATGAAAAACAACACCTCGCTCACAAATGGAACTCAGCGTGCCAAAGTCGTGTGAAGCGAGCAGCAGAATCTCCGCCTGCTCGACAAGATCCAGGATGCGTTTGCGCGCTTTTCCCATAAAATTCGCATCACCGGCACCGATCACCTCGTCGAGGAGGAGAATGTCACCGCCGACCGCTGTCGAAATCGCGAAGGCGAGGCGCACCTGCATGCCAGCGGAATAGGTTTTGATCGGATAGTCGATAAACTCCCCGATATCGGCAAAGGCGACAACCTCGTCCTCTATCGAGCGCATGAATTTGGGCGAGAGACCAAGGAGAAGTCCGCGGTACAGGATGTTCTCCCGGCCGGTGGCATCAGGCTCGAAACCCAAACTCAGGTCAAACAAAGACCGGACGGTCCCCTCGACCACGCGCTTCCCGGAAGATGTCGGGTATAATCCTGCCACCATCTTGAGGAACGTGCTCTTGCCGGCCCCATTGTGTCCTAAAAGGCCAACGCGTTCGCCGGGACCAATGTCCAGACTAACATCCTTCAATGCGTGGATGTCGACGATCTTCTTGCCTCCTCCGTTCAACGTCGCCAGCGACGCCAGCATGGATTTCAACGACCGCTCGCTGAAGCCGACGGATGCATAATGGAGGTTTACCGACTCGAGGTGAATCCGGTTTGTCATAGGTAGAAGATCACCCTCTTTTCGGCGGACCTGCCCACGAGTGCTGCGATCAGCATGAGCACTGCGATAGTCCCGAAGCACCACAGGTAATTGGCAGCGACGGGCCATTCACCATGCAGGAGTGGAGCGCGTACGATCTGGAGGAGGTGATAAAGCGGATTGTAGTCCAGAAGGACATGCAGATTGCCTTTGCGGAACACCGAAGTCTCGAAATAGATTGGTGAGACAAACCATAGGGCTTGCAATATCAGGCCAAGCGCATGCGGCAGATCGCGAAAACGGGCAGAAAAATATGCCATTATCGTCGCCCACGGCCAGACAATCAGACCGATGATCGGGAATATCGTGAGGGCGGCAAGCCAAGACCAGCCGAAATTCTGCGGCATAACGACAAGCACCCAACCGATGAGGCTGATGCTGGCCAGGGCAAGCACCATAAGCCCGGAAATAACGTTTCGAAGCGTATATATCGCTAACGGGTGACGTGTCTGCTTGATGTACGCGTCGGCTTGGACGAAAGCCAATGCGCCTCCACTTACATTGAAGACGATGTACTCCCAGATGATGACCCCGGAGAGAATGTAGGGCGCATATTCCGAGATCGCGGCGTCGAAGATGCGACTGAATACGATGGAGATAAGGATCGTTAGGCCCAGAGGCTGGATAATCGACCACAGGACACCGAAGAAGGACCTTCTCCAGCGACCGCGCAGATCGGACATCGCGAGATGCATCCAAAAATATCGCGCGGCCCAAATGCCCCTAAGATACTCGTTCACAGGCCATTTCCTTAACGCAAAGTCACCGCGGTCGATCCTCGAAATAACCGATGATCGAAGAACATATGCGGTTCAACTGTTCCTCGGTCAGTCCGGGGTAGCTCGGCAGATTGATGCCACGCTTGCTTACGCTATCGCCATTCGGAAAGGCCCGGTCAGAATAACAGTGCGGCATGTGGCTGGCTAAGGGGAAAAACGGGCGTGTCTCGATTTCGTCGTCGGCAAGATGCGCACGCAACCGATCTCGATCCTCAACGTGGTCAACGACAATCGAACACATCCAGTGCGAATGATTAACGTCGCCCACGGGATCATGGGTCCTCAAGGGAAGCCCGGACAGTCGGGTCCGGTATATCTCTGCGATCTGCTGCTTGCGGTGGATGATCTCTTCAGCCATCTCGATCTGGGCAAGCCCGATCGCCGCCTGGATATTGGTCATCCGATAATTGTAGGCGAGCATGTCGTGCCAGTATTCGCGGGTCGGCGAGACACCTTGGCTTTTCAGGCGCCGACACTTGTCCATCACCTCAGCCGATCGCGCCAGAACCATTCCGCCTTCGCCAGTTGTGATTGTCTTGTTCCCGAAGAAACTGAAGGTGGCAACATCACCAAACGTGCCGACATGCCGGCCTTTCCACCGGGTCCCGAAGCCTTCCGCGCAGTCCTCGATGAGCAAAAGATCGTGATCGCGGCAAAGGCTCGAGATCGCATCCATATCACAAGGATGGCCATACAAATGCACCGCCATGACCGCGCGGGTTCTCGGGGTTATAGCGTCACGTATTGCCTGCGGATCCACCTGCAGCGTGTCTTCCAACGAGTCGACATAGATCGGCGTCGCGCCGGTCTGCAAAATGGTGTTGACCGACGCTATGTAGGTGAAGCTTGGAACGATGACCTCGTCGCCGGCACCGATGCCCAATGCATCCAGCACAAGGTGGATGGCTACGGTGCCGTTTGCCACGCTTGTCGCCTCTTTCGCGCCTACATACTCCGCAAAAGCTTTTTCAAATCGGGATATGAAGGCTCCACGCGAGGAAATCCAACCCGTAGTCAAGCACTCGTTGACATACGCCGATACGTTTCCGCTGAGGTATGGCTCATATACTGGAATTCGTGCCATGGTTATTCTGCGCGAGTGAAGCGTTGATAGCCATGCGTTGTAAGCAGCTTTTCCTGCTCGGCACCCTTAAAGTCCTCGCGAATCATTTCTTGGACCAGCTCGGTGAATTTAATTCTAGGTTCCCAGCCAAGGTTCTTTCGAGCTTTACTGGCGTCGCCAAGAAGCGTTTCGACTTCTGTCGGCCGAAAGTAAGCCGCATCGACAGCCACTATACATTGACCGCTTTTGTTATCGTACCCTTTCTCGTCGACGCCTTTTCCCTCCCATCTTACGTCAATATCCAGTTCCGCAGCCGCCAGGGTCACAAATTCGCGCACGGAATGCTGCTCGCCAGTTGCGATAACGTAATCCTCAGGCGCCTCCTGTTGCAACATAAGCCATTGCATCTCAACATAGTCTTTGGCATGCCCCCAGTCGCGCAGTGAATCTAGATTACCCAGGTAAAGCTTCTCTTGCATGCCTAGCTTGATCCGTGCCAGCGCTCGCGTAATCTTACGCGTCACAAACGTCTCACCTCGCATTGGGGACTCGTGATTGAACAGAATGCCGTTACACGCATAGATGCCGTATGCTTCGCGATAATTGATCGTAATCCAGTATGCATACAATTTGGCCACGGCATAAGGAGACCGTGGGTAGAATGGCGTGGTTTCCTTTTGCGGCGTCTCTTGCACGAGCCCGTACAGCTCAGACGTAGACGCCTGATAGAAACGGACCTTCTTCTCCAAGCCGAGAATTCGGATGGCTTCCAAAATTCTCAACGCCCCTAGAGCGTCGGAGTTGGCGGTGTATTCAGGTTCCTCAAATGAAACGGCTACGTGACTCTGTGCCGCCAGATTGTAAATCTCATCCGGCTGAACGAGCTGAATGATCCGCATCAGACTTGATGAGTCAGTCAGATCGCCATGATGCAACGTCAGATCTACACCCTTTTCATGCGGATCATGATACAAATGATCGATGCGATCAGTATTAAAAAGGGATGTGCGGCGCCTTACGCCGTGAACGGAATAACCCTTTTCCAGCAGGAATGCCGCCAGATAGGCGCCGTCCTGCCCGGTGATGCCGGTTATCAGTGCTTTTTTTTTCATCAATGTTCTCGATGTATCCGATTTGTGTCCGCCCAGCCCCTAAGGCTTTGCCCGCCCAAGCACCGTGAGCCAATGGATTGTCAGGCGCGGCCGTATACGTCGTCAAAACGCACGATATCGTCCTCGCCGAGATAATCGCCGCTTTGCACTTCAATGATCACCAGGTCAATCCGGCCCGGGTTTTCCAGCCTGTGTTTATGACCGCAGGGGATGTAGGTTGACTCGTTGGTCGCCAGGAACAGCTCCTGGTCGCCATTGACTATTTTCGCGGAGCCGCTGACCACGACCCAGTGCTCGGAGCGATGGTAGTGCATCTGCAAACTCAAACGTCTGCCGGGTTTCACCTCGATGCGTTTGATTTTGAAGCGCTCGCCTTCCTCCAGAACCGTATAGGTGCCCCACGGCCTATGTACGGTGCTGTGGACCAAATGCGCCTCATGCCCGGAAGCCTTGAGGCCCTCGAACAACTTCTTGACGTCTTGAACGCGATCGCGGGAGGCGACAAGCAATGCGTCGGGAGAATCGACGATCACCAGATCGCTGACCCCGACCGTGCCGATGACGCGCTTGTCGGAACTTATATAGCTGCCGGTGGTGTCGACCATGTGAACATCGCCGCGTAGCCTGTTGCCGCTTTCGTCAGGAGCGATCAAATCGGCCATCGCGTTCCAAGATCCGATGTCGTTCCAATCCATGTCGCAAGGAACCACGGCAAGATTGTTTGCCTTCTCCATAACCGCATGATCGAGAGAGATACGCGGAGCGGAGCCAAAATGCTCGGGCGCGAGTTCGATTTTGGCAAAGCCTTCGCCTTGACTGAATCGGCCGTTCTCATAACTGTCGGAAACCGCCTGGATCACTTCGGGGCAATGCAAAGCCATCTCGTCGAGCATGCGTTGCGCGCTGAAGCAGAATATCCCCGCGTTCCAGAAGAAGCGTTTGGATTCGACATAGGCTTTGGCTGTGTCGAGATCCGGTTTTTCAACGAAACGGACGACTTTCTCACCATCGGCTTCGATATAGCCGAACGCCGTGTCCGGCCTGGTTGGGCTGATGCCCAGTGTGGCAATCCGCCCCAGTTTTGCATATTCGATGGCGCGGCCCATAACGTCTAGAAATGCGGGCAGGTTGCCAATCATGTGATCGGCCGGGAAGACGCATAGAATCGCATCAGGGCCCTGCGTTGCCTTGGCATGGACAGTGGCTGCCGCCACGGCAGCGGCCGTATCCCGGCCTTCCGGCTCGAGCAGAAACGTACGTGGCAACACAACCGAATCCAGTTCGTCGAAGTCGTCCTTCGTGAGGAAAAGGTGGTCCCCGGACGTTACAGCCACGAGTTCCACCACTCCCTCAATCGACGCGGCGCGCAGCACTGTGTGCTGAATAAGCGAATGCCCGTCCGCCACTTTAAGAAAAGGCTTGGGGTGCGATTGCCTTGAGGCAGGCCATAGTCGCGATCCGGCTCCACCGCTGATGATGACGGGAACCACTTTCATGAAATGACCTCTGCTTCGTTTGTGGATGCGATCGCCAGCGCCCTGTCGAGCGTCAGCGCCACAATCGCTCTCGCTCTGCCTGGGTCTGCTGCCTCCGAATAACAGCGAAGTTCAGGCGCGTTGCCGGACGGCCGCAGATGGATGATCTCGCCAGTCAGCATTTGTGTCCTTAGGCCGTCGGTCTCGTCAACTTCAGCAACAGTCCCGAACGGGGCCAGAAACCGCTGCAGTGCAGGCCGATCCGCGAGCCGACGCATCAAGCTGCGCGAACTCTCCACTGGAAAATTCTCAAGGCGTTCGCTTGCACAGGCCGGAAGATTCCACAACGCGCGCAGACCTGACAGCGATTTTCTTGTCGATGCGACCATCCCGAGGACAGCCAGGATGGGGAGCAGTGAATCCCGTGTCGGCAATGCCGTCAATGTCTTGCCGTGTAGCGAACAGTCCGACCCCAAGAGAACGCCACCATTGGCTTCAAAGCCCACAACGATTTTCCCGGGGCGGTGTGAGGCTTCCATGGCTTCGACAACAAAGGGAGATCCGACCTTCGTTCTCAGAACCGTAAAACCGAAGGCTTTCGAAATACCTGAATTCGAAGTCACGGGCGTCACCACGATGTCAGCCCGCAGGAACAGAGCCGTGGCGAGGCCGATCAGGTCGCCGCGAAACAGGTCACCATTCTCGTCGGCAATCAGTGGCCGATCAGCATCGGCATCGGTCGACACGATGGCGTCGAGGTGGAATTCCCGCGCCCAACCCTTGAACTTTGCAATTGTGGTTTCGTCAACGGCTTCGGTATCGACGGGTACGAAGGTCTCCGATTTCCCGACAGGTGTCACATCTGCGCCAAAGGATCGGAGAACCTCCACCAGAAGATCCGCCGCGACCGAACTGTGCTGATAGACGCCGAGCCTCAGGCCCGAAAGGGACCCTGGCTCCAAGATGTCATCAGCGCGCGCGCGATAGGCGGCGATCGCATTGTCGTGATGCCCCGGCAAAGCCGTACCTATTGGCGGCGGGGGGCAATAGGCGTCTAGCCGTTCGGCAGCATAGTGTGCCATAGCGGCTTCATCGGCCTTGGTGATCTCGCCCCGCGGGCTATAGAACTTGATGCCATTGCGGTCCGCAGGGATGTGCGAACCCGTAACCATGAGCGCCGCTGCGTCATGCTGCCCGGCATACAACGCCAAGGCTGGCGTTGGAATGGCACCGCAATCGATCGGTTGAAACCCACTTGCCGCCAAGGCAGCCATGCAGTTGGCGGCGATCGTCGGACTGCTATCGCGCAAGTCGCGACCAACGAACACCTTGGCCTTCGATCGGACCCCATCGGCAACGAGACGACAAGCGAAAGCCTCCGTATAAAGGCCGCTGGGTTTCCCGACTAATTCTGAAGCCAACCCTCGCAGGCCACTTGATCCAAACTTCATCACTTCGCTTTGGCTGGTAAAGGGAAGACCGTCATATTGCAGCAGACTTGGCTGTCAACCGCAAAATCGCTTCGGGCGGTTCACCTTTCCTTCCAGCTATCCACACTGCATTCCCAGCCGCGTCGACAGGGTGAGAGCCGCCTGGCGTCAAGGACCGAGCGATGGCCTCACGATCGCGCTGCCGGCATTCTCGAACCGCTTGATATCTGCGGAACCATAGGCCATAGGTCGAGAGCAGACCGCACCAGGGCAAAGAGTAGTCAAGGATTGATCTCTCCGGCCGACCCCTCTCTCTATCCTGAGTTGCTGTCGGACTCTAGGGCTCTTTGCAGTTGATGTGCAAGATCTTGATCAAACGGACTTTCTCTTCACCCGCCAACCTATGAAAAAATCTCTGGCGATGATTTCAAGTCCACGCTATGCGATACACGCGGCGGGGGCCGAAGATTTGGTACTAAAAAGAAGCCGCCGGTGACGGATGGTATTCGCTCTAGAGCCACTTTAGTATTGAAGTCTTCGCGCCTGGAGTTCAGTACCGTCCGATGAAATCCTATGTAGAAGCTGTACCCGGACTCCGGCCCACAATGCGTCGCGCCATCATCATGATTCAAGACATCGCCATGGTTTTGGTGGCGGTGGCGCTTAGCCTGACTTTATCGCAGTCGAGGCTGTCGTTCGAAGCGTTCTCTCCAGCGGGTTTCGCTTGCTGGGCGAGCATCATTATTCTTAGTCATCTGTTATTCAGATATTGCGGCCTCTACAATACTGTGTGGCGCTTCGCCTCGACGCCGGATTTCTTCAATATCCTGAAGGGCTGCGCAATACTGACCATCGTCCTTTACTGTGTTTCGCTTTTTGTTCGTTCCTTTCAGCCGGTGGCGGGCCTCAATGAGCGCCAGTTCATCGTCTTCTTCCTGGTTTCTTTCACGATCATCTCGGCGCCCCGGATTTTCTACCGGTTCTTTCGCGACGGCGCGAGCTGGCGCATTCTGAGTCGCGGCAAAGCTTCGACCAAGAGAGCGGTGTTTGTCGGCAAGCTGAGCGAGGCCGACGTAATCATCCGTTTCACGCGCACGACGCAGCCTGTAGAGTATTCAATTGCAGGGATTATGGCGATTGAACACGGTGTTCCGCAGGGCACTCGGATCCAGGGCGTTCCCGTCGTGGCCACCCGCCCCCGCCTGATCGAGGTGCTGGAAGAATACGCCAAGGGTACGACAAGCCTGGACCTGCTGATTTTCGGCAGCGGCGCCGAACATGAGATCGAGGAGTATTCGGAGCTCGTCCGTGTTGCCCGGCAAGGCGACATAGCGGTGGTGCAGTTCTCGGGGCTTTCGCAGCTTGGCCAGGAAGGAAAGCTCGTTCTCGACGAGGTCGAGATGGAAACGATCCTGCGCCGCCCCACGGTTCCGTCCGACATCGAACGGATCGGGGCCTTCGTCGGCGGCAAGCGCGTCCTGGTCACCGGCGGCGCCGGTTCCATCGGCCGCACCCTGGTCAAGAGGTCACTGGAACTGGGCGCGGAGGCGGTGCTGGTTGCCGATAATTCCGAGTTCGGCATTTTCCAGTTGAGCCAATATGTCGAAGAGAAGGACCACGACCGCCTCAAGGTCCGCATTGTCGATGTCGCCGACCGGCGCCAGATGACGCGTGTCGTCACCGAGTTCAAGCCGGACATCGTTTTCCACGCCGCGGCACTGAAGCATGTGCCTTTGCTCGAGGAAAACTGGGATTCGGCCATCCAGACCAATGTCTTCGGAACGCTTGTCTGTGCCGAGGTTGCCGCCAAATGCGGCGTCAAGCAATTCGTGCTTGTTTCGAGCGACAAGGCCGTGGACCCGACATCCGTGCTGGGCCTGACGAAGCGGGCGGCCGAACAGATCGTCAGCGCCTTGCATGAAACGCCCGCCGGCGAGCCCGGCGCGCGGCGCCCCGCCACCAAGTTCATAGCCGTTCGGTTCGGCAATGTCTTTGGCAGCAATGGCTCGGTCGCAACCATATTCCAGGCGCAGATCGAGGCCGGAGGTCCGGTCACCATAACCGACCGGCGCATGACGCGCTATTTCATGACCGTGGCCGAAGCCGTCGACCTCGTCATCATGTCGGCTGCCGATGCCGCCTCGCGGAAAGCCGGCGACGACTACGCCGTCTACATGCTCGACATGGGCAAACCGGTGCCGATCCTCGAAGTTGCCGAGACGATGATCCGCATGTCCGGAAAAAGCCCATACACGGACATCCCCATTCGCTTCACCGGAATCCGGCCCGGTGAAAAACTCCATGAAACGTTGCATGGTGAGGATGAGGAGCTGGTCGAACTCGGCATTTCCAAGATTTTTGGCCTGAGCACCGATGTCGCGGAATGGTCCGATGTCCAGGCGGCGCTTGCGGCCCTGCAGCAATCCGTGAAGAGCCAGGACAAGGCATCCTCGCTCGCGGTGCTTGCGGGTCTTGACCATACCAAGAAGGTAAGAGGGGACGTGCCTGAGGCCGTGATCCCGAAAGCGGCCGGGCAGGCGAACTGATGCTTCAAAAGACCCTGGCCTTCTTCGGCGCTTGAGCAGTCTGCGCAAGAGCGGCATTTATCGGCGGACCTTCGGGACCCTGGGGCGCTGGCTGGCATTCCTCTGCAGGCGCATCCGAGCAGGCGAGGGGTCGAGCTTGGTCGAGCGATAGCCTCATGCTACGTCGAGCGGATTCGTATTTTCGTCTTTGGTTTTGGCAACGAGCACTATCGGCGGTTCATGAAGACAGCCAAGCAAATCTTCGATCTTGCCGGCGCGGCGCTGCTGCTCCTGGTCACTTCACCCGTCCTGGCGCTCGCTGTCCTGGCTGTTCGTATATCGTCGCCCGGTCCGGCCATCTTTTCTCAAACGCGGGTTGGCCGCGATGGCGTGCTCTTTCGCTGTCACAAATTGCGCACGATGTATGTCGGCACGCCATCCTTGCCTTCGCACGAGGCGCCGGCGAATGCCGTGACGCCGGCCGGAAAGACCCTGCGGAAGTTCAAGCTCGATGAGCTGCCGCAGTTCTGGAATGTTCTGAAGGGCGAGATGAGCTTGGTCGGACCGCGTCCCTGTCTGCCGACGCAAACCGAGCTGATCGAGTGCCGCCGACGGCTGGGCGTTTCATCGGCGCTTCCCGGCATCACCGGCCTGGCTCAGGTCAAGGGCATCGACATGTCGGACCCGGCCCTATTGGCCGAAACCGATGCCGACTATCTCAAGGTCGCGTCGATCGGCCTTGATCTTCGCATCCTGCTTGCGACGATTTATCCAGGTTGAGCTTGCCTGCTGCGCGCCGCGATTTCGCTTAGACGATCAAGCGTCGCTGTTTCCGGCAGCCAGCCCTGCGAGACGAGCAGGGAAGGGTCGCATATCTGTGTCGCCGTCATGCTTTCCCAAAACGCCCGCTTGCCTAGCGCCACCGCGGCCATCCGCATCAGGCTGGCCGGTACGGCAGCCAGGCGCACCGGCCGCCCAAGTCCCTTACGGAAGGCGCTTACGACGGCTGCCACCGACACCGGAGGCACGTCGCTGGCTATATAGGCAGGGCTGAGCGGCCCCGGATGAGTCAACAAATGCCGCACGGCTTGCGCGGCTGCGTCGGCCGACACCAGCGAGCGGGTTCCTGTCAGAATACCTGTCGGCAGCGGCAGGCCCGTATCGGCCAGGCGCATCAGCATTGCCAGATTGCCCTTCATGCCGCTTGCGTAGGCCGCCGGCAGGCGCAGCACGGCGGCGTCGGCGCGGCCGTGCGATGCATAGGCGTCCAGGACCCTGATCTCGCCCTCGCGTTTCGAGCGCCCGTAGGCGCATTGCGGATCGGGGACCGTATGCTCGTCGATCGTTGCGCTGACGCGGGCGCCGATCACGGCCCGGACCGATGACAGTTGGATGAAGCGTCCGCTTGCCTGCATGGCGGCCGCATGCGCCAGCCGCGCGCTCAGTTCCGCGTTGGCGGCTCGGTAGTCGGCTTCGGTGGCACCGCCGTGATCATTGTTCAGGCCGGCGCAATGAACGACGTCCGTGACATCGCGGGTGACGGCAAGGAAGGCCTTGGCCGGCGCATCGAAACGCGGCAAGGCGACGATGTCGCTGCCCGAAGCGAGGCTTTCGGGATAGCGCGAGGCGAGGCGAACCTCCACGCCTGCCTCGCGAAGCCTTTGCACGACGAGACGTCCGATGAAGCCCGATGCGCCTGTGACCAAGACCTTCATTGCCTTGCCCGGAGCCGCTATTGCGTGACTGGCGGAAGCGGCATCTCTTCCGGCAACGGGGCCTGACGTCCCGACGCAAGATAGGTCCCGGATACCAGGAAGACCATGAACACCGAATCCAGGATGTCTTGGCCGATCAGGATGCCTGTCATCCCAGCCGTCAGGTAGATGATCACCATGACGACGACCATGGTGGCGCCAAAGCGCTCGATCGGGTCGGCGCTGTTGCGCAGGACCAGGGCGGCGTTTCTGCCGGCGACGACAAAGATCGCCGCCAAAGTCACGGCGCCCAGGATGCCCGCCTGTACCAATGCCGTCAGGAAGCCATTGTGGAAATGATTGAAACCTGCCGTTTTCGCGAACAGGTCTTGGAAGCCCTGCCTGATCAAGAGCTGGTTGGCGCCCACTCCGTGTCCGAACAAGGGCATGTCGCGGAATGCCTTCAGGCCGATGTCCCAGAGGGCAACACGTATTCCAAGCGAGGTGTCGGAATTGCCGTGCGCCCCAAGCGCGTCCCAATCAGAGCGCAGAAAATCAAATCTGTCGGATATTGTATGGAAGCCGATAGCGGCGACCGCGACGCCGATCGCCGCCAGCAGAAGCAGCAGACGGACGGCATTCTTCCCTTTCAGCCAATGCTGGTTGATCAACAGCACGGCAATGCCGGAAATCAGCAGCGCCAGCCAGATGATGCGCGTGCCGGAATAGATGATGGCGATCGTTCCGCCGAGCGCTGCGCAGATCAGCGCACTCTTGTGCCTTTCGATGCCCGACAGGGCACCGGCCACGCAGGCCATCACTGCAAGGCAGACGACCGTGGCGAACACTATCGCATTTCCCGCTCCGCCCTCCGCCCTCATCCCGATCCAATATTGCTGGATGATCGCCAACAGCAGCGCGACGAAACAGGCGGCCATGCTGCTGAGGATTATGATCCGGACAAGGGTTGTTTTCTGCGTAATGCTCCAGGTTGAATAGGAGAGGGGGAAAAACAGGAAGGTGACGAGCGGGATCAGATGCGGCGCATCCCTGACAATTGCGTTATTGGCGAGCGAAGCCAGGAGATTTGCCGCGCAATAGGCATAGATCGCGATCGTGAGCGCCATCATCGCCCGGTCGATGTTGAAGCGCCTCTTTTTCGAGGCGATCAAAAGAACCGACCACAGGCCGCCGCCGTTGAACACGAAGCTCACCACAGACCCCAGGACCGGTGGAAAAAAGAAGCAAGCGATGGAAAAATAGATATTGATCCGCGCGGGCGAGAACTGCCGTCTTATCGATGAAAGCTGGCTCAAGGGCGGCTCACCATTCTCGGACGCTTCACACGGCGGATTGTCTGACGGCGGCAAACATAGCCCTGCCGAAATTGCCCGTGTCGCATCGTGCATCTGCCCGCTTTCAGGGGCCGGTATAGCGGCTTGGGTCTTTTTCTGAAAGTGCATCAAGGCCGATTGCCACCGAAAATCGGTAGTCGCTGGCAGACGATCGGATTTGGGCGCGGCGAAGACTGCGTGCTTTTCATCAAGCAATTTTTTCCCCCGCATTTTCTCAGCCGCCGGCGTGACAAGCAGGAATTTCCGCATTTTGACGCATGGATGGAAAATTCATTCCCGAACCACTCCTTGCCAGGCGCGTCTTGCATTGTTCTGGGCAGCGGCGATCTGCTAGAACGCCCGCAAGAATAACATTGTCCAGAAGCAAGCTTGAACCGGGCGGGAAGCCCGATGATTTGATGCCAGGTCTTCTGTCGGAAGGCACGAGAGAACGCTAGACAGGCCATGACAACAGCGCTTACGCACCTGCAGCGGCTTGAGGCCGAGTCAATCCACATATTCCGTGAAGTCGCGGCCGCCTTCGCCAAGCCGGTCATGCTCTATTCCGTAGGCAAGGATTCGTCCGTGCTGATGCACCTGGCGATGAAGGCGTTCTATCCCGCCAAGCCGCCCTTTCCGTTCCTTCATGTCGACACAACCTGGAAATTTCGCGAGATGATCGCCTTTCGCGATCAGATGGCGCAAAAACTCGGTTTCGATCTCCTGGTTCACGTCAACCAGGATGGCGTGCGCGACAACATCAATCCCTTCGATCATGGCTCGAACACGCACACCCATGTGATGAAGACCGTGGCGCTGCGCCAGGCGCTCGACAAATACGGTTTCGATGCCGCCTTTGGCGGCGCCCGCCGCGACGAGGAAAAATCGCGCGCCAAGGAGCGCATCTTTTCCTTCCGCAACGCCCAGCACGTCTGGGATCCGAAGAATCAGCGCCCCGAAATGTGGAAGATCTTCAACACCCGCATCGCCACGGGTGAATCGATCCGCGTCTTTCCGCTGTCCAACTGGACCGAGCTCGACATCTGGCAGTACATCCTGCAGGAGAACATCCCGATCGTGCCGCTCTATTTCGCCAAGCAGCGGCCGGTCGTGGAACGCGATGGCATGCTCATCCTCAAGGACGACGATCGCATGAAATTGCGCCCCGGTGAGGCGATCGAGAATCGGCTGGTGCGCTTCCGCACGCTCGGCTGCTACCCGCTGACCGGCGCCATCGAATCGGAAGCAGACACGCTGGAAGCTATCGTCGGCGAGATGCTGACCGCGCGCACCTCCGAACGGCAGGGCCGCCTGATCGACCGGGACGAAGCCGGCTCGATGGAAAAGAAGAAGCGCGAGGGGTATTTCTGACCATGCGCCACATCATGGCAAAGAGCCTCGCACCTACCGACGGCGTCCGCGATTATCTGGCGGCGCAGGAGAAGAAATCGCTGCTGCGCTTCCTCACCTGCGGCTCCGTCGACGATGGCAAGTCGACGCTGATCGGCCGCCTGCTCTCGGACACCAAGCAGATTTTCGAGGACCAGCTCGCCGCGCTCGAACGCGATTCGCGCAAGCACGGCACGACCGGCGACGACATCGATTTCGCACTGCTTGTCGACGGTCTCGAAGCCGAGCGCGAACAAGGCATCACCATCGACGTCGCCTATCGCTTCTTCGCCACGCCAAAGCGCAAATTCATTGTCGCCGACACGCCCGGCCACGAGCAGTACACGCGTAACATGGCGACCGGCGCGTCCACCGCCGACCTGGCAATCGTGCTGATCGATGCGCGGCAAGGCGTGCTGCGCCAGACCAGGCGCCACTCGATCATCGCCTCGCTGCTCGGCATCCGCCATATCGTGCTGGCCGTCAACAAGATCGATCTCGTCGATTTCGACCAGGCGGTCTTCGACCGGATCACGCAGGACTATCTGCAATTTTCGCGCGATCTCGGCTTTGAGACCATCGTGCCGATCCCGATGTCGGCGCGCTACGGCGACAACGTCACCGGCCGCTCCGACAGGATGGAATGGTATTCCGGCCCGACGCTGATCGAACATCTCGAAACCGTTTCGGTCGACGAGGCCGCGGCCGAGCTGCCGTTCCGTTTTCCGGTGCAGTACGTCAACCGCCCCAATCTCGATTTTCGCGGCTTCGCCGGAACGATCGCCTCGGGCGCGATCTCGCAAGGCGACGAGGTCGTCGTCGCCAAATCGGGCAAATCCTCCCGCGTCAGACGCATCGTCGCGCAGGGTGGCGACCTCGCCCAGGCGGTTGCCGGCCAGGCCATCACGCTTGTCCTCGATGACGAGGTCGAGATTTCCCGGGGCAACATGCTGGTGGCGCCTGCGGCACGCCCGCAGGTCGCCGACCAGTTCGCCGCCAACATCGTCTGGTTCGACGAACATGCGCTGTTGCCGGGCCGCTCCTATATCCTGCGCACCGAGACCGACCAGACCAGCGCTACCGTCACCGATTTGAAATATCGGGTCAATGTCAATGACTTTGCCCGTGAAGCTGCCAAGTCGCTCGAGATGAACGAAGTGGGCATCTGCAACATCTCGACGCGCACGCCGATCGCTTTCGACACCTTCGCCGAGAACCGTACAACCGGCGCGTTCATCCTGATCGACCGCATCAGCAACGCCACGGTCGGCGCCGGCATGATCCTGCATTCGCTGCGCCGTGCCGAGAACATCCATTGGCAATCGCTCGATGTCGGCAAGCGGGTACGTGCCGACATCAAGAACCAGCGGCCCGCCGTGTTCTGGTTCACCGGGCTGTCGGGCTCGGGCAAATCGACCATCGCCAACCTGTTCGAGAAGAAGCTGTTTGCCTCCGGGCGCCATACCTACATTCTCGACGGCGACAATGTCCGCCACGGCCTCAACCGGGATCTCGGCTTTACCGACGCCGACCGCGTCGAAAACATCCGCCGCGTCGCCGAAGTGGCCCGCCTCATGGCCGATGCAGGGCTGATCGTCATCGTTTCCTTCATTTCGCCTTTCAGCGCCGAGCGGCGCATGGCCCGCGAATTGATGGCCGAAGGCGAGTTCGTCGAAGTGTTCGTCGACACGCCGTTCGAGGAATGCGCCAGGCGTGACCCGAAAGGCCTCTACGCCCGCGCGCTCAATGGCGAGATCAAGAATTTCACCGGTGTCGACTCGCCTTACGAAGCGCCGGAAAAACCGGAAATCCATCTGAAGACGCTCGGCAAATCGGCCGAGGAGATGGTAGATGCCCTGGAACACTGGCTGAACGAGCGTGACATTGCCGAAGACCAATACGACAATGGCGGCGGCATCTGACGACAGGTCGATGCTCGAAATTTTCGAGGGGCTCGCTTTGGCGGCCGGCCGCGAGGTCATGCGTGTGTTCCACGCCGGCTGCGCGGTCGACCAGAAATCAGATTCCTCGCCGGTGACCGAGGCGGACCGCGAGAGCGAGAAGATCATTCTGGCCGGATTGCGTGCGGCCTTTCCCGACATTCCCTGCGTGGCCGAGGAGGAAGCATCCGCCGGCATCGTGCCGCCGGACCTGGACGGGGCTTTCTTCCTGATCGATCCGCTGGACGGCACCAAGGAATTCGTCAATCGCCGCACCGATTTCACCGTCAACATCGCGCTTGTCCGCCACGGCGTGCCGGAAGTCGGCGTCGTTTTCGCGCCCTGCACGGGCCGGTTCTTTTCCGGGCTGCCGGGCAAGGCGGAATTCCTCGAAATAGATGGCGACTTCCGCATCGTCTCTCGCCGGCCGATTTCGGTGAGGGCGGCTGCGACGCCGCTGGCGGTGGTTGCGAGCCGCTCCCACAACACGCCCGAAACCGAAGCCTATATTCGTGACCTAGGCATCGCCGAGATCGTCTCTGTCGGCTCGTCGCTGAAATTCTGTCTGGTCGCCAATGGCGAGGCGGACATTTATCCGCGCTTCGGTCGTACCATGGAGTGGGATACCGCAGCCGGCGATGCCGTGCTGCGCGCCGCGGGCGGCATCACGCGCACGTTGGATGGACAGCCCTTGATGTATGGCAAGCGAGACCAGGGCGGCGATGCGGATTTTGCCAATCCGCATTTCATCGCCAGCGGCAGGGCAGGGGCAAGCCCCGCCTGAAGCCGGCTGGTTACTCGGCCGCGGCCTGCGCCGAGTTCGATCCGACATAGTTGCGGATTGTCTCGATGATCCGGTCCTGATCGGCTTCGCTGAGATAGGGGTGCATCGGCAGGCACAGGATGCGCTTGGGCAATTGCTCGGATACGGCAAGACCGGTCGGCGTTCTCGGATAGTCGCGATAGGCGATCTGCTCGTGCAGCGGCTTCACATAGTAGATGACCGACGGAATGCCTTTTTCGCCGAGATGCGCCTTCAGCCCGTCGCGCTTGGGCGTCTCGATGGCGTATTGCGCCCAGGCCGAGCGGCTGCCGTCCAGGTCACGGGCTGCCGTGACGACATCGCCAAGCCCTTCGGCATAACGGTTCGCCACCATTTGCCGGGCAACCATCTCGTCCTCCAGAATGGCGAGCTTTTCGATCAGGATCGCGGCCTGCAGCGTGTCGAGCCGTGAATTGATGCCGACCCGGATGTTGTCATATTGCGTCTCGCCCTTGCCGTGGAAGGCGAAGGAGCGCAGCTTGTCGGCCAAGGCATCGTCGTTGGTGAACATCGCTCCGCCGTCGCCGTAGCAGCCGAGCGGCTTCGCCGGATAGAAACTGGTCGAGCCGACCGTGCCGAACGACCCGCACATCTTGCCGTCCGCCGAACCGCCCATCGACTGGGCGGCATCCTCGATCACCATCAGGCCTTCTCGGTGGGCGATCGCCATGATGGCATCGTAGTCGGCGGCAAGGCCGAAGAGGTCGACCGGAATGATCGCCCTGGGCTTCAGCCGGCCTTCTTTCTTGATCATCGTGATCGCCGCCTCGAGGCTGGCGATGTCGATGTTGTAGGTGTTGGGATCGACGTCGACGAAAACCGGCTCGGCCTTGGCCAGCGCCACCACTTCCGCCGTGGCGGCAAAGGTGAAGCTCGGAACGAACACGGCATCGCCCGGGCCGATCCCGGCGGCGAACAGCGGCAAAAGCAGTGCGTCGGTGCCGTTGGCGCAGGCCACGACGTGCTTGACGCCGACATAGGCGGCGAGCTTTTTCTCGAATTCGGCTACCTGGGGACCGAGGATATAGCGGCCGTCCTCGACGACATGGTCGATCGCGGCCCTCAGCCGGTCGCGGATTCGTTCGCGCTGTGCGCCAAGATCGATGAACTGCATGTCGTCCTCAAACGATTTTAACCGGGCGGTCTGGCCTCGACCCGCTGGTATCAGAATTGCGCCTGCCGAGAAAGCCGGGCGCGCGGAGCGACAAATTGCCCGGTCGTGGCAGTCTGTTACCGCATTTTCCGGTGTCGGTCAGCCGGATGCCGGAAATCCGGGATTCGTGCGGCGCAATTACGGCCTTATAACCCCAGAGTCGACCCTGCTAAACATAAAGTGATCGGCCGGCTCAATCCATGTTGGGCCTTACCACGGCCCGAACTTGGGTCAGCCAAGGCCTGAGAACGGCCAGTCCGCAGTGCGGCAGCTATCCGAAGATAGGAATTTTTTCTTGACGGGGTGAAGGCAACTATGCTAGATATTTGCCTATGGTGCTGAGTTGCGCCAAGGACCCGCCGCACAGGCGGGTTTCTTTACCACCTCATCAACAGCGCGCCGGTGAAGGTTCCAAGGAACCTGTTAATTCGGATTCGTTCCTCTGGCGCGCCACTCAGGCGATCTCATGGCGCCAGGGCGGATTGGCGCCGGCCCGCGATACCGTCACCGCCGCCGCTTTGGCGCCGAGTGTCAGGGCCGCACGGATGGCGTCCTCGGAAAGGCCTGAAATCGCCGCTTTCGTTAGCCGGCCCTGCTCATGCAGCGAGGCGAGGATGCCGGCATTGAACGTATCACCGGCGCCGACCGTATCGACCACCTCGACTTTTCGCGGCGTTACGCTGACTGTGTGGTCCCTGGTGTAGCCGACGGCGCCTTCGCTGCCATGGGTGACGACGATCAGCTTGGGTCCGCGGTCGAGCCAGTTGCGCACGACGTCCTCGTGCGAGCCGGCTTCGTCGAACCAGTGAAGATCTTCATCCGAGAGTTTCACGATATCGGCCATCGCCATCATCTCGCGGATACGCTTCAGATGCTTTGCCTTGTCCGGGATGAAGTTCGGCCGGATGTTGGGGTCGAGCATCATGACGCGACGACCATGCTCGCGCTTCATCAATTCCTCGTAGGCGGCCCCCGCCGGGTCCGAAATAAGGCTGATGGCGCCGAACAGCATGGCCTCGATCTCCGGACCAAGTTGCGGCAGATCCTCGCCGGTCAGCATGCGCCCGGCGGTGTTCTCGTCGTAGAAAGTGTAGGTTGCCTGGCCATCGTTCAGCCGCACGAAGGCGAGCGTCGTCGGCCGGGGCGAAGTGTGCGCATAGGTGGAACTGACCTTGCTCGCCCCGAGCGCTTCGCGGAGCTGGCCGCCGAACAGGTCCGACGACAGGCCCGAGAAGAAGCTGGCAGGAGCGCCCAGCCGGCCGAGCGCAATGGCGGTGTTGAACACCGCGCCGCCGACATAGGGTGCGAAGGCCCGTTCTCCCTCCGTCGTCGTGCGCGGCAGCATATCGATCAGGGCCTCGCCGCAGCAAAGGATCATTGTCTTGTCGTCTCCGGCGGATGGATCACGCCCTTGCGGATGATGATGTTGGCGTAGAGCCTGGGTTCGCTGGTCGCGACGATGGCGTGCGCGGCCCTGACGCGTGCATAGAAGTCGGCACCGGCCAGCGCAACCACCTTGCGCCCGGGCGCGCGTTTTGCACACAGCACTTCGATTTCATGATGCACGGGATCGGCGAGCGAGGGGTCGCCCTTGGCCGAGGCGCGAAACAGCGCCTCCGGCACGACGTCATCGACGGGCAGCACGCTCAATATGGCGTCCAGCACCGGAATGAGATGGTGGCCGTCGGCCCGCACCAGCCGCCTTGCCTGCTCTTCGGCCGGGTAGTTTCCATCGACCAGGGCGATTTCGTCGCCATGCCCCATCGCACGCAGGATCGCCAGAAGCTCCGGACCGAGCAGCGCCGGAATTCCGATCAGCATTCAGATGCTCCTGGAAATCGTGGTCGAACCGATCAGGAAGCGCTCGGATAGTGGCAGGCTGGCGCCCCCGAGAGCGCGCGCGTGAATACCGACGGTGCCTTCGCGGACGTTTGGCAGTTTCAATCCCTCGGCATCGACCGTGTCGATGGTTGCGATGACGGCGTCGACCAGCCTGCGGCGCACCTGCGTCGGCATCCAGCCGTCGATCACCGCCGCCTCGAAGTCGATGACGGACGATGCCGCGACGATGGCATAGGCGAGCGCCCGCGAGGCGTTTGTAATCCAGTCGTCGAGCTCGGCGCCGATCTCGCCCCAGTCCTCGGGCGACGTCCACAGATGCGAAGCCTCGACGCCACGTGCATTGAGCGCTTTTTCGAGCATGGCGATCGAGGCCACGTCGATCAATTGGGTCGGCTTTCCCTCCGGTCCGGGCACCGGCATGGAGCCCAGCGCGCCGGCGTTGCCGGTCGGGCCGCCAAAGAGCCGTCCGTTGAGGACGATGCCGCCGCCGGCAAAGGCGCCGATATAGAAATAGACGAAATCACGCGGGGCGCCTGCCTGGCCGAAGACCAGCTCCGCGCCGCAGGCCGAAGTGGCGTCGTTCTGCAGATAGACCGGAAAATCGCATTGCGCCTGGATCTCCGCGCGGATATCGCGATGGCGCCATTCGTCCATGACGTCACGCGGCGCGCCGGCGGTATCGGCCCAGTTCCAGAGCTCGAACGGCATGGCGATGCCGAGCCCCGCTATGCGCTTGTCCTGCGCGGGCGAAAGCTCGCCACGCATCTTCTTCATGCCTGATGTGACGAATTCCACCGTCTCGCGCGGGGCAGGGTAGCGGTAGGAATGCTGCAGCATCGAACGTACATTGCCGAGGAAATCGATCAGCACGAGTTCGGCGCTGCGGCGGCCGATCTTCAGGCCGATGAAGAACGCGCCCTCGGGATTGAGCGCCATGGGGATGGAGGGCTGTCCGATCTTGCCGCGCAGCGGCGCCTGCCGCAGCAGCAGCCTTTCCTCCTCGAGCTCGCGCATGATGACGGAGACGGTTTGCGCCGACAGTCCGGTCATGCGGGCGATGTCGGACTTCGCCAGGCTGCCATGCTGGCGCACCAGCGACAGCACCAGCCGCTCATTGTGGTCCCGCATGCCGCTCTGGTTGGTGCCGCGGTGAATAAGGCTCTCATTCGCCTCGGGCGAACCATGCCTGGCAGTGGCCGTCTCCACCCCTGTTCCTCCCGTCATTTCCCCTCGAGGCTTTTGGAGCAGAATGTGCGAACAGCGCAAGGCTGTCAATAATAAATAAGAGTGATTTAATTATTGACAGAGAGATTGGTCTGGTGTCATTTGAGGCAGGCATCCCCACCGGGAGAGGTTGCTTGGATGCCGTACGGATGCCGGTTGGCCGGCATCCGGAATGTTCCACTGGGAGGAAATCGTGACCAATACAAAACTGTTGAAATCCACCGTTTTTGCGGCGGCTGCTCTGGGCCTGATGGCATTCGCCTCGTCCGCATCCGCGGCCGGTGTCGGCGCCTGCCTGATCACCAAGACCGACACCAATCCCTTCTTCGTCAAGATGAAGGAGGGTGCGACCGCCAAGGCCAAGGAGCTTGGTGTCGACCTCAAGACTTATGCCGGCAAGATCGACGGCGACAGCGAAAGCCAGGTCGCGGCGATCGAGAGCTGCATTGCCGACGGCGCCAAGGGCATCCTCATCACCGCGTCCGACACCAAGGGCATCGTGCCGACGGTGAAGAAGGCGCGTGATGCCGGCCTGCTGGTGATCGCGCTCGACACGCCGCTCGATCCGATCGACGCCGCCGACGCGACCTTTGCTACCGACAATTTGGAGGCCGGCAAACTGATCGGCGCCTGGGCCGCCGCGACGCTCGGCGACAAGGCCAAGGACGCCAAGATCGGCTTCCTCGACCTGACCCCCTCGCAGCCGACCGTGGACGTGCTGCGCGACCAGGGCTTCATGATGGGCTACGGCATCGACGTGAAGGATCCTAACAAGATCGGCGACGAGGATGACGCGCGCATCGTCGGCCATGACGTCACCAACGGCAATGAGGAGGGCGGCCGCAAGGCGATGGAGAACCTTCTGCAGAAGGACAACACCATCAACGTCATCCACACCATCAACGAGCCGGCCGCGGTCGGCGCCTATCAGGCGCTCAAGGCCGTCGGCCTGGAAAGCCAGGTGCTGATCGTCTCCGTCGATGGCGGCTGCCCCGGCGTGAAGTCGGTGGCCGAAGGCGTCATCGGCGCGACATCGCAGCAATATCCGCTGCAGATGGCGGCGCTCGGCATCGAGGCCATCGCCAACTTCGCCAAGGACGGCACCAAGCCGAAGCCGACCGAAGGCAAGAACTTCTTCGACACCGGCGTCAATCTGGTGACCGACAAGCCGGCCAATGGCGTGAAGTCCATCGACACCAAGGAAGGCCTCGCCAAGTGCTGGGGCTGATGCCGGTCTGACTGGCAACGAAAAACGGAGCGGCCGGACTTGATCCCCGGCCGCTTCGGGTGGACGATGGTCGCGTGACCGCGAACAATCCCGGCAGGAGACCGGAAAGGCGTGGACGGGTGTCGCCGCGTGGCTGATACCCTACGGGGAGGAAACATGTCTCAAGCTCAGGAATTCGAGAAGGTTCTCTCGGGCAGCGACACGAGCGTTGCCGCGTTTGACGAGCATAAATCGGCGGTCAGACGCATCCAGCATTTTCTGCACTCGACGCCGGCCGCGGTGCCGCTGATCGTTCTGGTCCTGGCGATCATCGTGTTCGGCCTCACCATTGGCGGGCGTTTCTTCTCGTCCTACACGCTGACGCTGATCCTGCAGCAGATCGCCATCGTCGGCATTCTGGGTGCCGCCCAGACCCTGGTCATCCTCACCGCCGGCATCGACCTTTCGATTGGCGTCATCATGGTGATTTCGGCCGTGATCATGGGCAATTGCGCCGTCAGCTACGGCCTGCCGAGCGTCCTTGCCGTAGCGATCGGACTTGCCGCGGGTGCTGCCTGCGGGCTGCTCAACGGGGTGCTTGTCGCCTACATGAAACTGCCGCCATTCATCGTGACACTCGGCACCTGGAACATCGTCATGGCGACGAACTTTATTTATTCGGCCAATGAGACGATCCGCGACACCGACGTCGACGTTCAGGCGCCGCTGCTGCATCTGTTCGCGCTCAGCTTCAAGGTCGGCACCGCTGTGCTGACGGCCGGCGTGATTGCGATGGTCGCGCTCGTGCTGCTCCTTTGGTACGTGCTCAATCACACGGCATGGGGCCGCCATGTCTACGCCGTCGGCGACGACCAGGAGGCGGCGAAACTGTCGGGTATCCAGACCAAGAAGGTGCTCATGACGGTCTATACCCTGGCCGGGCTGATCGCCGCTTTCGCCGCCTGGGTCTCCATCGGTCGCAATGGGTCGATCTCGCCGTCGGCCGCCGTGACTGACTACAATCTGCAGGCGATTACCGCCACGGTGATCGGCGGTATTTCTCTTTTCGGCGGCCGCGGCTCGATCCTCGGCACGCTGTTCGGCGCGATGATCGTCGGTGTCGTCTCCATGGGCCTCAACATGCTGGGCGCCGATCCGCAATGGAAGGTGCTGCTCACCGGCGTGCTGATCATCGGCGCCGTGGCGGTCGATCAATGGATCAGAAAGGTTTCGGCATGACCCAGGACCCTATCCTCACCGCTCGCGGACTGGTCAAGCGCTACGGCCGCGTCACCGCCTTGGACAATGCCGATTTCGACCTCTACCCCGGCGAAATCCTCGCTGTTATCGGCGACAACGGCGCCGGCAAGTCGTCGCTCATCAAGGCGATTTCAGGCGCTGTCGTGCCCGATGAAGGCGAAATCCGGCTTGAGGGCAAACCGGTCGCCTTCAAATCGCCCATGGAGGCCCGCGAAGCCGGCATCGAGACCGTCTACCAGAACCTGGCGCTGTCGCCGGCGCTGTCGATCGCCGACAACATGTTTCTCGGCCGCGAGATCCGCAAGCCCGGCTTTGTCGGCCAATGGCTTCGCATGCTCGACCGTCCGGCGATGGAAAAGCGCGCCCGCGACAAGCTGACTGAACTCGGCCTGATGACCATCCAGAACATCAGCCAGGCGGTGGAGACGCTATCCGGCGGCCAGCGCCAGGGCGTGGCAGTGGCGCGCGCCGCCGCTTTCGGCTCCAAGATGGTCATCATGGACGAGCCGACGGCAGCACTTGGCGTCAAGGAAAGCCGCCGCGTGCTGGAACTCATCCTCGACGTGAAGAAGCGGGGCCTGCCGATCGTGCTGATCTCGCACAACATGCCGCATGTCTTCGAAGTGGCAGACCGCATCCACATCCATCGGCTGGGTCGTCGGCTGTGCGTCATCGATCCCAAACAACATACAATGTCCGATGCCGTCGCATTCATGACCGGGGCAAAGACGCCGCCGGAGGCGGCGCTGGCGGCCTGAACTGCCAAATTGCCGCTGGGTAAGTCGCCTCCGGCTTACTTAAATCGATTGAACGTCTGCTGCAATGCGGTAGCATGGGCTGGGATGAATGATGAAAGCCGGTATGATCGTGGCAAACGCACGAGAGGCAGCATGACGCGCACGATGACATCCGACCCCCTCCCGCCACTGCTTGAAAATCCCGACCCCAAGACGCTCGCAAGGGAAGTCTTGATGGCCCTCAAATACAGGGTCGGCAAGGACACCACCGTCGCCACCCAGTACGATTGGCTGACCGCCTCGATCAAGGTCGTGCGCGACCGCATCGTCGATCGCTGGATGCAGGCGACGAAAGAGGCCTACGCCCAGCAGGAAAAGCGCGTCTATTACCTCTCGCTGGAGTTCCTCATCGGCCGCCTGATGCGTGACGCCTTCTCCAATCTCGGCCTGATGGAGAACATGCGCGAGGCGTTGTCGTCGCTGGGTGTGGAACTCGACCTCATCGCCACGCTTGAGCCGGATGCAGCACTTGGCAATGGCGGCCTCGGCCGGCTCGCCGCCTGCTTCATGGAAAGCATGGCCACCGTCGATATTCCCGCGCATGGCTACGGTATCCGCTACGCCAACGGCATGTTCCGCCAGGAGATCCATGACGGCTGGCAGGTGGAATTGCCCGAGACCTGGCTCGATCACGGCAATCCCTGGGAGTTCGAACGCCGCGAACGGTCGTTCGAGGTCGGGTTCGGCGGCTCGGTGGAATCGGTCACCACCAGGGATGGCCGGCTGGAACGCCATGTCTGGAAGCCGACCGAGCATGTGCTGGCCGTCGCCTACGACACACCCGTCGTCGGCTGGCGGGGGAACCGCGTCAACACCTTGCGGCTTTGGTCGGGCATGCCGGTCGATCCGATCCTGCTCGACAAGTTCAATGCTGGCGACCACATCGGCGCACTTGCCGAAAGCAACAAGGCCGACGCGTTGTCGCGCGTGCTCTATCCCGCCGATTCCCACATGGCAGGGCAGGAACTCAGGCTGCGGCAGGAATATTTTTTCTCCACCGCCTCGCTGCAGGACATCGTGCAGCGGCATCTCAGTCAATATGGCGACCTGAAGTCGCTGCCCGACAAGGCGGCAATCCACCTCAATGACACCCATCCGGCGATCGCCGTGCCGGAGCT
The DNA here is from genome assembly GCF_006442185.1 of Mesorhizobium sp. B2-4-1. Lineage (NCBI taxonomy): Bacteria > Pseudomonadati > Pseudomonadota > Alphaproteobacteria > Hyphomicrobiales > Phyllobacteriaceae > Mesorhizobium > Mesorhizobium sp. B2-4-1. Next base: position 682,947 of record NZ_VFVN01000002.1, on the reverse strand, counting down.
GATGCGCCTCCTGATGGACGTCCACGGCATGGATTTCGACCAGGCCTGGGACACCACCAAACGCACCTTCGGCTATACCAACCACACGCTGCTGCCGGAGGCGTTGGAAAGCTGGCCGGTGCCGCTGTTCGAGCGGCTTTTGCCGCGCCACATGCAGATCGTCTACGCCATCAATGCGCAGGTGCTGCTCGAGGCGCGCGCCACCAATCAGTTCTCCGGCGAGCAGATCAGCCGCATCTCGCTGATCCAGGAGAATGGCGACCGTCGCGTGCGCATGGGCAATCTCGCCTTCGTCGGCTCGCATTCGATCAATGGGGTTTCTGCGCTGCACACCGAGCTCATGAAGGAAACGGTGTTCGCCGACCTGCACACGCTTTATCCCGACCGCATCAACAACAAGACCAACGGCATCACGCCGCGGCGCTGGCTGATCCAGTGCAACCCAGGTCTGACCGCACTCGCCCGCGAGGCGATCGGCGACCGCTTCCTGGATGACATCGAGGCCATCAAGGGGCTCGATGCCTTTGCCGACGATACCGCTTTCCGCGAAAAATTCGCCGGCGTGAAGCGGCAGAACAAGGTGAAGTTGGCCAATCTCGTCGCCGACCGGCTCGGTATCAGGCTTGATCCCTCGGCGCTGTTCGACATCCAGGTCAAGCGCATCCACGAATACAAGCGCCAACTCCTGAACATCCTCGAGGCGGTCGCGCTCTACGACCAGATCCGCTCGCACCCGGAGCGCGACTGGATGCCGCGCGTGAAATTCTTCGGCGGCAAGGCGGCGCCCAGCTACCACAATGCCAAGCTGATCATCAAACTGGCCAACGACGTTGCCAGGGTCATCAACCGCGATCCGGCCGTTCGCGGCTTGCTCAAGGTGGTGTTCGTGCCGAACTACAATGTCAGCCTCGCCGAGATCATGATGCCGGCCGCCGACCTCTCCGAGCAGATATCGACCGCCGGCATGGAGGCTTCGGGCACCGGCAACATGAAGTTCGCGCTGAACGGCGCGCTGACCATTGGCACGCTCGACGGCGCCAATGTCGAAATCAAGGAGTGCGTCGGCGACGACAACATCTTCATCTTCGGCCTGACCACGGCGGAGGTCGCCGAGCGCCGCAACAATGGCTACGATCCGCGTGGCGTCATCAAGGCATCGCCCGAACTGTCGCAGGCGCTCGCGGCCGTTTCATCGGGCGTCTTTTCGCCCGATGATCCCAACCGCTACCGCGATCTCATCAATGGTCTCTACGACAGCGACTGGTTCATGGTCGCGGCGGATTTCGACGCCTATGCCACTTGCCAGCGAGACGTCGACGCCGTCTGGCGCAACAGTCCGGACTGGTACGCCAGGGCAATCCGCAACGTCGCGCGCGTCGGCTGGTTCTCTTCCGATCGCACGATCCGCCAATACGCGAAAGACATCTGGAACGTACCTGCCTGATGTGATTGCATGAGGCCACGAACGATGTAGTCCGGGGTGTGAGTTCAAACGCCGAATTTATACCTTAAAACAAACATTTGGTGCCCGGGGAGGGACACTGCCCGATGAGGAAACCGCGCGCGACCGCTGCGACAAGCGGGCCGGACGGATCGGCCCCGGCCAGCGATGTCGCGGCGATTGTCGCCGGCACGCACGGCAATCCGTTTGCGGTCCTCGGCGTCCATGAGGTGGGCAAGAACCTGTTTGCCCGCTGTTTCGTTCCGCATGCGGAGTTCGTCACCGCCTATACGCTGACCGGCATGATTGCTGGTGAACTGTCCAGGCGTGACGATGGCGGCTTTTTCGAAGGCAAGCTGTCGATCAAGAAGCGCCAGCCATTGCGCTATCACGCCAGGAATGCCGGGGGCGACTGGTGGTTGACGGATCCCTATTCTTTTGGCCCGGTGCTCGGTCCGATGGACGATTACTACATTGCCGAGGGCTCGCATCTGAGGCTGTTCGACAAGCTCGGCGCGCATGTCATCGAGCACGAAGGCGCCACCGGAGTGCATTTCGCCGTCTGGGCCCCCAATGCAAGGCGCGTCTCGGTGGTCGGCGATTTCAACGACTGGGACGGCCGCCGCCATTCGATGCGCGACCGCCGCGACACCGGCATCTGGGAGGTATTCATCCCCGATATCGGCGCCGGCAGGCCCTACAAGTACGAGATCATCGGCCCCGATGGCGTGAGATTGCCGCTGAAGGCCGATCCGTTTGCCTTCAAGTCCGAACTGCGCCCGGCGACCGCGTCGGTGACCGCTGCGTCGCCCGCCCATCAATGGGGCGACGAGGCGCATCGCAGTTTCTGGCGCAATGCCGATCCCCGGCGCGAGGCCATCTCCATCTACGAGGTCCATGCCGGCTCCTGGCAGCTTCGCGACGATGGAACGTTTCTGTCATGGGATGAACTGGCCGACCGGCTGATCCCCTATGTCGTCGAGACCGGCTTCACCCACATCGAGTTCATGCCGATCTCCGAACATCCCTATGATCCCTCCTGGGGCTACCAGACGACAGGCCTCTATGCGCCATCGGCGCGCTTTGGCGACCCGGCCGGCTTTGCCCGCTTTGTCGACGGCGCCCACCGTGCCGGCGTCGGCGTCATCCTCGACTGGGTGCCGGCGCATTTTCCGGTCGACGAGCACGGCCTTGTCCATTTCGACGGCACTGCGCTCTACGAGCATGCCGATCCGCGCCAGGGCTTTCATCCCGACTGGAACACCGCGATCTACAATTTCGGCCGCCGCGAGGTGGTGTCGTTCCTGGTCAACAACGCGTTGTTCTGGGCCGAAAAATATCATGTCGACGGCCTGCGCGTCGACGCGGTCGCCTCGATGCTCTACCTCGATTATTCGCGCAAGGCAGGCGAATGGATTCCTAACGAGAAGGGCGGCCGCGAGAACCTCGAGGCGGTCAGCTTCCTGCAGAAGATGAACAAGGAGCTCTACGGCCACCATCCGGGCGTCATGACCATCGCCGAGGAATCGACCTCGTGGCCGAAGGTCTCGGCTCCGGTCCATGAAGGCGGGCTGGGCTTCGGCTTCAAGTGGAACATGGGCTTCATGCACGACACGCTGGAGTATTTCTCCAAGGAGCCGATCTTCCGCAAACACCACCACAACGACCTTACCTTCGGCCTGGTCTATGCCTTCTCGGAGAATTTCGTGCTGCCGCTCTCGCATGACGAGGTCGTGCACGGCAAAGGCACGCTGCTTGGCAAGATGGCCGGCGACGACTGGCAGAAATTCGCGACATTGCGCGCCTACTACGCTTTCATGTGGGGCTACCCCGGCAAGAAGCTGCTGTTCATGGGCCAGGAGTTCGCGCAGCGCCGCGAATGGAGCGAGGCGCGCGCGCTCGACTGGAATCTTCTCGATTTCCGCTCGCATCGCGGTGTCTGGCAGGTGGTGCGCGACCTCAACTATCTCTACCGCTCGCGACCGGCCCTGCACGGCCGCGACTGCGAGCCGGAAGGCTTTTCCTGGCTGATCGTCGACGACAGCCAGAATTCCGTCTTCGCCTGGCTGCGCAGCGCGCCGGGAGGCAATCCGGTCGCGATCATCTCCAATTTCACGCCGGTGCCGCGCGACAACTACCGCGTCCCGCTGCCGAAAGCCGGCACATGGCGCGAGATCATCAACACGGACGCTTCCGAATATGGCGGATCCGGCAAGGGCAATGGCGGCGCCGTCGAAGCGCGGGCGGAGGAAGGGGGCATCTCCGCAACGATGCTCTTGCCGCCGCTGTCGACGATCATGCTTGAACTGGTCGCGGAACAAGCCATGTCGAGACCGGGTAACTTGGGAGGGTAGAAAATGGCAAACTCGAAACGAACCCAGCCGCTGGCCCGCGACGCCATGGCCTATGTGCTGGCCGGCGGGCGCGGCAGCCGCCTCAAGGAACTGACCGACCGGCGCGCCAAGCCGGCGGTCTATTTCGGCGGCAAGACGCGCATCATCGATTTCGCGCTCTCCAACGCCCTCAACTCCGGCATCCGCCGCCTTGGGGTTGCAACCCAATACAAGGCGCATTCGCTGATCCGCCATTTGCAGCGCGGCTGGAACTTCCTGCGGCCCGAACGAAACGAAAGCTTCGATATCCTGCCGGCCAGCCAGCGCGTGTCGGAAACCCAGTGGTATGAAGGCACGGCCGACGCGGTCTACCAGAACATCGACATCATCGAGGCCTATGGCCCCGAATACATGGTCATCCTCGCCGGCGATCACATCTACAAGATGGACTACGAGCTGATGCTGCGCCAGCATGTCGACGCCGGCGCCGATGTCACCGTCGGCTGCCTCGAAGTGCCGCGCATGGAGGCCACGGGCTTCGGCGTCATGCATGTCGATGCCAAGGACAACATCATCGCCTTCGTCGAAAAGCCGGCCGACCCTCCCGGCATTCCAGACAAACCGGAGTTTGCCCTGGCCTCGATGGGCATCTACGTGTTCAAGACCAAGTTCCTGATGGAGCAGCTGCGCCGCGATGCGGCCGAGCCCGGTTCAAGCCGCGACTTCGGCAAGGACATCATCCCCTATATCGTCGAGCACGGTAAGGCGATCGCCCACCGCTTCGCCAAGTCCTGCGTGCGCTCGACCGCGGAAAATGAGGCCTACTGGCGCGATGTCGGCACCGTCGATGCCTATTGGGAAGCCAATATCGACCTGACCGACGTGACGCCCGAACTCGACCTCTACGATCGCGACTGGCCGATCTGGACCTATGCCGAGTTGAAGCCGCCGGCGAAGTTCGTGCATGACGAGGATGGACGGCGCGGTTCGGCCGTGTCCTCGCTGGTATCGGGCGACTGCATCGTCTCGGGCGCGACGCTCAGGAAAAGCCTGATTTTCACCGGCGCGCGCATCAATTCCTATTCGACGCTGGAAGAAGTCGTCATGCTGCCCGACGTCCATGTCGGCCGGAACGCAACGTTGAAGCGCGTCGTCATCGACCACGGTGTAAGGATACCGGAAGGGCTGGTGGTCGGTGAGGATCCCGTGCTCGACGCCAAGCGCTTCCGCGTTTCGGAAAAGGGCATCTGCCTGATCACGCAGGACATGATCAACAAGTTGTCAACCTGATCAGTTTGATCAACAAGTTGTCAATCCGATCGGGTTGATCAACAAGCTGTCACTTTAGGGTGGTTTGTGCATGTCCTTGCCCCAGAACCGCTGCACGGTTTGGGCTACATGCACCAGGAGCGGTTCGGTAAGCGCATGCAGGTTCTGTCGGTCACGCCCGAGATCTTTCCGCTGATCAAGACCGGCGGGCTTGCCGATGTGACCGGCGCGCTGCCCGTCGCGCTGGCCGCCAAAGGCGTGACCATGCGCACGCTTATTCCCGGTTTTCCCATGGTGATGGACGCCTTCAAGAAAAAAAAGTCTGTCTACAAGTATCCGCTGCTGCAGGGCGGCAAGGCTTCGGTCCATTCTGTCCAGCTTGCCGGGCTCGATCTTTTCGTGCTCGATGCGCCGCATCTGTTCGATCGTCCCGGCGGTCCTTATGGCAATGCCGCGGGTGCCGATTGGCCGGACAATTGGCGCCGTTTCGCAGCGCTCAGCCAGGCCGGCGCCGACATCGCCGGCGGTGCCATCTCCGGTTACATGCCCGATATCGTGCATGCCCATGACTGGCAGTCGGCGATGACGCTGGCCTATATGCGCTATGGCAAAGCGGTCGGCACGCCGTCGATGATGACTGTCCACAACCTCGCCTTCCAGGGGCAGTTCGGCGCCGGCATCTTCGGCGAACTCGGACTGCCGACGGCGGCGATGGCGCTTGACGGCGTGGAATATTATGGCGGCGTCGGCTTCCTCAAGGCCGGCCTGCAGGCTGCCTGGGCAATCACCACCGTCAGCCCGACCTATGCGCAAGAAATCCGCTCGCCGGAATTCGGCATGGGTCTCGACGGCCTGATCAACATGCGCTCCAGCGATCTCTATGGCATCGTCAACGGCATCGACACCGCCATCTGGAACCCGGAGACCGACAAGCATCTGGTGTCGAACTATACAGCCGCCTCGCTCAAGGCGCGCGCGCCCAACAGGGCCGCTGTCGAGGGCCGTTTCGGCCTCGATCGCGACGGTAGCCCGATCGTCTGCGTCGTCAGCCGCCTGACCTGGCAGAAGGGCATGGACATACTGGCGACGGCGGTCGACGGCATCGTTGCGACGGGCGCGCGGTTGGCTATTCTGGGTTCGGGCGATGCCGGCCTCGAAGGCGCGCTGCTCGCCGCCGCCGCACGCCACCGCGGCCGTATAGGCGTCGTCGTGGGGTATGACGAAGGCCTGTCTCACGTCATGCAGGGCGGCTGCGACGCCATCGTTATCCCGTCGCGCTTCGAGCCTTGTGGACTGACGCAGCTTTATGGCCTGCGCTATGGCTGCGTGCCGGTGGTCGCCCGCACCGGGGGGCTCGCCGACACCATCATCGACGCCAACGAGGCGGCGATTGCCGCCGGCGTGGCGACCGGGTTCCAGTTCGCGCCCAGCGACGGCGGCGCGCTGCTTCATGCCATCCGCCGCCTGGCCGAGGCCCATGCCAGCCCCGCGATCTTCGAGGCCATCCAGCGCCAGGGCATGAAGACCGACCTGTCCTGGGACCGAAGCGCTGACAAATACGTTGAACTCTATCGCCTGCTGCTTTCGAAAAGGGTTGCTTGAAGCATGATACGCACCGTTCCCACCAAACCCTATTCCGACCAGAAGCCCGGCACTTCGGGGCTGCGCAAGAAGGTGCCTGTGTTCCAGCAGGAGCACTATGCCGAGAACTTCATCCAGTCGATCTTCGACGCGCTGGACGGGTTCAAGGGCAAGACTCTGGTGATCGGCGGCGACGGCCGCTTCTACAATCGCGAGGTCATCCAGAAGGCCATCGCCATGGCCGCCGCCAACGGATTCGGCAAGGTGATGGTCGGGCAGGGCGGCATCTTGTCGACGCCGGCCGCTTCGCATGTCATCCGCAAGTACAAGACGTTCGGCGGCATCATCCTGTCAGCCAGCCACAATCCGGGCGGCCCGCACGAGGATTTCGGCATCAAGTACAATGCCGGCAATGGCGGCCCGGCGCCGGAAAAGCTGACCGATGCGATCTTCGCCAGGACCAAGGCGATCTCCAGCTTCAAGACCGTCGACATCGATCCGATCGACATCGACGCGATCGGTACCGTCAAGGCCGCCGGCATGACGGTCGAGATCATCGATCCGGTCGTCGACTATGCCGAGCTGATGGAAAGCCTGTTCGATTTCGACGCGCTGCGCAAACTGTTCAAGTCGGGCTTTCGCATGCGCTTCGACGCCATGCACGCGGTGACCGGCCCCTACGCCAAGGAGATCCTCGAACACCGGCTTGGCGCGCCCGACGGCACCTGCCGCAACTTCAAGCCGCTGCCGGATTTCGGCGGCCACCATCCGGATCCGAACCTGGTCCATGCCAAACATCTCTATGACGAGATGATGGGACCGGACGCCCCGGATTTCGGTGCCGCTTCCGACGGTGACGGCGACCGCAATTTGATCATCGGCAAGGGCATTTTCGTCACCCCGTCGGATTCTGTCGCCATGCTCGCCGCCAACGCCCGCCTGGCGCCGGGCTACAAGGAAGGCCTGAAGGGCATTGCGCGCTCGATGCCGACCAGTGGGGCCGCCGACCGCGTCGCCGAAAAACTCGGCATTGGCATGTATGAGACGCCGACCGGCTGGAAATTCTTCGGCAATTTGCTCGACGCCGGCATGGCGACGATCTGCGGCGAGGAAAGTGCGGGCACCGGCTCCAACCATGTGCGCGAGAAGGACGGCCTGTGGGCCGTGCTTTTGTGGCTCAACATCCTCGCCGCGCGCGGCGAGAGCTGTAAGCAGATCGTCACCGAGCACTGGGCGACCTACGGCCGAAACTATTATTCGCGCCATGACTACGAGGAAGTCGAGAGCGGGCGCGCCAATGCGCTGGTCGACGAACTGCGCGCCAAGCTTGGCTCGCTGCCGGGCACCAGCGTGCGCGGCCTGAAGATCGCCAATGCCGACGACTTCACCTATCACGATCCGGTCGACGGTTCGGTGAGCGAGCATCAAGGCATCAGGGTGCTGTTCGAAGGCGGCTCGCGCGTCGTCTTCCGGCTTTCCGGCACGGGCACCTCGGGCGCCACCTTGCGCGTCTACATCGAGCGCTACGAGCCGGACAAGGCCAGGCACGATCTCGATACGCAGAAGGCGCTCGCCGATCTGATCGCGGCAGCGGATGACATCGCGGGAATTAGGAGCCACACCGGCCGCGACAAGCCGAGCGTGATTACTTGAGCGTGGCGGTGGCTTCACCCTCCCCCTTGTGGGGAGGGTCGATCCGCGTAGCGGGTCGGGGTGGGGGTGCTCGTAGAGGGCTTTGCCGGCGTCACCCCCCACCCCGCTCACTTCGTTCGCGACCCTTCCCACAAGGGGGAGGGTGGAGGACGCGCCGATGACCTCACTAGGCGCCACCATCACCCCCGACGGCATCCGCTTTGCCGCCTGGTCCTCGTCGGCGCGCCGCCTCTGGGTCTCGATCTTCGACGAACAGGGAAACCGCGAACTCGACCGGCTGGAGCTGAAAGCGGAAGGAGAGGGGGTGCATGCACTCTTCGTCTCCGGCCTTGCCGAGGGCACCCGCTACGGTTTCCGCGCCGATGGCGACTACGCGCCCGAGCGCGGATTTTGGTTCGACCCCGACAAGCTGCTGACCGATCCCTACGCCGTCGAGATCGATCGGCCCTATGCCTATCACTGGCGTCTCGCCGCGCGGCGCAACGAAGGTGCCGATACCGCGCCGCTGATGCCGAAGGCCGTGGCGAAAGCCTTGCTCACGGCTGTGCCTGTGCCGCCGCCGCTGTTCCGTCCGGGCGGCCTGATCTACGAAGTGCCGGTGCGCGCCTTCACCAAGCTGCATCCGGATGTCCCGGAAAAACAGCGCGGCACGACCGCCGCGCTTGCTCATCCGGCTATCGTCGAGCACCTGCAAAGGCTCGGCGTCTCCGCCGTCGAACTGATGCCGGTGACCGCATCGATCGACGAGCGGCATCTGCCGCCGCTCGGGTTGAGCAACGCCTGGGGTTATAACCCTGTCACCTTCATGGCACTAGACCCGCGCCTGGCCCCTGGCGGCCTGGCCGAATTGCGCGTTACCGTTGCCGCGCTGCGTGCGGCCGGCATCGGCACCATTCTCGACCTCGTCTTCAACCACACGGGCGAAAGTGACAGGCTCGGTCCGACATTGTCGCTGCGCGGCCTAGACAATCAGGCTTATTACCGGCATCAGCCGGATGGCAGGCTGGTCAATGACACCGGTACCGGCAACACGATTGCCTGCGATCACCCGGCGGTGCGGGAAATGGTGCTCGACACGCTTCGCCATTTTGTCCGCCATACCGGCGTCGACGGTTTTCGTTTCGACCTGGCACCGGTGCTGGGGCGCGTCAACGGCACATTCGAAGCGCAAGCGCCGTTGCTGGAGGCGATGCGCGAGGATGCGCTGTTGGCCGGCCGTGTGTTGATCGCCGAGCCCTGGGACATCGGTCTCGATGGCTATCAGCTCGGCAACTTCCCCTCCCGCTTCCTGGAATGGAACGATCGTTATCGCGACGATGCCAAGCGCTTCTGGCGCGGCGATGCCGGCATGGTTGGTACGCTGGCGACACGACTTGCCGGTTCGTCCGATATTTTCGCCAAGGGCGGCCAGCCCGCCAGCCGCACGGTGAATTTCATCGCGGCCCATGACGGCATGACGCTGGCCGACATCGTTGCTTATGAGGAGAAGCATAACGAGGCCAATGGTGAGCAAAATCGCGATGGCCACAACGAGAACCTGTCCTGGAACAACGGCGTCGAGGGCGCGACGGACGACGCGGCAATCGCGAAGGCGCGCTTCAGCGACCAGTGTGCGCTGCTCGCCACGCTGTTCGCCTCGCGCGGCACGATCATGCTGACGGCCGGCGACGAATTCAGCCGCAGCCAGCAAGGCAATAACAACGCTTATGCACAGGACAACAACATCACCTGGCTCGACTGGAAGGGGCGCGACCAGGCGCTGGAAGGCTACGCGCGTGCACTGGCCGCCTTGCGCCGCGCGGTGCCGGCGCTCTCTAATACAGATTTCCTCACCGGCCAGCCGCTGGCCGGGTCGGACACTGCCGACGTCGCCTGGCTCACCGAGACGGGGGCGCTGCTCGGCGAGGCGGAGTGGAACGATCCCGCCCGGCATCGCCTCGTCATGCTGCTCGGCGGCGTGGATGGCCGGCTTGCCGTCATGGTCAATGGCGATCGCCGCCAATGCATCTTCACATTGCCCGCGCGAGACGGATTCCGATGGCATCCCGCCATCGAAGCGCAAGCAGTTGATCTTTCTCGCGCGCTGCCGGGCCGCAGCGTGAATTTCATGATCGAGCGCAGGACGGAAGGGCCCAGACAGGGAAAGGGTCGTGATGACTGACGACAATGCCGAGCGAGCGGCCGACTGGTGGCGCGGTTGCGTCATTTACCAGGTCTACCCGCGTTCCTTCCAGGACACGACCGGCGACGGCAGCGGCGATCTCGCCGGCATCACATCAAGGCTCGCCCACATTGCCTCGCTCGGCGCCGATGCCGTCTGGCTGTCGCCTTTCTTCAAGTCGCCGATGGCCGATATGGGCTACGACGTGTCGGATTATTGCGACGTCGATCCGATGTTCGGCACGTTGGAGGATTTCGATACACTGGTTGCCGAAGCGCACCGGCTTGGCCTGAAAATCATCATCGACCAGGTGCTGTCGCACTCCTCCGACAGGCACGAATGGTTCGTCGAAAGCCGCGCCAGCCGCGACAATCCAAAGGCCGATTGGTACGTGTGGGCCGACGCCAGACCGGATGGTGGTGTGCCCAACAACTGGCTGTCGGTCTTCGGCGGCCCCTCGTGGGAATGGGATGCGACCCGCCGGCAGTACTATCTGCACAATTTCCTCGCTTCGCAGCCGGATCTCAACTTTCACAACCCGGAGGTCCAGGACGCGCTTCTGGATACAGTGCGGTTCTGGTTGGAGCGCGGCGTCGACGGCTTCCGGCTGGACACCGTCAACTACTACGTCCACGACCGCTGGCTGCGCAGCAACCCGCCCTTGGCGTCGAGCGTTGCAGGCACCAACACCGAGACCAACACCTACCTCTACCAGGAGCACCTATTCGACAAGACGCAGCCGGAAAATCTAGCGTTCCTGCGGCGCTTTCGGGCGCTGCTCGACGAGTACGGGGATCGCGCCGCCGTCGGCGAAATCGGTGATGAGGGGCGCTCCCTACAGACGCTGGCCGCCTACACCTCCGGCGGCGACAAGCTGCAGATGTGCTACACCTTCGATCTGCTTGGCCCGCAATTTTCGGCGGCGCATGTGCGCGGCTGTGTCGAGGCTTTCGAAAACGCTGTCGTAGATGGCTGGGTCTGCTGGGCGTTTTCCAACCATGACGTCATGCGTCATGTCAGCCGCTGGACGCGGCCGGGCGGCGATCCTGACGTGGTGGCCAAATTCTCGATCATGCTGCTCTCTTGCCTGCGTGGCTCGATCTGCCTCTACCAGGGCGAGGAACTCGGTTTGCCGGAGGCGGAACTTGCCTATGAGGACCTGCGCGATCCGGTAGGCATCCGCTTCTGGCCCGGTGTGAAGGGAAGGGATGGCTGCCGCACGCCCATGGTCTGGGAGTCCGGCGCCGATAATGCGGGCTTCTCCACCGGTAAACCCTGGCTGCCGGTGCCGGAAAGCCATCGCGCTCGCGCGGTCGATGTACAGAGCGGCGATGAGCAATCGGTACTTTCCGCCTACCGTTCGGCACTCGCTTTGCGCAAGCGGCATCCGGCGCTGGTCGGCGGTTCGATCCGCTTTCTCGACGCCGAAGGCGACGTGCTGGCCTTTGTCCGCGAGCATGGCGATGAGAGGCTGCTTTGTGCCTTCAATTTCGCCGGGGAACCGGCCAATTGGCCGCTGCCGCAAGACTTAGGAGCGGTTGCGAAACTTGGCGGCGATGCCTCGCTCGCCGGAGAAGCCGTGCTTTTGCTGCCGACACTCGGATGCTTTCTTGGACACCTTGCCTAGATCAGCGCGTGCCGGCCATCTTACTGGACAAGCACGGCACGTCCGCACGTTGCGCCGGTGACCCGGACGTCGGCTTCACCGAGACGCACGCCAAGAGCTCCGAGCAGATTGGTAAGCAACGTGTCGACCGGAGCTGTTACGCTGTTCAGAAGTGCCACCACTGGCGGGCTTACGGTTGCGATCAGCGTGTTCAGATTCAGCAGCGGCAGACCGAGTAAATTCGCCGTCAGCGACAAATCGCTGACCAGCGACGTAGTCAACGACTGGGTAAAATTTTGCGTGTAAGCGGTCCTTATCGTCTTGGCATCGATATCGGCCTTGTTGAAAGTCAACGTCGTCGGCGTGTTGTTGGCCATGTCGAACGCCGCTGAGCCCACCACCGACAGCACCGGGATGATCAGAAGTTTCACGCTCGCGATTTCCGTGTTGGAAAACGTCTCCTTGTTGGTGACATCGGCAAAGCCGGCGCTGCTGCTGTCGCCGAGATGCCCTTCGACGATACCGGGACGAGTGGCGATGGTCACCTTGATGCTGCTGGGGCCTGTCGGACAACTTATGTCGGTGAGCTTGGCCTCGGCATAGGCGACTTCGACATGCAGAGGCAGACTGACCGACACCAGGGTGATACCGCCTCCGACATTGCTGTTGCCGGCTCCGATCTTCACCACCAGCTTGATGCGGGTCTGGGCCGTCCGCACAATGGTGCCGACTTCGCCAACCTTCAGCCATGGCGAGGATTGCGGCGGTTCGCCGACGGCGATGGCGAGCGTGCTCGACAGCACCCCCGGTATGCCGGTGCTGAGACCGAGGTCGATCTGCTTCGAACCGTTTGCCAGTTCGGCGGCGGCCATCAGCATTCCCATCGCGCTGGCGTCAACGCCAAGGCCGGCTGGCCTCTGCCCGAGGCCAAGTCTGCCGAGGGGGCCGAGGTCAATGAGATGGCTGAGCGGAATCTTGACCGTGTTAGTCGATTTGCTTGCCATGGTTTGCAAGGCGACCTTGGCCGTGTTGCCGAGCCCGGGAACATTGGCCATGGCGGTGGCGATCTGGCCGACTGTAGCCTTTGAGGCCAGAACGTCCGAATAGGTCACGCCCGTCAGGTTCAATTGCACCGCCAGGGCATCGACGAACGAAAGCACGCTGACATCGGCGGAGATCAATCCGTTGTAGTCCATGACGCTGAGCGAGATGTTGCCGCCTAGGAGGCCGCCGAGAAGCGCGTTGAGGATGGGGCTGTTGCTGGTATTGACGCTGAGCAACCTCGATCCGACCGAGAAAGTGGCCTGTGGCGTCATGCTGGCGGTGGCTTCGGTGCCAATGATGGGCGTTGGGATCAGCGAGCTTGCGAAATAGCGGTTGGGGATCTTGCGCAGGGTCACATGAACCGCGTTGTAAGGGGTTACGCCTGCTTGGAAGCGTTGATCCACATTGACCGAGGATGCCCCTGCATATCGGCCCCGCGTGACCGTCACGACGGTTTTGCCCACCGCCGCGGGAATGGTTTGACCCGAGCCCTGAACGACGACACCTGGCATCCCGTTGTCGGTGAGCGTGGTCAAGACTGCGGTCTGGACGTTGTTGATGTTCGAAGCCGCGGTGATCGCTGCCAGGTCGACCATCGCCTGTGCTTCTAGGCGCTCGGTGTAAATGGAGGCCTCGTCGATCGCCACCGCTGCCAGCGCCAGCGCGACCGGCGCGCTCAACGCCGCCATCACCGTGAAATTCGCTCGCCGGTCACCAAGCATCAGGCGTGCAAGCCTGCCGACCTTCAAGTGCGCGCAGAGCAGCATTCAGATGCCCCCGACCCTGATCGTTGATTGGCGTTTGATCGTTGTACCCGGCATGGCTATGCCCGGAAAGAGATTCCAGATCGGCAGGTTTCGGGCATCGTACTGGATCGACACCACGAACTGATTGCCGTCCGCCGTGCTGTCATTGGCCCGATAAGTCAGCTTGCTGGCGTCGACGAAGGGATATCCACCGGCATTATTGGCGAGAAACGAGGCCACGAGCGTCTGCCGCTCGGTCTGGTTCAGCCCCGAGATGGCCGTCCGGGCGGCGTCCGCCGCGATCTGCTGTATTGAATTGGCCGCGCCGAAATAGATACCGTATGCAACCATTCCGAGCAGGAGAAGGATGAATATCGGTGATAGCAGAGCGAACTCAACCGCCGAAGTTGCCGAAGTGTCTGTCTGGAATCGGCGCCCCTGGATCCGGCGAATGAGGTTCTGAACCATGCCGCCGAGCATGCCAAAGTTCGCATGCAAAAAGCGAAAACTCTAGGCGCAACCTGGAAGTGTGTATGATTGAAAAGCTACGCTAATTTAGCCGCGGCTTCTTTGATTCCTGGCTATTGACTTAGGGTCAATCAGTACTCGGTTGAAAAGAGCTTGCCGCCTGTCTAGTCTCCTGCCACCAGCCGACGGAGGGAACCGGCGGCGCGCTCAAAGGGGCCAGACATCGGTCCCGGGGCGTCAACACGCAAAGGCGCGCCGTTGGCAGCGCCGACAGGGAGAAACTTCATGCTGAAAAACATGCTGAAGGCGACGGCATTCGCCACAACCATGGCGCTGGCCGCCGGAACATTCTACACGCCGGCCTTTGCCGAGGTCGTCTACAACAGAGGCACTGCTGCCGAATCCGAGTCGGTTGATCCGCATAAGACGTCGACGGTTTATGAAGCCAACGTCTTGCGCGACCTGTTCCAAGGTCTGGTGATGCAGGACGAGAAGGCCAACGTCATCCCCGGCGCCGCCGAGAGCTGGACGGTGTCGGATGACGGTACCGTTTACACCTTCAAGCTCAGGAAGGACGGCCAGTGGTCCGACGGCAGCCCGGTGACGGCCGAAGACTTCGTCTTCGCTTTCCGCCGCCTCGAAGACCCGGCGACGGCCGCCGAATATGCCTCGATGCTTTATCCCGTCAAGAACGCCGAGGAAGTCAACACCAAGAAGGGCAAGCCCGAGGACATGGGCGTCAAGGCCATCGACGCGACCACCCTTGAAGTGACGCTGAAGGCGCCGACGCCATATTTCCTCGAAATGCTGACCCACCAGGCGACCTATCCGGTCAACAAGGCGTCCATGGACAAGCTCGGCGCCGACTGGATCAAGCCGGGCAATCTCGTTTCCAACGGCCCCTATACGCTGGCCGAGTGGGTTCCCAACGATCATATGAAACTGGTCAAGAATCCGAAATTCTGGGATGCCGGAAGCGTCAAGATCGACGTCGTCAACTACATCCCGACAGAGGATCGCTCCTCGGCGATGAAGCGCTTCGAGGCCGGCGAACTCGACAGCTACGACGATCTACCGACCGAGCAGCTCGCCGACCTCAAGGCCAAGTTCGGTGATCAGATCAAGGTGGGGCCGTATCTCGGCACCTATTACTACGCGATCAAGACCGACAAGAAGCCCTGGGACAATGTCGAGCTGCGCAATGCCATCTCGATGGCCATCGACCGCGATTTCATTGCCGAAAAGGTCTGGCAGAATTCAATGCTGCCAGGCTATTCGATGGTCCCTCCGGGCATCGAGGGCTACACGCCGGCGATGGCCAAATATGCCGACATGTCGCAGATCGACCGCGAGGACGCAGCCAAGAAGATACTCGAGAAACTCGGTTACACGCCGGAGCATCCGCTGAAGATGGAGATCCGATACAACACCTCGGAGAACCACAAGAATACCGCGGTCGCCATCCAGGAACAGCTGAAGCCGCTCGGCGTCGACGTCACGCTGCTCAACACCGACACCAAGACCCACTACTCCTTCCTCGAGCAGAGGGGTGACTATGACGTTGCGCGCGCCGCCTGGATTGCCGACTACAAGGATCCCGAAACCTTCCTGGGCATCTCGCGCAAGGCCAGCGGCAACAACTATTCGGTCTATGACAGCCCGCAATATGAGGCGGCCATGGACAAGGCGGCCGCCGCCGGCGGCAAGCCGGAAGAGCGCATGAAGGAACTCGCCGCCGCCGAGCGTATCCTCGTCGATGACGTCGGCCAGATCCCGCTTCTCTACTATAGCTACCACGATATCGTTTCCCCGAAGCTGCACGGCTTCGTCGACAACGTCATGGACGTGCATCCGTCCCGCTTCATCTCCAAGGATTGAAAACCTTGATCGACCCGCCGCCCGTTCAGGACGGCGGTTCGAGCTGTCGTCGCATGGGGCCCGAAAGTCGAAATCGATTTTCGCAGGCCATGGTGCGAAGATGAGAGGTGCCAGAGCGCTGCGGGCGTCCGGTTGGATGCCCGTCACCCTGGCCGAAGCAGGGCACCGCCGATGCTACGCTACATTTTCAGGCGGCTTCTGACCGCCATTCCAACGCTATTCGTCATCGTGACCTTGGCGTTCTTCCTGATGCGCGTCGCACCGGGCGGCCCGTTCAACCAGGAGCGGGGCCTGAGCCCCGAGATCAGGGCCAATCTTGAAGCCCAGTTCGGGCTCGCCGACCCGCTCTGGCTGCAATATGTCCACTATCTCGGCAATCTCCTGCGCGGCAATTTTGGCCCGAGCTACAATATGCCGGACTTTACCGTCACCGAGCTTTTCGCGAAGGGCTTGCCTATTTCCATTCAGCTCGGCGCCTCCGCGCTGATCTTGGCGCTGCTGCTCGGCAGCGTGCTCGGTACCATTGCGGCGCTCAACCAGAACAAACTTGGCGACTACACGGTGATTGCGCTGGCAACCGCGGGCAGCACCATCCCGACCTTCGTCATCGCGCCGATTATCCAGCTCGTGTTCGGATTGACCTGGAAGCTGTTGCCGATCGGCGGCTGGGGCGATGGTGCGCTTATCAACAAGATCGGTCCCGTGCTGACGCTTGCCCTGCCGCAGATCGCCATCGTCGCCCGCCTGATGCGCGGCTCGATGATCGAATCGCTGCGCTCGCATCACATCCGCACGGCGCGCGCGCTCGGCCTGTCCGACTGGTCGGTGGTGGTCAAGCACGCGCTGCGCGGCGCCGTCCTGCCGATCGTCTCCTTCACCGGTCCGGCTGCCGCCGCCCTGCTCACCGGCTCGATCATCGTCGAGACGATCTTCTCCATTCCCGGCGTCGGGCGCTACTTCGTCGATGCCGCGCTCAACCGCGACTACACGCTGGTGATGGGGACGGTGGTGGTCATCGCCATCTTCACCATCGTCTTCAACCTGATCGTCGACGTCATGTATGCCGTCGTCGATCCGAGGGTGCGCTATGACTGATATCGCGATCGCCGCACCGGTCGTCGGCCGTTCGCTGTGGGGCGATGCCTGGGCGCGCCTCAAGGCCAACCGCGCTGCCATGTTCAGCCTCTACTATCTGATCCTGATCGCCGTGATCAGCGTGTTCGGGCCCTGGTTCGTGCCGCACCAATACACCACCATCTATGGTGATTATGTGCGTACGCCGCCGAGCCTGTCGGCCTATCCGAAGGCGGACATGATCGAGACCGCGCTTAATGAGGCGATCAAGCGCATGCGTGTCGACATCAAGGACTGGCGCCAGGACGGCAATCGCGTCTTCGTCACCGTCACCTCCAGCAAGGCGATCGACGACCGCAACATCCGCTATCTCGACCGGTCCGACGCCTTCGACGACACCAGGATCGAAAGCAAGTCGCCTGACGGCCTCGAAGCGACGATGAGCGCCTCGGTCAAGCAGCAATATTTTCTTTTCGGCACCGACAACACCGGCCGCGATCTGTTGTCGCGGACGCTGATGGCCGGGCGCGTTTCGCTGGCCATCGGTCTGCTCGCCGGCGTCGTGGCCGTGGCCATCGGCGTGCTCTATGGCGCCACTGCCGGTTTTGCCGGAGGCAGGGTCGACGAGGTGATGATGCGCATCGTCGACGTGCTTTATTCGCTGCCCTTCATCTTCTTCGTCATCATGCTGGTGGTGTTCTTCGGCCGCAACTTCGTGCTGATGTTCCTGGCGGTCGGCGCCGTGCTGTGGCTCGACATGGCCCGCATCGTGCGCGGCCAGGCGCTGTCCATCCGCCGCCAGGAATATGTCCAGGCGGCCGAGGCCATGGGCGTCGGCCAGCGCGGCATCCTTTTGCGCCACGTCATTCCCAACCTGCTCGGGCCGGTGGTGATCTACATGACGCTGCTGGTGCCGCAGGTCATTATCCTGGAGAGCTTTCTGTCGTTCCTCGGGCTCGGCATCCAGGAGCCGATGACCAGCTGGGGCGTGCTGATCTCGGTCGGCGCCAAGAATATCGGCACTGCAAACTGGCTGCTTCTGTTCCCTGCCTTCTTCCTGGTCTCCACCTTGTTCGCCCTGAACTTCGTCGGCGACGGCCTGCGCGATGCGCTCGACCCCAAGGACCGCTAAGATGGACGCAGCAGAGACCATTCTCAGCGTAAAGGATCTTCGCGTGCGCTTCCGCACCCTCGACGGCGCGGTCGAGGCGGTGAAAGGCATCAACATCCAGGTCAAGGCGGGCGAAACCGTCGCCGTGGTCGGCGAATCCGGCTCCGGCAAGAGCCAGACGATGATGGCGGCGATGAGCCTGCTGGCCTCCAATGGAGAAGCCACCGGCAGTGTCGATTATCGCGGCCGCAATCTTCTGGCGCTAAGCAAATCCGAGTTGAACAAGGTCCGCGGCCGCAAGATCAGCATGATCTTCCAGGAGCCGATGACCTCGCTCGATCCGCTCTATTCGATCGGCAACCAGCTGATCGAACCGATTCGCCGGCATCGGGGCTTGAATGCGGCGCAAGCGCGCGAGGAGGCGCTCAACCTGCTCAGGCTGGTGCATATTCCCGATCCCGAACGGCGCATGAAATCCTATCCGCACGAAATGTCGGGTGGCCAGCGCCAGCGCGTCATGATCGCCATGGCTTTGGCAAACGATCCCGACATCCTGATTGCCGACGAACCGACGACGGCGCTCGACGTCACCATCCAGGCGCAGATCCTCATGCTTCTGGCCGAGCTGCAGCGCAAGCTCGGCATGGCGATCGTCTTCATCACCCACGATCTCGGCATCGTCCGGCGCTTTGCCGACCGGGTCTATGTCATGCGCTCCGGTGAGGTGGTGGAGGAGGGGGACGCGCAAGCCATCTTCGCCAGTCCTCAGCATGCCTACACCAAGATGCTTCTGGCGGCCGAGCCGACCGGAACCAAGGCGCCGCCGCCGGCCAATGCGCCCGTCCTGCTCGAAGGCAGAAACGTCGAGGTCACCTTCCGTATCGGCGGGGGCTTTCTGGCCGGCGAACCGCTGATGCTGCGCGCCGTCAACCACATCTCGATCAGGCTGAGGCGCAATCAGACGATCGGCATCGTCGGCGAATCAGGCTCTGGAAAATCGACGCTTGGCCGCGCTTTGCTGCGGCTGTTGCCGAGCGATGGCGTGATCCGCTTCGGCGACCGCGATATCTCGACCGCCGACCGCCAGACGATGCGGCCGCTGCGGCGCCAATTGCAGCTGGTCTTCCAGGATCCGTTCGGTTCGCTGTCGCCGCGCATGACCATCGGCCAGGTCATTACCGAAGGGTTGCTGGTGCATGAACCGAACCTCTCGGGCAAGCAGCGCGACCAGCGCGCCGTCGAGGCGCTGCGTGAAGTCGGCCTCGATCCCAATTCGCGCAATCGCTATCCGCACGAATTCTCAGGCGGCCAGCGCCAGCGCATCGCAATCGCCCGGGCCATGATCCTCAAGCCCAAGCTGGTGGTGCTGGACGAGCCGACCTCGGCGCTCGACCGCTCGGTGCAGAAGCAGATCGTGGAGTTGCTGCGCAAGCTGCAGGCCGATCATGAGCTGTCCTATCTGTTCATCAGCCACGATCTCGCCGTGGTGCGCGCCATGGCCGACTACATCATCGTCATGAAGCAGGGCAAGATCGTCGAGGAAGGGCCGACGGAAGACATTTTCAGCAATCCGCAGGCCGGCTACACGCAGACGCTGATGAGCGCCGCAATCGATGTCACGCGGTTTCGCTTGAGTGCGTGAGGCGAGCCCGGCAGCGGCGCCTCAGCTCAACTCGCCAGCCCTGGGCATTTGCGCGCCCTGGCGGCGGCCATGGCCGTTTGCTGCTGCTTCAGCCGATCGATCCTGGTCGTTTCGCGATTGGCGACGGCGGCCTTGACGCTTGAGCCGCCCAGCAGCCATCTCGGAACACTGGTGCTGGCGACCTTGCCCCGCGTGATGGCTGTCTGCGAGATGCCTTTGGCGGCTTCGCCTATGGCGCTGTTCAGTTCGGCGCATGTCATCTTGTCGTAATTCGCCGGATCGATCGATCCGCTGGTCGACGCGCAGCCTCCGACAAGGGCGAGGAGGAGCACGGGGATGAACGGCCTGCTGGGGGTCGAATGCAATTTCATGTCCACGACCTTACTCCAGCGTAAGCGACCATGGCCACCCTCCGATATGTCCGCATGCGTGCGTACGCCGAAACGAACCGGGGTCATTCACATTCACGACGGACACGAGTTCGACCTCGGCGGAACCCTTGAAAGAGAGCCTGCGAGCCCCATCTGCGTTGACAAATATTCCTGGTTGGTTGATGGCTGAGGCGATATCCTATATCAGCGGACAGAACGAGCTTGTCATTGCGCGGCTATTGCCTACATCGATCGTTTGTCGAAAATTTTGGATTCTTTTTGGCTGAAATGGAATAGTCATTCCATGAAAAGTTGGATCAAGAATTCAAAAGAGCCGGCAAAGGCGCTGCCGAAGGCTGGCAACGTACAATCAATACTCATAAATCAGACGAAGTTTATCGGGGATGTTGTTCTAACTTCGGTTCTGGTCAGGCATCTGCGGGCAGAGTTTCCGAACGCGACGATCACCATGCTATGCCAGGCGGCGCTGGCGAAATTCGTTCTGGAGCAAGGCATCGCCGACAGCGTGGTTTCGCTCGATCGCGGCAAAATGCGCGGCTCCCCTTTCGAGCGCACGTCCGGAATGACCAGGCTCCTGCACGATCTGAGGAAGTCGGATTATGATCTTATCATCGATCTGTCCGACTCCAAGACATCACGGCTTGTGATGCGCTTCGTCAAGGCGCCTTTTCGCGTAGGCTATGTTCCATCGGAGCAGCCCCTGAAATTCTGGGAGCGCCAAAGCGCCAACATCTTTGCCGCCACATACGGCCATGGCGGCGAGCATTATCTGCATCGGTACCTGTCGCCGCTGTTTGCCCTTGGCATTCCTGTGACCGATCCTATTCCGTCCCTCAAGCCAACCGAATCCGGTTCGCGTCAGGCAAAGCAGCTGCTTGCCCGACACGAACTGGAAACGAAGTCGTTTGTCGCCGTCCATGCCGGCGCCAGTTTCCCAGGCCGTTGCTGGCAGCCTGACCGTTTCGCATCGGTCCTGGGAGAGATTTACCGTCGAAAGGGTCTGCGGGCGGTCATCGTTGGCGGCCCGGACGAGGCAGGTATCGCAGGCAAGGTGTTGGATGCGGCAACATCGCCGATCGTAAATCTCGTTGGCCAGGCACCCCTGACCACCCTTTTGCCCCTGCTGGGCGAGGCCCTGATCTTCCTGGGCAACGAAAGCGGACCCATGCACCTGGCCGCGGCCATGAAAACGCCCGTCGTTGGCCTGTTCGGTCTGACCCAACCTGACATCTGGGGGCCTCTTGGCGTTCCCAACCGTACGCTGCAGCCTCCGATGCCATGCAAGTGCATAGCGCCGGGCCTCTGCAAGGTGGGCAATGCAGGGGGCGTTTATTGCGTTCAACGGCTTGACGCCGCCGACGTCACCAAAGCGGCAATCGAACTCATAGAACGCGTCAGCTAAACCAACTCCAGGAAAAGTGCGCAGCGGTTTTTCCGTCCGGAATTGCGTAAAGCGATGAATTGGAGCAGGCGACGATCAAACATCGAGCCGCTGCGGCGGGAACAACAAACACGCGTATCGCTTTGTTTTTCTGGTCGGAGTGGCAGGATTTGAACCTGCGACCCCCTCGTCCCGAACGAGGTGCGCTACCAGGCTGCGCTACACTCCGTGACCAGACCGCGGGCTTATAGCCGCCGCATCTGGTTCCTGCAAGCGTCAATGGCAGCACTTCTGTCGCATTTCGCCAGCTTTCTTCGCGAGCCTGTTTCAGCGCCTCGAATAAACGCCGCTTAAAGGGCTTCCGTGGTAGGGCCCCGGCAAACGTTTGCGCGATTTGTGTTTCCAGCCGCCCGGAGATTTCCAGTCTTGACCCCCAGGATCGTTGGCGAAGCACGGCCCAACAGTTTCGGATTGCCGGAGCTTGTCGTGGTGGTGGAGAGCCCGGTATCGTCGCAGCGGCGCCGGCAGACGTTCGACGCGGTGCTGCGCCGTAGTCCGGAAGTCGGCGACTACAACCAGATCTTTTGACAAGGGCATCATGAGCCAGCGCATCGTCAGTTTCGTCATGAGCGGCGGCGTCGGCTCGCGGCTCTGGCCGCTGTCGCGCGAGGACAATCCCAAGCAGTTCCACGACCTTTCGGGCGACGGCTCGATGCTGGCAAAGACCTTGCGCCGGCTGGCGTCACGGCCCAGCGGCGATACGCCCATCTTCATGATCGCTTCCGAACGCCATGCCGAGCGCGTCCATGCCGATCTCGCCGGCATAAACCTTGCCGGCGGTGGGCCGCTGTTCGAACCTACCGGCCGCAACACCGCCGCGGCGGTGGCGCTGGCAAGCCTGCGCACGCTCGCCGAATTCGGTGACGAACTGGTGCTGGTGGTGCCGTCCGATCACGAGATTTCGACCGCGCGGCAATTCTGGCAGAGCGTCGAGGCGGGCACCGCCGCTGCCAGCGCCGGGCGGCTGGTGGTGTTCGGCCTCAAGCCGACACAGCCGGAGACCGGCTATGGCTACATCGAAGTCGCCGCCGAAAGAGCAGGCGTGTTCGATGTCTCGCGCTTCGTCGAAAAGCCGGACCTTGCCACCGCCCAGGCCTATCTCGAAGCCGGCAATTTCCACTGGAACACCGGCATCTTCCTGTTTCGCGCCGGCGCCATGCGTGATGCTTTCGCAGCTTTCGAGCCGAAGATCTGGCAGGCGACCGAAGCTGCCTACAAGGCTGCGACATCGGACCTTTCCGGCTTCTACATGCCGCTGGACCTCTACGGCGCCATTCCTTCGGTCTCGATCGACTATGCCATCATGGAGCGGGCAAAGGACATCGCCATGGTGCCGGCCAGCTTTCGCTGGAACGATCTCGGCTCCTGGCAGTCGCTGCTCGATGTCGGGCCTGCCGATAGCCAAGGCAATGTCATCGCCGGCGACGTCGTCGCCATCGATTGCGAGAATTCCTACATTCGCAGCGATGGCCGGCTGCTGTCGGCCATCGGCATGAGAGATGTCGCCATCGTCTCGACATCGGACGCTACCTTCGTCGCCCCGGTCAGCCATAGCCAGCACGTCAAGAAGATCGTCGAGCAGCTCGAAAAATCCGGCCGGTTGGAAACCCGCTTCACGCCTGCCCACGACCGGGTCATCGAAAGCGGCGCTTGGCGTCGCCGCGTCCATCACTGGCTGTTTCAGGAGACGCTTCCGCTGTGGTCGACATCAGGCGTCGACGAACGCTATGGCGGATTCCACGAGGCTCTTGGCTTCGACGCCACGCCGCTGATGAAGCCCAAGCGCATGCGCACGCAGGCCCGCCAGGTCTACGCCTTTGCGGTCGCCAAGCAACGCGGCTGGGACGGCCCGGCCGACCGGCTCATCGCCCACGGCATCGACTTCATGGCCGGAAGCGGCCGAACGGCAAGGGGCGGCTGGGTGCGTACCCTCGACATCGACGGTTCGGTCGCCGACCCGGTCGAGGACGCCTACGATCATTCCTGCGTGCTTCTGGCGCTGGCGCATGCCCACATGTCGGGCCATCCGGATGCGCTGCGGCTCGGCGAAGAGACCTTCGCCTTCCTCGATGCCCATCTCGAGGATAGCCGCATGACCGGCTTTCTCGAAACCTCGGACGGGCAGGGCGAGCGGCGCTCCAATCCGCACATGCATTTTTTGGAAGCCTTCCTCGCCTGGCACGAGGCGACAGGCGAGCGCGCTTATCTGCGCCGCGCGGCACGCATCATCGACCTGTTCCGCAACCACTTCTTCGATCCCGAAAGCTGGACGCTGGGTGAATATTTCGACGCCGGCTGGAGGCCCGTGGCGGGCGAGAAGGGTACCTGGACCGAGCCCGGCCATCATTTCGAATGGGCCGCGCTGCTTGTCGATTTCGCCGCTCTTAGCGGCCAGGCCGAACTGAGTGGCTTCGCCAGGAAACTCTATGCCTCGGCCATCGCCAATGGCCTCAACCGCGCCACAGGCCTTGCGTATGGCGCCGTCTCCCGGCAGGGTCTGCCGCTGGACCTGGTCTCGCGTAGTTGGCCACAGGCCGAAGCGGTCAAGGCGGCGATTGCGTTGGACGGTTCTGGCGGACCCGATCTCAAGCCGGAGATCGAGGAACGCGTAGGCCGGCTGTTCCGCTGGCACATCGACCCGGCGCCGCTGGGTCTGTGGATCGACCGCGTCGACGAGCGCGGCCGCTCGCGGGCATCAGATGTGCCGGCCAGCATTTTTTATCATCTCGTGTGCGCGCTCACGCAGTATCTGGATGGGACTGCCGAGAAGGGCGGCTGAGAAAGAGGCGCTGTCCCGACGACATTTTGCTCAATAAGGGCTGACCACATCCCCGGTCTCGACATAAACCGCCTTCATCTGCGAATAGAGCGCCAGCGCGGCCAGTGAATTTTCTCGCCCAATGCCGGATTGCTTGACACCGCCGAAGGGGATTTCGACCGGGGTCAGGTTGTAGGTGTTGATCCAGCACGTGCCGGCCCGCAGCTCGGCGATGACGCGGTGGGCGCGCGACAGGTCGCGCGTGAACACGCCGGCCGCGAGACCGAACTCAGTGTCGTTGGCGCGCTCGACCACCTCGTCCTCGCCGTCGAATTTCAGCACGCTCATGACAGGCCCAAAGATTTCTTCGCGCGCGATGCGCATGCTGTCGCTCACCCCGGTGAACACCGTCGGCTCGACGAAGAAGCCGCCTTCAAAACCTTGCAGCGAAGGCACGTTGCCGCCGCAGGCGAGCGTGGCGCCTTCTTGCTTGCCCGCCGCGATGTAGGAGACGACCTTCTCCTGCTGTGCCTTGCTGACCAGCGGGCCCATCTGGGTTTCGGCATCGAGTGGGTCGCCGATGCGGATCTTCTTGGTTCGCTCGACGAGCCGGTCGACGAAGCGGTCATGGATGCCCTTCTGGACGAAGACGCGCGTGCCGTTGGAGCAGATCTGCCCCGTCGAATAGAAATTGCCGAGCATGGCGCCGCCGACGGCATTCTCGAGATCGGCGTCGTCGAAGACGATCAGCGGCGACTTGCCGCCGAGTTCCATCGTCGCGTGCTTCATCTTCGAGCCGGCGAGCGACAGCACCTTGCGGCCGGTCGGCACCGAGCCGGTCACCGACACCTTGGCCACGACATCGTGGCTGACCAGGCTGGCGCCGACATCGCCATAGCCTTGCACGACGTTGAACAGCCCGTCGGGCAGGCCTGCCTCGCTGTAGATCTCGGCCAGGGCCAATGCCGACAATGGCGTGTTTTCCGATGGTTTGAACACCATGGCGTTGCCCATGGCGAGCGCGGGCGCGGATTTCCAGCCGGCGATCTGGATTGGATAGTTCCAGGCGCCTATGCCGACGCAAACGCCGAGCGCCTCGCGCCGCGTGTAGGCGAAGGCCCCGCCCAAATCGACAGCCTCGCCATTGTAAGCTGCAACCGCGCCGCCGAAATATTCCAGGCAATCCGCGGCCGATGGCGCATCCGCCACCAGCGTTTCCTGAATCGCCTTACCGGTGTCGAGCGTCTCGAGGCGGGCAAGATCGGCGTTGCGGGCGCGCAAGATGTCGGCGGCGCGGCGCAGGATGCGGCCGCGCTCCACCGGCTTCAGCCGCGCCCAAGCCGGTTGCGCGGCACGCGCAGCCTCGATGGCGAGTTCCAGCACGTTCGGCGTCGCCGAGCGCAGCAGGGCGATGGTCTCGCCGGTTGCCGGATAGATGACCGGCAGTGGCGCGCCTTGCTCGTCGTCTATGTAGCGTCCGTTGACATAGTGCGATGCCGTTGGCTGGGCGCGCATGGGCTTCTCCAAATCGTCTTAGCGGCATGCCGATCGTGCGGTTGCACGATCATGCTCTATCTGTCGGACGCCTGCCAGCGGGGATTGATCCATGGTTCCTGGTTGGAAGGCGCCAGCGGCGTGCGGCCGAGAATGTGGTCGGAAGCCTTCTCGCCAGTCATGATCGACGGCGCGTTGAGGTTGCCGTTGGTGACGCGCGGGAAGATAGAGGAATCGGCTACCCGCAGGCCCTCGACGCCGATCACGCGGCATTCCGGATCGACGACGCTCGTGACCTCGTCGGCGCGGCCCATCCGGCAGGTGCCGCAGGGATGATAGGCGCTTTCGGCGTGATCCCTGATGAAGATGTCGAGGTCGTCGTCCGATTGCACGTGGCTGCCGGGCGAAATTTCCTGGCCGCGGAAGCCGTCGAAGGCCTTCTGGCCGAAAATCTCGCGCGTCAGCCTGATGCAGTGGCGGAACTCGCTCCAGTCGTCTGGATGCGACATGTAGTTGAAGTGGATCACCGGTTTCGAATTCGGGTCCGGCGAGCGCAGTGTCACCGAGCCGCGCGATTTCGAGCGCATTGGCCCGACATGCGCCTGAAAACCATGCGACTTCGCCGCCGCCTTGCCGTCATAGCGCACCGCCGCCGGGATGAAGTGGTACTGGATATCAGGATAGTCGACCCCGGCGCGCGAGCGCACGAAGGCCGCCGCCTCGAAATGATTGGTGGCGCCAAGGCCGGTCTTGAAGAACAGCCACTGCGCCCCGATCATCGCCTTGGAAAACGGGTTGAGCACCGAATTCAGCGTGATCGGCTTTGTCGATTCCTGCTGGATATAAAGTTCCAGATGGTCCTGCAGGTTGCGGCCGACGCCGGGTCTATCGGCCACCACCGCGATGCCGTTTTCCCTGAGATGTTCCGCAGGCCCGATGCCCGACAGCATCAGGATTTTCGGCGAGTTGATCGACGATGCCGCGACGATCACCTCACGTCGCGCCTTAACGACTTGAATCTGTTTGCGAGCTTCGATTTCGACCCCGATGGCGCGTTGATTCTCGATGATCACCCGTCGCGCAAAGCCCTTGACCAGGCTTACGTTTTTGCGCCTGAGCGCCGGCCTCAGATAGGCTGATGCCGCCGACCAGCGGCGGCCGCCGAAAATGGTCTGCTCCATCGGGCCGAACCCCTCTTGCCTGGAGCCGTTATAGTCGTCGGTCAGTTCGAAGCCGGCCTGGCGGCCCGCTTCGACGAAGGCGCCATAGAGCGGATTTTTCCGCGTGCCGCGTCGCACGTGCAGCGGCCCGCCATGGCCCCGCCAGCCGTCCTCGCCGCCATCCGCATCTTCCATGCGCTTGAAATAAGGAAGCACGTCTGCAAAACCCCAGCCGGCGGCTCCCTGTTCGGCCCAGTGGTCGAAGTCGCGGGCGTGGCCGCGCACATAGACCATGCCGTTGATCGAGGACGAGCCTCCGATCACCTTGCCGCGCGGCGTCGCCAGCACGCGGCCGCCGAGATGCGGCTCGGGCTCGCTGGCAAAACCCCAGTCGTAGAGGCTCATATTGAGCGGGATCGACAGCGCCGATGGCATCTGGATCAGCGGCCCGATATCGGAGCCGCCGAATTCGATAACGATGACCGAGTGCTTGCCATCCTCTGACAGGCGATAGGCCATGGCCGAGCCGGCGGAGCCGGAGCCGATGATGACGAAATCCGCTTCAAGCATTGTTCATATGCGCCCATCGTTCATATGCGTGATGAAATCGGCGAGCGAGACATTGCCGCCGGTAGCCACCACAAGGACGGTCTTGCCGGCCACATCCACCTTGCCGCCGAGCAGTGCCGCCAGCGAGGCAGCTCCGGACGGCTCAAGCACCAGCTTCATCCGCTCGAAGGCGATTTTCATTGCCCGCCGCACCAAGGCGTCGTCGACAGTGATGCCGCGAACGCCGGCGGTTCTGACCGCCGCGAACGGCGCGTCGCCGGGCCGCCGCGACATCAGCCCGTCACAGATCGAATTCGGGGCGAGCGGCATGGTCTCGATGCTGCCATGCGCCAACGAGGCGCCCATGCCGTTGAAACCTTCGGGCTCGACGCCGATGATTTCTGTGGCCGGCGACAGATAGTGGAAAGCGAGCGAAACGCCGCCGATCAGGCCGCCGCCGCCGACCGAGCAGAACAGCACGTCCGCCTTCGCGCCCTTGGCAGAAAGCTGCTCCAGCGCCTCCAGCCCGGCACCTGCCTGGCCGGCCACGATTTCCGGATCGTCGAAGGGATGCAGCAATGTCAGCGCTTCGGTCTCGGCGATCTCGCGCGCCTTAGCGGCAGCGACTTCCTCACGCGCGCGCTCGCCGTGATCGGTAAGCACCACGCGCGCGCCGTAGCCTGCTGTGGCGTCGCGCTTGGCGGCCGGAGCGTCGATCGGCATGACGATGGTGACGGGAATGCCGAGCGCCTGGCCCGCAGCCGCCAGTCCTTGCGCGAAATTGCCGGAAGAATAAGCGACGACGCCCTTCTTGGCTTCGTCGGGCGACAGCCGCTTCAGCCGCCAATAGGCGCCCCGAACCTTGAACGATCCCGCCCATTGCAGCGATTCCGCCTTGACGAAGACGCGAGCGGCGCCGGTTTCCCTGGCGAGCGCCGCCGATTCCAGCAGCGGCGTGATCTGCGTCGCCTTGGCGGTGACCGCATAGGCTTGCTGCAGGTGGTCGAGTGAGGGGACAAGCGTAGTCATCATTCGCCTCGCGGATACCGCTTGCTCTCCTCGAGAGTGTCGAGGTTCATGTGGTTGCGCATGTAGCGCTCGGACGCTTTCTGCAGCGGCTGGAAATCCCAGGGGTAGTAGGCGCCGTTGCGCAGCGCCCGATAGACGACCCAGCGGCGCGCCTGGCTTTCGCGCACCGCAGCGTCGAAAGCGGCCATGTCCCAGCGCGCCCGCACCTTGTCCATGAACGCCGCGACCAGCGGTTCGTTGGCCGGATCGGCCGCGAGGTTTTCCCGCTCCAGCGGATCGGATTGGAGATCGAACAGTTGCGGCGCATCGAGCTCGCAATGGACGAACTTGTATCGGCCCTCGCGGATAGCCACCAGAGGCGCGTATGAACCCTCAGCCGCATATTCCATCAGCACAGGCGCGCTGCGCCGCTCACCGTCGATCAGAGGCAGCAGCGATTGGCCATCGGTCCATGGCGCGACGGCATCGATGTCGATGCCGGCGAGGTCGCAAAGCGTCGGCGTCACGTCGAGATTGGAAACCGGCGCTTCGATCAGCCCGGCCGCAACGCCCCTGCCGGCAATCATCAGCGGCACCCGCGCCGAGCCCTCGAAGAAGCTCATCTTGAACCATAGGCCGCGCTCGCCGAGCATGTCGCCATGGTCGGAGCAGAACAGGATGGTGGTGTCGTCAAGCATGCGCGTTCGCTTGAGGACGTCCAGGAGCTCGCCGAGCTTGTCGTCGACATAGGAAATATTGGCGAAATAGCCACGCCGCGAACGGCGCACCTGCTCAGGGGTGATCTGGAACGACGGATAATCGCTGGCGACATACAGCCGCTGCGAATGCGTATCCTGTTCGTCATACGCAATGAAATTGGTTTCCGGGTCGAGCGCCTGGCAATTTTCGTAGAGATCCCAGTACTGCTTGCGCGCGACATAGGGGTCGTGCGGATGTGACAGCGAAACGGTCAGGCACCAGGGCCGGCGCTCCTCATCATCCTGCTCCCGCGAAAGCTGGTAGAGCTTCTGCGTGGCGAGGAACACGACCTCGTCGTCATATTCCATCTGGTTGGTGGTTTCCGCAATGCCGGCCCCGGTCACCGAACCCAGATTGTGATACCACCAGTCGATGCGCTCGCCGGGCTTACGATAATCCGGCGTCCAACCGAAATCGGCGGGGTAGATGTCCGTGGTCAGCCGTTCCTCGAAGCCGTGCAACTGGTCCGGCCCGACGAAGTGCATCTTGCCCGACAGGCAAGTATGGTAGCCGGCGGCGCGCAGATGATGAGCGAAGGTCGGGATCGACGAGGCGAACTCGGCGGCGTTGTCATAGACTCCGGTGCGCGACGGCAACTGGCCGCTCATGAACGAGGCACGGCCCGGCGCACAGAGCGGCGAGCCGGTGTAATTGTTGCGGAAGCGCGCCGAGCGGGCGGCCAACGCCTTCAGATGCGGCGCGTGCAGGAAGTCAGCCGGCCCGTCCGGAAAGAAAGTTCCGTTGAGCTGATCGACCATGACGATCAGGAAGTTAGGGTGCTTGCGTGTCACTGCGTCTGCCGTCCGCTGAGTTTCGTTTCGAGATAGTCCTCGACCAATGCGATCGCGGTCGCGGCATCGGGCACGCCGTCCTTGAGCGCGCGCCTGATATAGAGCCCGTCGATCATCGCCGCCGTCGCTTCGGCGACGCGGTCGGCCTCGGCTCGGGACAGGATGCCGGCCAGCCCGCTCATCAGGTTCGAATGCAGCCGCCGCGCATAAATTCTGAGCAGCCGGCGCAGCGCAGCCGATTTCTGCGCCTCGACATAGAAGGCGAGCCAGGCGGCGATCGTTTCGGCACGGAACTGGATCTCGGAGAAGTTGACGGCCACGACCGCCGAGACGCGTTCGCGTGGGGAACCGGTGGATTGAAGCGCG
Organism: Mesorhizobium sp. B2-4-1; assembly: GCF_006442185.1. NCBI lineage: Bacteria > Pseudomonadati > Pseudomonadota > Alphaproteobacteria > Hyphomicrobiales > Phyllobacteriaceae > Mesorhizobium > Mesorhizobium sp. B2-4-1. The sequence goes on along the minus strand of NZ_VFVN01000002.1, from coordinate 652,222 downwards.
CGCCGCATGTCTGTGGTCAGTTCGGCCAGGATATGCCGCATCGTCGCGAACAGCAGCTCATCCTTGACGCCGAAATAGTGATGGGCCAGCGCCGACGACACGCCGGCGCGCCCGGCGATCTCCGACATCGTCACGTCAAGCGAGCCGCGCTCGCCGATCGCCGAGATCGTCGCGTCGATGAGCGCTTTGCGGCGCAGTGGCTCCATTCCGACTTTCGGCATGCTGTTCCCATTGTTTCGGTGAAGATTATTTTTTATTGACGGGTCAATCAACAAAAATTCAGCCCAAACAACAACCGATTGTCGGCTCTGGCTCATCCCGCGGACTGGAAAACGGTTCATTATTGAACAATATTGAGTGCTCAGGCCGCGATATGACGTGTTAGGATCCGCGGCAAATGGAGGTTGCCATGACCGCATGCATCGTTGGCTGGGCGCATTCGCGCTTCGGCAAGCTTGAAGGCGAAACATTGGAGAGCCTGATCGTCAAAGTGGCAACCGAGGCGCTCGACCATGCCGGCATTGGCCCGGACGACGTCGACGAGATTGTGCTCGGACATTTCAACGCCGGCTTTTCCGCACAGGATTTCACCGCCAGCCTTGTCCTCCAGGCCGACGACCGGCTGCGCTTCAAGCCGGCGACGCGCGTCGAGAACGCCTGCGCCACCGGTTCGGCCGCTGTCCGGCAAGGCGTCCGCGCCATCGATGCCAATGCCGCCCGCATCGTGCTGGTGGTCGGCGCCGAGCAGATGACGACGACGCCCGGCCCCGAGATCGGCAGGAACCTGCTGAAAGCCTCCTATTTGCCCGAGGATGGCGACACACCGGCCGGCTTTGCCGGCGTCTTCGGCAAGATCGCACAAGCCTATTTCCAGCGCTACGGCGACCAGTCGGATGCGCTTGCCATGATCGCCTCCAAGAATCACAAGAACGGCGTCGACAATCCCTATGCGCAGATGCGCAAGGATTTCGGCTACGAATTCTGCCGCCAGGAGAGCGAGAAGAACCCCTTCGTCGCTGGCCCGCTGAAGCGCACCGACTGCTCGCTTGTCTCCGACGGTGCCGCCGCTCTCGTCCTCACCGACACAGCGACGGCACTGAAGATGCGCCGCGCCGTCACCTTCCGCGCCAATGAGCACGTGCAGGATTTCCTGCCGATGTCGAAGCGCGACATCCTGACCTTCGAAGGCTGCGAGCAGGCCTGGAGCCGGGCGCTCAGGAATGCCGGCGTGACGCTTGATGATCTCTCCTTCGTCGAGACGCATGACTGCTTCACCATCGCCGAATTGATCGAATATGAAGCCATGGGCCTGGCGAAGCCTGGGGAGGGCGCGAGGCTGGCGCTGGACGGCACGACCGCAAAGGACGGGCGGCTGCCGGTCAACCCGTCCGGCGGCCTGAAGGCGAAGGGTCATCCGATCGGCGCCACCGGCGTGTCGATGCATGTGCTGAGCGCCATGCAGCTCGTCGGTGAGGCCGGCGGCATCCAGGTGCCCAACGCCAAGCTTGGCGGCATCTTCAACATGGGCGGCGCGGCGGTCGCCAACTACGTTTCCATTCTCGATCGGATTCGGTAAAAGCGACCCGCATCCGCGGGGGCAACATGACAAATCCGGTTCTGATCGAAGTTCTGCGTGGCGCCATCGTCGAGAGCGCGCACCGAGGCGCGGTCGCGGTTTTCGACGCCGATGGCAGGCCGGTTCTCGAGATCGGCGACACATCGAGGCCGGTGTTTCCGCGCTCCGCGGTCAAGGCGATCCAGGCGCTGCCGCTGGTCGAAAGCGGTGCTGCCGATGCCTACGGCTTCGGTAACCGCGAACTGGCGCTGGCCTGCGCCTCTCATTCGGGCGAACCGGCCCACGTCGAACTGGCGCGGTCGATGCTCGCCAGGGCCGGGCTGGACGGGTCGGCGCTTGAATGCGGCGCGCATTGGCCGTCGAGCCACGACGCGACGATCGCACTCGCCCGCGCAGGCGGTTCCCCGAACGCCTTGCACAACAATTGCTCCGGCAAGCATTCCGGCTTTCTTTGCACCTGCGTCCATTCAGGCATCGAGCCTCAAGGCTATGTCAGGGCGGATCACGCCTTGCAGGAAATGGTGCGCGACGCCATGCAGGCGGTGACAGGAGCTCGCCACGGCGCCGACGAACGCGCAACCGATGGCTGTTCGATCCCGACCTACGCGGTGCCGCTCAGGAGTTTTGCGCTTGGCTTTGCCCGCATGGTGACCGGCAGGGGCTTCGCGCCCGGGCGCGCCAGGGCGGCAAAGCGACTGTTGTCGGCTTGCATGGCCGAGCCGTTCTTCGTCGCCGGCACAGGCCGCGCCGATCTCGCGCTGATGCAGGCGGCGCCTGGCCGAATATTTGCGAAGGGCGGCGCCGAAGGGGTCCATTGCGCGGCGCTTCCCGAGCTTGGCCTCGGCATCGCACTCAAATGCGATGATGGTGCCGGCCGGGCCGCCGAATCCATGGTGGCCGTAATCATCGCCCGACTGCTGCGCGCGGACGAGGTTTTGGCGGCGAAGCTGCTCGAAATGGCGAATGCACCCATCGAAAGCCGGATAGGCGCCACGGTCGGTGCGCTCAGGCCGACGGCGGCACTGGCCTGAGACAGACGTTTCTCAACTGACGTGATTGCGCTCGACGGTCAGATGCGGAAAGCCGGTATCGGCTGACGCGGCGAGATCGCCCGTGGCCGGATCGGCCCAGCGCTGCCCGACAATGGCGCCATTGCGTGCGCCGTCGATGACATTGTCGGAGATGATGGCGGTTCCGGCACCGTCGACCACGCTGACGACGATGCCGGTGCCCGCTTTGCGGATGATGTTGCCGGTGGCCACGACGTTGCGCAGATACGGTCCCCAGCCGATCGACATGCCGTAGAGCGGCACGTTCTCGATGACGTTGTTGGACACGGTGGTGTCGGCCTCGACGCCGATGCCGACGCCGAATCCCGGCGGGTCGGCGGGGTAGGGGCCTGATGTCGACAGGTTGCGCACGATGTTGCCCGAGCAAACACCCATGCGTCCGCCTTCGTTGAAATTGACGATCGAGATGCCGTTGGCGGCACCATCGACGATGTTGTTGCTGATAACGGCGCCCTCGAACGAGAATTCGGAATAGACCGCCGTTTCGCCGGAACGCATGCAAGTGTTGCTCGATACTTGCAGATTGCTGGCGCTGTTGGCGCGGATGGCGGAGAATGCGCAGTCCGAAACGATATTGCCGGAGACGATCACGTTGGCGGCGCGGAAGGCATTGATGCCATTGCCGTTCTGGCCAGTGCCGCCGCCGCGCGCCGCGATGCGTTCGACCCGGTTGCCGGTGACGATGGTGCCGTCCTCCGCCGCCTGCCAGCGGTGCACGAGGATGCCGCCATTGGCGCAGTCGGAGACGGTGTTGCCTGTGATCGCCAGCCCTGCGGCCTCGACCGAATAGATGCCGGCGTCCGCCGCTCCGGATATTTCCGTGCGCTCGACCCGGCCCGCCGCGTGCTCGAGCGCCAGCCCGTTCTTGCCGCTGCCGGTTATCTGGCAATTATCGACGATGAGATGCGCCACGCGGCGCAGATCGAGCAGTCCTTGCGCGTAGTCGCCCATCGAGCGGTTTGAGCCGTCGAGGACCAGGCCGCTGAGCTCGATGTGATCGGCTTGTTCGGCCATGAACAGGTGGCCGTCGCCACCATAGACGATGCGCGTTGCGCCAGGCACGCCGGTAAGGCGCACCCGGCCGGGCAGCGTCAGGTTGGACACGACATAGGTGCCGGGCTGCAGGAAAACCGGCATGTCGCGATCGCTGGCCTCGCGCAGCAGCTTGGCGAAAGCCTTGCTCTGATCGTCAAAGGTGCCGGGTTGCACGCCAAGCTCGGCGGCGTTGATCGATCCGCGCATCGAGGCTTTCTCGACGCCGGGCAAGCTCGCGGCGGCTGCCTTGCCCAGCGAAAGCCCGAACACGGCAAAACCGGCTGTCCGGACAAGCAGCTTGCGTCTGTTCAACATCGGCACAGGTCCTGGCTTTTGCCCGTCTAGTGGCAGGATTCGTGCCAGTCAGGCACCTGCGTCCCCGGCGAGGGCAATGACTTGTGAAGTCGTGAGGGCGGGCATAAGTTCAAGGAATGAGCAGAGCCTTTACCCGCGAGGAAGACAGCGAAAACGCCATCGCAGGCGTCGGCGAACGGCCGATCAGTCAACACCGCAACCTGGTGACGGAGCGTGGCCTGGCAATGATCGACGAGAATCTGGCCGATCTGCGCGACATATTGGCCAAAGCCGAGCGGCGTGGAGACCGCGAGCGCATCGCACTGGTATCTCGCGACCTGCGCTATTGGACCGCGCGGCGCGAAAGTGCCGAGCTTTCGGTGCCCGAGCCCGGGAGCGACGTCATCCGCTTCGGCATGGGCGCCACGCTCGAAGCCGACGACGGCAAGAAGGTGCACTGGAAGATCGTCGGCGAGGACGAGGCTGACCCATCGAAAGGCAGCATTTCCCATGTATCGCCAATGGCGATTGCTTTGTTTGGCAAGAAGGTCGGCGATGTCGCCACCGTCAATGGCAAGGAATGGGAAATCGTCAAGCTGAGCGCGGGCGGCTGAACCCCAACATCAGTCCTCGGTCTTCACGATGTGGTCGCGAAAAAATGCGGCGGCACCCGCTTCATCGATCTCGCCGGCGGCGATAGCCATCACGAATTCATAAAGCGTGCCGTTGTCCGCCGTCAGGACGTGACCGTTGACGATCAGGAAGGCGCCGGCGGCGACAATAGCCGTGCGTTTGTTGCCGTCGACAAAGGCATGATTTCTGGCAATGCCGAAGACATAGGCTGCTGCAAGATCTGCAATCGACGGAGTGCCGTAATTAGCCTTGTTCTCGGCCCGGGCCAGTGCCGATTCAAGTGCATTTTCATCCCGCAAACCTTGTGCGCCGCCATGCCGGCGCAATTGTTCGGCATGCATCGCCTCCACCGCGCGGCGCGACAGGAACTCCCAGTTCATTCGGCGAGCTTCTGGAGCGCGACCTTGTACTTGTCCATGACCTTGCGAGCAGCTTCCATCTGCCGCTCGAAACTATCGTCGACCGGTTTGAGGACGATGTCCTTGTCCGTTTCGAGAACCTGAAGCTGATCACCGGCTTTGAGATTCAGGCGGTCGAGTAGCTCCTTGGGCAGGATCACACCTTCGGAATTGCCGATCTTGCGAATGGTGGTGTTCATGCTGGATCAGCCCTGTTGCAACGCCGATTATAACTCGATCGCTGTGTTGTTGCAACAGAAATTATAACTTACGAATGGGAGGAAGGCTCGGACACAGTCGTTGCCGATAACTCAGGACGCCAGCAGCCGGTCGATCAGCCGCTCCGCTGCTTGCGGGATCACGGTACCGGGCGGGAAGATTTCCGCCGCACCCGCTTGCAGCACGGCATCATAGTCCTGCGGAGGGATCACGCCGCCGGCAACGATCAGCATGTCGCTGTGGCCGAGCCTCTTCAGCGCATCCCTGAGTTCGGGGATGAGCGTGAGGTGTCCTGCTGCCAACGATGAGGCACCGACGACATGAACGTCGTGCTCCACCGCCAGCTTCGCGATCTCCTCCGGCGTCTGGAACATGGCGCCGACGGTGACGTCGAAGCCGAGGTCGGCAAAGGCTGTGGCGATCACCTTCTGGCCGCGGTCATGTCCGTCCTGTCCCATTTTGGCGACCAGGATGCGCGGCTTGCCGCCGGTCTTCTTTTCGAACGCGCCGATCTTCTCCTGCAGCCGGTCGACGGCCGGATTGTCGCCGAGCGCCTGGCGGTAGACGCCGGAAATCGTCTGCACCGACGCGATGTGGCGGCCAAAGACCTTTTCCAGCGCCAGCGAAATCTCCCCGACCGTCGCATTGGCGCGCGCGGCGTGGATGGCGAATTCGAGCAGGTTCTCGCCGCTCGCGGCCGCGCGGGAGAGCGCTGCGAGCGCATTCTCGAGCACCGCGACGTCGCGCGTGCCCTTCAGCCGCTGCAGCTTCGATAGCTGCCGGGCTCTTACCTCGGCATTGTCGATCTTCAAGACGTCGACTTCGATATCCGCACCGGGCCGGTGCGCGTTGACGCCGACCAGCACCTGCTCGCCTGAATCGATGCGCGCCTGGGTGCGGGCGGCCGCCTCTTCGATGCGCAGCTTGGGAATGCCCTTCTCGGTGGCCGCGGCCATGCCGCCGAGCGCCTCGACCTCCTCGATATGGGCAAGCGCACGCGCTGCCAGATCATGCGTCAGCCTCTCGAGATAAGCCGAACCGCCCCACGGATCGATGATGCGCGTGGTGCCGGATTCCTTTTGCAGGATCAGCTGCGTGTTGCGGGCGATACGGGCCGAATGATCCGTCGGCAGCGCCATGGCCTCGTCGAAGGAATTGGTGTGCAGCGATTGTGTATGGCCCTGTGTGGCGGCCATCGCCTCGATCATCGTACGGATGATGTTGTTGTAGGGATCCTGCGCCGTCAGCGACCAGCCGGAGGTCTGGCAGTGGGTGCGCAAGGACAGCGAACGCTCGTCCTTCGGCGCAAAATTCTTCATCATCAGGCTCGACCACAGAAGCCGCGCCGCCCTGAGCTTGGCGACTTCCATGAAGAAGTTCATGCCAACAGCCCAGAAGAAGGACAGGCGCGGGGCGAAGCGGTCGATGTCGAGCCCGGCCGCGACGCCGGCGCGGGCATATTCGATTCCGTCGGCAATCGTATAGGCGAGCTCCAGGTCCGCCGTCGCGCCGGCCTCCTGCATATGGTAGCCGGAGATCGAGATCGAGTTGAATTTCGGCATATGCCTGGATGCGTAGGAGAAGATGTCCGACACGATCCGCATCGAGGGCTTCGGCGGATAGATATAGGTGTTGCGGACCATGAACTCCTTCAGAATGTCGTTCTGAATGGTCCCTGCGAGATCCTTCTGCGCAACCCCTTGTTCCTCGGCCGCCACGATGTAGAGCGCCATGATCGGCAGCACCGCGCCGTTCATGGTCATCGACACCGTCATCTCGCCGAGCGGAATGCCGTCGAAGAGCTGGCGCATGTCGAGGATGGAATCGATGGCCACACCCGCCATGCCGACATCGCCGGCCACCCGCGGATGATCGCTGTCATAGCCGCGGTGCGTGGCGAGATCGAAGGCGACCGACAGGCCTTTCTGGCCGGCGGCAAGATTGCGCCTGTAGAAGGCGTTGGACTCTTCCGCCGTCGAGAAACCGGCATATTGCCGGATCGTCCACGGCTGCTGGACATACATGGTCGGATAGGGTCCGCGCACGAAGGGCGGCATGCCCGGATACGTGTCGAGTTGCGGCAGCCCCTTGAGGTCGCCCTGATTGTACAGATGTTTGACGGCAAGGCCTTCCGGCGTCATCCGCTGGCCCTTGATCTCGACCGGCGCCCGCCGCGGCGGCGCCCAGCCGACCTGGCTGAAATCCGGAATCAAGAAGCGGCTCCGATCGATTGATCGATGCGGACCGGAAACAGCGGCTCGCACATGACGATGCCTTCCGTGAACGCAGGTCGCCGCTCCGCGGCCAGCGTCTCGACAGCGCGCTCGGTTTTCTGCGGATAGAGCGTGGCGCCGACGATGGCGCGCTCGCGGGATCGGAAGGCGGCAGCACGCTGGGCGGCGGCGGTGCGAACACGTTCCTGTATGCGTCCGTCCTGAAGGCTGGACAGCACGCCGCCCTCGGCCTCGATCGCCTGCAACTCGGACCAGGCCGCTTCGCAGAGGCCAGCGGTGAGCGCTTCGACGCCACCGGAGCCGCAGGCGGGATCGGCGACCTGATCGATGTGGCTTTCATTGGCCATGATCAACTGCGCATTACGGGCCACGCGGCGTGCGAAAGGCGCCGGCAGGCCATGCGCGACGGTGTGCGGCAGGATGGCGATCGAATCGGCTCCGCCCGCCGCCGCGGCGAAGCAGGCGATCGTCGTGCGCAGGATGTTGGTCTCCGGGTCCAATGCCGTCATCATCCGAAACGACGTCTCGGCGTGAATATTGGCCGTCGAAGTCGGGATCGAGCAGGCTTCCTGGACGCGAGCCCACAGCCTGCGCAAGGCCCGGACCTTGGCCATCGACAGGAACTGATCCTGGTCGGCGCTCAGCGCAAACCCGATATGGGGCGCTGCGTAGACGAGCGGTTGCCGCGCTTTCTCGAACATCCTGAGATAGGAGACGGCCGAAGCGAGCATGATGCCAAGCTCCTGCGCCTCCGTGGCGCCGGCATTGTGGAACACCCGCCCATCCGCCTCGAGCAGCACGCCGGGCACGCCCATCGAAAAGAAATGTGCCAGCGATTGCGGCATGGATTCCTGCAGCGCCTCGATCGACATGCGCAACCGGCCGGTTCCGGCCAGGATCGCCGCCGGATCGATGCCGAAGGAGAGGTTGAGCTTTGCCGGATCGGAGCGGCGCTTGCCAAGGAACGCCACCAGCCAGTCGGCCATGGGGCGGCTCCATGGGTGGGCGTCGATCCGGATCTGGACGCGGTTTAACGGGATGCCGTCCAGAACCGTCTCCAGCGCCTGCGCCGTTCTCGGCAGGCCGTAGCCGAAGGCGTTCGGGGCACCTTCGAAGACGAGCGACAATCCCGTCGCGCCCTGCGCGACGTCCTCCAGCGCCTGGGCTTTGGCGCGACCAATGTCGGGATCGTCGATGCGCTGGCTGACGATCCACGGCGATCCGGGGTTGGCGCGCACGATCGGCTCGGCCGCCGCCGCGCGCTCATAAAGCGGTTCCACGCGGATGCCGTCATCGGTGTGCGAGACCAGTTTTTCCTCGAAAGATGCGCCGGCGAGCGCCTTTTCAGCCAGGGCCAGCCATCGCTGCCGGTCGGCATTTGGAACTTCGTTATCCCTGGTCAAGGCTCCGGCGCTCATCCACTGTCCTCGTCACTATGCGGCCGCATCAGCCTGGAGCACTTCAGTCTACGGGTCCCGGTGCGATACCGCAATGCAATGCGCTTCCAAGACTCGAATTCGATCCCTCGAGCGTACACCAGCCTTCGAGCACGAAGCATGAACGATTGCCAAACATGGGCACAATCCGCAAGCTCCAAAAAAGGCCATTTTCGCCGATCGCCATTGTCGCTGTGCAAGGCCCCCACTATACCTTCGGGCGAAGGGCTGGTTTTATACACAGCAGTTGCGGAGACCGGACATATGGCTGACGACACCATTTTCATCGGCGCCAGCCGCAAGCCCGACGACAGCTATCAGCGTCCCGAAAACCTGCTTTTGCACTATGGCAACCGTCACGGCTTGGTGACCGGTGCCACCGGCACCGGCAAGACGGTCACCTTGCAAATATTGGCCGAGGGATTCTCCAATGCCGGCGTGCCGGTGTTCTGCGCCGACATCAAGGGCGATCTCTCCGGTATAGCCATGATCGGCACGGCGCAGGATTTCCTGGTCAAGCGTGCCGAGCAGGTCAAGCTCGACCCCTATGACTTCCAGGAATTCCCCGTCATCTTCTGGGATCTGTTCGGCGAACAGGGCCACCCCATCCGCGCCACCATCTCCGAGATGGGCCCGCTGCTCTTGTCGCGGTTGATGAATTTGTCCGAAGCCCAGGAAGGCATCATGAACATCGCCTTCCGCATCGCCGATGAGGAAGGCCTGCTGCTGCTCGACCTCAAGGACCTGCAGGCGCTGCTCGCCAATATCGCCGGGCGCGCCGAAGAGATCAGCGCCCGCTACGGCAATGTGACGAAACCCTCGGTCGGCGCCATCCAGCGCACGCTGCTGGTGCTGGAACAGCAGGGGGCGGCGAATTTCTTCGGCGAGCCGGCATTGCGCATCGCCGACATCATGCGCACCACCCGCGACGGCCGCGGCGCCATCAGCGTGCTGGCCGCCGACAAGCTGATGATGAATCCGCGACTCTACGCGACGTTCCTGCTTTGGCTGATGTCGGAACTGTTCGAGGAGCTGCCCGAAGTGGGCGATCCCGACAAGCCGAAGCTGGTCTTCTTCTTCGACGAGGCACATCTGCTTTTCGACGACGCGCCGAAGGTGCTGATCGACCGCGTCGAGCAGGTGGTGCGTCTGATCCGCTCGAAGGGGGTCGGCGTCTATTTCGTCACGCAGAACCCTCTGGATATTCCTGAGAAGGTTCTGGCCCAGCTCGGCAACCGGGTCCAGCATGCGTTGCGCGCCTACACGCCGCGCGAGCAGCAGGCGGTAAGGACCGCGGCCGAGACGTTCCGGCCAAATCCGGATTTCGATTGCGCGACCGTGATCACGCAACTGGGCACCGGCGAAGCGCTGGTTTCAGTGCTGGAAGCCAAGGGCATCCCGTCCATGGTCCAGCGCACGCTGATCCGTCCGCCATCGTCACGACTTGGGCCCATAACCCCGGCCGAGCGGCGGAAGCTGATCCAGGAAAGCCCGGTGATCGGTCAGTACGATGAGGGTGTCGATCGCGAATCGGCTTTCGAGATGCTGCAGAAAAAGGCCAAGGACGCGGCGGATGCCGAGGCACAGCAGGCCGACGCCGGCCGTTCACGCTGGACCATTCCGGGCTTCGGCAATGATGCTCCGCCGCCGCAGTCCGGCGGCAGACGCTCGCCTCAACCGCGCCCATCCAACCGCCAGACGGTGACGGAAGCCGCGATCAAGTCGGTGGTGCGCTCTGTCGGCTCGTCGGTCGGCCGCGCCATCGTGCGCGGGATACTCGGAAGTCTGTCGAGGGGCAGATAGGGAGCGCGATCGCGCAACGGTCACGCGGGGACAGGTTGATGTGGAGGGTGAAGGCGGCGAGTCGCCGCATTCACCCTCGCTCGATCAGAAAATCGCGTCGCTCACCGCTTTCACCGGGCCAAGCAGCACCGATCCGTCCGGCACGCCGGCATCGATCGGGATGGCTTTGTGATTCGCGGTCGCCACCATGGGCTGGCTGGCGTCGCTGGTCACGATCACCGGGGTCTTCGAAGGCACGCGATCATATAGGTCTATAATGTCCTGGTTCATCAGGCGCACGCAGCCCGACGACACCGACTTGCCGATCGAACGCCATTCCGGCGAGCCGTGCAGCCGGTAGAGCGTGTCGACGTTGCCCTGGAAGAGATAGAGCGCACGTGCACCGAGCGGGTTTTTCAGCCCGCCCGGCATACCGCCATTGTCAGCGCTGTATTGCCTCAGTTCCGGCTGCCGGGCGATCATCTCGTCCGGCGGCGTCCATTTCGGCCACTTCTGTTTCCACTGGACGACGGCATCGCCCGACCATTCGAAGCCGGCGCGGCCGAGGCCGACGCCGTAGCGGATCGCCTGGCCGCCCGGACGAACCAGATAGAGGAAGTGGCCGGTCGTATCGACGACGATGGTTCCCGGCTTCTGGCCGGTCGGGTCGGGCACGATCTGGCGCAGGAATTGCGGATCGATCCTGTCGACGGGAATGGCCGGCACTTCGAAACCGCCATCGCTGACGGCGGCGTACATCGTCACGTAGTCGGCGAGCGGCGGCTCGACATAGGCCGGTGGCGGTGGCTCGACTGGCCCGGACCCGGTGGTGGCGCATGCGGAAACCGCGATCGAGGCGGCGCCCAGGGCTGCGGCATTGAGAAAGCCGCGACGGCTCAGGCGATAGGATTCGATTTCGGCTGGGAACATGGTTGCCTTCTTTAAGTCTGAAATCGCAACAAAGCATGAATATGCCGACCGTTGCGAGGGTGCCTGATCAACACTTGGGCGCGATAGGCGGTTCCGAATCTGGCCTCAAGGTGGACAAACAAAGGCGAAGCTGTGACCGCGTCACCACTGTGGCGCTACGGTCACAGGAGCGAAAACCAGGATTACTTTTGGGCCGCATGCGTTAGCCACCTGTGACAAGGGCATCGAGCGACGGCAGGATCAGGGCCGGTGGAAAATCCCGATACTCCTCCGGCTGGTTGGAGCGGTTGATCCACACGGTGCGGAAGCCGAACTTGGTCGCGCCGGCAATGTCCCAGCGGTTGGACGACTGGAAGGAGACCGCACCCGGATAGAGGCGCCAGCCTGTCGTGACCATGTCGTAGACCGACGGATCGGTCTTGAAGCGCCGTACCGCATCGACGGAATAGATATCGTCCAGCACCTGATCGAGCGCCGCGGATTTAACGGCTGCCTCCAGCATTTCCGGTGAACCGTTGGACAGGATTGCCAGCTTGGCGCCGGACGCCTTCAGCGCCTTCAGCACGGCGGGCACTTCCGCATAGCAGTCCAGCCGCCAATAGGCATCCAGCAATGCCGCCTTGAGGCCGGGATCGGCAGAGGGCACCTTGTGCAACGCGAAATCAAGTGCCTGCTCGGTGAGTTGCCAAAAATCGGCATAGGCGCCCATCAACGTACGCACCCAGGAATATTCGAGTTGCTTGGCGCGCCAGATCTCGGACAGCAACTGGCCGTCCGGTCCGATGGCGTCGGCGTGGCGGCGCACGGCGGCATGAACATCGAACAGTGTGCCGTAGGCGTCGAAAACATAAGCGGCGTATTGCATGGCAACAGTTTTGAGGCGAGGCGGGGCAAGGTGCAAGTCTTGATTGCAGCGCGCCGTCTGTGGCCTCAACAAAACTCCCCGATGCTGGTTGACGACGCCGGCCAAAGCGTCATCCAATGCTGCAACACGAGATTGATCGGAACGGGACAAAGCAATGACACTGGCGGCTGCCGCACTTTCCGCGACATGGACTTTCGTCGACGGCGACTGGTACGAGGGCAATGTCGCCGTTTTGGGCCCGCGCAGCCACGCAATGTGGCTCGGCACCAGCGTGTTCGACGGCGCCCGCTGGTTCGAGGGTGTCGCTCCCGATCTTGACCTTCATGCCGCGCGCGTGAATGCCTCGGCGATCGCGCTCGGTCTCAAGCCTTCGATGACGGCCGAGAAGATCGTCGGGCTGACCTGGGACGGATTGAAGAAATTCGATGGCAAGACGGCTGTCTATATCAGGCCGATGTATTGGGCCGAGCACGGCGGCTATATGGGCGTGCCGGCCGATCCCGCCTCGACCCGTTTCTGCCTGTGCCTCTACGAATCGCCGATGATCTCGCCGACCGGCTTTTCCGTGACGGTTTCGCCGTTCCGGCGCCCGACTATCGAAACCATGCCGACCAACGCCAAGGCCGGCTGCCTCTATCCCAACAATGGCCGCGCCATCCTCGAAGCCAAGATGCGCGGCTTCGACAACGCCCTGGTGCTCGACATGCTGGGCAACGTCGCCGAGACCGGAACCTCGAACATCTTCCTGGTCAAGGACGGCCACGTCCTGACGCCGGCGCCGAACGGCACCTTCCTGTCGGGCATCACCCGCTCGCGCACGATGACGTTGCTTGGCGAGTACGGGTTCAAGACCACCGAAAAGGCGCTGTCGGTGCGTGAATTCCTCGAGGCGGATGAGATTTTTTCGACCGGCAACCATTCCAAGGTCATTCCGATCACGCGCATCGAGGACCGCAGCCTGCAGCCCGGGCCGGTGGCCAAGAAGGCGCGGGAGCTCTATTGGGATTGGGCGCATTCGACGTCGGCGGGCTGATCCGTCCAGGCTTTTCGTCGCAATGCGCCCGGTTTCCGGAAACTGTGTGACAGTTCTCCGGAACCCGCTTAGAAAGAGCACCCGGCGCTTCACTTTTCGGAGTTGTCCGAACCCAATCCAGACCTATCTTAGTCCGGTATCGACACCGGATTTTCCTTGAGGGAGTACCTTCCATGGCTTTTGAATTGCCCGCTCTGCCTTACGACTATGAGGCCTTGCAGCCCTACATGTCGAAAGAGACGCTGGAATATCACCACGACAAGCACCACAAGGCCTATGTCGACAACGGCAACAAGCTTGCCGCCGAAGCCGGCCTTGGCGATCTGTCGGTAGAAGAGGTGGTCAAGCAGTCGTTCGGCAAGAATGCCGGCCTCTTCAACAATGCCGCCCAGCACTACAATCACATCCATTTCTGGAAGTGGATGAAAAAGGGCGGCGGCGGCAACAAGCTGCCGGGCGCGTTGCAGACGGCTTTCGACAGCGATCTGGGCGGCTACGACAAATTCAAGGCCGACTTCATCGCCGCCGGCACGACCCAGTTCGGTTCCGGCTGGGCCTGGGTTTCGGTCAAGGATGGCAAGCTGGCGATCTCGAAGACGCCGAACGGCGAGAATCCCCTCGTCCATGGCGCGGCGCCGATCCTCGGCGTCGATGTCTGGGAGCACTCCTATTACATCGACTATCGCAACGCCCGGCCGAAATATCTCGAGGCCTTCGTCGACAGCCTGATCAACTGGGATCATGTTCTCGAACTCTACGAAAAAGCGAAAGCCTGATCGAGATTCAGAAAGCCCCGGCACCCCCGGGGCTTTTCTTTTTCTGTGCCGAGATCCCACAGCAAAGGTCTGCAAAATCGTCGGGGGAAGGGAATATTCCTCCCGCCACGTCCGTTAACGTCCTGTCCCGAAATGCCCTCATCATGGAGCCAATTGAATGAGAAAGCTTGTCGTCGCCATCTCTATGCTCGCGTTCGCCGGTTCGGCGGCCTTTGCCGACCCGATCCTCGACCGCCAGGCCCTGATGAAGGAACGCGGGAAGATCGTCGGCGGCCTGTCGAAAGTGGTCAAGGGTGAGGAGCCCTTTGATGCCGCCGCAGTACTGACTGCGCTGCAGGCGCTCCAGGCGAACGCGGAAAAATTCGACGCCGACGTCCTGTTCCCGGCGGGCAGCGACACGGGCGACACCACGGCGGCGCCGAAGATCTGGCAAGACATGGCCGGTTTCAAGGCGACAGAAGACAAGTATCTTGCCGACGTCAAGGCCGCGGTCGCCGCGGCCCCAGCCGACGTGGAGTCCCTGAAGACGCAAATCGGCGTCATCGGCTCCGACTGCGGCACCTGCCACAAGGGCTACAGGGTCAAGAAAGGCTGATCGCCGGCCATGGCATGGCTGAGGAAGTTTGTCGGCGCCGCACTCGTGCTCGGCGGCGTCGGCGCGGTTGCCGCGTGGACGCTTTCGGCGCCGGTGAAGCTCGACGCGGAAACTATGGCCAAGCTCGCGCCTGGTGACGCGGCCAGAGGCAAGCGCATTTTTGATGCCGGCGGCTGCACCTCCTGCCATGCAAAACCCGGTTCGAAAGGCGATGAGCGGCTCGAACTTGTCGGCGGCCTTGAACTCAAGACCCCGTTTGGCACGTTTGTGCCGCCCAACATTTCGCAAGACCCGAAGGACGGCATCGGCGCGTGGTCGGCCGAGGATCTCGCCAATGCCATGCTGAAGGGTGTCTCGCCGTCGGGCGAGCATTTCTATCCGGCATTTCCCTATACGTCCTACGCGCGCATGAAGCCCGCCGACATTGCCGATCTCTATGCCTTCCTGAAGACGCTGCCGGCGGTTGCCGGCCGAGCGCCGGCCAATTCATTGAGTTTCCCGTTCAACATCCGTCGCGGCATCGGCTTGTGGAAACGGCTCTATCTCAGCGAGCAGCCTGTTGTGTCCCTGCCCGAAGGCGCGCCTGGTCCTGTGATTGCCGGTCGCTACCTGGTCGAGGGACCGGGTCATTGCGGCGAATGTCACACACCGCGTGACCTTGCGGGGGGGACAAAGAAGAGCGAGTGGCTGGCTGGAGCCACAGCCGCCGGAGGCAGCGGCATCGTCCCCAATGTCACCTCCGGGGAGGGCGGCATCGGCGACTGGTCGCAGGCCGATATCGCCAACTATCTCGAAACCGGCTTCACGCCCGATTTCGATTCCGTTGGCGGGGCCATGGTCGACGTGCAGAGGAACATGGCCGAACTGGCGCCCGAGGACCGCGCGGCGATCGCGGCCTATCTCAAGGCGGTTCCGCCGCATCCGAACGGCTATCCGGCGCGCAAAAAACCGGCGAGCTGACTACGGGTGGCGATCGCCCAGGAAGTCGAAGCCCGCCGCGAAGAAATGATTGTAGTTGCAGGTCAGTTCCTCGCCGGCCGCGATGTCGCGCAACGCAAAGCTTTCCTCCGGCGAGGATACGTCGCAATTCGGCTCGTCGGCGTGGTTCATGTAGCGTGCATCGTCGGCCTCGAAGACGATGTAGTTCGGATCTCGCCTGTCCGGATAGGCATAGCGATCGAGATAGCTCTTCACCGGTCCTGTCTGGCTCTCATAGGTCTCGACCTCGATGAGCCGGTCGAATCTCGGATCCAGCTTCCAGATCATCGTGCCGCGGGAAATGGGATTCTTGGCAAAGACACCAATGCCCTGGATGGGGGATTTGTCGAGATAGACGTCGACGAGCAGCATGGCAGGCCCTTGTGCGATTGTGGGCTGTCATGGCCCGGGACAAAACGCGCCTTGGGTAGCGCGCGGGCATCGCAATTGCGAGCGAAAACCAGCAACACGGAATTCAAAAACCAATGATTGCCCGGCTCGCCGAGAAGGCCGCGCCGGTCACCGTTTCGCGTCAGCGCTGCTGAAGCGCCAGCCGCACGCCCAGGCCGCAATAGATGCCGCCGACAATCTTGCCCTGCCATTTTAACACCGTGGGATTTCGACGCAGGAAAGTGCCAAGCCCGCCTGCGCTCACCGCGAAAACCACTGTGCTGAAGAGGCCCAGCAGAACAAAGATGATCCCCAATACCGCCAGCTGGAGCATTACCCATCCGTTTTCGGGCCGGACGAACTGTGGCAGGAACGCGAGGAAGAAAAGCGCCGTCTTGGGGTTGAGCATCTCAGTCAGTATGGCTTGCCGAAATGCCTTGCCCGCTGAGATTGGGAACCTGCCGGCGGCGAGATCGGCCGGCGTCTTTTCCATGATCGCGCGAATGCCGAGATAAACGAGATATGCCGCACCGAGATACTTCACGGCGCTGAACAACACCGCCGATGCGGCGACGATCGCCGAGATGCCGACCATGGCCGTGAAGGTGTGAAACACGTCGCCGGCCGCGATCCCTGCGCCGGTTGCGATGCCGGCTTTGGTTCCCGAACTCGTTGCCCGCGCGACCGTCAGCAGCGTGGCGGGGCCGGGAATAAACACAAAACCGAGCACCACGGCGACATAGGTGGTCAATGTGGCCAGGTCGATCATTGCTCGCATCCTCCTCGGCGTTCGTCGCCGATCAAGTCACGCCAGGGGCCGAAGGGCAATGACCGCTTCAGCCCTGCGGCCCTGTTGCCTTGCCTGTCACTTTCAAGGCGAATGAATATGTGTAGGCGATCTCCTCCAGCCGGGAAAACCGGCCGGACGCGCCGGCATGGCCCGATTCCATGTTGATCTTGAACAGGACCGGATTGTCGCCCGTCTTGCGCTCGCGCAGCCGCGCCACCCATTTGGCCGGTTCCCAATAGGTGACGCGCGGGTCGGTGAGACCGGCTAGCGCCAGGATCGGTGGATAGCAGAGCGCGGCGACATTGTCATAGGGCGAGTAGGCGGCGATCGTCCGGTAGTCGTCCGCCGACGCGATCGGATTGCCCCATTCAGGCCACTCCGGCGGGGTCAGCGGCAGGCTGGCGTCGAGCATGGTGGTGAGCACGTCGACGAAAGGCACCTCGGCAACGATGCCGCCGAAACAGTCCGGCGCCATGTTGGCGACCGCGCCCATCAGCATGCCGCCGGCGGATCCACCTTGCGCGACGATGCGGTCATGCACAGTGTAGCGTTCGGCGACCAGATGGCGTGCACAGGCGATGAAATCGGTGAAAGTGTTCATCTTGTGCGCCCGCTTGCCGTCATCGTACCAGCCATAGCCCTTGTCCTTGCCGCCGCGGACGTGGGCGATTGCAAAGACAAAGCCGCGGTCGACCAGCGAGAACCAGTTGGTGTTGAAGGCCGCCGGCACCGTGATGCCATAGGAACCGTAGCCGTAAAGCAGGCAAGGCGCGGAGCCGTCCAGCGGGGTATCGCGGCGGTACAAGAGCGAGACCGGCACCAATTCGCCATCAGCCGCGGGCGCCATCAGCCGACGCGTGACATAGCGCTCCGGGTCGTGGCCGGACGGCACCTCCTGGGTCTTGAGCAACACGCGCTCGCGGGTGCGCATGTTGTAGTCGAAGACCTGCGCCGGCGTCGTCATCGATGAATAGGTGAAGCGCATGATCTCGGTGTCGTATTCCAGGGATCCCGACAGGCCGAGCGAAAACGCCTCCTCGTCGAAGGAGATCAGGTGTTCCTCGCCGGTTGCACGGTCGCGCACGACGATGCGCGGCAGGCCCTCCTTGCGCTCCAGCCTGACCATATGGTTCTTGAAGCCGATCACCGACAGGATCAGCCGGCCGGCCTCGTGCGGAACCAGTTCCTGCCAGTTGGCGCGGATCGGATCGCTCGCCGGCGCCGTCATGATCTTGAAGTCCTTGGCCCCATCGGCGTTGGTCAGGATGAAGAAAATGTCGCCGCCTTCCTCCATCTCGTATTGAAGACCGGTCTCGCGCGCCGCCACCAACTTCGGCTCGCCAAACGGCTCGTCCGCGCTCAGCAGCCGGTATTCCGATGTCTCGTGGTCGTTGATGGCAACCATGATCCATTCATTGGAGCGCGTGCCGCCGACATTCATGAAGAAGCCGGGATCATTTTCCTCATAGATCAGCCGGTCGCTTGCCGGATCCTGCCCAAGCGCATGGAACAGCACCTTGGAGGGACGGTGGTTGGGGTCGAGCCGGGTGTAGAAAAACCCGTCATTGGCGGCGTTCCACACCCCCGAACCGCCAGTGTCTGGAACCGTGTCCGCGAGTTCCTTGCCGTCGGAGAGGTCGCGCACCCGAAGCGTATAGAATTCGGAGCCCTTGTCGTCGAACGCCCATAAAAGCTTGCCATGGTCGGCCGAATGATCGACGCCGCCAAGCCGGAAATAGGCCTTGCCTTCGGCCTCGGCATCGCCGTCGAGCAGGATATGCTGCGCGCCGCCGTCCCGCGGCATGCGGAAATAGCGCGGCTGCTCGCCGCCGAGTTTGAAGGAGGAGCCATACGCGTAGGGTCCGTCCTTCATCGGCACGGAAGAATCGTCCTCCTTGATGCGACCCTTCATCTCCTTGAACAGCCGCTTCCGCAAATCGGCCGTGTCGGCCATCAGTTTCGACTGGTAGGCGTTCTCGGCTTCGAGATGGGCGCGGATGCCCGCATCGAGCAATGCGGGGTCCCTGAACATCTCCTGCCAATTGTCGGCCCGCAGCCAGGAATAGTCGTCCGTTCGCGTGATACCGTGATGCGTGTCGAAAACCGGCCGCTTCTCGGGCGTTGGCGGGGTGACATCCGGGAATGCAGAAGTTTTGGTCATTGCGTCTCGCTTTGGAAATGTCCTGAATGGCCAATGAACACGCCGATCAGCGCGGGTTCAAGAGCCGGGTCTTATTGCTGCGCCGGGCTCCAGAAAGCGGGCCGGGAGGAGAAATAATGTATATCTATGCTCGCACCGTCGCGGCTCTCGCCGTCGTTTCCGCAACTATGGCCATCGCCGGCCAATCTCATGCGACCGTATTCGCCGCTTGGCAAGTGGCCAACGTGCCGTTCGGCGACACGCTCGACGTGCGCAAATATCCCTCGGGCACGTCCCAGAAACAGGCCGCATATCCGAACGGCACCGTTTTGCAGATGACCGGGCGATGCACCGGCGGGACGAACCTGCTCGATATCGCCAATCAGCCGGCATGGAAGCAGCAGCAGGCGGTTCGCTATCGCTGGTGCGAAGTCTGGCATGATCCGGCGAAGAACGGCGGTTTCGTCACCGGGTGGGCCTATGGCAAATACATCGCCCCGTATTGAGTGATCCGAGCTGGTCGGCTGCACGACGCGTGAGGGCCGGCAATGGCCGAGGTGGGGCAACCTCTGGTTTTGCGAAAGGGCGTGAGCAACCAAGATTGCCGGCGCGATCTCCAAGCAAAGCAAAGCACTCGGAGATGCTTTGTGAGTTAGCGCGAATGTAACGGTTAGCTAACGCTGCGTCACCGGTCGCTGGTTTCGCCTGCGAAATATCGAAAAATTACATCGTGCACGAAAGATTGAAGCTGATCCGGAAATATTTGATCAACATCGTTCAATATAGTGCAAGGATCGAATTGACTTACTTGCTAGGTAGGTTCATTGATGCCCCCGCGACACGAATCGCAGAAGCTCTGTCTGCACAAAATTCGTGCAATGCCTTGCCTGTAAAAAAGGGCGCACTAAACTAACTCTCGTTGGGGCCTGAAGACCATGGATATTGTCGAAACACCTTCCAGAAACAGCGACGCGCTGATCGAGCTGACCGCCGACGTGGTGGCCGCCTATGTCAGCAACAATCCCGTGCCGGTCGGCGAACTGCCGAACCTCATCTCCGATGTCCATGCTGCTCTCGGGCGTGTGGGCGGAACCGCCGAACAGCCGCCCGCCGACAAGCAGAAGCCGGCAGTGAACCCGAAGCGCTCGGTTCATGACGACTACATCGTTTGCCTTGAAGACGGCAAAAAGTTCAAGTCGCTCAAGCGTCACCTGATGACCCACTATGATCTGACGCCGGATCAGTATCGCGAAAAGTGGAACCTCGACCCGAGCTACCCGATGGTTGCCCCGAACTACGCGGCCGCCCGCTCCCAGCTCGCCAAGAAGATGGGGCTCGGCCGCAAGCGCAAGGCCCGCTAAGCATTTGCTGCCAGGTGAGTACACTTGGTATCGCAGAATGCGGCTCAAACGATAGATAGAGCCGGACGGAAGGTTCAACGATCGACATCGGCGCCTTCGGGCGCCGTTTTACTTTGCCGGCCGGGCCGGACAGCGCTGGTACCAGTGCGCGGTATGATGCGATCGGCTGATCGCGGAGGCGATATCAGGCCGTCTGCTCGAGTGCGGCCTCTGCGTCGCGCCTGATGCGCTTGACCATCGAGCGAAGGCCGTTGGCGCGCTGCGGCGACAGGTGCTCGTCCAGGCCGAGCGCCTTCAGCGTCGCTTCCGCATCGATTTTCTGGATCTCGCTGGCGGTCTTGCCGGAGAACAGCGCCAGCATGATCGCCACCAGCCCGCGTACGATATGGGCGTCCGAATCGCCCCTGAAGGTGATGACCGGATCGCCGCCCGGTCCCCGTTCGGTGGTAAGCCAGACCTGGCTGACACAGCCCGGCACCTTGTTGGCGGCGGTGCGTTCCTCGTCGGGGAATGGCGGCAGCGCCTCGCCGAGTTCGATGACATAGCGATAGCGGTCCTCCCATTCGTCAAGGAACGAGAAGTCGTCGCGGATCGTCTGGATCGTGGTCGTCATGACAGCGATATAGTCATCCACCGTCGCCGCGTCACGGAAAAACAAGGACACCGCGGGCGTCGAGAGGCAGACTGCCCGCGGTGCGCCGTCGAAACGGCCTAATTCTTTACCGGCAGGTTGACTGTCTCGGGCAAGACGACTTCTTCTTGAACGCTGCCGGTCATTGTGGAGATGTCGGGGCCTGCGGACTTGTCGTCCAGCATGGCGGCCGCGATCTTGGCTGTCTCCTTGGCCCTTGCGGTGATGGTGTGCATTGCCGACTTGCCGGTCTCACAGACATCGGGCTTGCGTTCGCAAATGCCGGCGATGTCGCCGACCGCGTCGCGGGCCGCGAACAAAGCCTGGATCGGGCCTACGCTTTCTTGACCCGGCTCGGAACCGACGCCCAGCGGCAGTGCCAGCAGCACCAGCGAAAACCAGAAAGCCATTCTCATCAGGAAGAACATGCTCGCCTCTTGTCGTGACCGGATCATGCATCCATGAGCATGACCTCTTTTGTGGGCGGGATATTGGCACACAGGCGCAAAGGACGGCTTGCGGGTTGGCCGAGAATTTTCTTCAAATTTGAGGCAAATTCGAAACGAAGCGTTTTGCTGTCGATTTGTCTCAGATTGGAACCATTTTTCTTATCATCCATTAGCCATACACCCCTTTGTTTCTATTGCGTTTTCCACAAAATCAGGCGGTCGGTGCGCTGCGGCTGGCCAGGCTTCGGGCGGCCCCTGCGGATAACCCTCCGTTTACTATGGTGGCATTTGCCCGCCTTTTCGGGCGCTCCCATCCCGATATTCGCCGTGGGCCGGGCCTTAGGTCGGCCCTGCCTTATCCATTCTTTAAAGGCTGGGTGCGAGTTTCAGGGTCAATCAAAACGATCTGCAAAAGCAGAGCTGTTCACGACGAGTGCGGGTGCGTTGAGTTGATGCCGATCAAGGCCAGATACGTTGAATTGCCTGGGGCAATGGCCGCCGGTTGTGAACGTATGGTCCATCCCTCCATTCTTGGGCTGGACGACCGCGAGCGTCAGCGCCGCTTTATCGGCGCCATGCTGGCCGCTCCGTTCTTTGCCGCCGGTGCCGCGGTCACGCTCGTCACGTCAGGCATGGGCGCAGCCGTCACCGTGGCCGCCATCTTCGCGGCCTTTGGTCTTTGCTGGTTCATCGCCTTGCTGGTGGCCGCGACCGGCAGGATGGATCTGGCCGGCCGGGCCGCGCTGGCGATCGCGGGACTTGCGCTCGCCGGTCTTGTTGCCGCTGCCGGCGGGCTGAGCTCTCCGGTCGCGATGCTTTTCGTGGCGCTGCCGTTCGAAGCCTGGTGGATCGGCGCCTCGCGCCGCGCGGCGCTGTGGGGAGCCGTCTGCGCCTTCGTCGCCATTATGTTGCAGCCTGTGACGGCAACCGTCCTCCCGCACGCCGCGGCGCCGGTCGCCGCGTGGCACTGGCTGCTGCCATTGGCCTGGGCGCTGACGCTGGTGCCGCGTATATCGGCGGTTCGCAACACGGCGGCTGCGGCCGACGTAGGGGACACCGGCGATCGTCTGGAAGACATGATCGACGCGGTGGTCCTGCGCGTCGCCCGCCATGGCGAGGTTATCGATGCCTCGGCAAAAGCGCGTACGCTGTTGAAACTGCCCCCGCAACTGCTTTGCGGAACCGGGCTTTTCGATCGCGTGCATCTCTCGGATCGCGTCTCCTATCTCAGTGCCTTGGCCGACATGCGAGACGGGGCGCTGTCGCGCAGGCTGGAGTTGCGCGTCAGGCTGCCGCAGGACGGCAATGGACAGAATGGCAATGGCCCGGCAGACAACTATCGGCCGTTTTCGCTCGAACTGATGCGCGCTCAGGAGCAGGGCGACGTTTTCACGCTTGTGCTGCGCGAGAACGACGAGGTCGCCCGGTTGCGCGAAGACCTCGGCGCCGCCAATGACGCGGCCGCCGCCGCCGAAGTGGCGAAAGGGCGCTTCCTGGCGGTGGTGAGCCACGAACTGCGCACGCCGCTCAATGCCATCATCGGATTCTCCGACATGCTGCTGCACGAGATGTTCGGCGCCTTCAAGGATCCACGGCAGAAGGAATATGTCGGTCTGGTGCGCGATTCCGGCCAGCATCTGCTTGCCGTCGTAACCTCCATTCTCGACGTATCGCGGATCGAATCGGGCGTCTATGCGACCGAACCGGAGCCATTCCGCTTCATGGAAGCCGTCGACATGTGTCAGCAGATGATGCGGCTCCAGGCGCAGGCCAAGAACATCGATCTCAAGGCGCAGATCGCGCCGGACGCCGGCGAAATCAACGCCGACCGGCGCGCCGTGCAGCAGATCCTCATCAATCTCGTCTCGAATGCGATCAAGTTCACGCCCGATGGCGGCGATGTCGTCGTCGGCGCCAAGCGGATCGGTTCGCGCCTGCATTTCTGGGTGCGGGACACCGGCATCGGCATCGCCGAGGAAGATTTCGCCAATCTCGGCAAGCCGTTCATGCAGATCCAGAACGACTATACCCGTCGTTTCGAGGGGACCGGCCTTGGCCTGTCGCTGGTCAAGGGACTGGTGGCGCTGCACGAAGGCACCATGTCGATCGAAAGCATGCCGGGCGAGGGTACCACGGTCACCATCAGCCTGCCGGTGAACGGGCCGAAAGGGCGGCCGGCGGACAAGGCCGGGGTGCTGACGATGCCGCTGGCCAGGGCGAAAGGGGACGGAAATGGCGCGCTCCGCAAAACAGCCTAAGGCGGCCAAGCGCCGCAGCAACGCCTTCCAGGACGGAGCCGTCGCCATCGGCGGCATGATTTCGCGCAATCCCGTCCTGGTGGGAGGGTCGACGGCATTCCTGGTGACGCTGTTCTACGTTTCGGCGAATGCGCTGTGGTACCAGCCTTTTCCGCATGCCGGCGCCTTCTTCGCGACCCGCAGCATGCAGGGCGTTCCGCACGCGGCCGCTGATGAGCCGGAGACCACCTTCAACATCGTGCGGCCAGGTACCGCGCCGGCGCCGGTCAAGGGCGATCCGGTGGTGGAGCAGGTGCAGGGCATATTGAAGGATCTCGATTTCTACGCCGGCACGGTCGACGGCATTTCCGGACCCAACACGCGCAAGGCGATCCAGGCCTATCAGCAGAAGGTTGGGCTCAACACGTCCGGCGAGATCGACGCGCTGCTGCTCGATCAGCTGGGCGCGACCCCGAAAACCGCCGCCGTGCCGAAACCGCAACCGCGTCCCGAAGTGTCGCAGGCGGTTCCAGTGTCGCTGCAGACCGATACGGCTTCCCAAGCGCCGGATCCTCGCATTGTCAAGATACAGGCCGGGCTCAAGGCCTTCGGCAATGACGACATGCAGCTCGACGGCGTCGTCGGCGCCCGTACCAAGGCGGCCATCAAGGAATTCCAGTCGCTGTTCGGCCTGCCGCAGACCGGCGAGCCCGACGAACTGGTCTATGTCAAGATGCGCGAGATCGGCCTGACCAACTGACGGCGCAAACAACGGCTCGCCCAGCGGTGTAAATACCGATAGATAGCCCGCATGCTGTCCGGACTTTTCTCATGCGCGTGACCACGGATCTCTGGGTATCGGCCCTGTTGCGTCGGGTTTTCGGCGCGGGCGGGTTTGCCGCCGTGGTCAAGCGCGGCGCGACCGAAGCCGGCGCCGTGTTCGTTCTAACGCGGAGCCGGCTTGGTGAAATCGCTCTCTATGGGCCGGCGCCACAGACGAGCTACGATTCGGCCAAGCCCGACGACCGTTTCTTTAGCCTTCTCGCCACCGCCGCCGATGCTTCGGTGCTGGACGCCAGACTGGAACGCGAGAAGAAATTCGATCCCGACATCTGGGTGGTTGAGATCGAGGCCGGCGCTGTTCCTGTCGAGGAGCTTATTTCCGTGAAGATGTCCTGAGGCCAGGGAAGGCCGCTGCATCGTCACTGTTCGACGCCTCGCGGCTGGCGCTGTTGGTGGGGGCGGCGTCGCGAACCACATCGGACAGGGTCACGGCCTTCCATTCCCGCACCTTGTCCAGCGCCGCGTCGCGGTGCAGGAGCCGGTAGCGATCGAGGAAGGTGCGGATCGCCTGCGGATGCGGAAACTCGCGGGAGTAGACGGCAACCGTGATCAGGAATGCCCGGTCCTCGCTGAGGTCGAGCGAGCGCAGCGCCGTCAGCAGCGGCATGTAATTCTGGTTCGCCGTCAGCAACCTGGCCGTCGAGAAATCGATATCGAGCGCATCGGCGAGCGCGGTCTGGAAGAAGGCGGCGTTTCCGGTCAGCGCCGTCTCGCGCAATTTGGCATAGGTATCGGCTCCGGTGAACGGATCGACCTGCGCCGCCTGCGCCTCCTCGCCGGCCCGCATCATGGAGCGCAGCCTGTGCCGCGCATTTTCGGCACCAACGCCCGGCGTCTGCTGCCTTGTCGCGCTGTCGGCGGCCGGCGCCTTCAAGGGAGCGGTTTGTGCCGGGGAGGCTTCCGCTTCCGGATCGCGTACCCGCACCAGCGTCGGCCTTTCCAGCGCCCTGATCAGATCGGCGATGGTCGGATTAAGGTTCTTGCGGCGCGCGATCGCGCGCGCATGCGGCAGCCCGTGCCGGCCGATCAGCGCAATGAGGTCGATGTCACTGACTGCGCGCGAGCGGATGAGCAAGGGGGCGGCGATGTCTACCGGCTCCTCGCACAGGCGCCGCACCAGCCCGGCCGGAGCATATTCGCATTCAGAGAGGGCCGCCGCCACGTAGCGGCGCGATTCGACGGACACGTTGTCGAACAGCGGCAGCGTCAGATCTTCGAGCTGGCCGATCTCCCGGCGGGACGGCCGCGTAAGCGAGCAGAACGCAGACACCGCTGCGCGGAACAGCCTTTCGGCCTTTCCCGATTCCGTCCCTACCGCGATTTGCCTGAAGTCCGAAGATGACACGAGGGATACGCCCGATACTCTATACACGCCTGACCATGCTCGACCGGAACCATGTCGGTTTCGCGATTGCCAAGAACAAAGATCAATTTAGCTGGGATCCGTTAGCGCTCCGTTAACCCTCTGCCGGCCTTAATGATATTTGGAGGCGTTGCGTTGTGCTCCGGGGCAACCGAGAGGAATACGCGAACCATGGGCATGGTACTGTCTTTCGTGCCGAGAACGGCACCAACCAATCGAGCAAAGCAAACCACCGAAATACCGGCGGCGGTGATCATCTTTCCCGGTATCCGCTATGAGCGGTCCACCGCAGGGGAAGCGCGGCCTGCCGGCCCTGACAAGCCGGGAACGCCACGCACGCCAGTGCCGCACCACTGAACGTTCTTGAGGCCGAGGCGGGAATCATCCCTGCGGCACCGCCCTTGATTGTTCTGATGCGGATTGTCCGGGCCGCGGTCTAAAAGTCCTGCAGCTCGCACGAACTCTGCTCCAGAAAGCGCGACACGATCGACTTCCAGCTGTCGTCCGGCACGAAGCTGCGGATGACGAATATGCCCTCGTCGATCGGCGCTTCGACGAAGATCGCTCCCTGAAGCTCTTCGGGAAGGTCCCTGCGCATGTCGATCATCTGCGCCGGCGTCAGCACCACGGCATCCAGCTTGCCCCCGGTCGCCGTGTGGTCGTTGAATGAATAGATGTTGTGGCCGTTGCGGTCATAGACAGACACCGACCAGAAGGGCACATTGCCCGGCGCCCTGATCCTCACCATTCCCTCATCGAGGTCGAACCGGCAAGCCGTCGCATAAAACAGCGGGTCGACCGATTTCACCACCGGCGCGCCGCCCGCCTCGGCATCGAGCCGGGTCATCCGGTAGAGATCCGACGCCATCGACAGCCGTGACCAGGCATCGCGTTCCGAGAATTCAGGCACCAGAAGCAGCACGACGATATGCACGATGCCGGCGCCGACGAGGCCGAGCAGGACGGCATGTAGAAGTCTGCGCGTCGCGGCATAGACACTACGCATCGCAGCTGACCTTGGTGATCTTGGGCAGCGACACATCCGACAGGCCGGTGCTGCTGGCGATCGGCGTGTCGTAGAATGTCAAAACGAAATACATCCTGCCGGAACCGTCGGTCAGCAGCCAATTGCCGGGCATCGGGTGATGGCCGACGGAAATGAGCACCGAATTGTCGGATTGGCGCAGCACGCCATAGGATTGAAGCGCGGCAACCCGCGATTTGCCGGTCTCGACCACGCCGAGCGATTGGTCGGCGGCATAGAGGGTCCAGAATCGGGCGGTCGGAAATCCGCCTTCGATCGTGTAGGTACATTCGCGCCTGAGTTCTCCGCCAGCTGCGTCGTCCTCGGCGACAAAGGACAGCCCTTCGGCGCGGCCGAGCGCGAGCACGCCCTCGCGCGCCACGCGGGCCTTGGAATAGGGGTCGGCTGCGGGTGTGCCGATATCGGGAAAGGCGGTCCACTGGCCGATCCTGATCGCCCCGACGCCGTCCTGCATTTTCAGCGCATACCAGACGCTGGCGCCGCCGCCGCCGATGGCTATGGCAAGCGAAAGCAGCGTCAGGAAGGCGTTCTTGAGCATGAAAGGCCGGGCGCATGAAGAATTGCCGCTCGGGGATATCGCGGCGCGGGGTCGTGTGGCAAGCCGCAGGACGCGGATTCGCAAGGTGTGGCTTTTCCATCTTCCCGAAGGCAGAAGGGAAGAGGCGCCGCGATCACAGCGCCGACAGCGTTTCGGGCGGAGCCGATGCACCGAGCCTGCGCGCCGTTTCGAACAGGTGGGTCATGTCCCTGAGCGTCTGTGTCGTCCGGCTGGACAGCACCGGCGGCCGTTCGGCGGCGGCATCGGCCGCTGCCTGTTCCTCGCTCTTCTTCTGCGCTTCCGCGGCCTTGGCCGCGATCTCCTCGTCGACGAAGGGCTTGTCGATGCCGGGGATAGGCTTGAGGTCGATGTTCTGATGCGCATAGACCATGAGCCGCTGCCACACCATCGCCGGCAGCGAGCCGCCTGTCATGTTCTTGGTCGGGGTGAAATCGTCATTGCCCAGCCAGACGGCCGCCGTGTAGTTGCCGGTGAAGCCGACGAACCAGGCATCGCGGTAGGATTGCGTCGTGCCGGTCTTGCCGGCGACGACGATGTTGGGGATCTGCGCGCGCCTGGCGGTACCCATCGCCGGTACCGCGACAAGCATGGTGTTCATCGATTTCAGCGCCTGCTCGGACAGCACGCGGTGCGGCGGCGGCGCATCCTTGGCGAAATCGTAGACCACCTCGCCGGTGCGGGTGACGAGCTGCGTGATGCCATGCCTGGAGCCGACGAAGCCGTTCTGCGCGAACACGCTGTAGCCCGTCGCCTGGTCCATCACGGTCATGCCCGAGGTGCCGAGCACCATGGTCTTGTGCGCTTCGAGCGGCGATTCCACGCCGAATGATTCCGCCATCGCCTTGATCGGCCCGATGCCGAGATAGTCCTTGGCAAGCCGCACGGGCACCGTGTTGATCGACTTGGCCATGGCCACGATCAGCGGGACCTTGCCCGCCGACTCGCCACCGTAATTGTGCGGCGACCAGTTGCCCCAGCTGATCGGCCCGCCTGATACGATCGAATTCGGCGTAAAGCCGTGCTCCATCGCCGTTGCATAGACGTAGGGCTTAAAGGAGGAGCCGGTCTGGCGCAGTGCCTTGGTGGCGCGGTTGAACTGGCTGGCGCCATAGTCGCGGCCGCCGACGATCGCGCGCACCGCGCCGTTGGTCTCGATGACCACCACGGCGCCTTCGGTGACGTTGTACTCCTTGCCGAACTGGCGCAGGTGGAACTCCACCGACTCTTCTGCCGCCTTCTGGATGTTGGCGTCGAAGGTGGTGTGCGCCACCAGCGAGTGCTGCCCGGGCTTGGCGATCTTCTTGACCTCGTCGAAGGCCCAGTCGAGGAAATAATCGGGGCTCTTCTGTTCGCCGCGGTCGACGACATCGGCCGGATGCAGCCTTGCCTGCAGCACCTGGCCCTCGGTCATGAAGCCGGAATCGACGAGATTGGACAGCACCACATTGGCGCGCGCGCGCGCCGCCGGCAGGTTGATGTGCGGCGCGTATTTGGTCGGCGCCTTGAACAGGCCTGCAAGCATCGCCGCCTCGGCGAGATTGAGGTCCTTGACGCTCTTGCCGAAATAGAAGTCCGCCGCCGCCTCGATGCCGAACGTGCCGCCGCCCATATAGGCGCGGTCGAGATAGAGCTGCAAGATTTCCTTCTTCGACAGATTGGCTTCGAGCCACAGCGACAGGAAGGCTTCCTTGATCTTGCGCTCGAAGGTGCGCTCATTGGTCAGGAACAGGTTCTTGGCCAGCTGCTGCGTGATGCTGGAGCCGCCCTGGACGACCGAGTTTGCCCGCACATTTTCGAAGATTGCGCGCGACAGGCCGAGAACGTCGATGCCGTAATGGTCGAAGAAGCGCCGGTCCTCGGTGGCAAGCACCGCCTTGATGACGTGGTCCGGCATTTCGTCGACCGGCACGGAATCGCGCTGGATGATGCCGCGCTGGCCGATCTCGTCGCCATAACGGTCGAGGAAGGTAACGGCGAAGTCGCCCTGGGCGCGCCAGTCGCCGGCCGTGTCCTGGAAGGCGGGAATAGCCAGCGCCAGCATGACGACGATGCCGCCGGCGCCAAGCGTGAAACCTTCGCTCAAAAGCTCGACGATGCCACGGCGCCAGCCGTTGACGCGGAAACGCCGGGAGAAAATCGTCGCGCCCTCCCAGAACTGGCGCGCCTTGAACCCGATCTCGTAGAGAGAAGAATCGATCCATGCGTCGAGCGCCAGCAGCCGGGCGGCGATCGCACCTCTTCTCTTGCGTGGTTCAGGACTGACCATTCAAAAACCCGGACGGCTATGGCGCGGCCTGAAAACCAAGCGGGCAGTTTCAGGGCGACGCCGCCCTGACTATTCATCCATTTGCGGACGCCCACAAGGGTGGCGAGGACACACCTGCAGGGTTTGTTGATGGGGGCGGTACAAACCGCCATTCACCCGCCTGACGCTGATCAGGCGGGCGAAGATGGGGTTGCCGTTCCGGGCTCAGGCCGCCTCGCGCTTCAACGCCTGCGCCATGCAGTGGATGCCGCCGCCGGTCTTGGAGATCTCGCTCATGTCGACGGCCGCCACTTCGAAGCCGCGCGCCTTGAGTTGACCGATCAGCGACTGGCTGGATGTCGGCGCGATCACCCTGTCCTTGCCCAGCGACATGAAGTTGCAGCCGAGCGCCATCGTGTCCTGGAACGGCACGTCGATGATCTCGTGCCCTTTGCCCCTCAGCCAGTCGACGATCCCCGGCTCGGTGCAGGCGAGGCAGACGGCGGTGAGCTTTTCCGCGATCGGCACCACCATCAGGTCGATATGGACATAGTACTCGTCGATGAAGGCGATTCGTGTTTCCCAACCCTCTTTTTCGAACCAGGCCTGCACCTGCCGGGCGCCTTCTTCCTGCGTGCGGGCGCCGCCGCAGCCGATCAGCACCACGCCATCCTCGATGACGTTGAAATCGCCGCCCTCGAAGGTGCCTGCGGTGACCATGTCGTAGATCGGGATGCCGAGTTTTTCATAGGTGCGGATGGCGGCGTAATTCTCGCCGCGCCGCCACCAATTGGCCATGGCGGTGATGATGGCGCCGTACGGCGTCATTACGCTGGAATCGCGGGAGTAGACCTGCATCGGCAGCTCCGGCGTCGGCTCGTGCCAGTGGATGTTGACGCCGAAATGCTCGTAGGCCGCGACCAGATCCTTGTGTTGTGCCTGCGCGATCTGGATGTTGCAGGGCGCCTCGCGCAGGTGCTTGCGCGACAGGGAGCTGGTCGAGAGATGGCGCAGGAAATTGGGCGAGCCGAGCAGCACGTCGGTCAAGACGTCGGTCTCGTTGGCGAAACCCCATGATGTCAGCGGCTTGGTGCCGCCGGCCGGGTTGCGGCGCTGCAGCGAAAACGGCTCGGCGATGATGCGGTCATGAACGGTCATGCGGTTCTCCTCGTATGGGCGTTTGCGGTCATTGCTTGCTTGGTATCCACCAGTCGCGGCCGCGCGGCGTGGTGACATATTCCGGCCAGCGGAAGTTGATGGGCGGATCGTAGTCGCAGAGCGGGGCGATCCAGGTCGAACCGCCAATGCCGCCGCCGGTTCGGGTGACGAACTCGTCCATCGCCATGTCGCGCGCGGCCTTGTCTTCCAGCAGGCGAAGGGCGGATAGCGCGACGGTCTTCGCCGCGCAGATGACCATCGGGTCGATGGTCGCCGGGATGCCACCCAGCGCGTTCATCGCCCAAGCTGGAAAAACATGACCGTTTGCCGAACGCAGGGCAGGGCGGGCGACATAGAAACGCGCCGTCGGCGCGTGCCAGCTCATATCGGTGTAGTCGTCCGAGGTCGAGTTCACCTGCGACGGCGGCAGGTCGCGGCGCAGGATCGCCTCTGCCTCCTGTGGTGCAATCAGCCGCTCCAGCTCGTCGATGAAGGGGTTTTCGCTCGCCACCCCACCGGCATTGACCTGGATCTCGCGGGCGATCTTCTTCGCCGCCTCGTCCCAGCGGGGCGGGCCGACGCTCGCCAACGCCTCATAGGCGATCCCGGCCATGGCATGATTGGCCAGCCCCGGCCGCGACTTCGAAACCCAGTACCGTTCGTAGCGGCAGCCGCTGATCGCGGCGGCGGCCGAGGCGTTTCGGTCGAGCACGGCGGTGACCTGCTCGGCCATGGCGATGGTCGGAACACGGATCATGTACTGGATCTCGGCAAGGCCTGCCGGCAGATTGTCGGCGGTGGCCTGGCCCGCCGTCAGGATCGCCTCGCTGATCGACCAGCCGCCCTGGTGCGGCAGCATGGAATCGCGCAGCGCCTTGGAGGCTATGTACATCGTCATCAGCGCGTCGTTGGCGCCGGGCGCGCGAACCGCCGAATGTGCCTGCGGGATCGGGGCGCCGTCGCCGGCGGCGCGTGCCCAATTCTCGGGCTCATCGCAGATGAAGCGATAGATCATCGCGTAGGCAGCGCCGCAATGGGTGTCCCAGCGCGCAGTGTTGCAGAGCGGCAGCATGTAGAAGGGATGGAAGGAGATCATGCCGGCAAGGCCGTCATAATAGCCTTTGGCTGCATGGATCGGTTTCGAGCCGCGCACCTTCTCCGCCGGCTCGCCGGTGAAGCGCAGCGTGCCTGCAATGCCGTGGCGCTGCATGGCGGCCTTTGTGGCGAGCAGACCGCCCAGGCTGGCCATGCCCAGGCCCGAGTGCGGATCGGTATGGCCGCCGGCTTCGGAGCCGAGCCCTGGGCGGGGCCGCTTCACCGTGGCAGCGTCCTGGCAGTTGCCGGGCACGGCGTCATATTCGGCATACATGCCGATGGTCGGACCGTCTCCATTGGTCCAGTGGGCGCAGAAGGCCGTCGGCATGCCCGCGGAGCCTTCCTCGACCGCAAACCCCTCGCGCTTCAGCCGATCGACATACCAATCTGCTGATTGGTACTCGCGCCAGGCGGTTTCGCCGAAGTCGAAGATGGTGCGCGTCCAGGCCGACAGCAGCGGCTGGATGCCGTCGAGGCAGGCAAGAGCGGTTTCTTGCGCCGATGTCGTCACCGGTTTTTCCATGCGCCAAAGAAAGCAGTGAAGCGGCTTCCCAAAAAGTGATATGTTTTCCCGGTTCGTGCAAATTCGGTTCACCTCTTGAGAATTCCATCGACGCAGGCGCTCCGCGCCCTCGACAGTTTCGCCCGTCATGGCAGCGTCTGGCGCGCCGCCGACGAATTGCACCTCACCCGCAGTGCGGTCAGCCATCAATTGCGCTTGCTCGAACGCGACCTCGGATTCGATCTGCTGGAGCGCATCGGCAAGGGCGTGGCGCTGACACCGCGCGGCCAGCGCTATGCCGCGGACGTGCGCAAAGCGCTGACCGTGCTCGGCGACGCGGTGGCGCAAAACGCCGGCACCGGGGTCGGCGGCTCCTTCGCAGTCTCATGCACACCAGGCTTCGCCTCGCTGTTCTTGTGCACCCATATCGGCGAGTTCCGGCAGATGTATCCTGATGTGGCGCTGAGCATACTGACGCCCCGGCGGCTCGACGACGTCAGCAATCCGGACGCCGACGCCTTCATTGCCTTTGGCGTCGGCAACTGGCCGAACCGCGTGGTGGAACTGCTGTGCGATATCTCGTTCACGCCGCTCTGCAGCCCGACGCTACTCAACAAAGTGGGCGGCTTTTCCAAGCCCGCCGACGTCCTGCGCGCCAACCTGCTGCATCTTGGCGATACGGAGGACTGGGCGCGCTGGCTGGCGCTGGCCAAGGTCGAGAACCCCGACACCGAGGGCGGCATCTTCTTTTCCGACATGAACCTCGTTTTCTCGGCGGCGATTGCCGGCCAGGGCATCGCCATGGGGGACGAGCTGACCAGCCGCCGGGCGCTGAGTGAGGGCCGGCTGGTCAAGCCGTTCGAGACCTCGATCCCGTCGCCGCGTTCCTATTTCCTGGTTTCCGAGCACGCCAAGGCGGGTCACCCTGTGCTGGAGGCGTTTGGGGGATGGTTGAGGTCGAAGCTATCGGAGAACAGGTTGCGGACATATTGAGATCAACTGATCTCCCCCAGGAGAGGTGAATTTCGCGGCTCCAGCGTCGCCGGCATTCGCCATAGATGAATCAAATTTGCCGATCAGGCGAAAACTATTCGGTTGCGGTGAGCCTTCGCGCTGCCTACGATTTCCCCAGCCACCAAGGAAGAGGCAGGATGCAGCAACCCGGCCGGGCCGCAGAGATCAAGGCGAACGGGATCGGCAAGAGCTTCGGCTCGTTCCGTGCGCTGGACAATCTGACGCTCAATATCGGCCGCGGCGAGTTTTTGACGCTGCTCGGCCCCTCCGGCTCCGGCAAGACCACCTTCCTGATGATCCTGG
Source organism: Mesorhizobium sp. B2-4-1 (assembly GCF_006442185.1). NCBI lineage: Bacteria > Pseudomonadati > Pseudomonadota > Alphaproteobacteria > Hyphomicrobiales > Phyllobacteriaceae > Mesorhizobium > Mesorhizobium sp. B2-4-1. The sequence goes on along the minus strand of NZ_VFVN01000002.1, from coordinate 618,243 downwards.
CCGGCTTCCTGCAGCCCAGCGAGGGCCGCCTGTTCAGCGACGGCGTCGATATTACCGACCGGCCGGCCGAGCAGCGCGCCGCCGGCATGGTGTTCCAGGGCTATGCGCTCTTCCCGCATATGAGCGTCGAGCAAAACATCGCCTTTCCCCTCAAGGTTCGCAAGAAATCTGCCGCCGAGATCAAGCGTAGCGTCGGCGAGATGATAGAGCGCGTCGGTCTGCTCGGCCACGAGAAGAAGCTGCCGGCGCAGCTTTCCGGCGGCCAGCAACAACGCGTGGCGCTGGCCCGCGCGCTGGTGTTCGAGCCGGGCGTGCTTTTGCTCGACGAGCCGTTCTCGGCGCTGGACAAGAGTCTGCGCGGCCAGATGCAGGCCGAGATGAAACGTCTGCACCAGGAGACCGGCACCACCTTCGTCTTCGTCACCCACGACCAGAGCGAGGCGCTGGCGCTGTCCTCGCGTGTCGCCATCTTCAACCATGGCAAATTGTTGCAGGTCGGAGCGCCTGACGAGGTCTATGACCGGCCCGCCAACCGCTTCGTCGCCGAGTTCCTGGGCGAGATCAATATGCTGCCGCTGAAGGGCGTGCGCGTCGCCGACCATGGCGCGACCGCGCTCTGCGAAGACCGGGCAATCAAGCTGCGCGGCAACGCCGAAGCAGTGGATGGCAATGCCATCCTGGCGATCCGGCCAGAACATATGTCGATAGCGCGCGAGGCGGCGGCAGGCGAGAACGGCATAGCTGCCACCGCGATCGGATCGACCTATCTGGGCGCGGCGACCAAACTCGACCTTACGACACGCCAAGGTGCGAAGGTGACCGTCTCTGTGCCGAACGAGGTCGCGGCCGCGGCACTCAGCAAAGGCAATTCCGTCTGGCTGACCTGGCCGGCGGAAAAGGGTTTCCTCCTTCCGGACGGAGGGCAATGAGCACCGGCGCGGCCTGAATTCGCCGCACCGGATTTCGGATTCGATCAACGAAAACAAAGGGGAACTAACATGAACGATACCAAGAAACAGGCCATCGAAACGCTCTCCGAAAGGACAAGGCGCGGTGAGATCTCGCGCCGGCAATTCACGCAACTTGCAGGCCTCGTGCTTGCCGGCACGCCGCTGCTGCTGCGCTCGACCAAGTCCTTCGCCGCCGCGAAGGAACTGGTGCTGGTCAACTGGGGCGGCGACGCCATCACGGCTTACGACGCCGCCTATGGCCAGGCTTTCACCAAGGACACCGGCATCACCGTCAAGATGGATGGCTCCGGCCCGACCGAAGGGGCCATCGCGGCACAATTTAAAAGCGGTGCGCCGACCTGGGATCTTGTCGACGTCGACCCGTTCTCGGCCATCACGCTTGGCGCGCAAGGCATGCTCGAGCCGATCGACTACACAATAGTCGACAAGAAGAAGATGCGGCCGGGTTTCGGCTGGGATTACGCCGCCTCGACCTATTTCTTCTCCTATGTGATCGCCTACGATTCGCAGAAATACGGCAGCAATGCCCCGACCGGCATGGCCGATTTCTTCGACGTGAAGAAATTCCCCGGCAAGCGCTCCCTCTACAAATGGGGCGTGTCGAGCTGGGAGGCGGCTCTTCTCGCCGACGGCATCGCGCCGGCGTCGCTCTATCCGCTCGACCTCAAGCGCGCGCATGACAAGATCGCCGCGTTCAAGGAGAACGTCGTCGCCTATTGGGGCGGCGGCGCGGAAAGCCAGAGCGTGTTGCTCAACGGCGAAGCCTCGATGGCGATCGTCTGGTCGACGCGAGCCTCGCTGATCGAGCAGGATTCGGGCGGTCAGATCAAGTTCATCTGGGACCAGGGCCTGATTTCGCCCGGCGCACTGGCCGTGTTAAAGAACAACCCCGGCGGCAAGGACGCGGCGATGAAGTTCATCGCCAGCGCGCAGGACCCTGCAAAGCAGCTTGTCATGTTCGACAAGCTCGGTCAGGGCCCGGCCAACCCGGCTGCCGACGCTCTGGTTCCCGCCGACAAGAAGCGCATCAACCCGGTCGATCCCGAGAACATGAAGAAGCAGATCCCGCTCGACATGGACTGGTACGCCAAGAATTACGGGGCGGCGCTGGACGAATATACCAAGATCATCTCCGCCTGACCGGCGCTGGGCTGACATGAGAGGCGTTCTCTCGGATAGGATGGGCGCGGCGCTGCTGATGGCGCCGCTGCTCCTGTTCCTTGGCCTCGCCTATGCCTGGCCGTTCCTCGGCGTGGTGAAGTGGAGCTTCACGCTGCCGACGCCGGGACTTGGCCAGTACGGCGCGCTGATAACCGACCCGCTGGTACAGTCGGTGTTCGTCCGCACGCTGCGCATCGCGGCGATCGTCACCGTTGTATCGGTTGCCGCTGCCTACGCCATCACCGTGGTCTGGGTGCGCGGCAGCCCGGCGCAGCGGGTGCTGGCCGAATTCTGCATCCTGGTGCCGTTCTGGATATCGGTGCTGACGCGCGCCTTCGGCTGGGTGGCGCTTCTCTCCAACCGCGGCCTGATCAACACCTGGCTGCAGTCGATCGGCTTCGTTGGCGAACCGCTGACGCTGGTGCGCAACGAATTCGGCGTCATCGTCGGCATGACGCATTTCCTCATTCCTTTCGCCGTCTTTCCGCTGGCGTCTTCCATGCGCAGCCTCGACGAGCGCGTGCTGCTCGCCGCGCGCGGGTTGGGTTCCAGCCGCATGCGCACCTTCTGGACGGTGTTCGTGCCGATGACGCGCTCCGGCATCATCGGCTCCGCGCTGATCGTCTTCGTCTTCTCGCTCGGCTTCTTCGTCACGCCGGCGATCCTTGGCGGTGGCCGCAGCGTCATGATCGCCGAATTGATCTATCTCCGCATCTTCCAGAGCCCGGACTGGGGGCTGGGTGCCGCGATCAGCGTGGTGCTGGTGCTGTTCGTCGGCATCCTGATGGCGCTGCTTTTCCGCTACGTCAGACCGAAGCAATTGGTGTAGCCTATGCCGACCTATCGCCCCGGTCCCGTCTCGCTTGCCCTCGCCGTCCTGGTGGCGCTGTTCCTGCTCCTGCCGCTGCTGGCCGTGATCCCGGTCTCACTGACGCCCAGCCGCATGCTGGCGATGCCGACGGGCGAGTTGTCGCTGCGCCACTACCGCTCGCTGGTCGAGGATCCGCGCTGGCTCCAGTCCATCCTGCTCTCGATCAGGATCGGCATCGTCAGCAGTGTCATCTCGACGGTGCTGGCACTGTGCTTCAGCCTTGGCGTGTGGATGTTCAAGCCGCGCTTCACCGCGGCTCTGGTCGGCTTCGTGCTGTTGCCGATGGTGGTGCCGCCGGTGGTCTCGGCGGTGACGCTCTATTTCCTGCTCACCTCGATCTCCGGCGTCAGTTCCTTTTTCGGCTACGACACGTGGCTGGGTGTGGCCATGGCGCATTCCGTGATGACGGTGCCCTTCGCCACGGTGCTGATCCTGGTCTCCCTCAGCCAGCTTGACCGCCGTATCGACCTCGCCGCGCGTGGCCTTGGTGCCAGCGTCTGGGAGCGCGCCACGCGCATCATCATGCCCAACATCAAATTCGGCATCGTCACCGCGGCACTGCTGTCCTTCGTGCTCTCCTGGGAGGAAATCGGCGTCACGCTGTTCATCACCTCGGTCAACGCCATCACGCTGCCCAGGTTGATGTGGATGGGTCTGCGCGACAATATCGACCCGGCGATCGCGGCACTTTCAGTGATCCTGATCGTCATCACCGTGCTGGTGCTTGCAGTGCGCAGCGTTGTGGTGCGGCTGCGTGGAGGACAATGACCGGGGGCCTGTCTGCCTCAGGGGATTGTCACAGGGGTAAAACTGCTAGCAGAAGCGCACCGAGACCCGGCCGAACCTGCCCAAATCGCCGATGACTTCGTCGCCGGCCTCGACATTTATCGGCGTCACGCAGGTGCCGGTTATCACCACTTGCCCCGGCTGGAGCGTTATGCCCAGCCCCGACAGTTCGTTGACGATCCAGGTCAGCGCAACACGCGGATCGCCTAACACGGCTGCTCCTGATCCGATATGCTGCGACTTTCCAGAGACAGAAGCGGCCACCGGGTGCTTCGCGAAATCTACGTCACGCCAATCGTCTTCCGCCGCCTCGCCGATGACGAACAGATTGGCGCAGGCATTGTCGGCGATGAGCTGCGGCGCGCCGACAGCGCAGAAATCGTCATAGCGGGAGTCCGGTATTTCGATCGCCGGATGCAAACTCGCCACGGCGTCCACTACATCACCGATTTCATAAGGCGCCGGGCGAGGCGGCAACTGACGGCCGAACCGGAACGCGAATTCGATCTCGGCGACACGCATCTTGCTTGTCGCCAGGGAAACGGAGCCTCCAACCTCGACCGCCTTCTCGGCGAGGAGGCGCCCGGCCATCGGGCCATCAACGTTGATATGCCGCTGGCCGGCCAGGCTGGTTGCCGCGATCTTCCAGCCGAAGAGCGGAGCCACTGAGCGATCCATGACGTGCGACTGGATGGCGTAGCCTTCGGCCCGCGTCTTCGGCCGCAATTCCTCGGGTATGGCGTCGAGGCGGGTGCCCTTGTCCCAATGGCCTACCAGGAGGTGCGACGCGGCCCTGGCCTTTTCTGGATCGAGCATGATCAGCTCCTGAAACTAGGAAATGCGGCGCTGCCGGGCGTTGCTGATGCTTGCGGTTCGCAAAGGGTACCCGCTATTCATCGTCGCTGACGAGATTGTCGGGAAGTCGTATTTTCGAGATCATCGACATTCATCATCGTGACAACGAATCGGCAATCGTGTTCGTTCGGTAAATGGCTATATAAGGCAAAGCGTCTGGAGTGCGGAAGAGCTTCTGGCAAGCAGGGTCGATAGCGCACCGGGTGAGGGAGAAGCGATGACGGCGCCCGGCGATTTGCAACAGGCACTGTTCCTGAGGCTGAAAAGCGATCCGTCCCTGTCGGCTCTGCTGGGCGGCGCCGGACTGCGCGAACAACCAACCGACAACGTCGCCTTTCCCTATGTGACATGCGGCCAGACCTGCGCCTTTGACTGGGACACTGGCGCCGAGAACCGCGACGATCAACTTATTACGCTGCATGTCTGGTCGAAGGCCCATGGCGAAGCCGAAACGCGCGCCATCATGGATGCCATCGAGGCGCGCCTTGCCGACGCGGTGCTGGAGGTCGGCGCTCGCGGCCAGACACGCCTGTCGCTCGAATTCAGCGAGGCGCGCTATGACGAGGAACTGCTTGTCCATCACGGCCTGCTGCGTTTTCGGGCGCTGACCCAGGAAAACGCCTGACGCGCGCTTTCAATATGAACGAAACGGAGTCTAGACTGGAACTTCATGGGTTTCATCGGGTTGGGCGGTGAAATCTCAATTTGTTTGTCTCGCATTGCAGGGGTGGCGAGCATGGTTTCAGCGGCGATCACCGTTCATTTCACGTTCAGCGCCGATGCGTTACAACGCTGGCCATGAGAACGCTTCGCTCCCATTTCCGAACCGCGACCCTGGCGCTCTGCGCCGGGCTGCTTGCGGTGCCGGCAAGCGTTGCGCCGGCAGCCGCGCAGGATGAATCGATTGTCGTGGCGGCGGCCGACTGCTACGCGATCGGCCAGCAGGTGGCCGAGCAGAATGGCGGGACGCTTGCCAAGGCCTCGCAGTCGACGCGAGGCGGGCAGCCGGTCTGCGTCATCGTCGTGCTCGTTCCGGGCAAGAACGGGCAGCGTCCGCGCCGCTCCGAGATCGTCGTCCCGCAGAACTGACCCCGTCGTTTCCCAGGCCGGCGGAATCGGCCTATAGCTGAAGCAATCGGTCAACAGGCAGTGGTCTTCGCATGCGCGTACTGGTCGTCGAGGATGACAAGGATCTCAACCGGCAGATATCGGATGCGCTGGTCGACGCCGGCTATGTTGTCGACCGGGCATATGACGGCGAGGAGGGCCATTTTCTCGGTGACACCGAGCCCTACGACGCGGTCGTGCTCGACATCGGCCTGCCGCAGATGGACGGCATCAGCGTGGTCGAGCGCTGGCGGCGCGGCGGCCGCAAGATGCCGGTGCTGATCCTGACCGCCCGCGACCGCTGGAGCGACAAGGTCTCCGGCATCGACGCCGGCGCGGACGACTATGTCACCAAGCCGTTCCACATCGAGGAAGTCCTGGCGCGGGTCAGGGCGCTGATCCGCCGCGCCGCCGGCCACGCCTCATCCGAACTGACCTGCGGGCCGCTGCGCCTCGACACCAAGGCCTCGAAGGCCGACGTCGCCGGCGTGCCGTTGAAGCTGACATCGCATGAGTTCCGCTTGCTTGCCTACCTGATGCATCACATGGGCGAGGTCGTCTCGCGGACCGAACTGGTAGAGCATCTCTACGACCAGGATTTCGACCGCGATTCCAACACGATCGAGGTGTTTGTCGGACGGCTCCGTAAGAAAATGGGCATCGACATGATCGAAACCGTGCGCGGCATGGGTTATCGCATGCGTGAGCCGGAGGCGTAAGGCGGAACCGCTCCCTACCAACCCAACCGTGAGCAAGCGGCTCTCGCTGCGCTTGTGGCCGCGCTCGCTGACGTTCCGCGTCATCGCCTTTTCCACGGTCTGGGCGATCCTGACCCTCATCGTCATTTTCACCCTCATTACCACGCTCTACCGCCAGGCCAGCGAGCGCGGTTTCGACAGCCTGCTTTCTGCGCATCTGTTCAACCTGATCGGCTCCATCGGCATTTCCGACACCGGCGCGCTCACCGGCGCTCCGGATCTCGGCGACCTCCGCTTCTCGGAACCGAATTCGGGCTGGTACTGGTCCGTCGAACCCGCCTCGGAAGGGGTGCACGGCAATCTCCACTCATCGTCGATGACCAGGACGATCCCGTCGCCCGATGTGGCGGACGTTCCCTTCAACGCCAATTTCCAGCGCAGCTACGCGGCGCAAGGCATCGATGGCGAGGAGTTGGTCGTGTTCGAGAGCGAATTCGTTCTCGATGCCAAGAACCGCGCCGCCCGCTTTCGCGTCATGGGCAACAAGACCGAACTGGAACAGGAGATCGCCACCTTCCAGCGCCGCCTCCTGACCTACCTTTCCCTGTTCGGCGTCGGCATGATCGCCATCAACGCCATCGCCATCCTGCTCGGCCTGCAACCGCTGCGAAGGGTCAGGAACGCGCTCGCCATGGTGCGCGAAGGCACCGCGCAAAGACTTGACGGCCAGTTTCCTGCCGAGATTGAACCGCTTGCCAACGAAACCAATGCCTTGATCGAGAACAACCGGCGTATCGTCGAGCGCTCGCGGACTCAGGTCGGCAATCTCGCCCATTCCCTGAAGACACCGCTGGCGGTGCTGCTCAACGAGGGGCGGGCGCTTGGTGGCGCCAAGGGGCAACTGATCGCCGAACAGGCCGCTTCCATGCAGAAGCAGGTCGATCACTATCTCCAGCGCGCCCGCGTCGCGGCGCAGCGCGACAGCGTCGTCTATCGCACGCCGATAGCGCCGTTGGTGCAGCGCATGGTCAGGGTCTTGCAGAAGCTCAATCCGCAGACCAACCTGTCGTTGTCGCTGCCGCCGATCGAGATCGTCTTTGCCGGCGAGCGCGAGGACCTCGAGGAGTTGCTCGGCAATCTGCTCGAAAACGCGATGAAATGGGCGAAGAGCGCGGTTTCGATTTCCGTCGCTCCCGTGGGTGACAAGGACGACAACATGTTCGAGATCGCCATCGAAGACGACGGACCGGGCATACCCGAGGAAAAAGCGCGCGAAGCGTTGAAACGCGGACGACGCCTGGACGAGACCAAGCCGGGCACGGGTCTCGGCTTGGCCATTGTCGCCGACCTCGTCAACGAGTATGGAGGCATACTGCTGCTCGAACGGTCCGGCATGGGCGGATTGAAGGCGGTAGTGCGATTGCGGAGCCTTCAGTGATGCCTTTCCCCGGCCGATCGACATTGACGGGCTGGGCATGTTATGGCGGCGCACCGATTGGCTCCGTAGCGGGCCCAACGGCCAAATTTCCGACAAATATCAACATTATAGGCTCGCCGACTTCTCCGATGACGCGGCCCCCGGCTCATCCATGACAGGCTCCAGCTCAAGAAAACCGGTTGTTGGCATGAAGATTCGCGTCGCGCTTGTTTCCGCATTGATGGCCGTTTCCGGCTGCACCACCTTGGGCGGCAAGGCTCCCACCATCGCTGCGACGCCGGCCTCCACGCCACCCAGCAGCGGCAAAGTCGCCACGACGATCATTTCGGCGATGGGCGGCGGCCTCATCGGCGGGGCGGTCGGCAGCGGCCTTAGCGAAGCCGAGAAGCGCAGCGCGCTGGAGGCTGAATACAAGGCGCTCGAATACACCACGAGCGGCCAGAAGGTGACGTGGAAGGGCACCCAGGCGTCCCGCTATGGCGAAGTGGTTCCGGCTCAGCCCTACCGCGTCGGCTCGCAGGATTGCCGCCAGTACACGCAGACCGTCTTTACCGGCGGGGCAGGCGTCACGGCGCGTGGAACGGCTTGCCGCAACGCCGATGGCAGTTGGACGCCGCTCACCTGACAGGCTAGCCGGTCCATTTCGGACCCGGCCGGTTGATGTCGATGAAGGTATGCGGCGCGCCCGCCGTCAAAGCGTCGCAGTATGCTTGTGTTGGCAGGGCAAGGCTCTGCCGTTATTGGAAGAACCATGCTGTTCTGGGTCATAGCCGCAATCCTAACGCTGGGCGCCAGCCTGGCGGTGCTGCTGCCGCTGGCCGGTGGCGCCAGGAGCGCGTCTTCGAGCGGCGAGCACGATCTGGAAGTTTATCGCGACCAACTGTCCGAACTCGACCGCGATGCCGCCCGTGGCCTGATCAAGCCTGCCGAAGCCGATGAGGCGCGCGCCGAGATCGCCCGGCGCATCCTTCGCCTCGACAATGCGGACCAGGCCGGCAGCGCATCCGTCGGACGTACATCCGTCGCGACGCGGCTTGTCGCCACCGCGGCCGTGCTGGCGGTGCCGCTGGTCAGTTGGGGCCTCTACATCAACATAGGCTCGCCCGATCTGCCCTCGCAGCCGCTCAGCGAGCGCCTGGCCAAGAATCCGGCCGACAGCTCGGTCGACGAACTTGTGGCTCGCGCCGAAGCCCATCTTGCCGCCAATCCGTCCGACGGCAGGGGATGGGACGTGCTGGCGCCGGTCTATCTGCGCATGCAGCGCTTTTCCGACGCGGTCGCCGCCTATCGCAACGCCATTCGCCTCGACGGCGACAGCGCCGTTCGCCGGGCCGGTCTCGGCGAGGCGATTGCCAGCGCCGCCGGCGGCATCGTTTCGGCGGATGCCCAGGAGGCTTTCGAAGCGGCCCTGAAGCTTGACCCGGCCAATGCCAAGGCCAGCTTCTACCTTGCCATGGCCTTGGCCCAGGAGGGTCGCAGCAAGGAGGCGGCCGCGGCCTGGCAGGCGATGCTGGGCACACTGCCGAAGGATTCGCCATGGCGCGGCGCGATCGAGCAGGCGCTGGCCAAGTCCGGTAGTTCCGGCGCCGACAATGCAGGCGTCGCTTCGAGCGAGCCGGCAAACGGACCGACCGCGGGCGATATCGATGCCGCTTCATCGATGTCGCCGCAGGACAGGGAAGCCATGATCAACACCATGGTCGCCGGGCTCGACGAGAAGCTGCGGCAGAATCCGCGCGACCCGGAAGGATGGATGCGGCTCGTTCGTTCATACATCGTGCTGGGCAAGGCCGACCAGGCGCGCGAGGCGTTGAGCCGAGCTATTGCCGTCTTTGGAGCCGACAGTGACGAAGCCAGGAAATTCACCGCTTTTGCCGCTTCGCTCGGCCTGACGGCGACGCAATAGGGCTGGACCGGACAATGACGCGCAAACAGAAACGATTGTCGGTGATCGCGGGCGGCCTGGCCTTCCTCGGCGCCGCCACCGGCCTGACATTCTATGCGCTCGGCCAGAAGGCGTCCTATTTCTACATGCCCGCCGATCTGGCCACGGCGACGGTGCAGCCGGGCCAGCGCATCAGGCTGGGCGGCCTGGTGGAAAAAGGCACGATCCAGCGCGGGCAGGGGGCGACAGTGGCGTTTTCTGTGACCGACACCCATAAATCGGTCAAGGTCACCTATACAGGCATCCTGCCTGACCTATTTCGCGAGGAGCAGGGGGTCATCACCGAAGGCACGTTCGGCCCGGATGGCGTCTTTGTGGCCGACAGCGTTCTGGCCAAGCACGACGAGCGCTACATGCCCAAGGAAGTGGCCGATGGGCTGAAGGCCAAGGGCGTTTGGCAGGAGAGCAAGAGTGAATAGGCAGGCTCGATATAGCCGGGTTGGCGATCATGGTTGAGACCGGACATTTCGCGCTGGTCCTGGCCTTCGCGCTGGCGCTGGTGCAGACGGTGGTGCCGCTGTTTGGCGCCCGCACCAACAATCAGCGCCTGATGGCGGTCGGCGCTCCCGTCGCGATCACCGGCTTTGCCCTGACGGCGCTGTCCTTCGCCGCACTGGTCAGCGCCTATGCGAGCTCCGATTTCTCGGTCGCCAGCGTCTGGGAAAATTCCCATTCGCTGCAGCCGATGATCTATAAGATCACTGGAACCTGGGGCAATCACGAAGGCTCGATGCTGCTCTGGGTGTTGATCCTGACCTTCTTCGGTGCGCTGGTCGCCGCCTTCGGCTCCAACCTGCCGGCGACGCTACGCGCCAACGTGCTTGCCGTGCAGGGTGCGATCGGCGCGACATTCTTCCTGTTTATCCTGGCAACGTCCAATCCCTTCGCCAGGCTTTCGCCGGCGCCCATCGAAGGGCGCGATCTCAATCCCATTTTGCAGGATCTCGGCCTCGCAGTGCACCCGCCACTGCTCTATCTCGGCTATGTCGGCTTTTCGATCTGTTTCTCGTTCTCGGTAGCCGCGCTCATCGACGGACGCATCGATGCGTCCTGGGCGCGATGGGTACGGCCGTGGACCCTGGTGGCCTGGATGTTCCTGACCGGCGGCATCGCCATGGGCTCGTACTGGGCTTATTACGAGCTCGGCTGGGGCGGCTTCTGGTTCTGGGATCCGGTCGAGAACGCCTCCTTCATGCCGTGGCTGGCGGGCACCGCGCTGCTCCATTCGGCCATCGTCATGGAAAAGCGTTCGGCACTGAAGATCTGGACGCTGCTGCTCGCCATCCTGACCTTTTCACTGTCGTTGCTCGGCACCTTCCTGGTGCGTTCGGGCGTCCTGACCTCGGTGCATGCCTTCGCCACCGATCCGACGCGCGGCATCTTCATCCTGTGCATACTGACGTTGTTCATCGGTGGATCATTGACGCTGTTTGCACTGCGTGCCTCGAGGCTGACGGCCGGCGGCCTCTTTCATCCGGTTTCGCGCGAAGGCGCGCTGGTGCTGAATAATTTGTTCCTGACCACGGCCACCGCCACCGTACTCGTCGGTACGCTCTATCCGTTGGCCGTCGAGGCCCTTTCGGCCGACAAGATTTCGGTCGGCGCGCCGTTCTTCGACCTCACCTTCGGACCGCTCATGGTGCCGTTGCTGGCCATGGTTCCGTTCGGGCCGCTGCTGGCCTGGAAGCGCGGCGACGTCTTCGCCGTCGCGCAGCGCCTGATGGCAGCTTTCGCGGCGGCGCTTCTGGCAACGCTGGTCACCGCCCTGTTCATCAACGGCGCTTCGGTATTCGCAGCCCTTGGCGTGGGTCTTGCCGTCTGGCTGATCCTCGGCGCTCTCACCGACCTCGCTGTCAAGGCGGGGTTCGGCAATGTGGCTGCGAGGGTCATGGTCAGGCGCCTGCTCGGCCTGCCGCGCTCGGTCTTCGGCACAGCGCTTGCCCACCTCGGTCTTGGCCTGACCACGCTTGGCATCGTCGGCACGCTTTGCTTCGGCACCGAGAAGATCCTGTCGATGCATGCCGGGCAAACCGTCGAATTGTCCGGCCACACTCTGCGTTTCGTCGGGCTCCATCCGGCGCAGGGACCGAATTACAGCGAGGATCGCGGTCGCTTCCAACTGATCGGCGTCGGCGGCAGTCCGGTTGGCGAAATCAGCTCGGCCAAGCGCTTCTATCCGGTACGCCAGACGACGACGACGGAATCAGGCATCAGGACGATGGGCCTTTCGCAGCTTTACATTTCGCTCGGCGACGAGGGCAATGACGGATCGGTCGTGGTGCGCCTGTGGTGGAAACCGCTGGTGACGCTGATCTGGGGCGGCGGCCTGGTCATGATGGTTGGTGCGGCCATGTCGCTGATGGACAGGCGCCTGCGCGTCGGCGCACCCTCGCGCCGCCGCAAGCAGGCCGGCGCCATGAGCCCCGCGGGCCTGCCATGAAGGCGAAGTTGTCCATCGCGTCGCTCGTGATGGTGCTGGCGCTGTCCTTTGCCGGCACGGCGCTGGCGGTGAAGCCCGACGAGATGCTTGCCGATCCGACGCTGGAAGCGAGGGCGCGAGCGCTGTCGGAAGGGCTGCGCTGCATGGTCTGCCAGAACCAGTCGATCGACGAATCCGATGCCGACCTTGCCCGTGACCTGCGCGTTCTGGTGCGCCAGCGCCTGGTCGCTGGCGATACCGACAAGCAGGTGATGGACTATGTGGTTTCGCGCTACGGCGAGTTCGTGCTGCTGAAGCCGCGCTTCGACCTGCGCAACGCTCTGCTTTGGGGCACGCCGGTGATCCTGCTTTTGGCCGGTGGCCTGTTCGTCGTGCTCAGCGCGAGATCGCGCCGGACACTGGCGACAAAATCCCTCTCCGCCGATGAGCGGGCGGCACTGGAGGCGATCCTGCGCCGCGATTGAGTGCAGGCGGCGATCGTTCGCCAACATTACCAAAGTTTCATGCGTCGGAAATGGCGTCGTAATGTACGCCGCTCTAATTCTCTTCCTCAGGATGCCGACAAGGCGCGTCCCTTCGAAAAGAGGATACGAGACCCCATGAATATTGCTCCCAATTCATATTCCCGCACCCGCAAGCGTCTCCTGGCTGCCGTCGCTTCCGTCGCCGTTGCCGGCGCGATCGGCGTTGGTGCATTGACCAGCGGAACCAGCCCCGTTCTGGCCGATGCCGTGCGCGTCGAGGCGCCGCAGGTCCCCAGCTTCGCCGATGTCGTCGAGCGCGTTTCGCCCGCCGTGGTCAGCGTCAAGGTCAAGGCCAAGGTCCAGCCCACCGCCGATGACGGCTCCGACGACCAGGACGGTTTCGACAATTTGCCCAACAATCCGCAGCTGCGCCGCTTCTTCAAGGAATTCCGCGGCTTTGGCGATCAGGGCGGCCAGAACGACGATGGCCACCGCCGGTTCGGGCATCGTGACCGCGGCAATGGCGAGCCGCGCCCGGTGGCTCAAGGGTCGGGCTTCTTCATTTCCGAGGATGGCTATCTCGTCACCAACAACCATGTCGTCGAAGAGGGCACCGCTTTCACCGTGGTGACCAATGACGGCAAGGAACTCGACGCCAAGCTGGTCGGTACCGACCCGCGCACCGACCTCGCGGTGCTCAAGGTCGAGGGTGGCGGCAAATTTACCTATGTCGACTTCGCCGATGACTCCAAGGTTCGGGTCGGCGATTGGGTCGTGGCCGTCGGTAACCCGTTCGGTCTCGGCGGCACCGTCACCGCCGGCATCGTCTCGGCGCGCGGCCGTGACATCGGCGCCGGTCCCTATGACGATTTCATCCAGATCGACGCGTCCGTCAACCGCGGCAATTCTGGCGGCCCGACCTTCAACCTCAGCGGTCAGGTGGTCGGCATCAACACCGCTATCTTCTCGCCTTCCGGCGGCAGCGTCGGCATCGCCTTCGACATTCCTGCCTCGACCGCCAAGCAGGTCGTCGAGGATCTGATGAAGAGCGGTGCCGTGCAGCGCGGCTGGCTCGGCGTCGAGATCCAGCCGGTCACATCAGACATCGCCGAATCGCTCGGCCTGAAGTCCAACAACGGCGCACTGGTATCCAGCGCACAGGACGACGGCCCCGGCAAGAAGAGCGGCATCACCGCCGGTGACGTGATCACCCAGGTCGACGGCAAGGATGTTGCTTCGCCGAAGGAGCTCGCCCGCCTGATTGGCGCCTATTCGCCGGGCAAGTCGGTTGACGTCACGGTCTGGCGCGACGGCAAGAGCCAGAGCGTCAAGGTGGAACTCGGCAAGCTGCCTTCAAGCGACAAGCAGGCCTCGGCCGACGACAAGCCTGCGGCTCCGGCTAAGGCCGATACGCTCGCCGATCTCGGTCTGACCGTCACCAAATCCGAGAACGGCAAGGGTTTGGTGGTGACCGATGTCGATCCCGACAGCGATGCCGCCGACCGTGGCATCCAGCCGGGCGACATCATCACCGCGGTCAATTCGATGGAAGTCAACGGCACCGACGACGTCACCAAGGCCATGGACGAAGCGGTGAAATCCGGGCGCAAGGCCGTCCTGATGCAGATTACCCGCGACGACAACAACCGCTTCGTGGCGCTGCCCGTCGCCAAGGGCTGACAACGACTTTTCCAGTGCGGCGGTTTCAAACACCCCCGAGCCGCCGCACGGGAAGTATGGAGCCGAGCACGTTAGTCAGTCATCGTGCTCCCCTCCGGCGGCAGCGGGCTTCCCATCGCCCGCTGCCGCACTCACCCCGCGGGCCATGCGCTCAGGCTGAGCGAACAAGCGGAGCGCTTTGGTGGCAACGGCATGCCGGCAGCATGCTGGGACAGTAACACCAGAGAACCAAGACTTTATCGCGCGCGGCCTGGATCATCTTGATCGCGATGCGCTTTGGCGAAGGCTAAAATGCAGATGCCGGCTACTCAATCTTCCAGCGAAATCGCGTATAACGGTCCTATGAAGATTCTCGTCATAGAAGACGATCGCGAGGCTGCGGATTATCTGCAGAAAGCCTTTACCGAGGCCGGGCACACCGCGCATGTCGCGGGTGACGGCGAGACCGGCTTCGCGCTCGCCGATGCCGGCGACTACGACGTGATGGTCATCGACCGGATGATGCCGCGCCGCGACGGCCTTTCGGTCATCGCCGGCCTGCGCTCCAGGGGGAACGCCACGCCGGTACTGATCCTGTCGGCGCTGGGCGAGGTCGACGATCGGGTCACCGGCCTACGCGCCGGCGGCGACGATTATCTGACCAAGCCCTATGCCTTTTCCGAGCTGCTCGCCCGCGTCGAGGTGCTGAACCGCCGGGCCAGCGCCAAGGAAGCCGAAACCGTCTACCGCGTCGGCGATCTCGAACTTGACCGGCTTTCGCATTCGGTCAGGCGCGCCGGACGCGAGATCACGCTGCAGCCACGCGAGTTCCGCCTGCTTGAATATCTGATGCGCCATGCCGGTCAGGTGGTGACGCGCACCATGCTGCTCGAAAATGTCTGGGATTATCATTTCGATCCGCAGACCAACGTCATCGACGTCCATGTCTCGCGACTGCGCGGCAAGATCGAAAAAGGCTTCGACAAGCCCATCCTGCATACGATTCGCGGCGCCGGTTACATGCTTAGGGCCGGTTAGGCGGCGGCATGGCCCTTTCCGTGCCTGCCATCATGAAGACGACGGCTGCGCGGCTCTCGGCGCTCTATCTCTTGCTCTTCGCGCTCTGCGCCGTACTGCTTGTCCTCTACATGACCTCGCTTTCGGCGCGCATGCTGACCGCGCAGACGCAGGAGACCATCAACGACGAAGTGCTCGGCCTTGCCCGCGCCTACCAGCGCGGCGGCCTGCCTGTCCTGGTGCGCGTGGTGGAGCAGCGCTCGCGCCAGCCCGGCGCCAATCTCTATTTGATCGCCGACGCCAACGGCCAGATCCTGACCGGCAATGTCCAGAGCCTGGAGCCGGGGGTCATCGAAACCGAAGGCTGGACGACCGAGCCGTTCTCCTACCGTCGTTTCGGCGAAGGCGAACTCGACCGGCAGCGCAGCACACCTTCCGATCAGGCCACGCCCCAGGCCGGCGATACGGCGGTCCGATCCGAAGGCGAGAAGGGCCACAATGCGATCGCGCTGGTACTGCGCCTGCCGAACCAGATGATCATGCTGGTCGGCCGCGATCTCGGCGAACCTGAGCGGTTCCGCGCCGTCATCCGCCGCTCCCTGATGCTGGCGCTCGGCATGATGGGGCTGGGCGGGCTGTTGATCTGGTTCTTCGTCGGCCGCGCCGCGCTGAAGCGCATCGATGGCGTTTCGGAAGCCAGCCGCCGCATCATGGGCGGCGATCTTTCGGGCCGGCTGCCGGTGACCGGCGCCGGTGACGAATTCGACCGGCTTTCCGAGAACCTCAACGCCATGCTGGCCAGGATCGCCATGCTCAACGAGGGGCTGAAGCAGGTTTCCGACAACATCGCGCATGATCTGAAGACGCCGCTGACCCGGCTGCGCAACCGCGCCGAGGCGACGCTTTCGGGCAAGCACAAGACATCGGACTACCGCCAGGCGCTGGAAGGCACCATCGCCGAGTCCGACCAGCTCATAAAGACCTTCAACGCCATCCTGATGATCTCCCGGCTGGAGGCGGGTTATTCCTCCGAAAGCACCAGTCGCGTCGATCTGGCCGCAGCCGTGCGCGATGTGGTCGAACTCTACGAGCCGGTGGCGGAAGAGGCTGGCGTTTCGCTCGAAGCCGCGGTCGATGGCGCATTCCTTGTCGACGGCAACCGCGAGCTGATCGGCCAGGCGCTGTCCAACATCGTCGACAATGCGATCAAGTACTCGACCGATTCCACCTCCAAGCCGACTGTCCGCGTGACGCTCGAACGCACGCATGGCGAAATCAGGCTTCTCGTCGCCGACAACGGCCAGGGCATTCCGGACGATGCCGATCGCGCCCGGGCGACGGAACGGTTCGTGCGGCTCGAGAAGAGCCGTTCCCAGCCAGGTTCCGGGCTTGGCCTCAGCCTCGCAAAGGCGGTCATGACATTCCACTATGGCCGGCTTGATCTGTTGCCTGGTAATCCCGGATTATCCGTGGTCATGAGTTTTCCCGCGCGGGAGGATCATTGATGGCGGCGGCTGCAAAGCGGACGGCGAAGGACTGGCTGTTGAAGCCCGCGGCAAGGCTTGCTCCTCTGGACGACAGCCGGGCCCGGCAGGAGCTGGCCGAGATCGCCACCTTGGCACGCGAAGAAGGATTGACACGGCTGGCGAAATTCCTGGCTGGAACGGGTGAGGCGCAGGACTTCCTGGCCGCTGTCTTCGACCTGTCGCCGTTCCTGCGTGACATGGCGCGTCGCCGGCCGCAGATATTGGATGGGCTTTTCGACCAGCCGGTCGAGGCCCGGCTGAAGGCGATCATCGTGGCGATCGACCGGGCATCGTTCTCCGAGACGATCTCCGAATCCAGATTGATGATGGAACTGCGGCAATGGAAGGCCGATGCGCATTTCCTGATCGCGCTGGCCGATCTGGCCGCCGAGGCCGAGACCTCGCTTACGGTGCGGCGGTTGAGCGACCTTGCCGATGCGTGCACGCGCGCCGCCGTCGATTTCCTGCTGCGCGACGCGCATGGCCAGGGCAAGCTGAAGTTGCCGGATCCCGCCAATCCCTCGAACCGGTCGGGCTGGATCCTGCTCGGCATGGGCAAGCTTGGCGCGCATGAGCTCAATTTTTCCTCCGATATCGACCTCGTGGTCTTCTTCGACCCGGAAGCGTCGGCCGTCGTCGATCCGCTCGATGCGACGGAGCTGTTTTCGCGGCTGACGCGCCGTCTGGTGCGCATCCTGCAGGACCGCACCGAACATGGTTATGTCTTCCGCACCGACCTCAGGCTGCGTCCCGATCCCGGTTCGACCCCTCTGGCGATCCCGGTCGAGGCGGCGCTGCGCTACTACGAGGCGCGCGGCCAGAATTGGGAGCGCGCTGCCATGATCAAGGCGCGTCCTGTGGCCGGCGATCTGGACGCCGGCACCGCTTTCCTCAAGGAGCTCCAACCTTACATCTGGCGCAAATACATGGACTATGCCGCGATCGCCGACGTCCACTCGATCAAACGCCAGATCCACGCCCACAAGGGGCATGGCGAAATCGCGGTCAAGGGCCACAACGTCAAGCTCGGGCGCGGCGGCATCCGCGAGATCGAGTTCTTCGTCCAGACGCAGCAGCTCATCGCCGGCGGCCGCTTCCCGGAACTGCGAGGCCGCGAGACCGTGCCGATGCTCGGCCAACTGGCCGCGCGCGGCTGGATCACCGCCGAGGCACGCGACGCACTGGCCCGGCAATATTGGTTCCTGCGCCGGGTCGAGCATGCCATCCAGATGGTGGCCGACGAGCAGACGCACACCCTGCCGGAGGATGATGAAGGGCTGGAGCGAATCGCGCGCATGCTGGGCTTTGCCGATGCGGCTGCTTTTTCCCTGGGCTTCCGCGCCTCGCTGCAGCAGGTCGAACGTCACTACGCGGCGCTGTTCGAAACCGCGCCGGAGCTTTCGGCAGGCATCGGCAATCTGGTCTTCACCGGCGACGTCGACGACCCCGATACGCTGCAGACGTTGCACGGTCTCGGCTTCCAGCGAACGAGCGACATCTGCCGCGTGATCCGTGGCTGGCATTTCGGTCGCTACCGCGTCACCCAGTCGGCTGAGGCGCGCGAGCGACTGACGGAACTGACGCCGGCGCTGCTCAAGGCTTTCGGCCAGACGCGTCGGGCCGATGAGGCGTTGATCCGTTTCGACGAGTTCCTCGCCGGCCTGCCTGCAGGCATCCAGCTCTTCTCGCTGCTCCAGTCCAATCCGGCGTTGCTGAAGCTTATGGCGACGATCATGGGCGCCGCGCCACGACTGGCCGCGATCATCACGCGCCGGCCACATGTGTTCGATGGCCTGCTCGATCCCGCTCTTCTCACCGAATTGCCGGATCGTGGCTATCTATCGGCACGGCTTACCGCTTTCCTCGAAGGCGACCGCGCCTATGAGGACGTTCTCGATCGTTTGCGCATCTTTGCCTCCGAGCAGAAATTCCTGATCGGCGTGCGGCTGCTCGCCGGCTCGATCGATCCGGCCCGCGCAGGCCGCGCCTTTTCTGACCTGGCCGACCTCACCATCGAGGCCGCGTTGCGCGCTGTTATGGCCGAATTCGAGGCGCGCCATGGCACAATCGCCGGTGGCGTGGTTTCGCTGCTCGGCATGGGCAAGCTCGGCAGCCGTGAATTGACGGCGGGGTCGGATGTCGACCTCATCCTGCTCTACGATCACGATGCGGACGCCGAGGAATCCGACGGTGAAAAACCGCTGGCGCCCTCGCATTACTACACCAGGATGACGCAGCGCCTCATCTCGGCCGTTTCCGCGCCGACCGCGGAAGGCGTGCTCTATGAACTCGACCTGCGGCTGCGGCCGTCCGGCAACAAGGGGCCAGTGGCCACCCACGTCGACGCCTTCAAGAAATACCAGCGCCAGGAGGCCTGGACCTGGGAGCACATGGCGCTGTCGCGGGCGCGCGCCATTGCCGGAGATGCCAGGCTCTGTGCCGAGGTCGAAGCCGACGTTGCGGCGGTGCTCGGGCAATTGCGCGACGCAGCAAAGGTGAAAGCGGAAGCGTCCGACATGCGCGCCATGATCGAAAAGGAAAAGCCGCCGCGCGACCTCTGGGACATCAAACTCATTGCCGGCGGCCTGATCGATCTCGAATTCATCGCCCAGGTGGCCGTCGTCACGGGCAATGTCGAGTCCGGCCGCAGGGTCACGGCAACCGCGGAGGTATTGTCGCGCCTTGCGCCACAATTCGCAGCCGCCGATGTCAGGGAGGAGCTTAGCGAGGCCTACCGCCTCTATCTGGCGCTGACCCAGATGATCAGGCTTTGCCTCACCGGCCAGTTCGAGCGGGACGATGTGCCGCCGGGGCTTTCGGATCTGCTTCTGGCGGTCACCGACTTGCCGGATTTCGGTGTGCTGGAAGCACATCTCAAGGAGACGTCGCGGAAGGTCAGGAAGGATTTCAACCTTCTGCTTCGTGCCGGGCGGCCGTGATCAACGGCCGTGCGGATCGCATCGGGGGTGACGATGCAACAGGAGAAGACCATGAGAAAGACAACCAAGCTCGCGTTCGCCTTCATCGCGTTGGCAGGAGCCGTCGGCACTGCGGCCTATGCCGAGAACATCGACAGCGCAAACATGCGTGAGCGCACGATGATGCGCCTCAACAAGGCGATGAAGGACAATAACGGCACCATCAGCTTCGACCAGTTCTCAAGCGTCATGGATTCGCGGTTGAAGAAGCTGGTCGCCGACAATGGTGGCAAGCTCACGGTGGAGCAGCTCACCGCAGCGCTGGAAAAGGCCCGCTTCGAGCACATGGCCAGGCGCATCATCGCGCGTTACGACAACAAGGGCGACGGTACGCTGACGACGGACGACATCGCCAGTCGCGACAAGAAGCTCTTTGCCCTGCTCGACAAGAACAACGACGGAAAGATCAAGAAGGGCGAACTGCCAAAGGGCGGCCGCTTTGGCTTACACCGTCAGTGGGATGACGAAGGCGACGACGGCAGCATGCAATAACGCCTTCCGGCACGGGCTTCGGCGACATCGCCGGAGCCCGTTGCTTAAGCCGCGACCTTGACCACGGGCGTCGCCTTCTTCACCGGAATGCGCACCGACACGATCGTGCCGACACCTTCGGTTGAGCGGATTTTCAGGGCACCGCCTTGCAGTTCGGCCAGAGAGCGCGAGATGGCGAGGCCGAGGCCGGACCCGGCATGGCTCTTGGAGAACTGGTTCTGCACCTGTTCGAAGGGCCGTCCGAGCTTGCCGAGCGCCTCCTTCGGGATGCCGCAGCCATTATCCTCGATCGTCAGCACCAGCGCCCCTGAGGTATTGCGGGCCCTGACCGATATGTGGCCGCCCTGGCCGGTGAATTTCACTGCGTTGGACAAAAGGTTGATGACGATCTGCTTGATCGCTCGGCGGTCGGCAAACAGCGTCAGCGCGTCGGCGATGCGGGTCTCCACGGTGATCGCCTTCTGTGCGGCCTGCAGCGAGACGACCCTGACCGTCTCGCTGATCAGCGGGCCGAGATCGATCTCTTCGCGGTCGAGCGAGAATTGGCCGGCCTCGATTTTCGACATGTCGAGAATGTCGTTGATGACGCCCAGGAGATATTTGCCACTGCTGTTGATGTCGGTGGCGTATTCCTCGTAGCGCTCCGATCCCAGCGGGCCGAACAGCCCCTGTTCCATCAGCTCGGAGAAGCCGATGATGGCGTTCAAGGGCGTGCGCAGTTCATGCGACATGTTGGCCAGGAATTCGGACTTGGCCCGGTTCGCCGCTTCGGCGCGCTCGGTTTCCTTCATGTATTTGCGGTTGAGCTCGACCAGTTCGCGCGCGCGCTCCTCTTCGGCCCGGCGGGCGAGGCTGAGATCGTGTATGGTCGCCATCAGCCGGCGCTCGCTGTCGACCAGCTTTTCTTGATGCAGCTTGATCTGGGTGATGTCGGATCCG
Source organism: Mesorhizobium sp. B2-4-1 (assembly GCF_006442185.1). NCBI lineage: Bacteria > Pseudomonadati > Pseudomonadota > Alphaproteobacteria > Hyphomicrobiales > Phyllobacteriaceae > Mesorhizobium > Mesorhizobium sp. B2-4-1. The sequence goes on along the minus strand of NZ_VFVN01000002.1, from coordinate 596,896 downwards.
ACCGAGACAATGCCGCCGTCGCGGGTTCTGAGTTCGTTGACCTGCAACCAGCGGCCGTCGGCCAGCTGCCGTTCGAACGTCGCGCCGCCCTGCGGTCCATTGCTGTTGGCAAGCCGCCGATCGGAAGCGAAAGCGAGCATGCGCTCTTCCAGCGTGGCGCGCACGGCGCCTGGCATCACGTCACGGTCCGAAAGGCCATTGTCCTTCTGGTATTTGGAATTGCACATGATCAGCCGCTCGGCGGCATCCCACAGCACGAAGGACTCGTTGATGTTCTCGATCGCCGTCCTCAGGCGCAAATCGGCTGCCTCGGAACGAAGCGCCAGGTGACGCTGCTCGGTGACGTCGACGGCGATGCCGATCAACTGGATTTCGGGTGCTTCCGGATCCATGACCTGCGCCCTTGCGCGCATCCATACCCACTGCCCGTCGGCATGCCGCATCCGGAACACCTGATCGATATGATCGATCTCGCGCGCGACGATCTTGTTGGCGAGCTGGAACAAGTCGCCATCATCGGGATGGATGATCTCGTCGACCTCGCCGAAGGACAGCATCGTGTCGCATGGCTCGTAGCCCAGCATGTCGTACATCGAGCGCGACCAATACATCTTGCCGCGCACCATGTCCCAGTCCCACAAGCCGCAGCGGCCGCGTACCAGCGCCATGTCGATGCGTTGATGCGCTTCGAGATAGATGCGGTCGGCCGCCTGCGCGCGCGCCGCCTGGCCGAAATAGGCATAGAGGATGATGATCAGCACGCCGGCCGTCAGTACGAACAGCGTCACATTCAGCGAGACTGTCTTGCGCCAGGCGTCGAAAACCGCGTCCTGCGGCACCAGCGCCGCTGCCGCGCCTTTGCGACCGTTCGTCAGGCTGACCGCTGCATACCAGTCCTGCCCGCCAATATCGACCTCCATCACTCCGGCGCGGTCGCCGAACATGAACAGAGGCTGGCCGCCCTGGGCGAGGCTATCCAGCGAACGGCCTTGCCAGGACATCGAGCGCGGCGTCACCGCGGTGATCTTGAAGGCGCTGTCGGTGATGACAAGAACGTGGCCGCGGCTCATCGCGCCCTGGCGGCTGGTCGTTTCCAACAGGTCCTGGATGGCGCCCGGCGCGGTGTCGGACGTGGTGGCCAGCGAACTCGCCAGTTGACCGGACGCCAGCATCAGGATCGCCTTGGCGTTGCGCTCGATATCGTCGCGTTCGTTCATCAGCGACAGGACGCGCAGCGCCGCGATCGCGATCAGGAAGATGACGATGAGAGCCGGTATCGATCGGCGCAGCAATGGCTCCGCCGCCAGAAGCCGCTTGTAGGCCGGTTCGGCGATGAGCCGCGTATTCCCGGCAAGGCCGTCGCCTCGCGGCGTCTCGCGACGCGCAAAAGCTATCCCTCCGGGCGCGCCCCACGCGTCCGCCTTCGCCATAAATGGCACTCCCCGATTTGCCTATGCTTGATGATCCGGCAAACGCCGCACTTCCGAATCGTCATTAAAGAATCAAAGGTGATTCGCCTTGTCCAGTGGTCCGGCGAAAAAAGATTAAAAATCGACTAAAATAGCGGCTTTTCCGCCAACCGAGCAGAGGCATGCGATGGCGATTACCGTGGAAAGGGAATAATATTAGAAATCACGCATATTCCGTGCGGGATTGCACATTGGGAGGAAAGCATGAATCGCAGATCTGCAATTGCTCTCGGCGTGTCAGCGGCAGCGGTAACGCCTTTGTTCGCCCTGGCGGCGTCGGCAAAAACGAGGACATACGGCCCGAAGGAGGGCAAGGAGATTGCGCCCGGCATCAGAGTGGTGGAGGTAGGCACGGGAAACTCAGACATTCCTGCCTACAAAAGCATCTCAATCGTCGATGTCGTGTTTCAGCCCGGCACACATGCGCCTGCGATGGTGATGGACAACGACATGGTATGCACCATCACTGCGGGCGAATTCACGATCAAGAAGGCCGACAAGGAGTTCAAGCTCAAGGAAGGCGACATATACACTTGCGCCAAGGGCAAGACCGACGAGGCGACGAATACGAGCGCCGAGGTCGGCATACATCGCATCGCCATGTTGATACCCGCGTAGGGAGGCGGGAATCCGTTCGAGCAGCAGAAGCACAGCCTGACGGGCCGGTGGCGTTGCCTTGGCATTGCCGCCGACCACCATGGTGGCCGCTTGGGTCTGGCTCACGCCAGCGTACGCTCGACGATATCGCTTAAATCCGCCGACAGGTTTTCGGCATTGGCAATCGAAAGCAGCGCTTCCCTGGCCTTGGCCTGCCGGCCAGGTTCGAGCGAACGCCACGACCGGAGCGCCGTTGCCAACCTTGCCGCCACCTGCGGATTGCGTTTTTCGACCTCGAGCACGGTCTGCGTGAAGAATCGGTAGCCTTCGCCGTCGGCGCGGTGGAATCCGGTCTGGTTGGCACTGGAGAATGTGCCGATCAACGAGCGCACCCGGTTCGGATTGGCCATCGAGAAGGCCGGATGCGTGGTCAGGGCGCGAACCGTCTCCACCGCCTGCGGACCGGGTACGCTGGCCTGAATCTGGAACCATTTGTCCATCACAAGCGGGTCGGACGCATATGTCGCTTCGAAAGCCGCCAGTGCCTTGTTTGCCTCCGGCGAACCATGGTGGCGGTGCGCCAGCACGGTCAGTGCCGCCGCGCGGTCAGTCATATTGGTGGCCGACCGGAAGTGCTCCGCCGCAAGCCCGGCGCCATCTGACAGCAGCGAGAGATAATCGAGCATGACGTTGCGCAGCGCCCGCCGTCCGGCGGAAGCTGCGTCCGGGCTGAACGGGCCGGCGTCGGCAAGCCGCTCGTAGAGGCCGGCGAACGCGTCGCGGTTAGCCCTGGCGATTGCCAGCGCCAGCGCCTCGCGCGCAGCGAAGATGGCGTTGGGTTCGATGTTTTTGCCGATGTCGCGCGCTATGTCGGTCTCGCCCGGAAGCGAAAGCGCCAGCGCCCGGTAGGCCGGCTCCAGCGTCTCGTCGCTCGCGATCCTGCCGGCAAGCTCGGTCAGCCGCGCGGTGAAGCCAGGCTCGGCGCCGTCGAGAATCTGGCGGAAGGCCAAGATCAATGCATCCGTAAGCAGCGTGTTGAAGGTCTGCCAGCGCGAGAAGCTGTCGCTGTCGTGGCCGGCAAGGAAGAATTGGTCATCGGTCTTCTGCTCGACGGCAAGCGTTATCGGCGCCGAGAAGCCGCGGTTCAGCGAAACCGCCGGACGCTCGGCGACGCCTGAGAAGCGCACCACATGCCGGCGCTTGCGGATGTGGATGATGCCGTCCTCGACGCTGGCGCCGTCGACCGCGTCATAGGCGACCGGCTCGCCGCCGGCGCCAATCAGACCGAAGGCGAGCGGTATGTGCATCAGTCGTTTGCGGCTTTCCGACGGGGTTGGCGGCACCGATTGCTCGATTTCCAGCGTGAATTCCCGCTCCGCCCGGTTATAGGTCGAGCTCACCGCCAGGTTAGGGGTGCCGGCCTGATGGTACCAGAGCGCGAATTGCGACAAGTCGCGGCCGGACACCTCCTCGAACACTGTCAGGAAATCCTCGATCGTCGCCGCCGTGCCGTCGTGCCGCTCGAAATAGAGGTCCATGCCGGCGCGAAAGCTATCAGGCCCGAGGATGGTACGGATCATGCGCACCACCTCCGAGCCTTTTTCGTAGACGGTCGCCGTGTAGAAATTATTGATCTCGCGATAGCGGCGCGGCCTGACCGGATGCGCCAGCGGCCCCTGGTCCTCGGGGAATTGATGCGCGCGCAGCGTGCGCACCTCGGCGATGCGCTTGACCGCACGCGAACGTTGGTCGGCGGAGAATTCGTGGTCGCGATAAACGGTCAGCCCTTCCTTCAGGCAAAGCTGGAACCAGTCGCGGCAAGTGATTCTATTGCCTGTCCAATTGTGGAAATACTCATGCGCGATGATCGCCTCGATATTGGCGAAATCGGCGTCCGTCGCGGTCTCCCGGTCGGCCAGCACATATTTGTCGTTGAAGACGTTGAGGCCCTTGTTCTCCATCGCCCCCATGTTGAAGTCGGACACGGCGACGATGTTGAAGACATCGAGGTCGTATTCGCGGCCGAATGCCTCCTCGTCCCATTGCATCGATCGCTTCAAGGCATCCATGGCGTAGCCGGCGAGCTTCTCCTTGCCGGGCTCGACATAGATGCCGAGCTCGACCGTGCGGCCGGACATGGTGACGAAACTGTCGGCGACCCGGCCGAGATTGCCGGCGACCAGCGCGAACAGATACGATGGCTTGGGGAAGGGATCGTGCCAAATGGCATAGTGCCAGCCATCGCCGAGATCGCCCTTGTCGACCCGGTTTCCGTTGGACAGAAGCAGCGGCGCCTCGTCGCGGCGGGCTTCGATCCGCACGGTGTAGACGGAAAGGATGTCGGGGCGGTCGAGGAAATAGGTGATGCGGCGGAAGCCCTCTGCTTCGCATTGCGTGCAATAGACGTTGCTTGAGCGGTAGAGGCCCATCAGCGCATCATTGCCCGACGGCGCCAGCTCGGTCTCGATCGACAGCCGAAAGCGACGCGCCGCCGGGGGCCTGAGGATGGTCAGTCGGTCGGGCGTCACGGCAAAATCCGTCGGCTTGGCTTTCCTGCCGTCGATCTCGACGCGCCTGAGCGTCAGCCCGTCGCCATCCAGCACAAGCGGCGTAGAGGCCGCGACGCCATCCCGGCGCTCGACGGTCAAAATTGCCGTGACGATCGTCGCCCCTGGCGAAAGACGGAATTCAAGGCTCGTTTCCGGAATGAGATAGTCGCTGGGGCGATAGTCTTCGAGTTTGAAGACCTGGCCAGTGTCGGTGCGCATTCCGTGGTTCCTGTCTTTCCGGGCCTGTCCTGCCCGTCCAAAAATTTGAAGTCCGCGCTCTTTACACGAACCGGCGCCTCGACAAAACTGCGACAAGGTCTATTCAGACCCTCCTTTCCAGCATCGCGAGGCAGTCATGGCCGCCGTCTACGACGTCAGGCATATCGAGAAACCGGCAACGCCGGCGCGTACCTGGGCAACCATGCGGGAAGCGGCGGGAGCGTGACAGCAGGCCCCGGCAACAGTGACAATACCGTAGGGCACAACACGCTCACTGGCATTATGCTGAAGATCGTCTCGGTGGCGGTCTTCGTCGGCATGTCGACCTGCATCAAGGCGGCGGGCACTGTGCCGGCGGGACAGATCGTCTTCTTCCGCTCCTTCTTCGCTATCTTTCCGATCATTGCCTTTCTGGCTTTCAAGGGAAATCTCGGCACGGCTTTCAGTACAAGCCGTCCGTTCAACCACATCGCGCGCGGCGTCGTCGGCGTCTGCGCCATGGGGCTCGGCTTCTTCGCGCTGACGCGGTTGCCGCTGCCAGAAGCAATCACGCTGAATTACGCCCAGCCACTGTTGGTGGTGGTGTTCAGCTCGATTTTCCTCGGCGAAGCCATTCGTGTCTATCGCTGGAGCGCGGTCGCCGTCGGCCTCGTCGGTGTGCTGATCATCTCCTGGCCGGAGCTGACGCTCCTGAGTTCCGGCGAGGCGCTCGATGACCAGGAGGTGCTCGGCGTCATCGCCGCATTGATAGCGGCGGCGATTTCGGCCGTCGCCATGCTGCTCGTGCGCAATCTCGTGCAAAGCGAGCGCACCGCCACGATTGTGCTTTGGTTTTCGGTCACCGCGAGCGTCATGGCGCTGCTGTCGCTGCCGTTTGGGTGGCAGGCGCTGACGCCGGGGCAGGCGGTCCTTCTTGTCGCCGCCGGCTTCTGCGGCGGCCTTGGCCAGATCCTGATGACCTCGGCTTACCGCCATGCCGAGGCATCGGTGGTGGCGCCGTTCGAATACACCTCGATGATCCTCGGCGTCTTGGTCGGCTATCTCGTCTTCGGCGATGTCGCCACGCTGAACACGCTGACCGGCGGTCTGATCGTCGTTGCCGCCGGCATCTTCATCATCTGGCGCGAACGTCAACTCGGCCTGGAACGCACCCGCACGCGCAAGGCCGCCCCGCCGCAGGGGTGATCAGCACCGTTAGGCCCGCTCTTTCGCCAATCTTACCAGCGCCGTCCGCGTCTGCTCGTCGGCCGGAAAGAAGGACTCGATCGCCAGCTCCGACAGCGTCACGTCCAGCGGCGTGCCGAACACGGTGATGGTGCTGATGAACGACAGCACCTGATCCCCATGGGCAAGCCGCAGCGGATGCACGATGCCGCTCGGCTCGACCCGCGCCGGCCGCCCACTCTTCAGGCCGGAGGGATAACCGCGCAACTCACGCTCCAGTTCGATCAGCACCGGATCGCCTGACGCGTCGTTCTGGTGCTTCAGGCGTTCCAGCAGGTGCGCCCGCCACTCCGCGAGATTGACGATGCGCGGCGCGACACCTCCAGGGTGCAGGCTGAGCCGCAGCACGTTGACTGGCGGCTTGAGCAGCGAGGGCTCGGAAACGTCGGCCAGGAACGGCCCAATGGCAGTGTTTGCCGAAACGAGGTTCCAGTGCCGGTCCACCGCGAGCGCCGGGAACGGCTCGTGCCCTCGAAGCACCGTCTCGACCGCCGCCATGGCCGGTGCCAGCGAAATGTCGGTCAGCGGCCTTTCGCTGAAGCTCGGCGCAAAGCCCGCCGCCAGCAAGAGCTGGTTGCGCTGGCGAAGCGGGATCGAAAGCTGCTCGGCCAGGTGTAGCACCATGTCGCGCGACGGCGCGGCCCGCCCGCTCTCGACGAAGCTCAGATGCCGCTGCGAGATATCGGCTTCCGTGGCGAGGTCGAGCTGGCTCATCCGGCGTCGGGTGCGCCATTCACGGATGAGGCTGCCGGCGGAGGTTTGAGGAGATGTCATGAGGGCATGGTTAGGGCGACGGCAGGCGCATTTCAATTACCCGGGAGGTCATGGCGCGGTGAGCGCGCTTAGCTTCGCCTTCACCTCGAGAAAATCCCGCCAGGCCAGCTTCTTGTGCGCCGGCGTCCTCAATAGATAGGCCGGGTGCAGCGTCGGCATCGCCGGAATAACGACGCCGGACGCTGTCGTGTGGGCGCGCCAGTTGCCGCGCAGCCGCAAGATGCCTTCGCTCGTATTCAGAAGGGTTTTGGCCGAGGGCCCGCCGAGATTGACCAGCACCTTCGGCTTGACCAGTTCGATCTGCCTTTCGATGAACGGCCGGCAGATCTCGGTTTCGTGCGGCGTCGGCGTGCGGTTTCCCGGCGGCCGCCAGGGGATGACATTGGCGATGTAGACGGATGTCCGGTCTAGCCCGATCGCGGCCAACATGCGGTCGAGCAGCCGGCCGGAGCGGCCGACGAAGGGCAGGCCTTCTATATCCTCGTCACGGCCGGGCGCCTCGCCGACCAGCATCACCGATGCATCCGGGTTGCCGTCGGCAAAGACCAGGTTCTTGGCGGTGAACTTCAGGTTGCAGCCGTCAAAAGTCGACATGTGCTGGCGAAGCTCGTCCAGCGTCGAGGCAGCCGAGGCCAATTCACGCGCCAGCGCCGCCTGCGCCTCGTCGGGTACCGCCGAAATGGGCGGGCGCGCCGGCGGAGCGTTAGGCACGGCGCTCGCATCGAGACGCGGTTGGGCGGGCCGCTCCGGTGCTCTGCTATCGCTCGGCGCGACAGCCGGCATCCGCTCCGCCGGCTTGGGCGCGGCTTCCGCGAAGCGGTTCACCGGCGCGTCCTCCAACGCCTCGTCGACGCCCGCGCTGGCATAGAAGGCGAGCAGCTCGGCGATATCAGGTCGGCTGTTTGGGGAAGCGGCAGTCATGGCGCCACCATCGTTCGACTGGTCGCATATTGCAAGTTGGTGATTGGGGACATTGGCACAACCGGGCAGTGACGGCCTGTCTGTGGCAGCGTCATACGCTCACCGCAACCTAACCCGTCGGTATGCGCGGGTCCTGCACCAGATAAAAGGTCCAGCGCGGCGTATAGTCGGTGATCAGGAATTCGAACCTGGCGGTCTTTAGCGGGTCGACCTTGCCGTTCTTGAACAGCAGACGGTCATACGGTTCAAAATCGCGGTCGAAATCGGCAAAATTGCTCGACCAGATATTGTCAGGCGTCTTGTTGCGCTGGTCGAACGAAAGTCCGTCGCCGAAGACGCTCGGCTGATTCAGGACCTCCTGAAGCTCGAACTGGAATTCGATCCAGGCCTGGCCGCTGTTGTTGAGCACGTCCAAGCGCAAATACATGATGCCGTTGGCGAACTCGCCCGCCTTGCCGAACGCCTGGATCGGCTTGGTTGCACGGATGGTCAACGTCACCGGCGTCGCCGAATTCAGCTCTTCGGTGATGACGAGCGGATCGTCCTTGGTGCCGGTGCCAGAAGCGCCGGTGATTTCGAACCCGCCAAGCTCGTCGGAGAAGGAATAGGCACCGGTGGCCCAGACCTTCACCTCGTCGGCAAGGGCATGGACCGGCGCCAGCAGGGGGAGGGCCGAAAGGAACGCCCGGCAGGCCCTGCCGGGCGTCGAAGGGAAGCGCGTTGATGAGAAGCCGGCTGGCCCAGGAATGCGCATGGTGCGAAGTATGGCCGATAAGCAAGCCGTCGAACAATTAAAAACGTACGCGTCGCGGGCAGGCCGGCGCATGCGCGACTTTTTGGCCAAATCCGCGTTGTCACAGACGCGCCGGTTTCCTGTCGCGACTTGATGCGCTATGCAGCGCAGGAGCCAGCAAGATACGCGCAATAGCGACAAGCCAGTGCGGAGGGGTTGATGAGCGATATCGAACGCGAAAGCATGGAATTCGACGTGGTGATCGTCGGTGCGGGCCCGGCCGGCCTCGCCGCCGCCATCCGCCTGAAGCAAGTCAATCCCGAGCTTTCCGTGGTCGTGCTGGAAAAGGGCGGTGAGGTTGGTGCCCACATCTTGTCAGGCGCCGTCGTCGATCCGATCGGCATCGACCGGTTGCTGCCGGGCTGGCGCGACGAACAAGACCATCCATTCAAAACGCCGGTCACGGCGGACCATTTCCTGGTGCTTGGCCCCGCCGGCTCTTTCCGCCTGCCCAACATGATGATGCCGCCTCTGATGAACAATCACGGCAACTACATCGTCTCGCTTGGCAATGTCTGCCGCTGGCTGGCGGCCAAGGCCGAGGCGCTCGGCGTGGAAATCTATCCGGGGTTCGCCGCGGCCGGCCTGCTCTATAACGAGGAAGGCGCCGTCACCGGGGTTGTCACCGGCGACATGGGCGTCGAAAAGGATGGCACACACGGCCCGGGTTTCGCGCCGGGCATGGCGCTGATGGGCAAATATGTGCTGATCGGAGAGGGCGCGCGCGGCTCGCTCGCCAAGCAGTTGATCGCCAGGTTCAGGCTTTCCGAGGGCCGCGAGCCGGGCAAATACGGCATCGGCCTCAAGGAACTGTGGCAGGTCAAGCCGGAGAAGCACAGGCCGGGTCTCGTCCAGCACTCCTTCGGCTGGCCGCTCGATCTCAAGACCGGCGGCGGCTCTTTCCTCTATCATCTGGACGACAATCAGGTGGCGGTGGGCTTCGTCGTCCACCTCAATTACAAGAACCCCTGGCTGTCGCCGTTCGAGGAGTTCCAGCGCTTCAAGACCCACCCGGCGATCAGCGGTACTTTCGAGGGCGCCAGGCGGTTGGGCTATGGCGCGCGCGCGATTACCGAAGGCGGCTGGCAGTCGGTACCGAAACTGTGCTTCCCGGGTGGCGCGTTGATGGGCTGCGCCGCCGGCCTCGTAAACGTCCCGCGCATCAAGGGCTCGCACAATGCCGTGTTGTCGGGAATGCTGGCGGCCGAGCATGTCGCCGAGGCAATCGCCGCCGGCCGCGCCAATGACGAGCTCTCCGCTTACGAAGCCGCGTGGCGGGCGACAGACATCGGCAAGGATCTGAAGAAGGTGCGCAACGTCAAGCCGCTGTGGTCGCGCTTCGGCACCATCGCCGGCGTCGCCATTGGCGGGCTGGACATGTGGCTGAACACTTTGTTCGGCTTCTCGCCCTTCGGCACGCTGAAGCATGGCAAGGCCGACTATGCCACGCTAGAGCCTGCCGCGAAGCACAAGAAAATAGACTATCCCAAGGCCGATGGCGTGCTGACCTTTGACCGCTTGTCCTCGGTGTTCCTGTCCAACACCAACCACGAGGAAAACGAGCCGGTGCATCTGCTGGTCGCGGACATGGAGCTGCAGAAGCGTTCCGAGCATGACGTCTTTGCCGGACCTTCGACGCGCTACTGCCCGGCAGGCGTCTACGAATGGGTCGACAAGGACGGCAATGCCGCTGCCGATCCGGCGGCCAAGGACGTGCGCTTTATCATCAACGCGCAGAACTGCGTCCACTGCAAGACCTGCGACATCAAGGATCCGAACCAGAATATCGACTGGGTGCCGCCGCAAGGTGGCGAAGGCCCGGTCTATCAGAACATGTGAGCGTGCCCGGCTAAGCCGTCACGAAAACATGCGAGCGGCGGCGGACTTGTCTGTCGCCGTCGACCGCCTGCCTCGATCAAGCCCGTTGAAGCCTTCCGCCGAGTGTGGTCTGCTCGGCTCCGACAAAGGAGGCGGACATGCGCCTGACCAGCCCGACGATGCTCGCCATGGCCTTCATGCTGCTTTGCGCATCAGCCGCGTCGGCGGGCACAAAGCTCACCGTTCACATCCGCACCTATGATGTCGCTGGAAATACCGGAGCCGCCCTTGTCGAGGCAATGGACCGGCTGGGACCCAAGCACGGCTATATGGCGCGTGCCATCGCCGAAACCGGTTACGCCGTGCATTGGGATCTCAATATCGTCCGGAAGGATGGTGCCTGCCATCTGCGGCAGGCCAACGGGACGCTCAACCTGACCTACACTTTCCCGCGGCTCTCGTCGGCAAGCCCTGTCCTGCGCAAGCGTTGGGACCTTTTCATGATCGGCGTTCGCAAGCACGAGCAGACGCATGGCGGTATCGCGAGGCGGATGATGCGGGCCACCGAGACCGCGCTTGCCGGCCTGCGGCGCCCGGACAACTGGTTCTGCACCGGCACGCATCTCGAGGCGCGGCGCCGGATCAAGGCCATCTATGTCGAATACGAAGCCAAGCAGAACGCTTTCGATGCGCGCGAGCATCGCGGCGGCGGGCCTGTCGAGCACCTTGTCGAAGCGTTGACCAAACCCTGAGAATGCCGAAGCATCAACCGCGCGGATTGTTTTCAAGGTCGCTCGCCGCGAGCGCGCTCTCATGCTCGTCATGGGGCAGCCTGTCGTCGGGGCGAAGCGAGAACTCCACGAGTACGGGAAGATGGTCGGAGCCGGTATCTTCCAGTCGCGTTGACGACAGAATGGTCACGCCGCCCTTGCTGAACGCCTGGTCGATCGGGAGGCCTGCATAGCGGCGCAGGAAGTCGGGCAGCTTCCGGTGAATCCAGGTCGACCCGGCCGACGGCATGACCGTCAGTCCGCCGAGAGCGGCGACGCGCCGCACCGCGGCGCTCCATGGCACCGCGTTGCAATCGCCGGCCATGATGGCGGTTTGGCCGAGCGATGAAAGCTGCTCCGAGAGTTCGCCGATCTGCCAATACTGTTCCCGCGGCCACGGCCAGCTGAGATGGATGGCGGCGACGTCGGCGCTCCTGCCGCCGAAATCGATGGTCGCAACGGCCATTGCGCCCCGGCGCTCGCAATGTGGCGCGGTGCCGGCGAGAAAGGGCCGCCGCGAGAGCAGCGCGACGCCGAATACGCCGTTGGGATAGGGACAGAGGATCCGGTATGGATAGGCGCTGGCGATGTAGCCAAGCTCCGTCGCCCACATCGCCGACACCTCGTCCAGGGTGATGACGTCGGGATTGGTCCGGCCGATCAGTGACAGCACTTTTTTCGGCGTCGGGTTGTCGTAGCGCAGATTCATCTGCAGCAGGCTGTAGACTACCTGGTCGGTGGGTTTGGCGACCGCCTGAACCGGCCACGGCCGGGGCAAGGCGGTCGAAGCGGTGGCAAGAGCGGCCACGGCAAAAACCAGGGCCGCGGCCGCTTGCACGCGAAACGATGTCGCCAGCAGCGGCAGCGCGCAAAGCGCCATCAGCACGGCGAGGTGAATGCGGAAATGCGAAAAGGAATCGAGCGCCGGGTGCAACGCGCCTAAGAAGCCGGCCACCAGCGCGACCGAGAGCGTCATCATCACGATGAATACCAGTGAAGCCGCCATGTCTTGACTGCGTTTCATCGGATCAGATCTGCATGAGTTGCCTGCGATGGTCCCCGCCCGGTTATCGGCAAAAATGCGGCTCAATCAAGATAGCGAATTGCCGGCAAGATGGCGAATCGCCGGCAAGACGGCGAATGGCTCTGGCGGCGCGCAGATCGGCTACTGGAAGGCCGTTTCCGAAAAACTTCTGAGCTTGCGCGAATGCAGCCGCTCCATCGGCATTTCCGAAAGCTTTTCCATCGCCCTGATGCCGATGGTGAGGTGCTGCGCCACCTGCCGCTTGTAGAATTCGGTCGCCATACCGGGCAGCTTCAGTTCGCCATGCAGCGGCTTGTCGGAGACACACAAGAGCGTGCCGTAAGGCACGCGGAAGCGGAAGCCATTGGCCGCGATCGTTGCCGATTCCATGTCAAGTGCGATCGCCCTCGACTGCGAAAGCCGCTGCACCGGTCCGCGCTGGTCGCGCAGTTCCCAGTTGCGGTTGTCAATGGTGGCTACAGTGCCGGTGCGCATGATGCGCTTGAGATCGTACCCGGACAGGCCGGTGACTTCGGCCACCGCTTCCTGCAATGCCACCTGGATTTCGGCCAGCGGCGGGATCGGCACCCAGACCGGCAGGTCGTCGTCCAGCACGTGATCCTCGCGCACATAGGCATGCGCCAGCACATAATCGCCCAGCGCCTGCGTATTGCGCAGGCCCGCGCAATGGCCGAGCATCACCCAGGCATGCGGCCTCAGCACAGCGATATGATCGGTGATCGTCTTGGCGTTGGAGGGTCCGACACCGATATTGACCATGGTGATCCCGCCATGGTTCGGCTTCTTCAAGTGGTAGGCCGGCATCTGCGGCAGGCGCTGCGGCGCCACCCCTTCGCTCGGGGCGCTCTGCCCGGCTTTGGTGACCACGTTGCCCGGTTCGATGAATTCGGCATATCCGCCGCCGCCATCCTCCATCAGGTCACGGGCGCGCGCCACGAACTCGTCGATATAGAACTGATAGTTGGTGAACAGCACGAAATTCTGGAAATGCTGCGGCGTGGTCGCGGTATAGTGCGACAGGCGGTGGAGCGAATAGTCGATCCGCTGCGCGGTGAAGGGCGCCAGCGGCCTTGGTTCTCCGAACGCCACTTCGAACGTGCCGTTGGCGATCTGGTCGTCTGTACCGTCGAGATCTGGCACGTCGAACAGGTCTCGGATAGGCCGCTGGATACGCTCGGCCGCGGTTCCGTCGACATGGGTGCCTTCGAGAAAGGCGAAATGCAGCGGGATCGGCGTTGTCGATTCCGAGACCGTGACCGCGACCCCGTGGTTGCGCATGATCAGACGCAATTGCTCGACCAGATAGCTTTCGAACAGGCTCGGCTGGGTGATGGTGGTGGAAAAATGCCCCGGCGTCGGCATGTGGCCATAGGCTTGGCGCGAATCGATCTGGGTGAACGAGTTGGTCGTGACGCCGATCTCCGGGTAGAAGGCGCGGTAGCGCTTGCTGCTGTCGCCGCCGGCGGCAAGCGCCGCGAAGGAGTCGCGCAGGAACTTGGTGTTGCGGTCATAAAGGGCTTGCAACGCCGCGACGGCCTTTTCTGCGGTGTCGAAGCTTTGCCGGCCAAAAGGCTCGGGCATGACGACAGATTCGATGGCTTGGGGATAGATTCGCTTTTCCATGGCTCAATATAGAGATTTGGAAAGGCGGTTGGGAGGGGTGTCCCGATCGAAGGCGCAATTTATCCGCGCTGCAGGCTGACCAGCAGCACGAAACCGACGCCCGACTTCTTCAGTGCTGGCGCGTCGATCGTGGAACCGGCATCGGCACGCATCATCGGTACGGCCAGGACCGGCGCGGCAAGAAACGCCAGGATGAGCGCCGCCCGCGGCAGAAGCCGAACGGTTTTGAAGAGGTTGGCGGCGATGCGGTTCATGGTCTTTGCTTTTCTTTCGAGGTCTTGGTTTGGTCAGGTCTTTGGTTTCTGTCTCAGGGGCGAAGGGTGGTCGGGCAGGCGAGGCGGCAGGTTCTGGAACTGGCCTCGTCCCAGGAACGGGCCGGACGGCCCGCTTCGGCGACGAGGATGGCGAAGAACATTCCAAACAGGCTCACCAGCAGGCAGACGATGGTGAAGCGGCGGGCGAGCATTGGTCGTGTCTCCTTCAATACGCAGGAGAATGCCCGGGCACGACTGAACCGGCTCTGATGCCGACGTTCATCTGCCGTTCAAATCGGTTGATGGATTTTGAGGCGGCGCTGGCCATAAGGAGCATGGCTGCCGGCACAGCATGCCAGGATCATGAAACGAAAACGGGGCCTGCCGGCCCCGTTTTCATGTCGCAAGGATGGGGTCGATCAGAGCTTGTGCCAGGTCTGGCTCTTGCAGATCAGCCCGCCGAGCACGCAACCGCTCATTTTCAGCGAGGTGCCCGATAGTGTCGCCTTGCCGGAGTAGGTCTTGTCGTTTGCCGGGTCGGTTATGTTGCCGGTGTATTTGTTGTCGCCGGACGCCTTGAGCGAACCGATGGTCTTGCCGGCATATTTGCCAGACTTCAGCGTGATGGAAAATGAACCCGAGCCCCCGATGGCCGCGGTATCGCCGGCCTGCGTCTTCCAGTTTCCCTCGATCGGATCGGCCCAGGCCAGACCGGTCAGGATCAAAGTGGCCGCCAGGGCCAGGCTTGCTTTTCGAAACATCTTTCCTCCCTTGGATACCGGCAGGAGGCTACGCCTCGCCGGTCTGCCGCTTACGCAAACGTAAGCTAATCCAGCTCCCTGCAAAACAAAAGCGGTGCCGCAGCGGAAGCTTTGGCAATTCAGATGCGCCGACGGAAGCAATGTCGGCAGGGAAATGAATGCATGCATGCGCGGCGTTTGTTTCGCGTGGTTAGCAGAGTGTTGATTCCGCCCGCGAAAATTGTCGTCAAATTTGGCGCTATCCGGCTGAATCGCTGGCTTTGTATCCTTAACGAATTTCCACGTTTACCTATTGTTTTAGCTTTGTTTTCCTCAAATTAAGCACGCCATTTAACGACGGATTCAAGCCTGAGCGGCATTCTCGAAAGCATCGAAAGAGCAGCCCGGGCAGACAAACGGAGGCAGCTCTCGGGAGCCAGACAGGGCCGGAAGAGAGGATTGAAAAATGGCACGTTTTGAAATGCTTGAAGCAGGCTTCGGCGCCATGGGGGCAACTGCCCAGGCCGACATTCTTTTCGAACTGGGGATGATGTATGCGACGGGCCGCGATTGCGAGACCGATGTCGTCGCCGCCCACAAATGGTTCAACATCGCCGCGATCAAGGGTTCGGCCCGCGCTGCGGAATTGCGTTCGGAACTGTCGGCTGCGATGTCGAAGGTCGAGATCGCCAAGGCGCTGCGCGAAGCCCGCGAATGGATGACGATGCACTGAATTTAGAGATAAGGCAGGGCGGCCTTCTGGTCCGCCAGGCAAGGACAAGGCCGCGGTAAGACGGCCACGTGACAAAACCAAGAACGCGGCACGCCCGACAGGGCCAGCGGCGCGGCGGCCATGATCCGGTTTCGGAAAGATCAGGGCCAGCAGGAAGACAGGGAAGGCGAGTTGGGTTCGAGTGCGGGGGCGCTTGAGAAACAGCTCGACAGGCAAAGCCGCGACCGGCCGGAACAAGGCCGGCGCGGCTTTTGCCTTTTTGCTCCAGAGATGCTCCGCAGGCCTAATCGAGCGCCGCCAATGCGCCTAGACAGGCCACACGAAGGATGAAATTGTCCGGCCTCTCTGGAAGAAGCGTGGCCGGGGCGGCCGCGCGTGAGTGGAGGAGTCATACCGCAATGAAAAAATTAAGTATTTTGAACGCGGCCATTTTCGGCCTGATGATGAGCGCGCCGGTCGCCTATGCCGACGACATCACCTTTTCGGTGGTCGGTCCGATGACCGGACAGCTCGCCACCATTGGCGATCAGTTCAAGCAGGGCGCGCAGGCTGCCGCCGACGCGATCAATGCTGCCGGCGGTGTCGACGGTCGCCAGATCAAGCTCGATATCGAGGATGACCAGTGCGACCCGAAGCAGGCGGTTTCGGTCGCCAACCGTATCGTCGCCAATGGCGTCAAGTTCATCGACGGCCACGCTTGCTCGGGTTCGAGCATTCCGGCTTCCGCCGTCTATGCCGAAGCCGGTGCCCTGATGATGAGCCCGGCCTCCTCGAACCCGGTGCTGACCGACGCCGCAGCGAAGGCCGGCTGGCCGACGATCATGCGCCTCTATACGCGTGACGATGCGCAGGGTGCCTTCATCGGCCCCTGGATCGCGAAGAAGTATGCCGGCAAGAACGTCGTCATCCTGCATGACAAGAGTGCCTACGGTCAGGGCGTTGCCGATGCGGTCAAGGCCACGATGAATGCCGGCGGCCTGAAGGAAGTGGACTATGAAGGCATCAATGCCGGCGAAAAGGACTATTCGGCGCTCGTCACCAAGCTCAAGGACCTCAAGGCCGACGTTGTCTATTTCGGCGGTTACCACCCGGAGGCTGGCCTGATCCTGCGCCAGTCGGCGGAACAGGGCATCAAGTTCCAGCTGATCATGCCGGATTCGATAGCCTCGCCGGAATTCTGGCAGGTTGCCGGCCCGGCCGGCGAAGGGACCATGTTCGTCTTCCCGTCGGATCCTCAGGCAAAGCCGGAAGCCAAGGCAGCCGTCGAGAAGATCAAAGCCGGCGGTTTCGTGCCGGAAGGCTTCACGCTATTCTCCTACGCCACGATCCAGGCCTTTGCGGAAGGCATCAAGCGTGCCGGCAGCGATGATCCGGCCAAGGTCGCCGAGGCGCTGAAGAACGGGCAGCCAATCAGCACGGTTGTCGGCAATGTCACCTTCGACGAGAAGGGCGACCTCAAGAACGCCAGCTACGACATCAACCAGTGGCACGACGGCAAGTATGCGCCGATCCAGCCGTAATCGCTGCCTATATCGATGAAATGGCCGGGCTCGTCCCGGCCATTTCATTTCTGCCTGTGTGTCTTGCCATGGACATATAACGGCGGTCGACATTCTACGGCGCCTCTCTCTGTCCGGCAGGACAGGGACGCTTGGCGTCCGGCAGCGAGGCTGTCAGCCTTGCATATCCTCGAACCGCACCAGCACAGTGCCGTCGGTAACCTGCGCGCCCTCGGTGGCGATCTCGGCGATCACGCCATCATGGGGCGCGGCGATGGTGTGCTCCATCTTCATCGCCTCGAGAATAAGCAGCGGTTGCCCCTTCATCACCGTATCGCCCTTTGTCGCCCGCACAAGCTTGACCAGTCCCGGCATCGGCGCGCGCAAACTGCCTGACGCCGCCGCCGCATCATCGCCTCTGGCCAACGGGTCCGGCACCGCGAACGTATAGCCGGCCGCGCCTTCGAATATCGTGATGTGGCCTGGCCAGCGGGCGAGGCGAGGAACGGCGCGAAGGTCATGCGAATTGGCGCTGTCATAGGGTGCATGGAGCGTCACCTGGGAACGCCGGTCTGGTCGTACCGAAACCCTTGCCAGAATATCGTCCTCGCCAAACTTCAGCCGGATCTGTCGTGCCATGCCATGGAAATGCGTGTAGCCGGCAAGTGACGACCATGGATCATCCGATGCCGGCAGCGCGCCCGCCCCGGAGGCCGCTATGGCCGCGGCCGCGACCGTTTCGCCGCTCGGCGGCGCAATCTCGGTCAGCGCCTGCTGGTGGCGGCCTATCAGGCCGGTATCGACGTCGCCCGCCGAAAAGTCCGGATCGGTCACCAGCGCGGCGAGGAAGGCGGTATTGACGATCGAACCGGCGACTTCGGTTCGCGCAAGCGCCGCGCCGAGTGCCTCCAGCGCAGCCGGCCTGTCCCCGCCATGCACCACCAGCTTGGCGATCATCGGATCATAATAGGGAGAAATGGCGTCGCCGGCCCGCACCCCGGTTTCGACACGCATGGCGGCCCCTTGGGGAACCATGTCGGGAAATTTCAGATGATGCAGCGTGCCGGTCGCAGGCAGAAACTCCCTTGCGGCATCCTCGGCATAGAGGCGCGCCTCGAAGGCGTGGCCGGCTAGCTTTATCTCGCCTTGCGTTTTCGGCAGCTTCTCGCCGGATGCGACCCGCAACTGCCATTCTACCAGATCAGTGCCGGTGACCATCTCGGTGACCGGGTGCTCGACCTGCAACCTCGTGTTCATCTCCATGAACCAGAAGCGGTCAGGCGTCAGGCCTTGCGAGGCATCGACGATGAATTCGATGGTGCCGGCACCGCAGTAGCTGATCGCCTTGGCGGCCTTCACCGCCGCCTCGGTCATCGCCTTGCGTAACGCCTCCGTCATGCCGGGGGCGGGGGCTTCCTCGATAACCTTCTGATGGCGTCGCTGCACCGAGCAGTCGCGTTCGAACAGATGGACGGCATTGCCGAAATTGTCGCCGAAAACCTGCACCTCGATGTGGCGCGGTTTGTCGATATATTTTTCCACCAGTACACGGTCGTCGCCAAAAGCGGATTTCGCCTCGCGTCGTGCGCTCGACAGCGCTTCGGAAAACTCGTCGGGGTGCTCGACCCGGCGCATGCCCTTGCCACCGCCGCCGGCCCGCGCCTTGATCAGCACGGGGTAGCCGATTTCGCGTGCCTTAGAGGCCAGGACCACGATCTCCTGTGCCTCGCCATGGTAGCCCGGCACGACGGGCACGCCGGCCTTTTCCATCAGCCGTTTGGCGGCATCCTTCAGCCCCATGGCGCGGATAGAGGCCGCCGACGGGCCGATGAAGGTGAGCCCCGCGGCCGCCACCTGGTCGACGAAATCAGGATTTTCCGACAGGAAGCCATAGCCGGGATGAACGGCTTGCGAGCCTGTCGCCAAGGCGGCCGCGACGATCTTGTCGCCGCGCAGATAGCTGTCGCTGACAGGCGAGGCACCGATATGTACCGCCTCGTCGGCCATCTCGACATGCAGGGATTTCGCATCGGCATCGGAATAGACGGCAACCGTGCGCACCCCCATCCTGCGCGCCGTGCGGATCACCCGGCATGCGATCTCGCCTCGGTTGGCGATCAGGATCTTTGTGAACATGAAACCTCCGTAGACTGCGTTCGCCTCGAGGAAGCAACGGCCTCACGGTATAGTTCGGCCATTTGTTCGTCGAAGCAGCAGAAGATGACGGTCTGCGGCGTCGTATTTCCGCTCAAGAAGCTATTTACAGCGCCGACTGCAATTGCTGCCGCCTCATCCCTCGGATAGCGGTAGATGCCCGTCGAGATCGCCGGAAAGGCGACCGAGCGGCATTCCTTATCGGCGGCGATTTCGAGCGAACGCCGATAGCAGGAGGCGAGCAACTCCGCCTCGCCCTTGCCGCCGCCCTGCCAGACTGGACCGACCGTATGGATGACGTAGCGGGCCGGCAGCCGATAGCCCTTGGTCAACTTTGCATCGCCGGTCTTGCAGCCGTTGAGCGTGCGGCATTCGGCGAGGAGTTCCGGCCCCGCCGCCCGGTGAATGGCGCCGTCGACCCCGCCGCCGCCGAGCAGCGAGGAATTGGCCGCGTTGACAATGGCGTCGACATCCAACTTGGTGATGTCGCCGACGTTAATGCGGATCCTGTCCTGCACCTCGCCCATTTCACATCCTGAACACGCCGAAGCGCGTTTCCTCGATCTCCGCGTTGAGCGCGGCCGAGAGGCTGAGCGCCAGCACCTCGCGCGTCTTGGCCGGATCGATGATGCCGTCGTCCCATAGCCTTGCGGAGGAATAGAGCGGGTGGCCTTCATGCTCGTATTTCATCAGGATCGGCTTCCTGAACTTCGCTTCTTCGTCAGCGCTCCATTCGCCGCCCTTGCGCTCGATACCCTCGCGCTTGACCATGGCCAGCACCGTCGCCGCCTGCTCGCCGCCCATCACCGAAATGCGGGCGTTCGGCCACATCCACAGGAAGCGGGGCGAGTAGGCGCGCCCGCACATGCCGTAGTTGCCGGCGCCGAACGAGCCGCCGATGATCACGGTGACCTTGGGCACGCGGGCGGTGGCGACTGCCATCACCAGCTTGGCGCCGTCCTTGGCGATGCCGCCTGCCTCATATTTGCGCCCCACCATGAAGCCGGTGATGTTCTGCAGGAACACCAGTGGAATCTTGCGTTGGCAGCACAGTTCGATGAAATGCGCGCCCTTCAGCGCGCTTTCGGAAAACAGCACGCCATTGTTGGCGATGATGCCGACCGGCATGCCGTGGAGATGGGCAAAGCCGGTGACGAGCGTGGTGCCGTAATTCTGCTTGAACTCATCGAACTCCGAACCGTCGACGAGGCGCGCGATCACCTCGCGCACGTCATAGGGCTGGCGCAGATCCGTCGGCACGATGCCGTAGATCTCATCTGCCGGATGAAGCGGCGGAATCGGTTTCTGGACGGCAAGGCTTACGGTCTTGTTCCGATTGAGGTTCTTGATGATGCGCCGGCAGATGGCCAGCGCATGCTCGTCGTCGAGCGCGTAGTGGTCGGCGACGCCGGAGAGCCGTGTATGGACGTCGGCGCCGCCGAGATCCTCGGCGCTGACGTCCTCGCCGGTGGCGGCCTTCACCAGCGGGGGACCGCCGAGGAAGATGGTCGCCTGGTTGCGCACCATGATCGTCTCGTCCGACATTGCCGGCACATAGGCGCCGCCCGCCGTGCACGAACCCATGACGCAGGCGATCTGCGGGATGCCTGAGGCGGACATGTTGGCCTGGTTGTAGAATATGCGCCCGAAATGCTCGCGGTCGGGAAACACCTCGTCCTGGTTGGGCAGGTTGGCGCCGCCGCTGTCGACCAGGTAGACGCAAGGCAGATTGTTCTGCAGCGCGATCTCCTGCGCGCGCAGATGCTTCTTCACCGTCAGCGGGTAATAGGTGCCGCCCTTCACCGTGGCGTCATTGACGACGACCATCACTTCCGTGCCTTCGACGCGCCCGATACCGGCGATGATGCCGGCGGAGGGAATGTCCTCGCCATACATCGACCATGCGGCGAACTGGCCGATCTCGAGAAAGGGCGACCCGGTGTCGAGCAATTGCGCCAGCCGCTCGCGCGGCAGCAGCTTGCCGCGCGCGACGTGTCGCTCGCGCGCCTCTTCCGAGCCACCGCGCTCGACGCTCGCGGCCTTTTCGGCGATATCGCCGACCAGCGCCCGCATGCGTTCGGCATTGGTGTGGAAGGTATCGGAGGAAGGGGAGATCTGGGTCCGGAGGACGGCCATGCTATACCCCCTCCGCCATGATCTCGCGGCCGATCAGCCATCGCCGGATTTCGCTGGTGCCGGCACCGATTTCGTAGAGCTTGGCGTCGCGCAGCAGCCGGCCGGTCGGATAATCGTTGATGTAGCCGTTGCCGCCCAGAAGCTGGAGCGCGTCAAGCGTCATCTGCGTTGCTTTTTCGGCGGCAAACAGAATGCAGCCTGCGGCGTCCTTGCGGGTGGTCTGGCCGCGGTCGCAGGCGGCGGCGACCGCGTAGACATAGGCGCGCGCGGCGTTCATCGTCGTGTACATGTCGGCGAGCTTGCCTTGCACCAGCTGGAATTCCCCGATCGCCTGGCCGAACTGCTTGCGCTCATGCACATAGGGGACCGCGACGTCGAGGCAGGCGGCCATCAGGCCGATCGGGCCACCGGCCAACACCGTGCGCTCGTAGTCGAGACCGGACATCAGCACCTCGACGCCACGCCCTTCCTCGTGCAGCACGTTGTCGAACGGCACCTCCACATTATCGAAAACCAGTTCGCCGGTGTTGGAGCCGCGCATGCCGAGCTTGTCGAGCTTTTGCGCGACCGAAAATCCGGCAAAGGCCTTTTCGACGATGAAGGCGGTGATACCACGCGCATGGCGCTCCGGATCGGTCTTGGCATAGACCACCAGCGTCTCGGCGTCCGGGCCGTTGGTGATCCACATCTTGGTGCCGTTGAGCACGTACCGGTCGTTGCGCTTTTCGGCGCGCAGCTTGAGCGAGACGACGTCGGAGCCGGCGCCGGGCTCCGACATGGCTAGCGCGCCGACGCGCTCGCCCGAGCAAAGCGGCGGCAGGAATTTCTCCTTCTGCGCGGGCGTTGCCCAGCGGTTGATCTGGTTGACGCAGAGATTGGAGTGGGCGCCGTAGGACAGGCCGACCGAAGCCGAGGCCCTTGATATCTCCTCGACCGCGATCACATGGGCGAGGTAACCCATGCCGCTGCCGCCGAACTCCGGATCGGCGGTGATGCCGAGGAGGCCGAGATTGCCGAGTTCCGTCCACAGATGCGCCGGGAATTCGTTCGAGCGGTCGATTTCCGCCGCGATCGGCGCGATCCTGTCCTGGGCGAAGCGCCGCACCAGCTCGCGCAATGCCTCGACATCCTCGTCATGCCCGAAGCTGAGCGTGTTCGTGTACATCCGGTTCCTCCTGCCGCATGACCCCCGAAAATCGACTTGGATTTTCGGAAAAGATCATGCGCGAAACTAAAATCCCACGGCGTCGTTTGCGCGTCCAAACGGACGTGCGGCGCTGTACGTGTCGATCCTCGCGCCGACGAGCCGCATCGTCATCGAAAGATATGTCGCCGTGACTTCTGCGATCGACAGCCGCTCGCCCGGCCGGAACCAGACGATGACGCCGGTCATCATCTGGATCATCGCCATGGCGGTGAGGCGGGTGTCTTCGATGCTGAAGACGCCTGTCTCGGCGCCGTCACGCAGAATGGCGCGGAGTTCCTTCTCGTAGGCCGTGCGCATCCGCAGTATCTGCGTCAGCCTTTCGGGCGACAGGCTGCGCAGCTCCATGTTCGAAACATGCGTCGCATGGCGGCGGGCGATGTGGAAGGCGATGTGGTTCTCGACATAGGCCGAAAGCCGGCTTGCCGGATCGGCATCGGCGGGCCGTGCGGCGTTCCAGGCTGCGATCAGCTCCTCCATATGCTCGCGCATCAGCGTGAACAGCAAATCCTCCTTGGTCGGGAAATAGCGATAAAGCGCAGCTGCCTGCACGCCTACTTCGGATGCCAGTTGGCGCATCGACATCGCCTCATAGCCGAGCCGCGCGATCAGGTTGACTGCCGCCTCGCGGGCTGCCGCCTCGGTCTTCCCGCCATCGGATCCGGTCGTGCGCGCCAAATGAGCCTCCCTTGTTGCGAATTAATAAAACGAACGTTCAATTAATTCAAGAGGTATGCCGAAGCCGCATCAGGCATCGATCCGGAAGCCGGTAACAGGATTGCTGGATACCGCATCCTCGACGTCAACCCCGGAAACGGACGCTCCCGGCGGTCCTTTCCAAAGCCGGCCGATCATGGTCGAGACGGCTTCGCCTGTGCCGGCAATCTCAGCGGTCACCGAGCCATCCGCTTCATTGCGCACCCAGCCCGCAAGCCCAAGGCTGGCGGCCTGGCTTCGGACCCAGATCCTGTAGCCGACGCCTTGCACCTTGCCGTGGGCCCGCACACGCACTGCCTTGCGATCGTCAGCCATTGCGTCTCTCCCGAGGCTCGTCTGCTGGAATCTGGCGCAGGCGACGGGGAATGCAACAGGCCGGTCGAACGAGGATGGAGGGGGCCCGAGTCGAACTCGAATTTAATTGACTCAGTCCACTAAATTTCTAACACTGTGGCTATCATCACCCAAGGGCTGAACGCAGATGCTGGACCAACGCAGTGCTTTGGTGGCCGATATCAGGCACTTCAACCGTTTCTACACCCGCACTGTCGGCCTTCTCGACGAGACCTTGACGCAGAGCCCGTTCACGCTCACCGAGGCGCGCGTCCTGTTCGAGCTTGGTCATCGGGATCGCCCGGCGGCGGCGGAAATCGCCGGCGAGCGAGGCTTCCTTTCGGAGACATTCGACATCGATGTCGGCCCGGCCGCCTCCGACATCGCCAGGCAACTGCGTCTCGACGCGGCCTATCTGACGCGGATCCTGCGAAAATTCGCCGGCGAAGGCCTGACCGAGACCCGGACCGATCCGGTCGACCGGCGAAGGCGTATCCTGTCGCTGACGGCAAGGGGGCGGGCCGCCCTTGCCGGTCTGCAGGCCGCGGCGGACCGCGACACTTCCCGGCTTATCGAGAACCTGCCCGACCACCGCTTGGCCGAACTCGGCGACGCCTTGCGCAAGGCAGCGGAGCTGCTGGGCGATCCGGCGGCTGAAGGCCAGACGGCGCCCCCCGTCGTGACGTTGCGTCCGCATCGCGTCGGCGACATTGGCTGGGTGGTGCAGCGTCAGGCCCAGCTCTACGCCGAGGAATATGGCTGGAGCATCGAGTTCGAAGCCTTGGTTGCCGAAATCGGAGCCGACTTCATCCGCAATTTCAAGCCAGGGCGCGATTTCTGCTGGATCGCCGAACGCGCCGGCCTCCCGCTTGGCGCGGTGTTTCTGGTTCACCAGGACGACGAGGTCGCGAAACTGCGGCTGCTGCATGTCGAGGCTGCGGCGCGCGGGTTGGGCATCGGCAAGCGCCTGGTTGCGGAATGCGTGAACCAGGCGCGCGCCTGCGGCTACATCAAGCTCGTTCTGTGGACGAATGACATTCTGGTCGCCGCCCGCGCGATTTATGAGCGCGCCGGGTTCAGACTGGTTTCACAGGAGCGCCATCACAGTTTCGGCAAGGAACTCACCGGCCAGAACTGGGAACTCGATCTCTAACGGGCCGGCAAGTGTCGCCGCTATGGCAACGCTCGTTTAGTTTCCACGGGCGGCGGCCAGTGCGCCGGGCAGTTCCTCGGCAAAAATGTCAAGCTCGTGGTCCAGTCCGACGCTGACGCGGATGCAACGATCGAGCCCCGGCGCCATCGGCTTGCGGATGAAGACGTCGCGCGACAACAGGCCTTGCAGGATCTTCAGCGCGAAAGCGCCGTCGCGGCAGCAATCGATGGTGACGAAATTGGTCGCCGACGGCAGCGGCGTCAGCCCGTTCTGTTCGGCTATCTGCGCGATGCGCCGGCGCCCTGCCGCCACCCGCGCCACCACTGAATCCAGATAATCCTGGTCGGCGAGCGCCTCGACGCCCGCCACCTGCGCCATGCGGCTGACGCCGTAGTGGTTGCGGATCTTCTCGAAATCGCTGATCACCTGGGCCTCGGCGACCGCATAGCCGCAGCGTATGCCGGCAAGCCCGTAAGCTTTCGAAAAGGTGCGCATGCGGATGACGTTTGGCCGCGAGACGTCGATGGGCGGCAGTGCGGAGGCCGGCCCCAATTCTCCATAGGCTTCATCGAGCACGAGCATGGTGGTTTCCGGCAGCGCTTCGATGAAGCGCGTCAGCTCGGCCGCTTCCCACCAGCTCCCCATGGGGTTGTCCGGATTGGACAGATAGACCAGCGGCGCTTTCTCTCTGGCGGCCGCAGCCAGCAGCCCTTCCAAATCCTCGTGGTCGTTCGCATAGGGCACGGTGACAAGCCGTCCGCCGACACCGGCAATGTGGAAGTTGAAGGTGGGATAGGCGCCGAGCGAGGTGACCACCGCATCGCCAGGCGCCACATACATGCGCGCCACCAGGCCAAGCAGGCCATCGATGCCTTCGCCGACCACGACGTTCTCGACCTTCAGATTATGATGCGCTGCCGCGGCCACTTTCAGGTCGTGATTGTCGGGATCGCAATACATCCACATGTCGCGCGCGATCTCGGCCATCCGGGCGATGACGCGCGGCGACGGCCCGAAGCTGCTCTCATTGGCGCCGATGCGGGCGCGGAATGCACGCCCGCGGTCGCGCTCCTGCGCTTCGGGGCCGACAAACGGCACGGTCGACGGAAGCGCTGCAACGAGCGGCATAAGGTGAGGGCGCAGACGCATGGCAAAAGCTCGCGTGAGGGAAGGGGCTTCTTGCTAGCGCGGTCAGTAGGCGGGTGCAAGTTGCGCGCGATGAGCAATCGTTGCCGCCCGCCTGATCCAAACACCTGATGCATCCCAGAGCAATCATCGTCCGCTGCGGAATCGCGCAGTCGAAACCCCCAATGAAAAACCCGGCGGTTGCCCGCCGGGTTTCGATATTCGAAGCGATAGCTGTTAGAACGAGCGCTGGAAGCGGAGCATACCGCCGACGCTGTTCTTCTTATCGGCAGGCGTAAACGATGGGTTGATGAAGCCAGCATCGTCAAACCGGCCGGCATGGAGGTAGTCGACTTCGGCCGTGACGGTGAAGCCGGGAACGACGTCATAAGCAACGTTCGCCGCAACGCCGACGTTCTTCCAGTCGTCAGCAGACACCTGAAGGTTGAACGAGGTCTTCTCGTTGAACTTGTAGGTGCCGCCGCCCCAGACTGCCCAGTTGCCGCCCCACGCCTTGTAGAAGCCGCGACCATGGGCTTCGACAAAATTGCCGGCATCGTCGTTGAGGTTGTCATCGGTGCCGTAGCCGCCCATGATGAACAGCGACAGTGCGTCGCTGACATTGACGTCCAGGCGAACCTTGCCGGCAACTTCCTCGTAATTGCTGTCATAAGCGACGACGCCGGTGATGGCGCCCCAGCCCTGCGTATACTTCACGCCGCCGACGACATGCGGAACATAGCTGTCGATCGTGTCGGTACCGGTGCCTTCTTCGAGCGAAACCACGGCCGAGAAGCCGTTGCCGGCATCGAAGTAGTACTGGACGACGTTGGTGTCGAAATCGCCGTAAGGAACCAGCGTATCCTGGATGACGTTGCCGGCGTAGCCGACGAACGTATCGAAGGCCGATTCGTCCTTACCAACCCGGAGACCACCGAGCTGGATCCAGGCGAAGTTCAGCGAGACGTCCCGGTTGTGGGCGGCGTTGATCGGCTCGTCGAAGGCATTGTCGTCGCCGAAGTTGAAGCGGGTCTCGGTGTAGGTCTTCAACGTGCCGAGTTCGGTTTCCTGGCCGGTCCAGGTCTTCAGCGTGAAGCGCGTGTTCTTGTAGTAGGTGTTGTGGTCGTCGCCATCCTGGTGATCGGCAGCCTTCGCACCGTCGAACGAGCCGGTGTCGCCCACGCCGATGTCGTAACGGACATAGCCGCCGACGCGCAGGCAGGTCTCGGTGCCGGGGATGTAGAAGTAGCCAGCGCCGTAGACGTCGCAAATCTTGACGTATTCAGCGGGCTCCGGCTCGGCGACGACGACGGCGTCGGCGGCGCGCGCACCGGAAACTGCGATCAGGGCCGCAGCGGAGCCGAGAAGAAGGCTCTTGATGTTCATTTTCTGACCTCCAGTCAGAATCGAACGAAACAACCGTTTTGGTGGTGCGTGTTTTTGCAGCAAACGATTGGTATTGCTGCGTTTTCCCGGGAATCCCTGGATTTTTCACAAAGGAAGGGGCATTCACCACAGACGTTTGCTGGCGAAGGCGTGCCCGGAACCGGATTTGAGATAACGCTCAAATGAAGTCGCCTTGGCTTGATTCGAGAACGCCACATAGGTGACGATCTGCCATGGCAGGAACTTGGATGTATGACTGGATTTTCCGTCATTGTGCTCGGCAAGCCGTCGCTTCAGGTCGGACGTAATGCGGACATAAGCTCACCGTCGGCAGTCTTACTTTCCAGCAGGTATACATACCACACGACCGGCCCTCCTTCGCCGAGGCTTCGGAGGGCATCCTGCTTCGCGCTGAGGGTATTGCCAATCCTGCTTTTGCAAGCTTGCGGCCCTCCTTCGCCGAGGCTTCGGAGGGCATCCTGCTTCGCGCTGAGGTCTGGTCTGGGCTTGTCCTGCGAAGCTCGAAGAGCGAAGCAGGATGGCGGAGAGGATGGGATTCGAACCCACGAGAAGCTTTTGACCTCTACTCCCTTAGCAGGGGAGCGCCTTCGACCACTCGGCCACCTCTCCGTTGCGCCGCTGGATAAAGAAAAGCGCCGGCACAATCAACAAGCCCCAGCCAATATCTCGGAAAAAGAAGCCATTATACGGAAAAATAAGAACGCACCGGCCTGCGGCCTTCCGCGATGCGGCGGTTCTGCGGCGATTCCCTGGCTGGTGGCTCAAGGCCTCGCCATGATTCCGTCAGCCGATCGCCGGATTCGCCCGTAAACAAGGGGCTGGGGCGGGCCGAAGGTTAATGAGAGCTTTCTGAGTGAGGCCAAATCGTGTCATTTGTGCAACAACGATGGGGGATAGCAGCCGCACAGCCCTTTCGCCGGTACGATCGTGGTTGAACCCCGTCTGCTCATGGGTAATGTCGATTTCGAAGGAGCGGCGCGGTGCGCATCTTTTTCGGTAGTGGGGATGGGGCAGGGAACGCTGTCCTTCAGCAAAGAATACCCAGACCCGTTTTTTAACTTTTGACTGGAGGTCAGAAAATGAACATCAAGAGCCTTCTTCTCGGCTCCGCTGCGGCCCTGATCGCAGTTTCCGGTGCGCGCGCCGCCGACGCCGTCGTCGTCGCCGAGCCGGAGCCCGCTGAATACGTCAAGATTTGCGACGTCTACGGCGCTGGCTACTTCTACATCCCCGGCACCGAGACCTGCCTGCGCATCGGCGGCTACATCCGTTATGACATCGGCGGCGGCGACGTCGGCACGTTCAACGGTTCGAAGACTGCGGACCACCAGGACGGCTCGGTAAATGATGCCTGGCACAAAAATGCCCGCTTCACGCTGAAGACCTGGACCGGCCAGGAAACCGAACTCGGCACGTTGAAGACCTACACCGAGACCCGCTTCAACTTCGGCAACGACAACGCAATCGAGCCGTTCAACACCGCCCATAACAAGGACGTCTCGCTGAACTTCGCCTGGATCCAGCTCGGTGGTCTCCGGGTTGGTAAGGACGAATCGGCCTTCGATACGTTCGTCGGCTACGCCGGCAACGTGATCCAGGATACGCTGGTTCCTTACGGCGATTTCGACACCAACGTCGTCCAGTACTACTTCGACGCGGGCAATGGCTTCTCGGCCGTGGTCTCGCTCGAAGAAGGCGCGGGCGTTGTCGGCACGATCGACAGCTACGTTCCGCATGTCGTCGGCGGTCTGAAGTGGACGCAGGGCTGGGGCGCCATCAGCGGTGTCGTCGCTTATGACAGCAACTACGAAGAAGTTGCCGGCAAGGTTCGCTTGGACGTCAACGTCAACGACGCACTGTCGCTGTGGGTCATGGGCGGTTACGGCACCGATGACAACCTCAACGACGACGCCGGCAATTTTGTCGACGCCCATGGTCGCGGTTTCTACAAGCAGTGGGGCGGCAACTGGGCTGTCTGGGGCGGCGGTACCTACAAGTTCAACGAGAAGACCTCGTTCAACGCGCAGGTGTCGTATGACGATTGGAAGAACCTGGGCATCGCGGCGAACATCGCCTACGACGTCGTCCCGGGCTTCACGGTCACGGCCGAAGTCGACTACCTCAATGCAGGCAGGTTCGACGACGCCGACTTCTCCAACTGGACCGGCGCCGACAAGAAGAGCAGCATCGGCGGTATCCTCCGCTTCCAGCGCTCGTTCTAAGGGCTGGTTCCATACAGGTGAAATCCAGCCCGGGCGCATCAACGCCCGGGCTGTTTTTGTTTCGTGACTGGATCAAGGCAAACAGAAGGAACAGGGGGTAACGGTAGCTGAATAGAGTCCGTGGGATGGTTTCGTGGGATCCGCTGATGGCGGATGAAATCACAACTGCGTGATTCAAATCTCTTGAAAGGACGCTCCCAAGCGGATAGGGCTGAATCTATCCCACTCGGGGGTGTGGCAAATGATGACGACCGAAGCGATTCAAGAGGGCGAGCCCTCCGATCATTTTTCGATGTTTTCTTCTCAGAACTCAAAGTTTAACTACACCTACAATAGGATACGAGAAGTAAAATCGCATAGGGTTGGAGATCTTTTTTCAGCATATCGAGATATATTGTGGGATGATGGGCGACATAAATACAATGTCAGCTCGTTCATCGGCGAGATAGACGAGATTCTGCTCGGGGAGCGTTTCAGCGCCTTTGACCAGAGTACCCTGGACAACCTTATCGGCACCTTGCGCCAGCGCGGCAACAGCAACGCAACCATCAATCGGAAGATGGCTGCCCTCAGCAAACTGCTGCGCAAGGCCTACAAGATGGGAGATATCCACAGCCTGCCCGAGTTCCGCCGCCAGAAGGAGCGGTCGGGACGGATTCGTTTCCTTGAAAGGGACGAGGAGGCCAGGCTGTTTGCTGCCATCAGGAGCCGCAGCGAGGATGCCTACCGGCTTTCCGTCTTCCTGGTCGACACTGGCTGCCGCCTTGGCGAGGCGCTCGGGCTGATCTGGAACGACATCCAGGAGCATCGCGTCTCCTTCTGGATCACCAAGTCCGGCCGCAGCCGCACCATTCCGATGACCGAGCGTGTCAAGGAAGTGATCAAGCTGCCTCCCGGCGAAGGCCGTCGGCCGAAAGGCCCGTTCACCACATTCAGCCAGGCTCAATACCGCGCCATCTGGAACGATGCGAAGGCCGAAGTCGGTCTGGCCGCCGACGACCAGGTGGTGCCGCACATTCTGCGCCATACCTGCGCCTCGCGTCTTGTCCAGGGTGGCATCGACATCAGGCGCGTGCAGATGTGGCTCGGCCATCAGACCCTGTCGATGACGATGCGCTATGCGCATCTGGCCACCAATGACCTCGACGGCTGCGTTACCGTGCTGGAAGTACCCCGGTCTGGCGGCGCCGACAGCATGAAGGCAGCGCCCGAACCGTCCCCGCGCGCCGCAGCGCACGGTGCAGCAGACGAGCCAGCAGCCGTGAAGACCACGGCTAAGGCAATGAAGAAGGCCTCAAAGTCCCGATAAGTTCACGCTTTGAAGACGCTGTGGACAACCAATTCCGTGGATCTCCCGATCTGCGGGTTATTCGAGGCATGCTATTCCGGCTTCGGAACCTACCTTGGTCGCCCTGCTGTCGTTTGCCTCGCCGGCAACGGTTTTTAAAGGCGAGTCGGCAGCCGCTCGGCTCTGTCGAGGAAAGCGGCGATGTCGCCCGGCAAGGTTCCGGTTTCGAGAAAAGGGGCGTGACCCTGGCCTTCGACGGTGATCGTCTGCATTGCCGGATGGCGCTCCCGCATCTGCCGCTGTGTGCCCACCGACAGCAAACTCGAATTGGCGCCGCGTATGGCGAGCATGGGAAGGGCCGACAGGGCGTCGAATTGCGGCCACAGCGCCGGCAGCGGCTGCGTCAGGTCGAGATTTGCAACCGTGTCGACCAGCTTCGGGTCGAAATCCGGCAGCAGGCCCTGATCCGTTTCGCGGTAGAGCGCCAGCACCATGCGCTCCCAGTCCGCATCGGCGAGCGCTGAAAAATCCCGGCCGTGAACGCGGCGCTGGGCTGCCACTGCTTCGGCGAAGGTCTTCGGCTTCGGTTTGCGTTCGAGATACGACTGGATATGGGCAAGGCCGGCCGGCTCGATCACCGGTCCGATATCGTTCAGCACGATCGCTTTCAATATGGCCGGCCGCAGCGCACCCAGGACGTGAATGATCAGGCCGCCGCGCGAGGTGCCGACGAAGGCGGCTTCCTCGATTCCCAATGCCGCCAGTCCGGCAAGAATGTCGCCGGCTTCGACGCCGACATTGTAGCGGCTGACATCGGGATCATAATCGGACTGCCCGCGGCCGCGATAGTCAAAGGCGACGACCTTGCGTGGGCTTCCCGCTTTGCCGGCCAAATAGAGCGCGAGTTCGTGGAAGTCGCGTGCATTGCGGGTGAGCCCGGGCAGACAGACGACTGGCCAATGTCGCGAATTTGCGTCGCCATAGATCCGGGCATGGAGCTTCAGCCCATTGGGTCCCGCGTAGAAGAAATCGGAGAAACCTTCGCTCGCCATTGGAATGCTGCCCCTTGCTCTCGCCGGATGGTCCGTCTGCTACAGGCGAGGGAAGGGATGGTCAAATGGAGCAGTTACTTCTCCTCTTGCGGGCCGAAGGTGGCGAGGCCCTTCACTCAGCCAAGGCGAGTAGATCCGCGCGAGGCCAACTCCTCTCGCAAGGAAACGAAAGCCGTCAACTTCGCCCGTTCACAAGATCTCCCACAATGTCATACTTGCCGGAAATGCGCATTTTGTAGACCTCGTAGTTCTCCATCACGCGCTGTACGTAACTTCTTGTTTCCGTGTAAGGAATCCGTTCGATCCAGTCGACGACAGCGTCGATGTCCTTGCCGCGCGGATCGCCGTATTTCGCCACCCATTGGGCAGCGCGGCTGGGGCCGGCATTGTAGCCGGCGAAGGTCAGCACATAGGAGCCGTTGAAGCGGTCGAGCTGCTGGCCGAGGAAGGCTGAGCCCAGCGTCGCATTGTAGCCGGCATCGGTGGTCAGGCGTGCCTGAGAGAATTGCAGCCCGGCCTTCTTCGCCAGTTGCTTGGCGGTTGCCGGCATCAGCTGCAGCAGCCCGCGCGCGCCGGCGCTGGATATGGCGGCGATGTTGAATTCGCTTTCCTGGCGGGCGATGGCATAGGCCAGCGCCTTGCCCGAACCGGAAATATCGGCGCTATCGGGGATGACCCCCAAAGGATGCGACAGCGCGCCGACATCGATGCCACGCGCGCCGGCGATCTTGCCGATCTTGAGCGACATGAAGTGGTTGCCCTGCTTTTCCGCCAGCACGGCCAGGAGCGCCAGTTCGCCCGGGCTGGTCAACTGTCCTGCAAGGTCACGATAGAGCGTTTCGGCATAACGGTCGTAGCCCGCCTCCTGCAGCCGCTTGATGGCGGCGACGGCTTCGCGACCGGCAAAACTCTGGCGGTCGGCGGCACTCGGTGTGGGATAGACGATGTTCAGCGCCGGGCGACCAATGCGCTCGGCGGCGAGCTGGCCGTAGAATGTCGTGCCGTAGGCCGCCGCGCGCGCAAAATAATCCTTTGCGTTACCCGGGCCACCAACTTCGGCGGCGCGGCCGAGCCAGTAATAGGCGCGCGACAATGTCATCGGTCCCTGGGCAAGGTCGGCGATGCGCGCGAAATGGGTTGCCGCAAGCCTGGGATCGTTCAGGCCGCGCAGAGCGTACCAGCCGGCATGGAATTCGGCTTCGGCGGCGTTCGCGGTGCTTTCGGCCGCATGCATGGCGACGATCTTGTAGGCAGCCTTCATGTCACCCTTGTCGACCAGCTCGCGCGACAGTACCCGGCGCTCCACCCACCAGGCATCCGGGTCGACCAGCGCTTCGCGATCCGTCGGCGCCTTCATCACAATGGCGGCGGCGTCGGCAATATTGTCTTGCTTGCGCAGATATTCGGCTTGCGCGAAGAAATAGCCGGCCGAACGCTGTGAAGGCGGTACCGCCTTGAGCAGCTTGGGGGTGTTCTTGTCGCCCTTGTCGGCCGCCGCCCAGGCGGTGGCCAGTTGCTCCGCTTGCGCCGGGCCGGCGACGCGCTGCGCCGCGCCGACCCGGTCGGCGTAGAACATGCGCTCCATGCGGAATCGGTGATCGGCGGCCGGGATCAGCCCGCCGAACTCCTTGATCAGCGCTGTCTCGTCCTTGGCCTCCAGGATCGCGGTGCGCCAGAACGGCACCAGCACCGAACGCGCCGCCTCTGCCTTGCCCAGGGCCACATAGGCGCGGGCAAGAAGCATCACGCCTTCGAATGTCTGCGGCTGGCTGCCGTCGAACGCCTGCACAACGATGTCGGGGGCGGGGTTCTCGCGATAGAGTGCGCGTTCGCTGTTCTTGCGCAGCGCGGTTGTCCCCGGCCAGTTGGGCAACATCTTCGCTGCGGCCGCGATGTCGCCGCTCGGCACCTTGTCGCCACCATAAAGCGCGATTCCCCAGGCAAGGATGTGCTGGTCGAGCGAACGGGCGGGAAGGGCATCGCGTGCGGCGCGGGCACCGGGAATGTCGCCCGCCGCCAGTGCGTCCAGACCGCTCTTCAACTGCACGATGCTGGCAGAGGGGGCCGTATCGCGTGGACCCGCATCTTGCGAGCTTTGCATGCCGGGTATCGGAATGGCCGATGTCAACTGCACGTCGACGCTGCCGCCGATTGCCATCTCCGGCATCAGCGCGACGACCGCGCCCAGGAGCGCGAAAAGATGAGGCCGCCTAGTCGGCATCGTTCAGCCTTTACACATCACCAGCAGGCGCGGAAGCTTCGCGACCCGGACCAGACCGTAAACTTAGGTCATGAAGGGCCAGTTAACAAAAGGTTATCGAGGCCGTTCGCATTGCATTTGCTGGCAGCATGGCAATGCTTGCCGCGCAACCATGTCGAGACTATGGTGCGCCGCCTCGCTTTCGGTTAGAAGGCGCGACATTAAGACCAGAGACGAAAACACCCATGCATATCGCCCAGAAGTGGCTACCGGTTGGGATAACGATATGCGTGAACAAGAAGTCCCAAGGAGTTGGACGAACATGCTGAGAGGCTCGCTGACCGCGCTCGTGACACCGTTCGAAAAGAGCGGGCGTTTCGACGAGAAAGCCTTTCGCGCCTTTGTCGACTGGCAACTTGCGGAGGGCACGACAGGCCTTGTTCCCGTTGGCACCACCGGCGAGTCGCCGACGCTGTCGCATGACGAGCATCGTCAGGTGGTCAAGGTCTGCATCGAGGCGGCCAGGGGCCGCGCTCCGGTCGTCGCCGGCGCTGGCTCCAACAACACCGCGGAAGCGATCGGCCTGGTCCAATATGCCGAACAGGCAGGCGCCGATGCTGCACTTGTCGTCACTCCCTACTACAACAAGCCGACGCAGCGCGGGCTCTATGAACACTTCGCCGCCGTCGCCAGGGCAACCAAGCTGCCGATCATCATCTACAACATCCCGCCGCGGTCGGTCATCGACATGATGCCGGAGACGATGGGCCGGCTGGCGCACGACTTCAAGAATATCGTCGGCGTCAAGGACGCGACCGGCAAGGTCGAACGGGTTT
Organism: Mesorhizobium sp. B2-4-1; assembly: GCF_006442185.1. Taxonomy (NCBI): domain Bacteria; kingdom Pseudomonadati; phylum Pseudomonadota; class Alphaproteobacteria; order Hyphomicrobiales; family Phyllobacteriaceae; genus Mesorhizobium; species Mesorhizobium sp. B2-4-1. The sequence continues at coordinate 562,041 of NZ_VFVN01000002.1, read as the reverse complement.
CCGAGCAGCGTATGACCTGCGGCAAGGATTTCATCCAGCTTTCCGGCGAAGATGCATCCGCGCTCGGCTTCAACGCGCATGGCGGTGTCGGCTGTATCTCGGTGACGGCCAACGTCGCGCCGCGGCTTTGTGCCGAATTCCAGGAGGCGACGCTGTCCGGCGACAGCGCCAAGGCGCTGGAATTGCAGGATCGCTTGCTGCCGCTGCACAAGGCGATCTTTATCGAACCCGGCGTGTCCGGCGCCAAATATGCGCTTTCAAAGCTCGGCAAGGTTGAGAACGTGCTGCGTTCGCCGCTGGTCACGGTCGAACAGTCGACGGCCGAAAAGATCGACGCGGCGATGAAGCACGCCGGCTTGATAAATTAGGGATGAGGCGCCACCTCTCCGCATTATGAATCAAGTCAGAAAAGCCGATCCCAACAACAAGACCGTTGCGGAAAACCGCAAGGCGCGGTTTTCCTATGAGGTGCTCGACACGATCGAGGCCGGCCTGGTGCTGACCGGCACCGAGGTCAAGTCGCTGCGCCAGGGCCAGGCCAACATCCAGGACAGCTATGCCTCGGTCGAGGGCGGCGAGATTTGGCTGATCAACTCCTATCTACCGGAATATCTGCAGGCCAACCGCTTCAACCACGAGCCGCGCCGGCGCCGCAAACTGCTGCTCAACAAGCGCGAGATGGCCAGGCTGTCGCAGAGCGTCGACCGCGAAGGCATGACCCTGGTGCCGCTGAAGATCTATTTCAACGACCAGGGCCGGGCCAAGCTGCTGCTCGCCGTAGGTCGCGGCAAGAAGCTGCATGACAAGCGCGAGACGGAAAAGCAGCGCGACTGGTCGCGTGAGAAGGGCAGGCTCTTGAAAGAGCGCGGGTGACCGCCACCAGGCGGTAGCCAAGCGGATAAGTGTTTGGCTTTCAGGGTTCTAGCCAAGGAGCCAGAATACCGGAGGGGACAGTCTTGAAGAACCGGATCATCCTCTGGGGATCGGTCAGCCTGGTTTTTGCAATGCTCATGGTCGCTGGCGGCTTCTTCTATTTCCATGCGTTTTCTCCGGATCGCGGCAAATATCCTGTCAGGGGCATCGACGTTTCGCATCATCAGGGCCGGATCGACTGGCGACGCGTTGCCGCCGCCGATGTCGCCTTTGCGGTCATCAAGGCGACCGAGGGCGGCGATCATGTCGACGATGCCTTTGCCATCAATCTGCGCGAGGCTCGTGCTGCCGGGCTCGCTGTCGGCGCCTATCACTTTTTCACCTTCTGCCGGCCGGGCGCCGACCAGGCGAAGAATTTCATCGCCGTGGTGCCGCACGACCAGCCTTTGCTGCCGCCGGTTGTCGACATCGAGTTCGGCGGCAATTGCCCGCAGCGTCCTTCGCCCGAACAACTCGACACCGAACTCCAGGCCTTCCTCGGTCCCGTTGAAGCCGCCTTTGGCAAGAAAGCCATCATCTATCTGACCGACGATGCAGCAACGGCCTATGCAGGACAGATCGCCGCCCGTCCGCTCTGGCTTCGCTCACTGCTGCTCGAGCCGGGTCGCGACGATTGGGTCTACTGGCAGTACCACAACAGGGGCCGCGTCGAGGGCATCGTCGGTGACGTCGACCTGAACGTCCTGCAAGGCGGTCAGGAGAAACTGTCCGCATTGTTCGCGCCGGCGTTGTAAGCCAATTCCAGACCCTACGAATCCAGGAACGCCGCAATTTCCCTGAAAACGCTGACGAACATCGCTTCGGTCAGCACGCCGGTGTTGGTGTTGTAGCGCGAGCAGTGATAGCTGGAAAACAGCGTGATGCCCCCGGCCTCCTGCCGCCCGCCATGCTTGAAGGGATAGGCGGCGACGCGCTGGCCCAGTGCCCGCACGGTCGACTGGTGCGCGATCGAACCAAGTGTCAGCACGGCCCGCAAATTGGGAAACCGTGTGATCGTCGGCACAAGGAAAGTCCGGCAGGTGGCGATCTCGGCGCCCACAGGCTTGTTCTCGGGAGGCACGCAGCGGACGGCGTTGGTGATTGCCGTTCCAACGAGCTCCAACCCATCGTCAGGCCGCGCCTTGAACTCGCCGCGCGCCAGGCCGTGCGCGATCAACGTGCCGTAGAGCAGGTCGCCGGCATAGTCGCCCGTGAAAGGCCGGCCCGTGCGGTTCGCTCCGCGCAGGCCGGGCGCAAGCCCGACGATCAGCAGCCGGACCGAATCGTCGCCTTCGGGCGGCAGGAAGGTCGGAACCGGCGCGTTGAACCACGATGGCTCGCGTTGCCGCCACTCGGCAATGAAACCATGCAGCCGCGGACAGAGCGGGCAATCGCGATCGGGTTCCGGGGAGGCGGCCAGATGTGCGGCCAACGCAGCCGCCCTCAGTACTCGTCCTCTTCCGTCTCGGCCGGTTCGGGTCGGCGCACCGGCCTTTCGGAGGGATCGCGGCCCACCTCGTTCTTCAGCGTCATCAGGTCGATGAAATGGTCGGCCTGGCGACGCAGATCGTCGGAGATCATCGGCGGCTGCGAGGCCATGGTCGAGACAATCGACACCTTGCGCCCGCGCCGCTGCAGCGCCTCGACCAGCGTGCGGAAATCGCCGTCCCCGGAGAAGATGACATAGTGGTCGACGACATCGGCCAGTTCCAGCGCATCGACGGTCAATTCGATGTCCATGTTGCCCTTGATCTTGCGGCGGCCGGTCGAATCGGTGAATTCCTTGGCCGGCTTGGTGACGACCTTGAAGCCGTTATAGTCGAGCCAGTCGATCAGCGGCCGGATCGAGGAATATTCCTGATCCTCGACCAGGGCGGTGTAATAGTAGGCGCGCAGCAGGTAACCGCGTTTCTGGAAGCTCGACAGGAGCTTGCGATAATCGATGTCGAAACCGAGCGCGCGCGACGTGGCGTAGAGATTGGCGCCGTCGATGAACAGGGCGATCTTTTCACGGGGGTCGAACATGGAAAAATTCCTTTTCGAAATAAGCGGCCGTCAAAACGAAATGCGACTATCAGTAGGGTTCGCAATAAACCGGCTGACCTTACGCTTTTCGAAATAACGCCAGTTTTGTGGCAATCCAAGGGTTCGTTGCCGCACTGCAAGCAATTGTGATCGCCGGCTTGGTACCGGGCGCACCGGAGCTCGACCGAAACGGTTTCGAAGGAATCCGACGAAGCAATGACAGATCGTGCGTTCTCCGGCCCCGGCATTCCATAATGCTTGTATTTTGGCGGCGTTCGGGTTATTGACCGCGCCTGTTTTCCATTAAATCCAGGCATGAAAGGGGCAATCCATGGCCCGCGTAACCGTTGAAGATTGCATCGACAAGGTCGACAACCGCTTCGAGCTGGTGCTTCTGGCCGGCCACCGTGCTCGTCAGATCAGCCAGGGCGCGCAGATCACCGTCCCGCGCGACAATGACAAGAACCCGGTCATCGCACTGCGCGAGATCGCCGACGAGACGTTGTCGCCCGACGACCTCAAGGAAGACCTGATCCATTCGCTGCAGAAGCATGTCGAAGTCGACGAGCCCGAAGCCGATGGCGAGGCGATCGCCGATCAGACCGGCGCAGCCGTCACGGCCGCCGATACCGATGATGCTGAGGACAACATCGCCTTCGATCGCATGACCGAGGAAGACCTGCTGGCCGGCATCGAAGGCCTGGTGCCGCCGGAAAAGAGCGACGACTACTAAGACTGCTTTGCGGAGGCGCCTGGAACAAGCTTCCGGCACTTCCGTCCCGGCAGTTTCGTGGCTATCTATGACATGCGCCGTGCAGCAGTGCGGCGCATGATTCATTTCATCGCCGAGAGATTCCGCCCATGATGCGTCAGTATGAGCTTGTCGAGCGCGTCCAGCGCTACAAGCCTGACGTCAACGAGGCGTTGCTCAACAAGGCCTATGTCTATGCCATGCAGAAGCATGGCCACCAGAAGCGCGCTTCCGGCGACCCCTATTTCTCGCATCCGCTCGAAGTCGCCGCCATCCTCACCGAAATGCACATGGACGAGGCGACGATCGCCGTCGCCCTGCTGCATGACACGATCGAGGACACCACGGCGACGAGGGCCGAGATCGACGAACTGTTCGGGCCCGAGATGGGCAAGCTGGTCGAGGGTCTGACCAAGCTCAAGAAACTCGACCTCGTCTCCAAGAAGGCCGAGCAGGCCGAGAATTTGCGCAAGCTTCTGCTGGCAATCTCGGAAGATGTGCGCGTGCTTCTGGTCAAGCTCGCCGACCGCTTGCACAATATGCGCACCCTCGACCATGTGCCGGAAGCCAAGCGCCTGCGCATCGCCGAGGAGACGATGGATATCTATGCGCCGCTGGCCGGGCGCATGGGCATGCAGGGCATGCGCGAGGAGCTGGAGGAGATCGCCTTCCGCTACATCAATCCGGAAGCCTATCGCGCCGTCACCGCCAGGCTCGCCGAGATTTTCGAGCGCAACAAGGGCGTGCTGTCCGAGATCGAGAAAGCGCTGTCGGCTCTGTTCGAGAAGCATGCGATCAATGCAGGCGTCAAAAGCCGGCAGAAGAAGCCGTGGTCGGTGTTCCGCAAGATGGAGGCCAAGGCGCTCTCCTTCGAGCAATTGTCCGACATTTTCGGCTTTCGCGTCGTCGTCGACAATGTCGAGGACTGCTATCGCGCGCTTGGCGCCATCCACACCGCCTGGTCGATGGTGCCCGGCCGTTTCAAGGACTACATCTCAACACCGAAGCAGAACGATTACCGCTCGATCCACACCACCATCGTCGGGCCGTCGCGCCAGCGCGTCGAGCTTCAGATCCGCACCCGCGAGATGAACAAGATCGCCGAATATGGCGTCGCCGCCCATTCGATCTACAAGGATACCGGCGGCAAGGCGAACGGCACGGCCCATTCGATCTCGAAGGAAACCAATGCCTATGCCTGGCTGAGGCGCACGATCGAACAACTCGCCGAGGGCGACAATCCCGAGGATTTTCTCGAGAACACCAAGCTGGAACTGTTCCAGGATCAGGTGTTCTGCTTCACCCCCAAGGGCATGCTGATCGCGCTGCCGAAAGGTGCCACGCCGATCGACTTCGCCTATGCGGTTCACACCGATGTCGGCGACACCTGCGTCGGCGCCAAGGTCAACGGCCGCATCATGCCGCTGATGACGGAGCTGAAGAATGGCGACGAGGTGGAGATCATCCGCTCCAAGGCGCAGGTGCCGCCGGCCGCGTGGGAATCCGTCGTCATCACTGGCAAGGCGCGCGCCGCCATTCGCCGCGCCACCAAGAACGCCATCCGCAAGCAGTATTCGGGTCTCGGCGCGCGCATTCTCGAACGGGCTTTCGAGCGGGCCGGCAAGAATTTCACCAAGGAAAACCTGAAGCCCGTCCTGCACCGGCTGGCGCGCAAGGACATCGAGGACGTGCTGGCGTCCGTCGGCCGCGGCGAATTGGCGTCCACCGACGTCATGAAAGCCGTCTTCCCAGATTACAAGGACGAGCGCGTCACGCCGGCGGCGCCCAAGCAGCGCGAGGAAGGCTGGTCGAAGATCCGCAACGCCGCCGGCATGCTGTTCCAGATCCCGGGCCGTGCCGCGCGCAAGGACAAGGACCAGCCGCGCGACGGCGCGGTGCCGATCCGTGGCGTGCGCGGTGACCTGCCGGTGCGTTTCGCGCCGGAAGGGGCGGTGCCTGGCGACCGCATCGTCGGCATCGTGCAGCCGGGCACCGGCATTACCATCTATCCGATCCAGTCGCCGGCGCTGCAGGCTTTCGACGACCAGCCCGAGCGCTGGATTGACGTGCGCTGGGACATCGACGAGCGCACCAAGGAACGCTTCCCCGCGCGTGTTTCCGTCACCGCCATCAATGCACCGGGATCGCTCGCCGACATCGCCCAGGTCGTTGCCTCGAACGATGCCAACATCCATACGCTGTCAATGGTGCGCACCGCGCCCGATTTCACCGAAATGCTGATCGATCTCGAAGTCTGGGATCTGAAGCATCTCAACCGGCTGCTGTCGCAGCTCAAGGACAATTCGAGCGTCAGCGATGCACGGCGTGTCAATGGCTAACTCGGCTGATCTACACGGGGATAGACGGATGAATACGGACGAAGTGCTGGATATTTTTCGCCAGGCTGGTGCTGTCCTGGAGGGGCATTTCATCCTGACGTCGGGTCTGCGCAGCCCGGTCTTCCTGCAGAAGGCGCGCGTGTTCATGCATGCCGATAAGACCGAGCGGCTGTGCAAGGCGCTGGCCGAAAAGATCCGCGCCGCCGTGCCGGGTAAAATCGACTATGTCGTCGGCCCGGCCATCGGCGGGCTGATCCCGGCCTACGAGACTTCGCGCCATCTTGGCGTGCCGGCGATCTGGGTCGAGCGGGAAGGGGGCGAGTTCCGGCTGCGCCGCTTCGAGATCGCGCGCGGCGCGCGTGTCGTCATTGTCGAGGACATCGTCACCACTGGATTGTCTATCCGCGAGACCATCGACTGCCTGCGCGAACTTGGCGCCGAGGTCACGGCGGCGGCCTGCATCATCGACCGCGCCGCCGGCAAGACCGATGTCGGCGTGCCGCTGATCGCCCTCGCCGAGTACGAGGTGCCGGCCTATCCGGCCGATCGGCTGCCGCCGGAACTCGCCGCCATACCGGCGATCAAGCCGGGCAGTCGCAATATCTGAGAGGGGCGGGATGATCATCAGTATCGATCATTTCGTGCTGACGGTGGCCTCACTCGAGGCGACCTGCGCCTTTTACCAGCGCGTTCTGGGCTTTAAGCGCATCGATACGCCGGGCCTGCCGACAGCCCTGGCTTTCGGCAACCAAAAGATCAATGTCCACGAGGTCGGCCGCACCTTCGAGCCGAAGGCGAAGTCGCCGACGCCCGGAGCCGGTGATTTCTGCCTGATCACCGATCGGCCGCTCGGCGAACTCCTCGCCAGTCTCGAAGCCGATCGTGTGGCGGTGGAACTTGGACCGGTCGAGCGGGTCGGCGCACGCGGTCGCATGATGTCTGTCTATTTCCGCGATCCCGAGGACAATCTGGTCGAGGTCAGTGAATATCTGGAATAGGCGCCGTTAAATCCGCGCGAGATCGAGCAGCATTGCGCAGCGCCGACTCGTTGGCATGCCGTGCGCGGCTTCCTGTCTCAGCCACCCGGCGAGCCGCGCATCGATCTGCGCATCCTCCAGGACGCGGAATCCGAACTTTCTGTAGAACGGCGCGTTCCAGGCAACATCGCGAAATGTCGTCAGCGTGATCGTCGCAAGGCCGCGGCGCCTGGACTCCTCGATAACGGTCTCCAGCAGGGCTCGGCCGATGCCCGAGCCCTGCCACTCATAACGAACGTCGAATTCCAGGATATGCAATGCATCGTCCTCAACGCTGGCGCTCAAGAAGGCGATGGCGCGGTCGCGCTTGTCCGTGGCGACCCAGCATGTGCCCTCGGCGATCATTGCGAGGTGCCGCTCGACGCTCATATTGCCGTCGTCGGCGATCCAGGCGAGGTCCGGTATGGAACGAAACGCCAGCCCGGCGGATTGCTCGATATCGGGCAACTCTTTCGCGTCGTCCTCTCGCGCTGGTCGAATGGTGGTCATGCCGGCCATCCTTCTCTTCTCCTCAGTTTCGCCTCAATGGCGATCTTGTTACCCCCTGCGGCAGACCATCGCGGCAGCGTTTCGTTGTTCCGAAGCCAGCCTGTCGCTATATCAAAGTCGTTGTTGCCTTTCTGCGCCCCGGAAGCGCAAGATAAGTTGCTGTGACCCGGCTTGGGCTGGCAGACGGCGGGTATTGGTAGATCAGGAATTGGAATAGAGTGCTTTTTCGACGCCGCGAGCCTGATGGCCTCTTGGAGCGGGTGCGTACCTATCTATGGCCGCGCCGGTCGTTTTCGCGCTCGCTGCAGTACTTTTCCAAGCGCATCCTGCGGCTGAAGGCCACGCCGCATGCGGTGGCGGCCGGCGTCGCCGCTGGCGTCTTTGCTTCGTTCTTTCCGGTGGGTTTCCATTTCGCCATTGCCGCGGTGCTGTGCTGGCTCATCGCCGGTAATCTGGTGGCGGCCGCACTTGGCGCAGTATTCTTCGGCAATCCGCTGACGTTCCCGCTGCTGTGGGGCGCCTCCTGGGAGACCGGCAAGCTGATCCTGCACAGCCGCCTGCCAGCGCACGGCCCGCCAGCACATCTGGGCGAGATGCTGCACAACCTTTCCTTCGCGCAATTGTGGGCCCCGGTGCTGAAGCCGATGCTGATCGGTGCGATACCGCTTGGACTGGCCTTTGGGGTTCTGTTCTACGCCATCACGCGCTGGGGCATGAACGCCTTTCGCGAGCAGCGGCGCAAACGGCTGGCAGAGCGCGCGGCCCGCCATGAGCAATCGTCTCACCCAAACGCAAGCATCGGTTCCACCGCGCGATGATCATCGGCATCGGCAGCGATCTGATCGATATCAGACGCATTGAAAAGTCCTTGGAGCGCCATGGCCAGCGCTTTATCCAGAGAATCTACACCGAAGTCGAGCAAGCCCGCTCCGAAAACCGTCGGGCGCGGGCGGCCTCCTACGCCAAGCGCTTCGCAGCCAAGGAGGCCTGCGCCAAGGCACTGGGCACCGGCCTGGCGCAGGGCGTGTTCTGGCGCGACATGGGTGTCGTCAATCTTCCGAGCGGCGCGCCCACCATGGCACTGACCGGTGGCGCCGAGGCGCGGCTGAACGCGATTCTGCCAAAGGGCCATCGGGCGATGATCCATCTCACCATCACGGATGATTTTCCGCTTGCTCAAGCCTTTGTGATCATCGAAGCGTTGCCCGTCGAACAAGCGCCACATTGATTGCATCTGACCACCGGCATGACGTTGCCCAGCGCGCGCCGAGACTCTATACCATCCAACGCACAATCGAGGACGACATGAGCGTGGCTGAAAAACCCCAGAAGAAATCCGGCGGGCTTGGCGAAACCGTCAGCGTCATCGTCCAGGCGCTCTTGCTTGCCTTGGTCATTCGCACGCTCTTGTTCCAACCCTTTTCCATCCCGTCGGGTTCGATGCGGCCGACGCTGCTCGAGGGCGACTATCTCTTCGTCACCAAATGGTCCTACGGCTATTCCCGTTATTCGCTGCCCTTCGGCCCGGACATCTTCTCGGGCCGCATCTGGGGCTCCGAGCCGAAGCGCGGCGATGTGGCTGTGTTCAAGTTCCCGCCGGACCCGTCCGTCGACTATATCAAACGTGTGGTGGGCCTGCCTGGCGACAAGATCCAGGTGAAGGACGGCCAGCTGTTCATCAACGGCGTCGGCGTGCCGCGCGTGAAGACCGGACAGATCGACAATCCCGACATCACCGAAAAGGATTATCCGATCGACGTCTATCGTGAGACGCTGCCCAACGGCGTCAGCTACGATACGCTGGATCTGTCGCCGAACTCGATCGGCGACAACACGCGCGAGTTCGATGTTCCGCCCGGTCACTATTTCATGATGGGCGACAACAGGGACAACTCCGCCGACAGCCGATTCTCCGTCGGCTACGTTCCGGCCGAAAACCTGGTTGGCCGGGCCAACCTTGTTTTCTTCTCGATCGCCGGCAAGGCGAGCCCGCTCGAAATCTGGAAGTGGCCGTCGCTTATGCGTGCTTCGCGCCTCTTCCACTTCGTTAATTAGGGTCATGGCGGCGACAAGACGGCTGACCGCCGACGCGCTCGCCGAAGCGCTGGTGGAGCGCACGGGCCATGCCTTTGCCGACCGCCGGCGCCTGCAGCGTGCCTTGACCCATGCCAGCGCCCGCGGCGCCAATGCCGGCACCGACTATGAGCGCTTTGAGTTCCTGGGCGACCGGGTTCTCGGCCTCGTGGTGGCCGATATGCTGCTGGCCGCGTTTCCCGATGCGGCGGAAGGCGAATTGTCGCTGCGGTTCAACGCGCTGGTCAATGCCGAGGCGCTGTCGGAGATCGCCGAACATATTGGTCTGCCGGAGCTGATCCGCGCCGGATCCGACGTTCAAGGGCTCGAGGGACGCAAGCGCGTCAATCTGCGCGCCGACGCGCTGGAATCACTGATCGCCGTGCTCTACCTCGACGGAGGGCTGGAAGCGGCGCGCGCTTTCATCCACAAATATTGGCAGCCGCGCTCGCAGGCGTCGGGTGCCGGCCGACGCGACGCCAAGACCGAGTTGCAGGAATGGGCGCATCAGGCGGCAAGCGCCGTGCCCGTCTACCGCATCGATAGCCGCGAGGGGCCGGATCACGATCCGCTGTTCACCGTCAGTGTCATGGTTGGTGGGTTTCAGCCGGCTGTCGGCAGCGGCCGCTCCAAACGCGAGGCCGAGCAGGCCGCCGCCGCCGCCCTTCTCATTCGTGAAGGTGTCTGGATCGATCAGGGAGACGCGGCATGACAGCCACGGAAGACACGGTTCCGGCCGCGCCTGCGGCCGTTACGCATTCCGGCTTCGTAGCGCTGATCGGTGCGCCCAATGCCGGCAAGTCGACGCTGGTCAACCAGCTTGTCGGCGCCAAGGTGTCAATCGTCACCCACAAGGTGCAGACGACGCGTGCCATCGTCAGAGGCATCGCCACGCACGACAACGCGCAGATCGTCTTCGTCGATACGCCGGGCATCTTCAAGCCGAAGCGGCGTCTCGACACGGCAATGGTGACGACAGCCTGGGGCGGCGCCAAGGATGCCGATATCGTGCTGCTCCTGATCGATGCCGAGCGTGGCATTAGAGGTGATGCCGACGCCATTCTCGAACGCCTGAAGGATGTGCGCCAGCCGATGGCGCTGATCCTCAACAAGGTCGACCGCGTCAAGCCGGAGGCGTTGTTGGCGCTGGCGGCAGCAGCGAACGAAAGAGTGCCGTTCAAGCGCACCTTCATGGTTTCGGCGCTGACCGGCTCCGGCTGCAAGGACCTTCTCGATTACCTTGCCGAGGCGCTCCCGGTGGGGCCCTGGTATTATCCGGAAGACCAGATCTCCGATCTGCCGATGCGCCAGCTCGCCGCCGAGATCACTCGCGAGAAGCTCTATCTCAGGCTGCATCAGGAACTGCCCTATTCCTCGCACATCGAAACCGAGAAATGGGAAGAGAAGAAGGACGGCTCGGTGCGCATCGAGCAGGTCATCTATGTCGAACGCGACAGCCAGAAGAAGATCGTGCTCGGCCACAAGGGCGAGACCATCCGCGCCATCGGCCAGGCGGCGCGTATGGAAATCGCCGGCATCCTCGAGCAAAAGGTGCATCTGTTCCTGTTCGTCAAGGTGCGCGAGAACTGGGGCGACGATCCCGAGCGCTACCGCGAGATGGGGCTCGAGTTTCCGCACTAGGATGGATGGATAGCAAGTCGAACATCGACGCAGCTTTGGTCAGCCGGTTGATCGCGGCGCAATTTCCTCGCTGGAGGGATCTTGCGGTTCGGCCGATTGAACCTGGCGGATGGGACAACAGAAGCTTTCGTCTCGGCGACGAGATGACCGTTCGGTTGCCCAGTGCCGCCGCCTATTTCCTGCAAGTGGAGAAGGAACATCGCTGGCTGCCGAGGCTGGCGCCGCTGTTGCCGCTGCCCATCCCTATACCGCTGGCGATGGGAGCCCCGGCCGAAGGCTATCCGTGGCATTGGTCCGTCTACAGGTGGATCGAAGGTGAGACTGCAAAGCGCGAGCGTATCGCCAACCTGTCGGAATTCGCGGCGGACCTGGCCGGCTTTCTGATTGCGCTGAAGCGGATCGACCCGGCTGGCGGACCGGGGCCGGGCCAACACAATTTCTTTCGCGGCGGGCCGCTGAACGTCTATGACGGGGAGACGAGACAAGCGATCGCGGCGCTCGACACCCGTATCGACGCCGGCGCGGCAAGCGCTGTCTGGGAAACGGCTCTTGCCGCCCCTTGGCAAGGCCCGCCCGTCTGGTTCCACGGCGATGTCAGCTGGGGCAATCTTCTGGTTGAACACGGCAGGCTAAGCGCGGTGATCGACTTCGGCACCTCCGGCGTCGGCGATCCCTCATGCGATCTGGCGATTGCCTGGACGTTGTTGGAGGGAAAGAGCAGGGGGGCCTTCCGCGCTGGCCTCGGCGTCGACGACGCGACCTGGGCGCGCGGCCGCGGCTGGGCACTGTGGAAGGCGCTGATCACCGCCGCCGGCGAGATAGACGTCAACTCGGCCGAGATCGAACAATCCTGGCGCGTGATCGACGCGGTGCTGGCCGACCACAAGCGCCGGTAATAACGACCCAAACCGTTGGCTGGTGGCTATCGACCAGGGACGCCGAGGTTCCGTTGGGTCGACTTCTCAGTTGGCCAGCGCGGATTCTTGCAGACGAGTCCGCCGACGTCGGATTGATCTTCCCATCATGGCCTGTGGTCCGTCCCGGCGTGCCCGTGACCCGCTGAAAAGACTCCTTCGAGGGGATCGGCTTCGGTTTCACGTGGCTGGGGAATGGCTAGGTAGAAACGACCATGGAAGTGGGTTTATTTACGCGAAGTTTCTCAAACAATTGGTGTTCGTAGAATATCATCATAAAATTGGAACATACAGGGAATTATTACGGAAATATGACAATGTTCCACTTGTGCGGTGCCGTGGTTTGAAGTGAATTCGCCAGTGCTATTTCTGCAACACAGATTTAATCTACGTCATCAATCCCGAATGTTTGTGGAATTGTCATTGAAGGCGGAAGATTGATGGGTATGTTCGCCGCGAAAAGGGGACGCGGTGCGGGCCTTTTTCGTTGTGGTGAGGCGGGAAAATATATCCGCCAACCAAAATCCGAAGCCATTTTTAACTTTGACTGGAGAGGTCAGAAAATGAACATCAAGAGCCTTCTTCTCGGCTCAGCCGCGGCACTGATCGCGGTCTCCGGCGCTCGCGCCGCCGACGCTGTCGTCGTCGCCGAGCCGGAACCCGCTGAATACGTCAGGATCTGCGACGTCTACGGCGCCGGCTACTTCTATATCCCCGGCACCGAGACCTGCCTGCGCATCGGCGGCTATCTCCGCTATGACATAGGCGTCGGGGACAGCGGCACGCTGGATGGCGTCAACAACGTTGCCGATCACATGGACGGCGATAGGCACGACACCTACTACAAGAACATGCGCTTCGCGCTGAAGACCTGGACCGGCCAGGAAACCGAGCTCGGTACGTTGAAGACCTACACCGAGACTCGCTTTCAATTTGGCAACAGCAGCGGCGACTATGAGACTGGCGGCACTGGCTGGCAGGCCGGCAACAAGGCGACGACCCTCAACTTCGCCTGGATTCAGCTCGGCGGCCTGCGCGTGGGTAAGGATGAAACGGCATACGATTCGTTTATCGGCTATGCCGGCAACGTCATCCAGGACACGATCATCCCGTACGGTATCAAGGATACCAACGTCGTGCAGTACTATTTCGACGCTGGCAGCGGCTTCTCGGCCGTGGTCTCGCTCGAAGAAGGTACCGGCGTCAACACGATCGACAGCTATGTTCCGCATGTCGTCGGCGGCTTGAAGTACAAGGGCGACTGGGGTGCGGTCACCGGCGTCGTCGCCTATGACAGCAATTACGAGGAAGTGGCCGGCAAGGTTCGCTTGGACGTCAATGTCGGCAAGGAACTGACGCTGTTCGTCATGGGCGGCTACGGCACCAACGACAACATCAACGACTTCGGCACGGGCCGCACCCAATACAAGCCGTGGGGTGGAAACTGGGCGATCTGGGGTGGCGGCACCTACAAGTTCAACGACAAGACCTCGTTCAACGCCCAGATCTCCTATGACGACTGGAAGAACCTCGGCGTCGCTGCCAACGTCGCATACACGATTGTGCCCGGTTACACGATCACGGCTGAAGTCGATTACCTCAATGCAGGAAAATTCGACGACGCCGACTTCAACAACTGGACCAAGGCCGACAAGAAGAGCAGCGTCGGCGGCATCCTCCGCTTCCAGCGCTCGTTCTAACGGATCGACTGACCCCACCAGACCGCCCGCAGCTATGCTGCGGGCGGCTTTTTATGCACCCTTGCGAGAGCCAGCCCAGGCACCAAGCCCGTACCTTGATTTCGCCACCCGATCGGTGAAATGCTCCAGGCATGGAATGGCGCGACGAGGGAATCATTCTCGGCACCCGCAAGCATGGCGAAACCAGCGCCATCCTCGAGGTGATGACGCGTGCGCATGGCCGCCATCTCGGCCTCGTGCGTGGCGGGCGCTCGCGCAAGCAGCAGCCTGTTCTCCAGCCCGGCAACCGTGTCGACCTGCTTTGGCGGGCGCGCCTTGATGAGCACCTCGGCACGTTCCAGGCCGAAGCGATCGAGATGAATGCGGCCAGGTTGATGGAGAGTGCGGTCGCCGTGTATGGCCTGCAGACCATGGCCGCGCATCTGCGCCTGTTGCCCGAGCGCGACGCCCATGGCGGCCTCTACGAGGCACTGTCGGTGATGATCGTGCATCTCGATGACGTCGATGCGGCCGGCGAACTGGTGGCCCGTTTCGAGCTCCTGATCCTCGACGAACTGGGTTTCGGTCTCGATCTCAGCCAGTGCGCCGCGACCGGCACGCGGCAGGATCTTGCCTATGTCTCGCCGAAATCGGGCCGAGCGGTGTCGCGGGAAGCCGGCGCGCCCTGGCGCGACAAGATGCTGGCGCTGCCGGCCTTCCTGCGTGGCTCCGGCCTGCGCGCCGATCCGGCGGCGATCCAGGATGCCTTCCGGCTCACCGGCTTCTTCTTCACCCGTCACGTCTACGAGCCGCGCGGCATCGAGCAGCCGGACGCGCGCTCCGGCTTCCTCGCCGCGCTGCGCAAGCACCACACGACAAAAGGCCTGTCGGGAGAAACCGCCGCGAGAGAAATCATCACATGAGCGAAGTGGAACTTTATCCAGGCCGGGTCTCGCCGCTCGGCCTCGGCACCATTCCGCATGCCGACATGCTTGCCTACACCGGCCTGGAACTTTTGCAGCGCATCATCGATGGCAAATATGCGGCGCCGCCGATTTCCTTCCAGCTCAGCTTCGCGCTGACCGAAGTCTCGGAAGGCCGTGCCGTGTTTCGGGGTGTGCCGAACGAGCGCCACCTGAACCCGTTGGGGGGCGTGCATGGCGGCTGGGCGGCGACACTGCTCGATTCGGCGCTTGCCTGCGCCGTGCAGACGCTGCTCGCAAAAGGCGAGGCCTATACGACGGCGGAATTCAAGGTGAACCTGACGCGGCCGATCACGCCCAGGACCGGAGAGGTGGTCTGTGAGGGCAAGGTCATTCACAAGGGCCGCACGCTGGCCGTTTCGGAAGCGACGCTGAAGGACGCCGGCGGCAAGCTGCTGGCTTTCGGCACCGAGACATGCTCGATCTTCCCGGCCTCCAATCTGGCGGCACGATAGGAATCGTCCTAAGGCGCACTGGGCGAGCGGTGATAACAGCGGATGTTATCCGGCATTTTGCCGTTCCACGAAATCGTCCAGGATCGCGCGCTGGCCTTTGAGTATCTTGAGACCGGCCTCCAACTCTGAAAACCAACCGGCCCGGTCCACTTCGGGAAATGCCTTCATGGATCCCGACCTTGGCGGCCACTCCATGGTGAACATGTTGCTTTTGATGGCATCGGTGTCGACGTCGGCCTCGACGCTCCACGCACTCACGATCTTGCCGCCAGGCTGCCGATAACTGCCGACAGGCTGGAAGTCGCCGTTGATGGCGACGCCGAGTTCTTCTTCCGCCTCACGTCGGGCGGCTTTCAACTCGTCCTCACCTTCGTCGACGAGCCCTTTGGGGATAGACCATGCCCCCTCGTCTTTTCTTGCCCAGAACGGTCCACCCGGATGGACGAGCAGGAACTGGAGGGCCCCGGCGTTTCGCCGGTAGATCAGCAGTCCTGCGCTTCGTTGCGGCATACGTATTCCCATGACATCGCTTGGAGAACCCTTTGCGGCCAAGGTATCATAGGCCATCGGCTGCGGGTTTGGCAGGCAATGTTCCGGAAACCGGCCATTCGCAAGCGATGCCGAGGGCCAATGGGCGCAAGCCGCTGGCTTTCGACGCCGAAACATGCTCGATCTTTCCAGCCGCCGATCCGACGGCCGTTGGCTGGTCGTTTGCAGGCCACATTTGATTGTCAGTAGCAACTGGTCTGGTTTGGGGGAGCCGCCATGTTTGAAAGCCTGATCGGCCTTGTCGCCATCATCGCGCTGTTCGTCATCATTTCGCGCCAGCAGAGCCGCATCGGACTGATCGAGCGTGAGCTAGGCGCACTGCGGAGCCTCGTCCTTTCCGGCGCCGTGCCGCCTCTCGCCAAGCAGTCCGAACCGGCGGCGACCGAGGGCCAGCCGGCCGAAGCCGTTGTTGCTGCGGCCGTGGTCGTTTCGCCAACGGCCAGCGAGGCAGCCACCGGGCAGGCGCTGCCGGCTCTGGAAACCGACGCCGTGACGGACGAGGTCAAGCCGGGACCATGGACACCAGGCGAGGCGGCGCCCAAGGTAGCCGAGCCTGTCGCAGCGGTGAAAGCGCCCGGCAAACCCGATATCGAAACGGCGCTCGGCACCCGCTGGGCGGTCTGGGTCGGCGGTTTGGCACTGGCGCTGGGCGGCCTGTTTCTCATCCGCTACACGATCGAAGCCGGAATTTTCGGCCCCGGTGTGCGGCTGACCATGGCCGGGCTGCTCGGCCTTGTGCTGATTGCAGCCGGCGAATTCATTCGCCGCACCGGCTTCAGGGTGCCCGTGCAAGGCGCCGCAGGCGCCTACATCCCGGCGATCCTGACTGCGGCGGGCGCCTTCATCCTGTTCGGCGCCGTCTATGCCGCACATGGCATCTACGGATTTATCGGGCCGGCGCTCGCCCTCACGCTGCTCGGCGCCATCGGCATAGCGACGATTGCCGCCGCCCTTGTCCACGGCCAGGCGCTGGCTGGTATCGGCCTAGTCGGCGCCATGGTGACGCCGATGCTGATTGCCTCTCAGGCGCCCAATCCCTGGGCCCTGTTCGGCTATCTGGCGATCGTGCTTGCCGCCAGCGGCGTCATTGCCCGCATGCGCGATTGGAAGTTGCTGATGACGGCGGCCTTTGTCGGTACCGGCATCTGGACGATCCTCTACATGACCGATGCGCCGGGCGCGAATTTATCCGTGATCCTGTTCGTGAACACCGTCACGCTGGCCGTGCTCGCCTTCGTCTGGCTCGGCCGCCGCAGCGACGAAGGCGGATCAGCCACGGCTTTCGACTGGCCGTCCGTCGCGCCGGGCCTGTTTGTTGCCCTCTCGGCGCTGGGCCTTTCGGTCGATCCGGCCTTCGTCGCTGCCGGCGATGCCTTGCCGGGAGCCGTCGTGCTCGCCGCGATGGTGGCCGTCGCGCTCTACCGCCCCCCGGCGCTGCCACTGCTCTATGCGGCGGGACTGGTGACGGTGCTGATCTATCTCGGCATCATCCCGCCGACTTCGATCGCTTCTGATTTTTCAGGCGACGTCTTGGGCATCGATGCCGTGCCCCTGGCTACATCGAACGCACTGACCTTGCGCATCGGTGTTGCGCTTGGCCTTGTCTTCATCGGCGCCGGTTTCTGGGCCGCCCGCAAATTTGCCGCCGCGACCCACTTCCGCGCTGCGTCATGGGCGGCGTGGGGCGTCATCGTGCCGTTGGTCGTCCTGCAGGCACTCTGGTTCACGTTCGGCAATCTCGACCGCGATCTTGCCTACGCCGCCGTGGCGGCGCTGCTGGTCGTGGTTTTCGCTGCCGGCGGCGAGTGGATCGCGCGCGGCGAGCAACCGCCGTTGCAGGGCAGGGCGGCCGTATCCTTCGCGCTCGGCGGAGCCGCGCTCGCAGGCCTGCTGATGCTGCATATGGCCTTCAGTTCCGGCTGGACAACCATCCTGCTTGGTGCGGCCGCAATCGTGCCGGCGCTGGCCACACGCTGGCGTTCCTATCCGGTGCTCGGCTGGATTTCGGTCAGCGCGGTCGCGGCGGTGCTTGGACGTGTCATCTTCGATCCGACCGTCGTCGGTGCCGGGTTCCTGTCGACGACCCCGGTTTTCAACTGGCTGCTGCCGGGCTATGGCGTGCCGGCGCTCGCCTTCGCTTTCGCCGCCTGGCAACTGGCCCGCACCACCGACGGCCGGCCGCGCCTGGCCATGGAAGCTTCGGCGGCGCTGTTTGCACTGCTGACGCTTGCCATGCTGGTGCGCCACGCCATGCATGGCGGTGTCCTCAACAGCGATGCGCCCACACTTGCCGAACAGGCCATCTACACGCTGATCGCGATCGGCGCCGGCGCCATACTCGTGGCCATCGACAGGCGCTCGCCAAGTTCCGTGCTGCGCTACGGGTCCATGGCGGCGGGCGTGATCTCGGTCGCCTTCATCGTCGTGCAGCATTTCCTGGTGCTGAACCCGCTCTTCACCGACGAGTCGACCGGGCAGATCCCGGCCTTCAACCTGTTGTTCCTCGCTTATCTCCTGCCGGCGGTCGCAGCCGGCGGGCTTGCGCTCTATGCCCGCAACAAGCGGCCGAAATGGTATGCCGCCATGCTGGCGCTGGTGGCGGCCCTGCTTGCCTTCGCCTATGCCACGTTGTCGGTGCGGCGCCTGTTCAAGGGCGAGTTCATCGGCTTGTGGAGCGGCCTTGGCCAGTTGGAAACCTACACCTATTCGGCACTCTGGCTGATCATCGGCGTGGCGCTGCTGACCGCCGGCGTCTGGCTGAAATCACAGGTGCTGCGCATCGCCTCGGCCGCATTGATCGCGGTCGCCGTACTGAAGGTGTTCCTCTTCGACATGTCGGAGCTGGAGGGTGTGCTTCGCGCACTGTCCTTCATCGGCCTTGGCGCCGTGCTGATCGGCATCGGCCTGTTTTACCAGCGGCTTTTGACCAGGGCGGCGAAAGAGACTTGAGGGTTAGCATTGTTTGAATATTCAAAATGGAATATATGAATATTCCACGGGAGATATTCAAATGCCGCTCTATATCCGCGACGATGAGGTAGATGCTCTGGCGACGAAATTGCAGCGCGAGACGAATGCGCCGAGCAAAACGGAAGCCGTGCGAACCGCGCTTTTGCACGAACTTGAACGAAGCCGCGCCCGCAAACCGCTGCGGGAGAGGATTGCCGTTCTTCAAGCGCAAGCAGCGGCGTTGGGGCCGTCCGACACCACCTTCGACATCAAGGCATTCATGGACGAGATGTGGGAAGACTGATGTTTGTCGACGCATCGGTTGTCGTTGCAATTCTCGCCAAGGAATCGGGTTGGGAGGAATTGCTGAAGCGGATCGCCGACGTCGACGGTCAGCTGTACATTTCAGCGCTTGTTCGGCTCGAAGCTACGCTTGCCCTCGGGCGAGTGAATGCCGGTGCCAAAAAGCCGACTCCCGAAATGCTGTCTGCGGCGCGCGATCTGGTCGATGCGTTCATTGTTGAGATCGACGCTCGCAATGTAGCCATCAACGAGGATATCGGGGGGCGCGCCATTGATGCCAGCATCCGGTACGGCAAAGCGGTCGGTCATCCGGCCGACCTTAATTTTGGTGATTGCTTTTCCTACGCCTGCGCCAAGGCTCTTGATGTTCCGTTGCTCTTTAAAGGCAATGACTTTCTCAAGACCGATTTGGCGTAGTTGGCCTCCTATTGATTGCGGGAATAAACCCGCCGCTTCCATCGTTACATCATTGCTTGGGTGACCGGGGCGGTGGACCGCTTCGCACTGGCTGCTTGCGTCGCGCCGCGAAGGCGCGTTCAATCTGATGAATAGGGCAATTCCGAAACCAGCGGTCATGGACGAAAAGAAGGCAGCAATCCTCGGCGAAATACCGCGCCTGCGCCGCTACGCACGCTCGTTGTTGCGCGACCGCGACGCCGCCGACGATCTCGTCCAGGACTGTCTCGAACGGGCCCTCATGCGGCTCGACAACTGGCAGACGGGAGAAAGCCCCAGGAGGTGGCTGTTTACGATCATGCATCATTTGTTCATTGACCAGATGCGCAAAGTGAACCGGCGCGGCGAAGCCGCGATGCTGTCGCTGGAAGCGGGCGAGGCGGTTGCACAGCCGGCCGAGCAGGTGGAAAGCATCGCCTCGCGCGAGATCGTCGACGCATTGCAGGCGATCAGCCCCGACCGCCGTGCCGCACTCGTCATGGTCGCGATCGAAGGCTTTTCCTATGCCGAGGCCGCCAACATCCTGGGAGTGCCGGCGGGAACGCTGATGTCGCGCATCGCGCGCGGGCGCGAGGAGTTGCGCGGACTGCTGGACGACACGGCACGCCGCCGTTCGATAAGGATCGTCTAGAAATGATCCGCCGCGATTTCTCCGAACGCGACATCCACATGGCACTCGACGGCGAGTTGCCGGCCGATGAGCGCGCCGCCTATGACGCATGGCTCGACGCCACTCCCGAGATGAAGGCGAAAAGCGCCCGTTTCATCGCCGACAGGACGGCATTGCGAGATGCCTTCGCTGGCGTGATCGACGAGCCGGTGCCGGTGCGGTTGCGCAAGGTGGTGCTTGGCGAGACGCCAACCAGGACGCCAATGCCACGCTCGCGCTGGTGGCTTGCCGCCGCCGCTGCCGGTCTACTGGCCGCGGGCGGGCTTGGCGGCTACTTTGCCGGCAGCGACGGTATTGGCCGGGAAGATCAGGCCGAGGATCAGTTGGCCGAGCAGGCGATCGCCGCGCATGTCATCTATGCCGCCGAGAAGCGGCATGCGGTGGAAGTGCCGGCAAGCGACAAGGATCATCTGCTGACCTGGCTGTCCAACCGGGTCGGATTGAAGCTGGTTGCGCCGGACTTGACCGGCAGCGGGTTCCAACTGGTCGGCGGCAGGTTGCTGCCGGCTGGCGAGAGCAAGGCGGCAATGCTGCTCTATGAAGACGACAAGGGCGAGCGCATATCGCTCTTTGTAACGGCCGAATCGGTGGAGAACGCCAGGGGGACCTACGCTTCGGCGCAAGCCGGCCCGCAGGCCGTCTACTGGCTGGACAAGGGCTATGGCTGCGCTGTCGTCGGCTCAGTGCCGCGCGAGCAATTGGCCATCGTGGCCAAGAGCGCCTACAGCCAGCTTCTGGCCGGCCTGGCGAGTTGAACAGCATCGTTTTTTGGCGCCGCCGCCTACTCGAAAACGGTGACCTGGTTCAAAGCCTTTGTCCTCCCGGGCTGGCGCCGAATCTGTCACAATTCGGCCCTAATCGAGGTGCGATAGCGCTGGATGGGCGCTGCCGTTTTGGGCTGGTGTCTGGACGTTTCGAATAGGGCCTTCATCACAACCCAATCGAGGTTTTCCAAGCCCGCATGCCTGCCGAGATTCGCACGGCCCGCGCGACTGACGTCGATGATCTCGCCGCCATCGAGAAAGCTGTTTTCTCCAGCGACCGCATTTCCCGTCGCTCCTTCCGACAGTTCATCGAGCGCGAGACCGCCGAGACGCTGGTCGCCGAAAGAGATGGGCGCGTCGCCGGTTATGCGATTGTGCTGTTTCGCAAGGGCAGCGGCGTGGCGCGCCTTTATTCGATCGCCACCAGTCCCTTTTTTGGCGCCCTCGGCATCGGCCGCCGGTTGCTAGTGGCGGCGGAGGAGGCGGCCTTCGAACACGATCGCATGATGCTGCGCCTAGAAGTGCGGGAGGATAATGCCCGCGCCATCAGCATCTACGAGCGGGCCGGCTACCGCAAGATCGGCCGCGAACCCGATTACTACGAGGACGGCGCCACGGCGCTGCGCTACGAGAAGACCTTGCGCGGCGAACTTCCGGCCGCCACCAGCGTGCCGTTCTACCAGCAGACCTGCGAATTCACTTGCGGTCCCTGCTGCCTGATGATGGCCATGGGCAATTTCGATCACGACTTCGTACCGGACCCGGTCAGGGAAATTCGTCTTTGGCGCGAAGCGACGACCGTCTTCATGATGTCGGGCCCGGGTGGCTGCGAGCCGTTCGGCCTCGCGGTCGCCGGCTATGAGAGCGGCCTTGCGGCCGAGATTTACGTGTCGTTCTACGGCGCGTTGTTCCTCCAGTCGGTGCGCAGCGCGGACAAGCGCCGGGTGATGGAACTGGCCCAGGTCGACTTTCGCCGACGCGCGGAACTTTACGGCATCCCGGTGAATTACCGTTCATTCACCATCGACGACATTCGCGCCGCGATCGCGAAAGGAAAATTGGTGCTGGTGCTGATCAGCGGCTTCCTGATGTTCGGCAAGAAGGTGCCGCACTGGGTGTTGGCCATCGGCGACGACGGTGACCATATCCTGATCCACGATCCCTGGGTTGAGGACGAGAGGCAGGAGACCATCCTTGATGCCGCCAACATTCCCGTGCCTTACGGCATCTTTATGAACATGGCGCAGTTCGGCCGCGACGGACTGCGCGCCGCCATCACTCTGGGGAAGCGCTGATAACAATGACCTGGGTTATCTTAACTGGCCGGCAGAGCGATCTCGACCAGGTGGCGACACCGCACAAGATTATCACCAACCGCGACTATCTCGCGCATCCGGCGCTGTTTCGCGGCCAGCGTCCCAAGGTCATCAACCTGTCGAACAATTACGGCTACCAGAGCCGCGGCTATTATGCCTCGCTGCTGGCGGGTTCGCGCGGCCACAAGGTCATCCCGACCGTAGAAACCATGATCGATCTGTCGGAGCGCAAGCTTTACGAACATGCGCTGCCCGAACTGGAGCTGGCGCTCAACAAGTGCCGCAAGGATCTTGGCGGCGCTTTTCCGGCGAAGGTCTGCATCTTCTTCGGCATTGGCCCGTCCAAGGTGTGGGACCGATTCGCCAAGCTCCTGTTCGACTGGTTCCGCGCGCCGGCGCTCGAGGTCCACATCAAGGACAGCGCCGAGTGGGCCTCGATCCGCAAGATCGGCTTTCATCCCCTTGCGCGCATGACCGAGGAGGAGGAGAGCTTCTTCCTGCAATGCCTGGACACCTATACCAATCGCGAATGGCGCGACACCAAGGGCCGCACGCCGGCGCGCTACACTTTCGCCACGCTGGTCGATCCGCATGAGGAATTGCCGCCCTCGGAAATCTCCTCGCTGCGCTACTGGGCCAGGATCGCCGAAAAGATGGGCGTCGAAATCGAGCCGATCACCAAGAGGGACCTCGCCAAGCTCGCCAATTACGACGCGCTGTTCATCCGCGAGACCACCTCGATCTCCAACCATACCTATCGTTTCGCGCGCCGCGCCCAGCAGGAAGGCATGCCGGTCATCGACGACCCGCTGTCGATGATCCGCTGCACCAACAAGGTCTATCTCAACGAGCTGATGGCCTACAACAAGGTGCCGGTTCCGCCGACCGTGATGATAGCCGGCACTTCCGACCTTGAACTGGCGGCGCAGACGCTGGGTTTTCCGCTGGTGCTGAAAATCCCGGATTCCTCCTTCTCGCGCGGCGTCAAGAAATGCGCCAATTTCGAGGAATTGAAGACACTCGCCACCGAATGGCTGGAGGATTCCGATCTTCTGATCGCGCAGAAATTCATCCCGACCGAATATGACTGGCGTGTCGGCGTGCTCGGCGGCCAACCGCTGTTTGCCGTACATTACCTAATGGCCAAGAAGCACTGGCAGATCGTCAACCACAAGGCCAGCGGCAAGCCCGACCAGGGCGGCATCAAGACCTTCACGCTGAAGGAGACGCCGCCCCATGTCGTCGAGACGGCAGTCAAGGCGGCGCGCTGCATCGGCGACGGCCTCTACGGCGTCGACCTCAAGGAGACCAAGGACGGCGTCTTCGTCATCGAGGTCAACGACAATCCCAACCTCGATCATGGCTGGGAGGACTCCGGCGAGAAGGACGAGGTCTGGGTACGGCTGACGCAATGGTTCCTGGAACGTTTGGAGCGGCCGGGCCGATAATCATCCAATCGGGGGCAGAGATGCTGTTTTTGGTGACCGAGGATTTTCGCGGCTGCGACCGCAAGGAGATCTACCGCCGCTTCCGCGATTACGGTCGCCTGAAGCCCAACGAGCTTCTGGTGCACCATAGCTGGATCGCGGCGGACATGAGCCGCTGTTTCCTGCTGGTGGAGACCGACGACGTCACGCTGCTGCAGCGCTGGGTGATCGAGTGGGCGGATCTGGTGGAGTTCGAGATCGTGCCGGTGGCGGCGAACAAGGACATGGTCGAGGCATTGAGCGGGCACCTCTGACCATCGCCGCTTGCTGGCTCAGCGGAGCGCCGGCGAGCCCACCGCGCGCTGGCATTCATCGACCAGCCAGGCGCGGAACGCCGCCACGACGTCTCTTCTTGCGCTCCGCTGCGGAATCGTCAGGCAATAGGGCTGGCGCAGCGCAATCGCCTTGGCGACAGGCCGGACCAGCCGGCCGTCCTCCACGGCCTCGGCGCAATAGATCCCTTGCGCCAGCGCCACGCCCAGTCCCGAAATGGCGAGGTCGAGCGCCGCGCGCGAGGAGTTTGCCGACAGGCCGCGCTGAATGCCGCGCCCAGGCGCTATGCCGGCCGCCTCGAACCAACTGCGCCATGAGGGAAAGGATGCGCCGGTCGGTCCCCAGTCGGTGTGGATCAGGGGCAGCCCGGCGAGCGGACCGCCATCCGCCTCCAGCACGCTGGCGAGCTTTGGCGCGCAGACGGGATAGACCGCGTCCTGGACAATGTCCTCGATCGGGTGCTCACGATAGTGCGGACCGTAGGAGAGCCTGAGGTCGATCAGGTCGCGGTCGAACGACACCGGGTCGTCATCGCCCCTGAGAGATATGTCGACGGCACCGTGGATGGCGATGAAGCCGGCAAGGCGCTCGGAAAGCCAGCCCATGGCCATGGACGGCGGGACCGAGACGACGAGCCGCGGGCGGAACGCATCGCCTGCAAGCTGGCGCGAGACGCTGCCGATTTCCTGGAAGGCCATGGTCAATCGAGGCAGCATCTCGACGCCAGCCTCGCTCAGGACGACACGCCGGTTGGCGCGGTGGAAGAGCTTGCGGCCGACTTGCTCCTCGACCATGCGGATGAGCTGGCTGACTGCGGCGGCCGAGACCGAAAGCTCTTCCGCCGCCGCGGCGAAGCTGCCGGTGCGCGCCGCCGCCTCGAAGGCCTGAAGACCTCGCAACGATGGCATTGCAACCATGGCGGTGACCAAAAAGATAAGTTCAGCTTATCTATATTGCAGAAATCCTCGTTGTTAGAAAGGTTTCTTGCTGGGGTATGCTGACCGAATGAATTCAATCAGCCGGGATGCCCCTATGGATCATCGTGACGTGATCGCCTCGCTGACGAATGAGGAGCGCAGCCGGCTAACCGGCAAGTCGGATGGGCCCGGCCTTGTTCAGCTCGCTTTCCACCTCGGCGCGATCCTGCTCCTCGGATCGTTGATCGCCGCCAAGGTGCCGTTCTGGCCGCTGCTGATGCTGCCGCAAGGCATACTGATCGTGTTCCTGTTCACGCTGCTGCATGAGACGGTGCATCGCACGGCTTTCGAAAGGCAATGGCTGAACGACGCAGTCGCGCGTGTCTGCAGCCTGGCGATCGCGCTGCCGGCCGACTGGTTCCGCTATTTCCATTTCGCCCATCACCGTTTCACACAGGATCCCGAACGCGATCCGGAGCTGGCTTTCCCGAAGCCGGAAACCTGGCGGCAGTACCTGGTCCACGTTTCCGGACTTCCAGTGTGGTTGGGGCATTTGAAGACGCTCTACGCCAATGCCGTGGGACGTTGCCAGGACAGCTACGTGCCCCCCAAGGGGCGTCCGAAGGTACGCGCCGAGGCGCGCGCGATGATTGCCTTCTACGCCGTCGTGCTGATGCTCGCGCTGTGGTTCAAGGCGACGGTGCTGCTCCATGTCTGGATCTTTCCCGCGCTGCTCGGCCAGCCGTTCCTGCGGCTCTATCTGCTGGCCGAGCATGGCCGCTGCCCCTTCGTCGCAAACATGCTGGAGAATACCAGGACGACGCTGACCAACTGGGCTGTGCGCAAGCTTGCCTGGAACATGCCCTTCCATGCCGAGCATCACGCCTATCCGGGCGTGCCCTTCCACCGGTTGCCGGAGTTTCATGCGCTGATCGAGCGGCATCTGAAGGTTGTCGAGCCGGGTTATATCGGCTTCCATGAAAAATACATCGAGACGCTGCGCTGATTTATGGCGTCAGCCGGTCTGGCTGCGCACCGCGCTCGATTTCAACAGGTGCTGAATCTCCGCCGCCTTTGACGGCACGCCGATCAGATAGCCTTGCGCCTCCACGCAGCCGTTTCGGCGCAGCATGTCGAGCTGTGCTTCGGTTTCCACGCCTTCGGCGGTGACGGTGATGCCCAGTTCGGCGCCCAGCCCGATGATGGTGCGCACGATCGCTGCGGTATCGAGATTGCCGATGTCGGAGATGAAGGAACGATCGATCTTGATCTTGTCGACGGGAAAGCGCCTGAGATAGCCGAGTGAGGAATAGCCGGTGCCAAAGTCGTCGAGCGCGATGCGGATGCCGAGTTCACGCAACTGTCGCAGCGTCTTCAGGACGGCTTTGCTCTCGTCCATCAGCACGGTTTCGGTGATCTCCAGTTCCAGTCGTCTGGCCGGCACGCCCGAAAAGGCCAGGGCAGAGATGACGCTGCGAGCAAAGCCGCCGCTTTTGAGCTGCACGGCGGAGACATTGACCGCAATGCGCAGGCCAGGTGGCCAGGCTGCCGCCGTCGCACAGGCCTTTCGCAGCGCCCATTCGCCAAGCGGCACGATCAGCCCGGTTTCCTCGGCGACCGGAATGAATTCGTCCGGCGCCACAGTGCCGCGCGACGGCGAATGCCAGCGCATCAGGGCCTCGGCGCCGACAATCTCGCCCGAAGCTATGGCCATGATCGGTTGGAAATCGAGATCGAATTCCCGGCTCGGCAGCGCCGTATCGAGATCGGCTTCGAGCGCCCGGCGCGCGCGCACCGTGGCATCCATGCCGGGCTCGAAGAAACGGTACAGGTTGCGCCCTTCGCTTTTTGCCCGGTAGAGCGCCATGTCGGCGTTTGTCAGCAATGTATCGGCGTCCCTGCCATCGCCGGGAGAAAGCGCGATGCCAACGCTGACGCCAACATGCATGTCCCGGCTCTTGTCATGAAATGGTTTGGCGATGGCCTCGACAATGCGTTTCGCCAGTTTTTCCGCGCTCGCCAGGCCCTCGACGTTGAATTGGACGATCACGAACTCGTCGCCGCCAAAACGGGCGACGATATCTGCGTCGTTGTCCACGCAGCGCAGCAGTCTTGCGGCCACGCCTTTCAGCAGCCGGTCGCCAGCCGGATGTCCCAGCGTATCGTTGACGACCTTGAAGCGGTCGAGGTCGAGCGAGAAGATTGCCAGCGGTCCCGCGGCCGCATCCTCCAGTGCCCGGTCGAGCCGGTCGCGAAACACCGAGCGATTGGGCAACCCGGTCAGCACGTCGTGATGCGCAAGATGGGTCATGCGCTCCTCGGCAAGCCTGCTCTCGGTCACGTCATCGAAAGTGGCGACCCAGCCGCCGCCGCTCATCGGCCGGCGGGCAACCATCAGCGTTCGTCCGTCGGCGAGCCGGCGGGGGGTCGACCGCGTCTGGCCGGCCAGCACGCGAGCCTCGGTCCTCGAAACTTCGTCCTCGACATCTATGGGCGCATAGACCCCAAGGCGCACCAGCCGTTCGAGGAGTTCGCGGTGAGTCATGCCGAGCGGCAGATCCACCTCGGTCACACCATAAAGCTCCAGGATGCGCTGATTGCGTACGATCAGCCTGCCGCCGGCGTCATACATCAGCAGGCCCTGCGACATGTTCGCGAGCGCCGCGTCGAAGCGGCGATGCTGTTCCTTGAGATCCTGTTCGGCGCGCCGCTGCTCGGTGATGTCTTCGTAGATCGAAACCCAGCCGCCCGATGCCAATGGCCGGTGCGAGATGCTGATGATGCGTCCATCAGAGAGCGCCTCCTCATAGGTCGAGGGTTTCGCTCCATCGATATAGGGCTTGCGGATGGCGTAAAGTTCTTCGGCGCTTTGCGAGGCGATGCCGACATCGACGCTGTGCCGCAGGATGTCGATGAAACGGATCCCCGGCTGCGCCACGTTGGCGTCGAGGCAGAAGATGTTGATATAGTTGCCGTTGCAGATGATCATACGCTCGTCGGCGTCGAACATGCAAAGACCATGCGACATGTTCTCGACGGCGGCCGAAAAGCGTTCGTTTTGTTCGCGCAGTTCGTCTTCCATATCACGACGATCCACGCCTTCGGCCCCCTGTTCAGGGACGGTCGAACCATCCTTGTCGTCAACGACGGGCATGAGGCGTGCCTGCGGCTCGTGATCGAACACCGCACTGTCGGCTGTTCCGGTTAATTTAGCGTTTTCTACCCTACCGCCGTAGCAACCTTGCGCCGCGAGTTCTCGATCGCGGAAAAACGCTTCAGGAAGGCATTCTGTGCCCAGGTTACCGAGCGCGGCGTGAAATCGAAGCGCTCGGCACTGAAGCCGCGTGGACGACCGAAGAACTCGGTCGCCTCCGCGGTCGAAAAGCCGGCGAGCAGCGTGGCCTCGAAATAGGCGGCGATCTGGTCCGCGCGCT
This sequence comes from Mesorhizobium sp. B2-4-1, assembly GCF_006442185.1. Taxonomy (NCBI): domain Bacteria; kingdom Pseudomonadati; phylum Pseudomonadota; class Alphaproteobacteria; order Hyphomicrobiales; family Phyllobacteriaceae; genus Mesorhizobium; species Mesorhizobium sp. B2-4-1. Next base: position 533,625 of record NZ_VFVN01000002.1, on the reverse strand, counting down.
TGATCTCCTTGCGCAGGCCGGCGCCTGGTTCCGGCGGTAGCGAGAAGCGCAGATGGATGGCGCGCTGCAAGCGCAGTTCACAGTCCTTGTAGCTGCCGCCCATCACCGATTTGAACGGCGAGATCATGTCGCCGATGACATATTCGGGCGCATCGTGCAGCAATGCCATAAGCCGGGCGTCCGCCGGCGCATCGGGCATCAGGTCGCAAAACAGCGCTTCCACCAGCAGCGAATGCTGGGCGACCGAGAAGGCGTGCTCACCGCTGGTCTGGCCGTTCCAGCGCGCGACGCGGGCGAGCCCATGGGCGATATCCGATATCTCGATGTCGAGGGGCGAGGGGTCGAGCAAGTCGAGCCGGCGGCCGGACAGCATGCGCTGCCAGGCGCGTGGCGGCGCACCGATGCGGTCGGCCGCCATCAGGCCTCCTCCGTGCCGGCGGCTTCCTGGGGAAAGCTGAATTTGGCGAAAGGTGGAATGGCCACCGTAACCGGCACGTCTCCGGCCAGGATCGGCTGGCCGGCGTCGAGCGCTGTCTTGACCCTGTCGATACGGGCGATGCCGAGGCCGATCGTGCCGGCATTCGAGCCGAGAGTGCCCACCGATCGCCCGTCGACGGTCAATTCAGCGCCGGCCTCAGGCAAGGCCCGTTCGGCCCTGACGATCAGCACCCGCCGCCTTGCCGTGCCACGATGCTGCATGCGCGAGACGACCTCCTGGCCGACATAGCAGCCCTTCCTGAAGCCGACGCCACCGGTCTCGTCGAGCAGCACGTCATGCGGGAAGGCGTCGCCGAGCTGGTAGTCGGTGCCGCTCTCGGCAATGCCATGCGCGATGCGCAAGGCCTGCCATGCGGCACCGTCGTCAGTCTCTTGAGCGCTGCCATAGGAGCGGGTGACGCTTTCATCGCGAAAGCGCCGGTCGGCCAGCACGGTTGAATCCTTTTGTGAGGGAGCTGACTCATTTCCCCAGGCAATGGAGACAAGCGTCTGTTCGGATTTGGCAATCTCGACCTTGGCGCGCAACTTGTACAGCATCAGCCGGCGTACGAAATCGTCAGCGGTGTCGGCGCGGCATTCGAGGCGGAACGCGTTTTCGCCGGCCCGTGAGATCAGGAAGTCAAACAGGATCTTGCCTTGCGGCGTCAAAAGCGCGCCCGGTTTTGCCTCGCCGGCGCCGAGCGCGTCGAGATCGGTGGTCAGGATGTTCTGCAGGAAGTGTTCGGCATCCGGACCGGAGACGGAGATCAGCGCGCGGTCTTTCAGCAGGGCAAAGGGCATGGGGCGGATAAAAGCCTGATCTTGCAAAACAGATGGCCATTACGTAAGCCGCTGACACTTCCCCTGCAAGAGATCGATCAGCATGGCCAACACCTACGACCTCATCCTGACAGGCGGCATGGTGGTCAACCATGACGGCGAGGGGCAACGCGATGTCGGCGTGAAGAATGGGCGCATCGCCGCCATCGGCGATCTGCGCCAGGCCTCGGCCGGCGAGACGATCGACTGCCGGGGCCTGCATATCCTTCCGGGCGTCGTCGACAGCCAGGTGCATTTCCGCGAGCCGGGACTGGAGCACAAGGAGGATCTGGAGACTGGATCTCGGGCGGCGGTGCTCGGTGGCGTCACCGCCGTGTTCGAAATGCCCAACACCAATCCATTGACCACCAGCGAAGAAACGCTTGCCGACAAGGTCCGACGCGGCACCGGCCGTATGCACTGCGACTTCGCCTTCTGGGTCGGCGGCACCCGCGACAACGCCAACGATGTCGCCGAGCTCGAGCGCCTGCCGGGCGCGGCCGGGATAAAGGTTTTCATGGGCTCGTCCACCGGCGACCTGCTGGTCGAGGACGATGAAGGCGTCGCCTCGATCCTCAGGAACACCCGCCGCCGCGCCGCTTTCCATTCGGAAGACGAGTTCCGGCTGCGCGAACGCCTTGGCGAGCGCATCGAGGGCGATCCTTCATCGCATCCGGTCTGGCGCGACGAGATCGCCGCCTTGCGTTGCACCGAGCGGCTGGTGCGCGTCGCGCGGGCCGCCCGTGCCCGCATCCACGTCCTGCACATCTCCACGGCCGAGGAGATATTGTTCCTCGAACAGCACAAGGATGTCGCCACCTGCGAGGCGACACCGCACCATTTGACACTGTCGGCGGACGACTACAAACGGCTCGGCACGCTGATCCAGATGAACCCGCCCGTCCGTGCCCCGCGCCATCGCGACGGCGTCTGGCACGGCATCGCGCAAGGCATTGTCGACGTACTCGGTTCCGACCATGCCCCGCACACATTGGCCGAAAAAGCAAAAGTCTATCCGGCATCGCCCTCGGGCATGACCGGGGTGCAGATGCTGGTGCCGATCATGCTCGACCACGTCAACGCCGGCAGGCTGACCTTGCAGCGCTTCGTCGATCTTTCAAGCCACGGCCCGCAGCGCATCTTCGGCATGGCCAGGAAAGGCCGTATCGCCGCCGGCTATGACGCCGATTTCACAATTGTCGACATGAAGCGGCGAGAGACCATCACCAATGCACAAGCCGGCTCAAAGGCCGGCTGGACGCCTTATGACGGCAAGGAAGTCACCGGCTGGCCGGTCGGCACTGCCATTCGAGGCCAACGCGTCATGTGGGAGGGCGAGATCGTGACGGCGGGCCAGGGCAGGGCGGTGGAGTTCTCCGAAGCGCCGCCCGCATAGCTATTTCACCTCGTTGGATTTCTTAGGCACGATCCACTAAGTTGAGTGGTTATGCGCACAGATATCACGCCAATGATTGTTCCCGCTGAGTTTCCGGAGCTCCAGGCACTCGTCTGGAGCCGCGATGCAACGCGCCCAATTCCTGCCGAGGAAGCTTTCGCCATCTACGAGCGCAACTGGCGGTTTGTCGATCAAGAGCGCCTTACAACATCTGAAAGGCTGCTTATCCAGAACCTGGCGGAAAAATTCGGCCAGGGCATTCTTTTGACCACTGGCTGAAGTTTCGTTTCCTTCCTGATTTCTCCGCAACTGGAATATTAACGGGCCCGATGCAGCCATTCGACGAGGCGATCCGCACGAATAGGCACTCGCGTGTCCGAGTTTCAGTCGCCGGCGACGAAAAACGTCCATTGCCCAGCGGGCGTGATGCCGACGCGGTAGAAGATGTAGGCGCCGAACTGCTTCATGTCGTCGAAGTCACTCGCGGTGACGATCTTGAACAACTCGACCCGTTGCCTGGCGTCGAGCTTGTCCAGGGGTAGAGCGAAGAAATACGGCCAGACATAGAGCTCTTGTGGCGTCCCGGCATCGACATGGACATAGCCGGCATTGAGCACCTCCTCCAGTATGGCAAGAATCTCCTGGCCATCCTGGTCGCCGGAGAGCCCCTTGAGGAAGGTAATGGCATCGCCATCTATGTCGGTCAGTGACAATTGGGTCATGCCGTCGCCCTTGCCGATCAAAGGCCTCAGTCTTTCGACGTCGCCGCTCTCGCAGGCTTCGATGATCAGGTCATGCATGCGCCGCACCGGTTCAGGCAGCTTGCCGAGGTCGTAGACGACCTCCGGCGTGGGCGCGTCGGGATCGACGCGCGGCCTGTTGGTGGCACCGTCGCCGTTCGGCGGGGTGACCGGCTCGGCCTTGTCCGGAGCGGTTGGCTGGCTGGTCGAAGATGGCGTTCCGACCGGATCGGGTATCGGCACGGTGCTTCCCGGCGACGACACGTCGTCGTCCACCATCGGTTGGACCGGCGACGGGAATTCTTCGCGCTTGATCTCGCTCAGCGCATAAGCGGGGCTGCTTGCCAGACACGCAACCAAGGGAATTGCGGCACTGCACGCGGCGAAACAGATGCAAAGGACCAAGCCGCGCGGCTTGCCTGACATCGAAAAATCCACTGCCCGTTTCTCCCTGCTTCCGGGCATGATGCCCGAGCGGCATTTGCCGTCAAAGAACCGGACGTCGGTTCAGTGCCGCAGCCGTTCGGGTTCGAAGGCGCCAGCAATCACCTTTTCACGCATGCGGTCGAGCAGGGCAAGGGCCGATGTCTCGCCGTTGGCGCGCAGCATTTCGCCGAACGCGGTTTCAAGCGCCGCTTCGGCGATGATCTCGGGTTCTATGCCTGCCGAAAGACCTTCGGCCCAGGCCTCGCTGTGGCTCTCCACCGCGGTCAGGCGCTTTTCTTCCCTGACCAGCGCGTCGATGTCGTTGACACCATGTTCCATAAGCGATGTCCACCCTTGCAAGCAGCGATCCTTCGATGGATCAGGCTTGATCTGTTCCGTTTACACGCAGCCGCAAATAAGTCTTTGTAAATACGACATTTTTTTGATCGTTCTTTACAGGAGGCCGGTTGCGCTTGCGAAGCTGCATTCAATCCTGGTCAAACTTAGCCGATTAGGCGTGCCTGCGGGGTGAAAACCTTCAGTTTGAGTTAATTCCACATCCGCGCGCTAACGTTTCATTAACGCTGTTGCATAAGCGCAACAAAAGGATTGCACCATGACAGTTCTCGACACAAGCTGGATATGCCCGCAGTCGCCGCCAATGGACCGGATATCTGTTGATGAAGGCCGGATGCGCTCTTGCGAGGGCACTTTGGGCGATATGGGCTAGTTTCCGTAGCGCGAGGCGATGTCGCGCGACAGGGTCTCGCCTTCCTTCATGTAGCGGCCGATGGCTTCGGTCGCCGACGCGGTGCATTGCGTGTAGGTGCCGCCGAATGAGCGGTAGCCGCGATTGAAGCTGGCGATGAAGCGGGCGCGCCGTTGCGGATCCGGGTTCTCCGATTCGAGCAGCTTCTGCATCTCGCCGCGCCACTGGTCGCCCTTTTCGCCGCACAGATTGCGCAGGAAATGCAGCGACCCCAGAACCTCCGCCAGCCGCATCAGCCCCGGTTCGAAGGGTGCCTCGGCGCTGAACGCCGGTCGTGCCGCCACAGGGCTGACGGCAAGGCATGTCGCGAGAAGGAGAGGAAGGCAACGCATAAGTCAATCTGGCCAAACAATTTGCCGCCTGCAAGGCGATTGTGCCGGGCGAATTCCGGATTTCAGGGTCGCTCAGGGGTTTGCGACGGCCGTCCGAGCAGTTCCTCGGCGACCGCGAGCACCGAACCGGCAAGCGGCAGATCAGCCATTTCGGCCAGCGTGTAGAAGGCGGCGGTCTCGGCGTCGTCGCTGGCCACGGCCTCGCCCCCGGCATGGGCCGCACCGAATACCGTCAGCAGGTAATCGACCGGATGCCCGTCGAGCGTGCCGTCGATGAGGATTTCGCGCAGCCGTCGGTAGTTTTCGGCCTGCAATTGCGTCTCCTCCAGCAATTCGCGTCGTGCCGCCTGTTCCAGCGTCTCACCGGCTTCGACCTTGCCGCCCGGGAATGCATAGAACCCTTGCGAGGGTTGTCGCGCCCGCTTGACCAGAAGCACGGCGTCGCCGCGCACAACGGCGACCGAGACCGCGGGAATGACTTTTCGCACTTCGTCCATGGATATCCGATCGCCCTGATTTACGGCAGCCTGTTGTGGACCGGCCGACGCCGGACAGCTTTAACGGTTGCAGTGCAGCTGTTCCATCGCCACTTTCGAAACCGGACATCAGGACCAATAGACATGTGCGGACGTTTTGCCTTGACCGCGACACCGGACCAGACAGCCGCTTTCCTCGGGCTGGCGGAGGTGGAGCAGTTTCCTACGCGCTACAATATAGCGCCGACGCAGCCGGTGCTGATGGCGATCTCAGGCCCGCCGCGGGCGCCGGGTTCCAACCTGCCGGACCGCCGGCCGATGCTGGTGCGCTGGGGCCTGATCCCCGCCTGGGTAAAGGATGTCGGCGAATTTCCGCTGCTGTTCAACGCACGCTCCGAAGGCGTGATCGAAAAGGCCTCGTTCAAAGCCGCCATGCGCCATCGCCGGGCGCTGGTGCCGGCATCAGGTTTTTACGAATGGCGCCAGGCGCGGCCCGGAGAGGCGGGCGGCAGGAAGGGGCAGCCTTACTGGATCAGGCCGCGGCATGGCGGGTTGGTCGCCTTTGCCGGGCTGGTTGAAACCTATGCGGAACCGGGCGGCTCGGAGTTGGACACCGGCGCCATTCTAACGGTCGAGGCCAATGCCGACATCGCGCATATCCATGACCGCATGCCCGTGGTGATCGCACCTGAAGACTTCACCCGCTGGCTCGATTGCCGCGGACTTGAGCCGCGCGACGTCGCCGACCTGTTGCGGCCGGCGCAACGCGACTTCTTCGAAGCGATTCCGGTCTCCGACCTCGTCAACAAGGTCGCCAACACCGGGCCGGAGATTCAGGAGAAGGGGGAGATCGGGCCCGAGCCCGAGAAGGTCAAGCGCCGGAAACCCGGCGCGGACGACAGTCAGATGACGCTGTTTTAGCAGGAACTCTGTTCGAGGTGCGGTTTGGCGCCTCGGTCCGACCCTTGGGCCGATCGCGCACTGCTTCAGGCAGCGCGGGGCGATACGATTTTCTGCACCGGCTTTTTCTTCTTCGCGGTGTGGAGCAGGGCGGCGACGATCGCGGCCGGGCCGATTGCGCGATAATGGTTTGCCAGCGCTGGTTGCTTGGCGCGGTTGGCTTCCTGCTTGCTTCGAGGCATGTGTCTCTTCCCAGATAACGTTTCCGTGTCTGCGTTTGGCGGCCGAATCCGACCAAATCGTGACGCAGGTTGATCTAGCCGGCGTATGTTTCATGACTGTGCCGACATGTTTAATAAAATGTTTCAGTGGCTGATTCCGTGTGATCGGGCGACGCATTTGCCAGTTCTGGCGTCGTTTTTCTCGGGATAAGCGACTTGACGGCAACACTGGCCAAGGCGATAAAGCCGTCTATGAAAACGTCTTTCGCCATTTGTGGCATTTGCATTATTGGCTAGCTTCGCGCTGGTCCGGACGTTTTCGCCTCATCTTCCCCTAGATTGGACAAACGCCCCGGCCAGCAAGCTGGAGTCCGTTTTGCGCCTCGGCGCGGAGCTGGCTTCATCCAGGCAAAAGTTCTGAACCGGAAAGGCATGGAATGTCTGACGCACCGAAGGGCCTGCGCCTCTACAACACGCTGACGCGCGCGAAGCAGGATTTCGTCCCGATCGACGCGCTGAACGTGCGCATGTATGTCTGCGGTCCGACCGTCTACGACTTCGCCCATATCGGCAATGCCAGGCCCGTAATCGTCTTCGACGTGCTGTTCCGGCTGCTGCGCCATCTCTATGGCGAGACGCACGTCACCTATGTGCGCAACATCACGGATGTCGACGACAAGATCAATGCACGCGCACTGCGCGATTTCGGCAGCGAGATATCAGCCGGCAGACTGTCGCTTAACGAGGCGATAAGGCGGGTGACGGAGAAGACCGCGGGCCAATTCCACAAGGACGTCGCGACGCTCGGCTGCCTGGAGCCAACAGTCGAGCCGCGCGCCACCGAGTTCGTCGAGCCCCGTGCCGACGGCAAGGCAGACATGATCACCTTGATTCAAAGCCTGATCAAACGCGGCCATGCCTATGTTGCCGCAGGCGAAGTGCTGTTCGACACCGCTTCGATGCCCGACTACGGCCAGTTGTCGAAGCGAAATCTCGACGAGCAGCAGGCCGGTGCTCGCGTTGCAGTCGACGCGCACAAGAAGAATCCTGGCGACTTCGTGCTGTGGAAGTTGTCGTCCCCGGAGGAGCCGGGCTGGCAGAGCCCATGGGGCAGGGGCCGGCCGGGCTGGCACATCGAATGCTCGGCCATGTCCGCCGCCTATCTGGGCGAGGTCTTCGATATTCATGGCGGCGGTCTCGACCTGATCTTCCCGCACCACGAGAACGAGATCGCCCAGTCACGCTGCGCGCACGGCACCGATGTGATGGCCAACATCTGGATGCACAACGGCTTCCTGCAGGTCGAAGGGCAGAAGATGTCGAAGAGCCTCGGCAATTTTTACTCGATCAACGAGCTGCTGGAGACCGAAACGTTCGGCGGCCGCAAATGGCCCGGCGAGGTGCTCAGGCTGGCTATGCTGATGACCCATTATCGCGAACCGATCGACTTTTCCGGGCGCAAGCTCGAGGAAGCGGAGAACACGCTGCGCAAGTGGAAACGCGCGGCCGATCTGGCGCCGGCGGTCGGGCAATTGCCGGACGAGGTCGTGCAGGCGTTGTCGGATGATCTCGCCACCTACGCCGCCTTCCAGGTTTTGACCCAGTTGGCCGGCGAGGCGGTCGACTTCAGCGGCGATGGCGAAAACGCCGCAGCGGCCTCGCTGAAGGGTGCGCTTGCCTTCCTGGGTTTCGATGTCGGGGCGGCCAAGGTCGACGAAGCCGCGGTCGCCAAGGCGATCGCCAGGCGCCTGGAATTGATCGCCGCCAAGAACTGGGCCGAAGCCGACCGCATCCGCGACGAGTTGTTGGCGCAAGGCGTGCAACTGAAGGACGGCAAGGACCCGGTCACCGGCGAACGTGTGACGACGTGGGAGGTGAAGCGGTGAGGGCGACTGTTCTTGTGGCGGGAATGGAGAGGTTGGCGCGAAGCACCCCCCTCTGTCCTGCCGGACATCTCCCCCTCAAGGGGGGAGATTGGATATCACCGAGGCTTTCGCCAATCGCTGACGTTGGAGGTTGGGTACCGTCAGCGAAACTGCCGATCTCCCCCCTTGAGGGGGAGATGTCCGGCAGGACAGAGGGGGGCGCCTCGCAGTGATCCATTATCGTGTGTCTCCTGTCAATCGAGCCAATGCGCGCAAGATGCGCAAGGCTATGACCGACGCCGAACTGAAGCTTTGGAATGAGATACGCGCACACCGACTCATGGGGCTGGCGTTTCGACGTCAAATGCCAATAGCGGGCTACATCGTCGATTTTGCTTGCCCTAACAGGAAGCTGATCGTGGAGCTGGATGGTTCTCAGCACGCCTCTCATGAGGTCTCGGCGTCTGACACCGCGCGAACAGCCAAGCTCACAGCGCTCGGCTGGACCGCCCTGCGCTTCTGGAATGATGACGTGATCCGGGATATCGACAATGTCTGTCAGCACATCGTGATTGCGGCCGGCCTGGCTGGCGCGGAAATGCCGGAACCAGCAACGGAGGAGTTCGTTCCATGATCGACCATCTCGGCATCGACGTTGCTGACTTTGACGCTTCGAAGGCTTTCTATGACAAGGCGATGGCGCCGCTTGGGGCCTCGCTGCTCCATATGGTGCCGCTGGAATACACCGGCGGCGCCAAGGTCGGTGGCTACGGCCGCGATCGGCCGGTGTTCTGGCTCCAGGAAGGCAAGGAGGGGCAAAAGGCCCGCCAGCACGTTGCCTTCACCGCGCGCAGCCGCGCCGAGGTCGACGCCTTCCATGCAGCCGCTCTTGCCGCCGGCGGCATAGACAATGGCGGGCCGGGCCTGCGCCCGCACTATCATGCGAACTACTATGGCGCCTTCGTCTTCGATCCCGACGGTAACAATGTCGAGGCCGTGTGCCATGATGCGGAGTGACCTGCCATGAGCCTCGACAACCGGCCGATCTACACCGGCGGCTGCCAGTGCGGCGCCGTGCGCTTTCGCGTCGAGGGCGCACTCGGCGATGCCTCGGTCTGCCATTGCCGCATGTGCCAGAAGGCGAGCGGCAATTTCTACCTTCCGCTGGTCTCGGTGCGCGGCGCCAAGGTGGACTGGACGCGCGGCGAGCCCAAGCGCTTCCGCTCGTCGAACGCTGCCTGGCGCGGCTTCTGCGCCGAATGCGGAACGCCGCTGACTTTCGAGGCGCCGGACGGCATGGCGTTGGCGATTGCTGCGTTCGACGCTCCGGCTGATATCGCGCCGACCATCCAGTGGGGCACCGAGGCAAAGCTGCCTTACGTGGATTCCATTCCAGAATTGCCGGGCGAGGATACGATGGCGGATATGGGTTCGGCCCCCTATCTGGCAGAGCTTGTCTCCTACCAGCATCCCGACCACGACACCGAGCAATGGCCGCCGGAGAAAACATCATGAGCGAGACCATTCGAACCGGCGGCTGCCAGTGCGGCGCCGTGCGCTTCCGCATCAAGGGCAAGCTTGGACGCCCGTCCATCTGCCACTGTCGCATGTGCCAGAAACAGTTCGGTTCCTTTTTCGGCGCCCTGGTGACAGCGCCGAAGGACGGCGTCGAATGGACACGTGAGGAGCCGAGCTATTTCCAGTCCTCGGTCAACATCGATCGCGGTTTCTGCGCCCGCTGCGGCACGCCGCTGACCTACCGCCAGCCCGGCGGCTTCGAGATCGCCATAGGCGCCTTCGACGATCGCTCCGACCTGGCGCCGCAGATCCAGGTCAATTACGCCGGGCGGCTGCCTTGGGTGGAGACGATCTTCGACCAGCCCGTCCACCAGGATCCAGACTACTACGCTAGGCAGGAGGAGATCATCTCCTTCCAGCATCCCGACCATGAAACGACGGACTGGCCGTCCAAAGGTTTGCAACTATGAGCTCTGAACTGCGCACGCTTTATCCCGAGATCGAAGCTTTCGAGAGCGGTATGCTCGACGTCGGCGACGGCCACCAGGTCTATTGGGAACGCTCCGGCACCAAAGGCGCCAAGCCGGCGGTATTCCTGCATGGCGGGCCGGGCGGCACCATCTCGCCAAAGCATCGGCGGCTGTTCGATCCCGCTCTCTACGACGTCATCCTGTTCGACCAGCGCGGTTGCGGCAAGTCGACGCCGAATGCCTCGCTGGAGGCCAACACCACGTGGCACCTGGTCGCCGATATCGAGCGCCTGCGCGAAATGGCCGGCTTCGACAAATGGCTGGTCTTCGGCGGTTCCTGGGGTTCGACGCTGGCGCTCGCCTACGCCGAGACGCACCCGCAACGCGTCAGTGAGCTCGTCGTGCGGGGCATCTACACGCTGACCCGCCCCGAACTCGAATGGTACTATCAGTTCGGCGTCTCCGAGATGTTTCCCGACAAGTGGGAGCGCTTCCTGGCGCCGATCCCCGAGGCCGAGCGCGGCGACATGATGGCCGCCTATCGCAAGCGGCTGGTAGGGTCCGACAGAAACGCGCAGATCGAGGCGGCCCGCGCCTGGAGCCTGTGGGAAGGCGAGACGATCACGCTTTTGCCCGAGCCGGAGACCAGCGGACCGTTTGGTGAGGACGACTACGCCGTCGCCTTCGCCCGCATAGAGAACCACTACTTCGTCCATGCCGGTTGGCTGGAGGAGGGACAGTTGCTGCGCGATGCCTGGAAGTTGAAGGACATTCCCGGCACCATCGTCCACGGCCGCTACGACATGCCGTGCCCGGCACGCTACGCCTGGGCGCTGCACAAGGCCTGGCCGAAGGCGGATTTTCACCTGATCGAGGGTGCCGGCCATGCCTATTCCGAGCCAGGGATATTGGACCGGCTGATCCGGGCGACGGATGGGTTTGTGGGGAAAAACTGATGTCGGCGCTCACCCCCCTCTGGCCTGCCGGCCATCTCCCCCTCAAGGGGGGAGATTGGCCATCACCTGGGGTTTCGCAAATTTTCAGCGCCGCAGGTGATGGCGGGACATTCGAACTGCCGATCTCCCCCCTTGAGGGGGAGATGTCCGGTAGGACAGAGGGGGGCGTTCAAGCGCCCACAGGACGATGAAAAAGCAACGCCTCTACCTCTTCGACACAACACTTCGCGATGGCCAGCAGACGCCCGGTATCGACTTCTCGGTCGAGGACAAGATCGCCATCGCCAAGCTGCTCGACGAATTCGGCCTCGACTATGTCGAGGGCGGTTACCCCGGCGCCAACCCGACCGACACGGCCTTCTTTAGGGAAAAGCGCACCGCGCAGGCAAAGTTCGTCGCCTTCGGCATGACCAAGCGGGCGGGGGTGTCGGCTTCCAACGATCCCGGGCTTGCCGCACTCGTCCAGTCGCGGTCGGACGCCATCTGCTTTGTCGCCAAGAGCTGGGACTATCATGTCCGTGTGGCGCTCGGCTGTACCAATGAGGAGAATCTGGAGTCCATCAAGGCCTCGGTGGAAGCCGCCATTGCTGCGGGGAAGGAGGCGATGGTCGATTGCGAGCATTTCTTCGACGGGTTCAAGGCCAATTCGGATTATGCGCTGGCGTGCGCCAAGACCGCTTATGATGCCGGCGCGCGCTGGGTGGTGCTGTGCGACACCAATGGCGGCACGCAGCCCTCGGAACTACGCGCAACCGTCGAAAGGGTCGTCGCCGCGGGCATTCCCGGCGACCATCTCGGCATCCATGCCCATGATGACACCGGCCAGGCGGTGGCGAATTCGCTGGCCGCGGTCGAAGCGGGCGTGCGCCAGATCCAGGGCACGCTGAACGGCATTGGCGAACGCTGCGGCAACGCCAATCTGATCTCCATCGTGCCGACGCTGGCGTTGAAGCCGGCCTTCGCCGACCGTTTCGAGACGGGGATTTCCGCCGAGGCGCTTACCGGCATTTCGCGCTTGTCGCGCGCCTTCGACGAACTCTTGAACCGCGCTCCGGAGGCGCAGGCGCCCTATGTCGGCGCTTCAGCCTTCGCCACCAAGGCCGGCATCCACGCTTCGGCGCTCGCCAAGGAACCTGCGACCTACGAGCATGTGCCGCCGGAAGCGGTTGGCAACCGCCGCCGCGTCATGGTTTCCGACCAGGGCGGCAAGGCCAATTTCCTGGCCGAGCTAAAGCGGCGCGGCATCGATGTGCCGAAGGACGATCACCGGCTCGACGCATTGATATCGGTGGTCAAGGAGCGTGAGGCCTCCGGCTATGCCTATGAGGGCGCCGACGCCTCCTTCGAGCTTCTGGCACGCAAGATGCTGCACGGTTTGCCCGAGTTCTTCCATGTCACCTCGTTCCGCTGCATGATCGAACGCCGCTTCGATGCCAATGGCCAGTTGAAGACGGTGTCGGAAGCGGTGGTCAAGGTGCTGGTCGAGGGCGAGGAGAAGATGTCGGTGGCCGAGGGGCACGGCCCCGTCAATGCGCTCGACATCGCGCTGCGCAAGGATCTCGGCAAATACCAGGGCGAAATCGCCGATCTGGAACTCGCCGACTTCAAGGTGCGTATCCTCAATGGCGGCACCGAGGCGATCACTCGCGTTCTGATCGAATCGCATGATGCGACCGGTGCCCGCTGGTGGACGGTCGGCGTTTCCGAAAACATCATCGACGCCTCGTTCCAGGCGCTGATGGATTCCATCATCTACAAGCTGATGAAGAACCGGGACATGGCGGGTCTGGTGGCGGCGGAGTGAGATATGGACGTCAACCTCTTCTTCAAAGAGATGTACTCCTTTGAAATTGAAAGGAAGGATAAGTTAGACGGCTCTGTCGGGGTTATGCTGACGGCCGTCACCGGAATTATTGTCTCGATGGTCTTTGTCGTAAGTGATATTGGTGAGAAGAACCCCTATCCGGACAAGAGGATGATACTTTCTCTATTTGCGGTATGTGCATTTGTTTTAGGGGGTTCTATATTATTTCTGCTCATAGGATTTTACGGCAGAACCTACAAATATGTTGATTATCCGAGCGAAATGATGAAATATTATACCGAGTTGGAGTCGTATTATCGAGAGAATAATCAGGCAGCTGAGAGGGAATTTGCTGACGCAGTGACACGTCAATTTGTGTTATTTGGGACGCACAATGCGCGGGCAAATGACGAAAAAACAGAAAATTATTTTCAGGCGAAACGCTGGTTTGCCTGGAGCTTGTTGCCCTTCGCTTGCGGAATCATAACTTACGGTCACTATCTTATTTTTGGCTGAGGAGTGATTGAAATGGGCGATGACAAAGACAAAGAAGACGAACGGCCGCGTGACGAACAGAAACCGCAGCCGCCGCCTGGGCGGGAAATCCGGGAGGGCTATGAGCCACCTCTAGAGAGGTAGCCTACTCACGGTAGAACAAAGCGTTGCGTTGGCAGGCGTGTAGCGGAGCAAGGCACACCGCTTGAACCATCAGCGAAAGTCCATTGATCCATCAGAACTTTGCGATGGTCTTGCCAAGGTTACTGGGCCATAGCGTTGGGCCATGGCCGCTGAAGCAATTACCCAGGACGCAGTTTCAAAAGCCCGCCGCGGCTTCCTGCTGGCGCTGGGTGCCTATTTCTTGTGGGGTTTGCTGCCTTTCTACATGAAAGCGGTTGCGCACCTGCCGCTTGCCGAGGTGATTGCCCACCGCATCGTCTGGTCGGTGCCGATCGCCGCCGCGGTTCTGGTCTGGGCCGGCCGCACGGCGGATTTCAAGGCGGCAATCCGTTCGCCCCGCACGATCGCCATGGCGGCGCTGACGGCGGCGCTGATCTCGGTCAATTGGGGCGTCTACGTCTGGGCGATCGCCGTCGACCGCACCGTAGAAACCGCCCTTGGCTATTACATCAATCCCCTGGTCAGCGTCGTGGTCGGCGCCCTGCTGCTCGGCGAGCGGCTCGATCGGCTGCAGATCGCGGCCGTGGTGCTTGCGGCGATCGCGGTCGCCGTGCTGACGATCGAGGCTGGCAAGTTGCCATGGGTATCGCTGGCGCTGGCCTTTTCCTTCGCCGCCTACGGTTTTTTCCGCAAGACGCTGCCGATCGGCCCCAGCCAGGGTTTTCTGCTCGAAGTGCTTCTGTTGTCGGTGCCGGCCTTGGGTTATATCGCCTGGCTGATCGCCACCGGACAGGACCATTTCGTTTCCGGCAACGGCGTCGATGCGGCGTTGCTGGCCGGTTGCGGGCCGGTGACCGCGGTGCCGCTGCTGCTGTTCGCATTCGGCGCCAGGCTTTTGCGTCTCTCCACCATAGGCATCATGCAATATATTGCGCCGACCATTGTGTTCCTGATCGCCGTGCTGATCTTCAAAGAGCCGTTCGACACCACCCAGGCTGTCGCCTTTGCCCTGATCTGGGCGGCGCTGGCCATGTATTCCTGGTCGATGCTGGCGACGGCGCGCCGGGCTACATCTGCCCGAGCCGCCTGACGAAGAGATAGGTCGCTCCGGCGATCAGCATCGAAACCGCAGTCACCACCCAGAAGCCTATCGGCGTGTTGACCAGCGGCAAGCCGCCGACATTCATGCCGAACAGGCCCGAGATGATCGTCATTGGCAACAGCACCGCGGTCATCACCGACAGCACGTAGAGCAGCCGGTTCGACTGCGTCGTCAGCTTGGCCATCAGCTCGTCCTGCAACAGCCTGGCGCGCGCCTGCAACTGCTCGCCATCATAGTGCAGCGTCTGCGCGCGGTGCGAAAGCCGTGCTGCCATGTCGTTGATCGAATCGGGCAGGTCGTTGCGGTGCGAATGGTCGAGATGGCGAAACAGATTGGTCAGGGTCGCCATCTGCCGGTGGATCACCACCAGGTGCCGGCGCGCATCGACGAGCGCCTGCCGCTCATTGTGCCATGCGTCGCAGACGATGCGGTCCTCGATGCCGTCGAGACTGTCGCCAAGTGCAGCGAGTTCCACCGCCATGCCGTCGAACGACTGGCCCACGACCGCCTCGATCAGCTCGGCCGGCGAGCGAAACTTGCGCGAGCCGTTCTCGATCGCCTTGCGGATATTGTCGACCGACTGCAAGGGCTGCTTGCGGGCGCCGACCAGCATGGTGTCGTTGAGGGCGAAACGGAAATGGCCGAGCCCGCCGGCTTCCGCCGAATAGTCGTGACGCAGGTCCGGCAGGTCGCCGTAGAGCCAGTCATCCTCGAGGTCGATGTGGCAGCCATGGCTGGCGGACAGGAAGGCCTCGCGCACTGGCGCCGGCAGGGCCTGTTCGGCGGCGATCTCGTGGCGTGCGCGCATGTCGGAAAGCTGGTAGCTGCGCCACGTCCATTGCGCGCCGGCGGCATCCTTGGTGCGCAGGCCGTCGGCGGTGAAATGATAGATGAAGAACAGCCCATGCTCGTCTGGCAGGTAGGGCGACAGGTCGGCGCCTTCCGGGGCGAGAGCAGTATCCATGGTGTAGTGCCGGATGCATATTTCGAGCATCGCACCGCTTGGCGGCGCGTGATTGCAACATCTAGCATGGGCGGCGGGGTTTCGTGTGACGGTTCCTTGACAGCCGATCACACTCTCTCGAGCGGCCGCGTCAGTGCGGCGGCGCCTTTCGCCGCCACCGCATTGCGACTGCCGCACTTAGCGCTTCGGACCGAAACCGGGATAAGGGTTCAGCGGCACGATTGCGGCAATGTCCATCATGCCGGCCTTGACCAGCGGCAAGCTGCCGAGATGATTGCGCACGTCAGCATCGCTGGCCGCCTCGAACATCATGCCGCTCCCGGGAATGTCGCCACGGTTCCAGACCTGGCGAACCGCGCCCTGGGCGTAGAGCGTGCGCCGCTGCTCGGCCTCGCCGGGCAGCAGCGGCGCGAAATCGGCATCGGCGAATTTTTCGGTGTTGCGGGTGAGGAGGGCAAAGAACTGCATGTCGGTCTCCTGTTTGTCAGCGGTAGGTGACGGCAGGTATCGCGCTGGATGGTCAGACTGTCCAAGACTGATTAGGCTAAAGTTGAGACTTTTGAAGACTTGATGCCGCGCGGAGCAAAAAATGTTCGACTTGCGCCAGATCCGATATTTCGTCGCCGTCGCGGAAACCGGCAATGTCGGTCGCGCCGCCGAGCTGCTGCATATTTCGCAGTCGCCGCTGAGCCGGCAGATCATGCAGCTTGAACAGCAGCTTGGCGTAACCCTGTTCGAACGGGTAAAACAGCGCGTCCATCTCAATGCCGAGGGCCGCGCCTTTCTCGCCGAGGCCCGCGCGCTGCTGTCGAACGCGCGCCGGCTGGAGGAACTTGGTCGAAACCTTGCCAGCGGGTCTGTCGGGCGTCTTGCCATCGGCTATGTCGAAGGCGCCGTGCACGCCGGGCTTGTCGCCGCGATGCTGCGCCAATTCCGCCGCGACCGGCCGGATTTTCATCTCCAGTTGAGAAGCCTGCGCTCGGCGGCGCAGATCGAGGAGCTGCGGCAGCGGTCGCTGGATCTGGGCCTGGTCTATTCGCCGCCCGCCGCAGACGATCCCGATATCGCCAGCACGCCGCTGCGCCACGAGCCGCTGGCGCTGGCGATGCCCGAAGGCGATCCGCTCGCCGAAGTGGCCGATATCCAGCCGCACCATCTCGACGGCCGCGTCTGGATCACCGTCGTGCGCCAGCCCGACGACACCAATCGCGGCCAGTTCCTGGCCGCCTGCGCCAAGGCGGGTTTCCTGCCCGATATCGCCTATGAGACGGCGGACCCGTTGACCTCGCTCGGCCTTGTCAGCGCCGGCCTCGGCCTTGCCACCGTCCAGTCGAGCCTGCGCATCGCCGCGCCGCCCGGGATCCTGTTTCGGGACCTGCCATGGTTCGAGCGCAAGGTCTCGATCCATCTTGCCTGGCGGCGCCAAGATCGGCGGGCGGTAATCGCTGATCTGCGGCAGGCTGGAGTAGGGCAGTAGGGCAGTAGGTTCTGTCTTCCGCTACTGCCTTACTCCCCTACTCCCCTTACTCCCCTACTCCCTTACTCCCTTACTCCCTTACTCCCCTACATCTTATCTATCACCGACTGCACGCCCTCCGTCGGCGCATCGACCGAGGAGCCTGCCACCATGATGGCGGCGACGATTGCCTCGGGGTCATTGACGACCAGCGGCTTGACCCGCTGTGCGGTGTGAATGAAGCCTTCGGTTGCCATATGGTCGATAAGCGCCAGCATCGGATCCCAGAATCCGCCGACATTGCCGAAGACGATCGGCTTTCGGTGATGGCCAAGTTGCGCCCAGGTCATGACCTCGACGATCTCCTCGACTGTGCCGATGCCGCCCGGCAGCGCCACAAAGGCGTCGGATTTCTCGAACATCTTATGTTTGCGCTCGTGCATGTTTTCGGTGATCACGAGCTCGTCGAGCCGGTCTAGCGCGGTTTCGGTTGCTTCCCTGTTGATCAGGAAGCGGGGAATGATGCCGGTGACCTTGCCGCCGGCCTTGAGCGCGCCTTCAGCGACGGCGCCCATGATACCTTTGGTGCCGCCGCCATAGATCAGCCTGAGGCCGGAGCGCGCAAGCGATCGCCCGAGCAGGTGACCAGCCTTGGCATAGGTTTCATCACGGCCCGGAGACGAGCCGCAATACACGCAGACGGATCGAATCGTATTCATGCCGATGATTGGTGATTGGGTCTGAAAGCGCGGTCAAGCCCTAAGGGCCGAGAAGTCCGGGCTTTTTCTTGTCGGTGATGGTAAAACAGGCTAGACCGGCGTTAGGTGGCTAAGGGGCAGGGAAGTAGATGGCGATCAATCCGTTGAAGGCGTTTCTGTTCGCGGCGGGTGGGACCGTTGCGGTCGCGGGAACCGCCTATGTGTCGGGCGCGCTCGACCCATATTTCAATCGCACGCCGCCGGCGGACGTCGCGGCGCAGGCTCCGGCTGTGGCGCCGAAGCCGGCCAATCCGGGCACGGAAGCGCGGCTGCCGCAGGCTGCGGCACCGTCCGCTCCCACCTCTGAGGCAACCGCGCCTGCCGTCGCGGGTCCGATCGCCCCGACCTTCGACGTGGTGCGCGTTGAAGGCGATGGTTCGATCGTCGTCGCCGGCAATGCCGCGCCCAATTCAAAGGTCGAGATCCTCAACGGTTCGACCGTGATCGGCTCGACGGTCGCCGGTCCGGATGGCGCCTTCGTCATCGTGCTCGATGATCCGCTGAAGCCTGGTGACTATACGATTGCCTTGCGCTCCACCGCCGGCGATGTCGCGACCGCTTCCGCCCAGACGGCCGTCGTCTCCATTCCCGCCAATGCGAGCGGCCAGGTGCTGGCCATGGTCGAGGAACCGGGCAAGCCGGCCGAACTGCTGACCGTGCCCCAGCCGCAGACAACACCGGAAGCGCCTGCAGCCGCGGCTCCGGCGCCAGGCGCGTCCGCCGCCATCGAAGCAACGCCTGCTCCTGCGGCGCCGACAACGCCGCCCGCGCCATCCGTGGCCGAACCCAAGATCGTTGTCGAAGCGGTCGAGATTGACGGCAGCAAGATCTTTGTCGCCGGCCTCGCCGACCCGGGCCGCAAGGTGCGCGCCTATGCCAACGACATCCTGCTTGGCGAAGCGCAGACATCGCCGAATGGCCATTTCCTGGTTGAGGCGAGGCGCGACGTACCGGTCGGCAGTTACACCATCCGTGTCGATGGCCTCGATGCCGACGGGGTGAAGGTGGTGGCCCGCGCCGCCGTACCGTTCGAGCGCGAACCGGGCGAGGCGGTCGCCGCCGTGGCGCCTGCTGGATCCAAGGCGGCCGATGCAAAGTCTGCCGAACCGTCGGCTGCCGCTGAAGCGCCCGCCAACCCGGCGGAACCGGCTCCGGCCGATGCAGTGGCCACGCCGCCTTCCGATGTGGCCGAGACTGTTTCACCTAAGCTCGAACATGCCAACGGCGCCGTGATCATCCGCCGCCACGATACGCTGTGGCGGATTTCGCGGCGCGTTTACGGTTATGGCATGCGCTACTCGACAATCTATCTCGCCAACCAGGACCAGATCCGCAATCCCGACCGCATCTGGCCGGGACAGGTGTTCAAGGTCCCGCCACGGTCTAAGGAAGGCGAGGCCGCCGACCTCAAGGCGATGGGTGACCAGATGACGACGCATTCGGCGAAGACGGAGTAGGCAAGCGTCAGCGGGGCGGCTGCAAGCCGTTCCGAAGCCGATCCTTCGCAGCCCTCCGCCTGCAATCTCCCCATCCGGCCAGCTTGCCTCGTCACTGTTCATCGTCTATCGCCGATGAACGATGACCGAGTCCCTGCCTGAACCGGACCGCGCGACGAGCGCGCCAACCTCTTGCACCACCGACAGCCACTCCATCGCGGCCCGCTTCGCCGCGCTCTCGCACCCTGCGCGCATCGAGATCCTGAAACGCCTGTCCGCCAGCGGTTTCTGCTGCTGTCGGGACGTTGTCGACCATCTCGATCTCGCCCAGTCGACCGTCTCGCAGCATCTGAAGATCCTGGTCGAGGCGGGGCTGGTGCGCTTCGCGCCTGACCGCCAGCGCTCGCGCTACGAGGTGGACCAAGCCGCGCTTGCCGGCGTGTCGGCTTCGCTGAGCGCGCTCGTCGTTTCCTGCTCGACCAGCCGCTGACCCTCTCACCCAAAAGGCAAGAAAAGTGGCCGAAAAAACCGTCTCCGCCGATTCCCCGACCTTCAAGACGCTGCTTAACCTCTGGCCCTATATGTGGCCGGCGGATCGTGCCGATCTGCGGGCGCGCGTCACCTGGGCGACAATTCTGCTGGTGGTTGCCAAGCTGACATTGGTCGCGGGACCCTATTTCTTCAAATGGGCGACCGACGCCTTGGCCGGTGACGGCAGATCGACGCCGCCGCTGCCCGCCTTCCTGCTCGCCCCGGTCATGTTGGTTGTCGCCTACAATGTGGTGCGGCTCGTGCAACTCGGCTTCAACCAGTTGCGCGACGCGCTGTTTGCCCGCGTCGGCCAGTACGCGGTGCGCCAGCTTGCCTTCCGCACCTTCGTCCACATGCACCAGTTGTCCCTGCGCTTCCATCTCGAACGGCGCACCGGCGGCTTGTCGCGCATCATCGAGCGCGGCACCAAGGGCATCGAGACGATCGTGCGCTTCATCATGCTCAACACGGCGCCGACCATCCTCGAATTCGCGCTGACCACGGGCATCTTCGCCTACACCTATGGCTGGAAATACGTAGCCGTGGTGGCGGTCACCGTCTGGCTCTATGTCTGGTTCACGGTTCGCGCCAGCGACTGGCGCATTTCGATCCGCCGCGACATGAACGACAGCGACACCGACGCCAACACCAAGGCGATCGACTCTCTGCTCAATTTCGAGACGGTCAAATATTTCAACAACGAGGCCATGGAGGCCGAGCGCTTCGACCGCTCCATGGCGCGCTACGAGATGTCGGCGACGAGAATCTGGACGTCGCTCGGCTGGCTGAATTTCGGCCAGGGCGTCATCTATGGGCTGGGCACGGTCATCGTGATGTGCATGTCCGCGCTCGAAGTGCAACGTGGCACGCAGACCGTCGGTGATTTCGTCTTCATCAACGCCATGCTGATGCAGCTCTCGGTGCCGCTCAATTTCATCGGCTTCATCTACCGCGAGATTCGCCAGGGCCTCACCGATATCGAGCAGATGTTCGACCTGCTCGACGTGCCGCAGGAGATCGTCGACAAATCTGATGCCAGGCCGCTCGCGATCGAGGCCGGCAAGGTCGAATTCCGTGACGTGCATTTCTCCTACGACCCGAACCGCAAGATCCTGAAAGGCATCAGCTTCGAGGTGCCGGCCGGCAAGACCGTCGCCATCGTCGGTCCTTCGGGCGCGGGCAAGTCGACCATCTCGCGGCTGCTGTTCCGCTTCTACGACATCCAGTCGGGCCAGGTGCTGATCGACGGCCAGGATGTCAGGGAGGTGACGCAGGAGAGCCTGCGCGCGGCGATCGGCATGGTGCCTCAGGACACCGTGCTGTTCAACGACACCATCGCCTACAACATCCGCTACGGCCGCATCGGCGCCAGCGAGGAGGAGGTGCGCAAGGCGGCCGAACTCGCCCAGATCGGCCCCTTCATCGAGCGGCTGCCCGAGGGTTACCGCTCGATGGTCGGCGAGCGCGGGCTGAAGCTTTCCGGCGGCGAGAAGCAGCGCGTGGCGATTGCCCGCACCATCCTCAAGGCGCCGCCAATCCTGATGCTCGATGAGGCGACTTCGGCGCTGGACAGCCATACCGAACAGGAAATCCAGGCCGCGCTCGACCTGGTCAGCCGGGGCCGCACCACCATCGTCATCGCCCACCGGCTGTCGACGGTGATCACGGCCGACGAAATCATCGTGCTCAAGGACGGCCAGATCGCCGAACGCGGCACACATGCCGATCTGATGCGCAAGCACGGGCTTTACGCCTCGATGTGGGACCGCCAGCGCGAGGCGACCGAAGCCGAGGAGCGTCTGCGCATCGCCCGCGAAAGCGACGAACTGGGTGTGGTGGTGCGCAGGCGCACGTCGGAGCTGTCGTAGCGGCGTTGGCTATCTCCGTCGCTTTCGCCAATCAGCGTGTGCCCGAAATGTAAGACGGCCATCCCGCGCCAGGCGAGGAAACAGCGACGCCCAGCACCTGACCAGTGCGGGCGTCGCTCGACATGTGGTCGAAGCCGGCCCATTCGGCGACGGTGATGAACAGCGTCCTGCCGTCGACACCGCCCAGCATGCAGGCGAAGCAGCCGCGATCGGCGGTCACGGTCTGCATCACTTCACCGCCTTCGCGTACCTGCGCACAGCGCTTGTTGGGAACATCCGCGTACCAGACCGCCCCTTCGGCATCGAGGCAGATGCCGTCGGGATAGCCGTCGACATCGGCCCACACCCGCCGATTAGCCAGAGTGCCGTCGGCGGCTATGTCGAAGGCGGTCAGCCGGTTGGAGTGGGATTCGGCAATGATCAGCGTCCTGTTGTCCGGGGTCACAGCCATGCCATTGGCAAACGCGATATTCCCAGCCACTTGCCTGGCCGTCCCGTCCGGCGTGATCAGCACGATCGTGCCCGGGCCGAAATGCTGGCCGGGTGCCGGCGCCGGGCCGCCGCCATTGACATAGATATTGCCGCGCCCATCGACGACGATCTCGTTCCAGGGGCTTTTCGAAAGATCGCGCAGATCGGCATGGGTGACGAGCCTGCCATCCACCTCCTGCCTTAGCAGCAGGCCTTCGCGGCCTGAAATCACGAGCAACCTGCCATCCGGCAGCCAGTCGATGGAGTAGGGCAGGACCGCTGGCACGGTGAGCATCACCCTGCTCTTGCCCTCGTCGCTCACGGCGACGATCTCTCTGGTACCCCAGTTGCAGAGCCACAGGCGTCCCTCATGCCAACGCGGCGATTCCCCGAAAGCGAGGCCCTTGGCGATAATCTTGGCGTTCTCGGCAACGGATGACATTGCTGGCTCCTTGGCTGCGTGACCCACGTCACCGTTCCGAAGGCGTCGCGGGGCACTGTCCTGTCAAGGACGGGCGAGCGTATGGCTTGCCGACATGGCGGCCGACAATTCTAAAAGGCTACTGCGCGCCCTTCCCCCCATTGTCGCGTTGCGGGCAGAGGGTGTTTCGGTTATTGAGGCCGGACCTGAAACAGGGACTGCCCCATCCCATGAGCCTTGTCGATACGGTCAAGAACGCGTTCGTACCGATCCATCGCGAGGGCTATCCG
Source organism: Mesorhizobium sp. B2-4-1 (assembly GCF_006442185.1). Taxonomy (NCBI): domain Bacteria; kingdom Pseudomonadati; phylum Pseudomonadota; class Alphaproteobacteria; order Hyphomicrobiales; family Phyllobacteriaceae; genus Mesorhizobium; species Mesorhizobium sp. B2-4-1. The sequence goes on along the minus strand of NZ_VFVN01000002.1, from coordinate 510,541 downwards.
TTCATCGCCGCGTTCGGCGCGGGCACGCTTTTCCTCGGCTATTTCTCCTCGATCCTGTTCTGGATCGGGCTCATCCTCACCGCCTGGTGCGCCTATTTCTTCCGCGATCCCGAGCGGGTGACGCCGGTCGACGACCGTCTGGTGGTGAGCCCCGCCGACGGCGTCATCTCGGCGGTCGGCCCGGCCGTGCCGCCGCGCGAGCTTGGCCTCGGCAATACCGAAATGACCCGGATATCGGTGTTCATGAACGTCTTTTCCTGCCACGTGAACCGCGCCCCGGTGCGCGGCAAGATTTCCCGCATCGAGCATCGGCCCGGAAAATTCCTCAATGCCGAACTCGACAAGGCAAGCACCGAGAACGAGCGCAACGGGCTGGTCATCGACAGCCCCAACGGCACCGTCGCGGCGGTGCAGATCGCCGGCCTCGTGGCGCGGCGCATCGTCTGCTGGGCCGAGACCGGCGGCTCGATCGCCATCGGCGAGCGTTTCGGCCTGATCCGCTTCGGTTCGCGCGTCGATGTCTTCCTGCCGGAGGCGGCGACCCCACGGGTGGCCGTCGGCCAGACGGCCGTCGCCGGCGAAACGGTGCTGGCGGAATTCGGCGGTATCGCCGCCACGCCTCTCGTGCGGATCTCCTGACCGGTGGGCGCGCCGTTCAAGAAATTCGAGGCGCATGCCAGCGGCGGCCCGCGCATCCGCGAAATCCCGATGCGCATGGTGCTGCCCAATCTGGTTACGGTGCTCGCCATCTGTGCCGGCTTGTCCGGCATCCGCTTCGCTTTCGAGAACCGCTTCGAGCCCGCGGTGGTCATGGTGCTGCTCGCCGCGTTCCTCGACGGCATAGACGGCCGGTTGGCGCGAATGCTGAAGGCAACGTCGAAATTCGGCGCGCAGATGGATTCGCTGGCCGACATCGTCAATTTCGGCGTCGCGCCCGCGCTGGTGCTTTACGCTTTCCTGCTCGACCGCGCGGGATCGCCGGGCTGGATTGCCGCCCTTTTGTTCACCATCGCCTGCGGCATGCGGCTCGCCCGCTTCAATGTTCTTGACGAGGAAAAGGCCGAGCGGCCGGCATGGCAGACCGAATATTTCGTTGGGGTACCGGCGCCGGCGGGCGCCGTGCTGGTGATGCTGCCGCTTTATCTGTATTTCCTGCGGCTTGGGCTGGAGCCCGGCCGCCCGGCCGCCTTCATCGCCACCGGCTTCACCGTACTGGTCGCCTTCCTGCTGGTCAGCCGTTTGCCGGTCTATTCGGGTAAGAGCGTCAAGGTGCCGGGTGACAAGGTATTGCCGGTCATCCTGGGGGTCGTGCTCTACATCCTGCTCTTGATGACCTATCCCTGGTACACGCTGACGGCCTCCGTCGCCGGTTATCTCCTCTTCCTGCCCTTCAGCGTGCGTGCCTATTCGAAGCGCGCCAGGCTGGAAGGCGAGCAGGTGCCGCCTTCGGATATAGGATAACGCTGTTATCCCTCTTTGAAGGCGGGGATGTCGCCGAAGGCGACAGAGGGTGCATTGAAGGCCAGCGCTTTGCGCCCGGGCCTGCGATTTAGGCGAGACGACCCTTCAGGCCGTTCGCCTACGCCGCCGCACTCAGCCCCAGACGATCGATGGCCAGTCTGCGGGCCGACACATAGTCGGTCTTGCCCGAGCCCAGCGCCGGGATCTCTTCCACCTTGACGATGTCGTTGGGCACCATCAGTTCGGCCGCCCCGGCCTTCTTGCCGAATTGGCGCAGTTCCTCGGCACTCGCATCGTCGGCGGTGGTCACCAGCACGATGCGCTCGCCGCGCCGTTTGTCGGGCACCGCCACGGCGGCATGGCGCTCTTCCGGCCACAGCGACTGCACCAGCATCTCGACCGCACCCAGCGACACCATCTCGCCGGCGATCTTGGCGAAACGCTTGGCCCGGCCGCGAATGGTGATGAAGCCCTCGCGGTCGACCGAGACGATGTCGCCGGTGTCGTGCCAGCCCTCGAGCCGCTGCAATTCGCCCGGTCGGTCGGCGGTCATGTAGCCCATCATCATATTCGGGCCGTCGAGCCACAGACGGCCGGCGCCATCGATGCCGTCGACGGGTTCGAGCTTCATGCGGATGGCCGGCAGCAGCCGCCCGACGGTGCCGTCGCGGCTATGGATGGCGGTGTTGACGGCAACCACGGGCGCGGCCTCGGTCAGCCCAAAGCCTTCGATGATCTCGGCCTGGAAACGCTCGCGATAGGTGCGGCGGGTTTCCGGCTTCACCGCTTCGGCGCCGGCGACGACGAAGCGCAGGCTGGAAAAATCGCCGTCCTTGGCGGTGCGCGCGTAATTGGCGAGGAAAGTGTCGGTGCCGAACATGACCGTCGGCTTCACCTTACGGGCGATCTCGGGGATGATCTTGTAGTGGAGAGGCGAGGGGTAGAGGAACAACTTTACGCCTGTGACCAGCGGCAGGATGGTGCCGCCCGTCAGCCCGAAGGAGTGGAACACAGGCAATACGTTGAGCAGGATATCGGCCGGCGAGATGGTGATACGGGCTTCCGCCTGCATGGCGTTGGCGTAAAGGTTCTTGTGCGACAGCACCACCGCCTTCGGCGTGCCTTCCGAACCGGAGGTGAACAGGATGACCGCGGGTTTGGCTGCGTACTGGCGCTGCAGCGGCCAGCGCCACAGCAAGGCGGCGGTAAGCTTTTCCAGCGCCGTCACGCTTGCGCGTGTATCCTCCAGCCAGAGAAATTTCGCGCCGCCCTTTTCGACCGCCGTCACGATATCGCCGAGGTCGGCCTTCTCGATGAAGGCGCGGGAGGAGACGACCGTGCGGATCACCGCCGTGCGGATGGCGGCGGTGACGCTGGCCGGACCCGCGGTGTAGTTGATCATCGCGGCCACCCGACCGGCCGAGAGCAGCCCGACCAGGGACAGCACCACGCCATTGGCGTTGGGCAGGAGCAGGCCGACCGCTTCGCCGGGCGCCGTCACCGCCTCGAAACGCCTGCCCAGCACGCGCGCGCCGATGAACAGTTTTCGATAGCTGAGCGCGCCCGAGACGACGTCCTCGATGATCGGATGGGATGCGCCGACCCTGGTTGCGGCATCACGCATGGCCAGGAACAGGCCGCGATCGAGATCGGCGGCTGCGAAGCGCGCCTCGGCGAAGCGGTCGAACAGCGCGTTGGTGTTCGAGGCCTGGTCGGGAATGCGCGCCACCAGCTCGGCGATGGTCATTGGTTCCAATGCGCTGATCGACAGGCGAGGGAACCAGCGCCTTGGCGCGATGCTGGCCGGCGTCAGCGAGACAGGAAGGTCGCGGGCGCCGCCGACGAAGATCGGCACGATGCGGGCGTCGGCCTGCATGGCGATGCGGGTGACAGCGCGAAACAGCCGGAACGACTTGACGTCGGGCTCGACCGCGTCCGGCAGGTAGACGGCAAGCCGGCCCTTGCCCTTCAGCACGCGCACCAGCCTGCGGCTGACGAAGACGTGTTCGGCGTTGAAGGCGATGGTGCGGCCAAGCTCGCGCCACGGCTCTAGCCATGGTGCCCTGGCCGAGGCTCCGTCGAGGATGTGCAGCGTGTCGTCAGGCAGCAGCGACAGCATCAGCGCCGGTTCGAAGTGCGACTGATGTGAGATGACATAGATGACTGGCGCCGCCGCATCGCGCGCGATTGCCATGCGGCTGTCGCTGATCCGGTACGCGAGCTTGAACGGCACGTAGAGCAGCGCCTGGGCAAAGCGCAGGCCGAGGCGGAACTTTTCCACTACCCCGATCAGCAGCCAGGCCACGACCAGACCCGCAAGCAGCGCCAGTGTCAGGATCATGCCGCGTCTCTCCCAACGTTCCTTGCACCTCGGCTCTGCGGCCGCTTCGGCAAGAACCTAGACGATGTGCGGGCAAGGTCAATGCGCAAGGGCCTCTTGCCGCCTCTCACGAAGGGAAGGGCAAAAGCGGCATCCTTTACGCCGCCTTCAGTCTCCCGCTGATGAAGCGGAATTCCTGCGTTTTGCCGCCATAACCGTAGGCGGCGGCCGGCACTTCGTGGACGAAGGCGTAGCTTTCTTCGTGCACGGACCCGAGCAGGCGCCCGAAGGCGGCGAAGATCGCCTTGAGATAGGCTTCCAGCTCGAGCTTGGTGTTGGTGCCGTCGACCACCTTGATGTCGAGCCAGAACGTATTGGTCCCATGCTCGGCCAGCGACGTGCCGCCGGCGAACCAGTGCTGCGGATCGAGATAGGAGACGGCAACCGCCGTTATGGTCGGATCCTTGCGAAGGTGCGTGGCGGTGAGTTCGGTCGCCTCCTTGGCGATCCTGGCGGACAGCGTGGCGTCGGGCTTCCCGGTGACGCTGACGTTGATGATGGGCATTGTCCTTCTCCTTGGTTCTGGCGGCCTCTGTCAGCCGATGATGCAACCCTGTCACCAACTAGGAAACATGAAAATCGAATTGTTTTCAGAGAATACTTCGATAATATCGAATTATGAAAACGCTCGATCCCGACCTCTTGAGGACATTCCTCGCCTTCGCCGACGGCGGCTCGCTGGCGCAGGCGGCCTCTATCGTCGGCCGTTCACCGTCGGCTGTGACGGCGCAGATGCAGCGGCTGGAAGAGGCTGTCGGCGAACCGCTCCTGGCGCCGCAGGGCAGGGGCCGCAGCCTGACGCCGACCGGTGAGGAGCTTGTCGGCCATGCCCGGCGTATCCTTGCAGCGCATCGTGAAGCCTGGCTCGGCCTGAAGGGCGCAAGGGCCGACGGACGCATCGCGATCGGTACGACGCAGGATTTCGCCGACAGCGGCTTGCCCGATTTGCTGCGTGCCTTCGCCGAAAGCCATCCGCGCGTCAGGATCGAGCTGCGCGTCGGCCGCTCCGCCGAGCTGGCGCAAGCCCTTCAGGGCGGTAGCCTGGATCTGGCGATCGTTATGCGGCAGGCGGCGACGCCGGACGAAATCGGCCTGCTGCGCGAGCCGATGATGTGGCTGTGTTCGCAAAAAGGGCTGGCTGCGCGACAGGACGAATTGCCGCTTGCGCTGCTCGATCCGCATTGCGGCTTCCGCGAAGCGGCGATCTCGGCGCTCGATTCGGCCGGCCGGCGCTATCGCGTTGCGGCCGGCAGCGCGAGCCTGGCCGGCCTGCGCACGGCGGTCAAGGCCGGCATTGCGCTGACGCTGCGCACCGCGCGCTTTGCCCATTCCGGCATCGTCGAAGCACCGCGCACGTTCGACCTGCCGCCCGTGCCCGTTGCCGAATTCGCCATCCGGCTGCGCGCCGATACCGAGAACCCGGCGCGGGATTTGGCCGCACTGCTCGGCGCCGGCCTGGCTGTGCCAGGACTTTTTGGCTGACAGCTGCCTGTCTTCAGGCGTGGGGCCAAAGAAAAAGCCGACCTTGCGGTCGGCTTGGAGTAGGACGGACCGAGGGGTTTGGGGGGACTCGGGGGTGGTCCGTCGGCTCAACAATGCCTGAACCGGATGATGGTTCCGTGACTGCGCAAATTTTTTTGGGCTCGGCTTTCACAACGGACCTGGCGCTTGTTGCTGCTTTGCCGACAGCCAGTCGCGGCCGGCATGGGCAAAGACCGCGCAAAGCACGATTGCGCCGCCGATCATGCTGGCCACGGGCGGTATCTCGGCCAGGAAAAGGAAGGCAAACAGGATCGCGAACGGCACTTCGGCAGAGCCGAGCAGGCCGGATTCAGCCGCCGGGATGAGCCGCGCGCCTTCCGTCCACAGGATCGAGGAGAGCGCAAAGCTCGAACCGAAGGCGACGAGCAGCACGGCATCCCTTGCCGAGACGGCAAGCGGGTCGGTGACGAACCAGCCGAGTATGAACAACAGCAGGGCCGAGACCGCGCCTGCCCAGACCGCCGGCGTGTCGCGGAAGGCGCGCACCATGATCATGTAGAGCGCGCTGCCGATCGTCATCAGCAGCGCCAGCCCGTCTCCGAACAGATTGCCTGTGCCGAAGCTCGACCAGACCATGACCGCAACGCCGCAAAGCGAGACGGCGGCGGCTAACATCGTCTGAAGACGGAAGGGCTCGCGCACCAGCAGGAAGGCGAGCAGCGCGGCAATGAAAGGCGACGTCGCGTAGATGACCGTGACATTGGCGACGAAGGTGAATTTGAAGGCGCAGATGAAGGCGATGCTGGCCAGCGCGCCTTCCACCGCCAGCAGCCAGCCGCGCCAGCCGAGCCGCAGCGTCTCGCGGTTGCCGGAGCGGTGGCGGCGCCACAGCACATAGAGGCTGATCAGGATCGAGCCGACGAAACCGCGCCAGCAGGTGATGGTCAGCGGATCGGCATGGATCGATTTGGTCAGCACGCCGGTCAATCCGAACACCGCCGCCGACGACGACACCAGGATGATGCCAAGTGTCCGTTCTGCGGTGTCGGTGGCGGCTGCTACATCGGTCATGAAAGCCAATTTACGTGGTTCTGTTCTGACATCGTAGTGTCAGCAATCTGGACCGTCACAGCCGTTTGCGAAAATGCTCGCCGCCGACGATCAGCAGCCCTGCGGTGATGATGAGAGCAGCGCCGAAAAACACTTCGCGACGCGGCACGTCGCCCCAGATGGCGAAGCCGAGCGCGAAGGCCCACAACAGCGAAGTGTATTCCAGCGGCGCGATGATCGAGGCCGGCGTCCGTTTCATGCCTTCGAAGAGAAGATACTGCGCCAAGCCGCCGAGCGCGCCGACGCTGGCAAGCAGAAGCAGTTCGCTCCAGCCGGGCGTCTGCCACCAAAGCAGCGCGGGCACCGCCGAGAATATCAGGAAATAGAAATTGTTGAGCATGAGCTGGATCATCGAGCGCTCGGCAAGTGCTGTCTTGCGCAACAGCACGATGGCGATGCCCCACAGGAAAGCGGCGGCCAGCACAAGCAGCACCGCCACGGACAGGCCGAGATGGGCAGGGTCACAGGCGACAAAGACGCCGGCGAAGCCGATTGCCACCGCCAGCCAGCGCAGCATTGGCACTTTTTCGCCAAGCATCACCACCGAAAGCACGGTGACGATGATCGGGGCCGCGTAATAGACGGTGGTCAGTTCGGCGAGCTGCAGGCTGCGCGCGGCATTGTAATAACAAAGCCACGCCGCCAGGGTGAAGACGCCGCGCAACAGCATCGGCCACACGATCGGCGACCGCGCCGTCTCCGCATAGAGATGCCGTCCGCCGATCGCCGCGCAGGCGGTCAGTATGGTGACGCTGCGGAAGAACAGGATCTGCCAGACGCTCATGCCGGCTACCAGCAGCTTGATCGAAGCGTCCTGCGTCGAAAAAAGCAAATAGGCGGCGCCGGTCAGGAGGATACCGGCGAGAACCCTTTCGCGTGTTTCGAGAATGGCGACATCGGCCATGCGACAAGCGGCCTTGTGTGAAAACGGCTCCGGCCCCTGTCGGCTCCGCTCCCGCCAGCTATAGGGGCGAAACCTTGCATGGCGCTGCTCCAGCGCCGTGCTTGCGTTGGGGCAGGGCCGATCCCGATGCGGCTTCTGGCGCGGCGCGACTGATTGGTTTAGCATCGTCTCACAAAGCCGGCGCGTAAGGTTCGGCGAGCCAAGGGAACGGCGCGGATCAGGAAGCCAGCGCTCGCATAAGAGACGCCATTCGCTTCATGCGCGGTGGGCCTGACAGCTGGCACTTACGGATATCGAAACGCCGACATCAGGGGGAGAACGCAATGCAGAAACTGCAATCGCAAGGCGTCCATCACATCACGCTGGTCGGCGCCGGTCGCCAGACATCGATCGATTTCTGGGAAGGCGTGCTGGGCATGCCTTTCATTTTCGAGCAACCCAACCTCGACAAGGCAGCCGAAAGCCATCTCTATTTCGATCCGGGCGACGGGCGGCTGATCACCATCTTTACCGACGAGACCCGCACGCCGGCAAAGCGCCGCACCCCGACGGATACCGGCTGCGTCCACCACATCGCCTTTGCCGTGTCGCGCGTGACCTTCCTGCAGGCGGTCGCCCGGCTTGACGAGCGCGCCATCAAGCACAGTGGCGTCAAGGACCGCGGTTTCATGGATTCGATCTATTTCGAGGATCCGCTTGGCCTGCTGATCGAACTTGCTTCCTACCGTTTCGAGCCGCCGGCCGGCTTTAGCCATGCCGACGTGCTGATGGAAGCGCACAAGCTCCGCGTCGCGCGTGGCGACTACAACATTGCCGAGGCGCATCTGGCCGACGCCATCCAGGCGCTGGTCGAGCGCTCGCGCGCGAGTTTGTCGGCCGACAGGACGCCGCGCAATCCGTATTGATTTTTGAATAAGCAAAGGGAGGAACACATGGCAAAGACAGCGACGAAGGGTGCGAGGAAGCCGGCAGCTAAGGGCACACCAAAGGCTATGGCAAAACCAGCAGCAAAAGCTTCAACCAAGCCGGCGCCAAAAATATCGGCAAAGCCTTCGGCCAAGGCGGCGTCAAAAGCAGCAACCGCCGGCAAAACCGCGTCCAGGACCAAGGGGAAATCGGCGAAGAACCCCGCCCTGATGATCAGCATGCTGAAGCCCAGCGTCAACAACATGACGGTTCGGGTGTTTGCCCGCGCCGCCGGGCTGGACCATGCCGAGGCCGACGCCTGGGGCAGCACGCGTTCGCCCGAATTCATGGCGCGCAACCCGGCCCATCTGACCCCGATGATCGAGGACAAGGGCCTGCCGCGCGGGGTGCTTTGGGAAAGCTGCGCCATCATGCAGTATCTCGCCAACAAGCACGGGCTGGAGAAATTCTACCCCAAGGCGCCTGCCAAGCGGGCGATGATCGACAGCGCCATGTTCTACCTGATCGGTACGCTCTATCCCTATGTGGCGCGCGCCACCTATCCGGCGCTCGGTTTCCCGCAATATGCCGGAGAGGTCGGCCACAGCGACGCTCATCCCGACAGGAAGGCCGAGGCGCAGAAGGCGGCGATCGCCGCCATTTCCGAACCGCTGGAGGTGTTCCACTCCTTCTTCAGGGACGGCAAGCCCTTCATTGGAGGCAAGAACCCGTCTATCGCCGACATCCGCCTGGCGGCGACACTCGAATTTCTCGCCGTCATCGACTATGCCCTGCCGGAATGGGCCAGCGACTACATGGCCGCGATGGAGAAGAAGCTCGGCAAGGCCTATGCAGACCCGGCCAGCGACGTGCGCGGCTACATTGCCCATGTGAAGTCACAGCCACGGGTGTGAGATCGCTTCGGCGCCGCAGGCCGGTTGAAGGCGGCCGGCCGCCAAGATGAACTGCAATGTCCTTCGCGGCTCCTTTGCCTGGAGGACAGAGGAGGGCACTGTCCCGCCAGCGTGTCGCGGACTGCCGGTCACTCCGGTGCTACCAAGCGACGCTTACTGCGTCGCTTGGTAAAGCTCCGCCGCCGCTGCCTTGAGCGCCCGCCTTCCGTCCGGCCTGAAATACATCATGTGTCCTCCGTCCAGCACATCGACGCGGATGGGCTTTGCACCGGCCAGCGTCGGTACCTGGTTCACCAGATAGCGAGACGCCAGATAGGGCGTGACGAGGTCGGTGTAGCCGTTGACGATGACGACGCCGAGTGCGGGATTGAGCGAGCGCGCCCGCTGCAGATCGTTCATCACGCCGGCATAGCCTTGCCGCGATGTGCCGTAGTCCCAATTGCGGCTGATCTCGCCATTGAGCAGCCGGTAGCTGACATCGGTGTGGTAGTTCAATTCGTCCCGGGCATAGCCGACAAAAGCCGAGGTCAACGCTGGAACGCTGCGGTCGAGCACCGGATCGGGTCCGGCGGTGCGAGCGCTTTCAGGAGCGATGTCGGCCGTGCCGATCATGGCGTCATAGGGGCTGAGTACCTTGCTTTTCGAGCGGGCGAACTCCCTCGCGAAAAGGCTGGTCGGTATACGCGCGAAATTCCGCTGCACGAGGTCGAGGGGCAGACCGGTGATCTCGGCCACCCGCTGGCTGGCCAGCCGCCCGCCTTGCTCCAGCCCGCTGGCCAGCGCCGTGAGGTAGTCGCCAAGCGCATAGCGCTCGACCGCGGCCAACTGCGCCCGCAGCGCCTCGCCGGTAACGCCGTCGGCACTGAGCCGCACCGACGCCAGCGAGGGGAGTTCGAGAGCCCAGTGCAGCGGCTCGAATTCGTCAGGTTGCACCAGCATGAATTCCAGCGCCGGCGAGATCAGCACGATGCCGCTCGGGCTAAGGCCGACATCTTCCTGCAAAGTCCTGGCGAGCAGCGCCGCGCGAAACCCGCCATAGCTTTCCCCGGCCAGGAAAAGCGGCGAGCCGCTGCGGCCGTTCTGGGCCAGATAGAGCCGGATGAAGGCGCCGATCGAGCTGGCGTCCTGGTTGACGCCCCAGAAGTCGTGGGTGTTCTGCCCGGGAGCCTCGCGGCTGTAGCCGGTGCCGACCGGATCGACAAAGACGAGGTCGGTCATGTCGAGCCAGCTGTCCGGATTGTCGATGATCTTTTGCGGCGGCGGCAGGAATTCGCCATCGGCTCCGGTCGTGATGATGCGCGGACCGAGCGCACCGAGATGCAGATAGGCGGAAGCCGCCCCGGGGCCGCCATTGAAGACGAAGGTAATGGGGCGTGGTGCCGTTTTTGCCGCGTCGGCCGGTGGCCGCAGCGTATAGGCGACATAAAAGATCTCCGCCGTGACGTCGGCCTTGCCTGAAAGCAGCGACAGCGTGCCGGTCTTGGCCTGATAGTCCAGCTTGCGTCCGGCAACCGTGATCGAATGGCTGGTGACCTGCGGCGGCGGCAGCAGCGACAGCACACCGCCGGTCGGCGCCGGCCTCTCCGGCGTTTCAGCCAGCACAGGCTGTTCGAAGGCAGCAAGCATCAGCAGGATGAGAGAGAGCAGTTTCAACTTGAACGGCATGACGCCTCCGCGAGAACGCTTGTCGCATAGCTATAGCCGATGCGATCGAAGTCAAAGGAAAGGCTCGTCCGGCTGAAGACGGATCGCCTGCCATCAGCAACGAATCCGGGTCAGCGGGTTCCGTGCAAGCCTTCTCGACGCGCTATTGAGAGAGCATTGAATAAAAAAACCGCCTGTACGGCGGGTCCGTGGCGCAACTCAGCACCATAACCAGGAATGTACCATAGCTGCCTTCACCCTGTCAAGAAAAAATTCCTATCAGGAGAAACCGTTGGCACACCCGACTGCCCATCGCCAGCCCTTGTTGACCCGAGTCGGTCACCAGAAAATGGGACGACGGCACTCGCACGGCTCGGACGGTCTTTGAGACCTCGTCCGTCAATGTCCATTTGGGATAGTGATTGCGCGCCTGTGTCCCAGCGCGATGATTATGTTTGCTTTCCGGTGTGATCGGGTCAAATCTCGGTGGCTTGACGCACGCCAGCGCCAGAAACGATCGTCGAAAGGGGCAGCGAAATGGACGCCACCGCACTGAAGGCCATGCAGGCGCCGCTGAAAGAGACCTATCGCGATGATGCTTCGCGCGCGCTCATCACGCTCAGGGCCAGAGGCAGTCTCGATGACCAGTCGATCGCCTGCAAGGTCGAGACGGGCAGGGCTCTCGCGATTGCCGGTCTGCATCCCGCAACCGGCGGCTCGGGGCTCGAGCTTTGCTCGGGCGACATGCTGCTGGAGGCACTTGTGGCCTGCGCCGGCGTGACGCTCAAGGCGGTGGCGACGGCGCTCGAATTCAAGCTCGGCGCCGCCACGGTCGAGGCCGAAGGCGACCTTGATTTTCGCGGCACGCTTGGCGTTGCCAAGGATGCGCCGGTCGGTTTTCGCGCCATCAGGCTGAATTTCAGTCTCGACACCGATGAGCCGCAGGAGCGCATCGATTCCTTGCTGAAACTGACCGAACGCTATTGCGTGGTGTTCCAGACCATCAACCAGAAGCCGGAACTGACGGTCAGCGCACGGCGCTGACGCCGCACCGCGCCTTACTGCGCTGCCGGTTCCTCCGCGTCGCCCTCGTCGGTGAAGGGTGACGCGCTCGGCACGCATTGCAGCGACCAGCCGGTCGGAGCCGGCTGCTTCTGGTATTCGGTGATGGCGGCGGTGCATTGTTCGCGCTTGTCGAACGTGCTGGGCAACACGACCATGCCGCCTTGCGGGCCGGCGATTACTAGGTACCAGACCAACGCTACGCTCGAAGCCATGGGAATTTCCTTGCTCTGCCCAGCCGGGCTTGTTGTGGGAATCTATGCGATCCTATCAACTCTGCGGAAATGACGAAAGCATGACCGCGACTCAGCTTTCCGCCGCCACATCACAGCCGCGTGATGTGGCGGGCGGGCGGGGTCTGGTCAATTCGTTGCGAAACAATAGAACAAGCCGTCGCCGCCGGTGCCTTTCAGCGCCTCCTGGCCGCAGCCGCCGCGCGAAGCATGCGAAGAGTTCCAGGATTTGGCGGCAGCCGAATCGTCGAGCCCGGTGCGGTCGTGATGGCCCATCATGGCAGCGCCTTCCGCGCCGCTCAGGGTCCAGTCACCGCAGGTCTGGTCGGCGATCCTGGTGCCGTCGGGCTTCGAGCCGGTCAGCATGTCGTGGCGGTTCGGCGTGTCGCCGCGGCCGTTCACCATCTCGCCTTTTTCGTTGAGCGCCGTCTGCTTGGTGATGCCGTTGGCATCGCCGTGCAGCGAGGCGACGTCGTCGGCTATCTTGACGCCCTTGGCATTCACCCACGGTCCCTTGCCGATGCGGTCGCGCGCATCCTCGGTGCTGGTCGACAGATATGCGGCCCAGGTCTTGCCGGTGACGCCGGCTGCTTCCGCCAGCGAGGCGCAATGCGCGTCGGCGCCCTTCAGGCCGCCGAGGTCTGCCCCTTTGCCCGAGCCGACGCTGGTGACGAAGAAGCTCATCTTGGCATCTTGTGACAAGGCTGTGCCGGCGGCCAAGGCTGAGGCAATGGCGGTGGCGGCGATGAGAATAAGTCTGCGCATGTCGGTCCTCCGGGTTTGAGCTTCGAATGTACATTCGAGGAACGCCGCCCGGAGCCGAATTCTTCCGATAAAAAAGATGCGGCTATTCCGGCTGTCGGTAGGCGACGAAACGGTTGTGCTTGGCCTGGAAGATCAATCCTGTCTCTTTCAGATCGGGGCTTGCCAGCGGCACGATGCGTTTGGCGATCTCGGAGGGATGCGGCAGCGTTTCCGGGTCCTCGCCGGGCACGGCCTGCGCGCGCATCGCGGTGCGGGTGGCCCCCGGATCGGCGGCATTGACGCGCAAAGGCAGGCTCTGCGTCTCATGTGCCCAGGAGCGCATCATCGTCTCGACCGCCGCCTTGGAAGCCGCGTAGGGCGCCCAGAAGGCGCGCGCCGAGTGAGCAGCGTTGGACGACAGGATGATGGCCCGGCCGGCGTCGGAGAGCCGCAGCAGTGGGTCGACCGAGCGGATCAGCCGCCAGGTCGAGGTGACGTTGATGGTCATCACCTTCTCGAAGGTTTTCGCCTCGACATGGCCGATCGGCGAGATCACGCCGAGCACGCCCGCATTGGCGACGAGAATGTCGAGCTTGCCCCACCGCTCATGGATGGCGCCGCCCAGGCGGTCGATGCCGGCCATGTCGGCAAGGTCGAGCGGCACCAGCGTCGCTTCGCCCTTGCCGGTTTTGGCGCGCTCGGCCTTGATCTGGTCGTCGAGTTCTTCCAGCCCGCCCACGGTGCGCGCCACGGCAATGACGTGGGCGCCGGCGGCAGCCAGTTCCCTGGCGATGAAGTAACCGATGCCGCGCGAGGCGCCGGTGACGACCGCAACGCGGCCGGAAAGGTCGAAGGTCATGCGATAGATTCCGGAAATATGGCTATGGCAACTGGCAGTGCGGCAATCCTATGCGCCGCTCGTCGCCAGCAGCGACAGCGTGCGCACATTGTCGTGGCCTTCGAAGTCGAGCAGGCGGGTCGGATACTGGCCGGTGAAGCAGGCGTCGCAGAATTGCGGCTGCTCGTTGTCGCGGTTGGCCTCGCCGACGGCGCGATAGAGTCCGTCGATCGACAGGAAGCCGAGCGAATCGACGCGGATGAATTCGGCCATCTCCTCGATCGACATGCGTGATGCCAAAAGCTTCGATTTTTCCGGCGTATCGACGCCGTAGAAGCAGGAGGCGCTGGTCGGCGGCGAGGCGATGCGCATATGCACTTCCTTGGCGCCGGCGTCTCGCACCATCTGCACGATCTTCTGGCTGGTCGTGCCGCGCACGATGGAATCGTCGACCAGCACGACGCGCTTGCCCTCGATCATGCGGCGGTTGGCGTTGTGCTTCAGCTTGACGCCCATGTGGCGGATCGAATCGCCGGGCTGGATGAAGGTGCGGCCGACATAGTGGTTGCGGATGATGCCGAGCTCGAAGGGGATGCCCGCGGCTTGCGAAAAGCCGATTGCCGCCGGCGTGCCGGAATCCGGCACCGGCACGACGATGTCGGCCTCCACGGGATTTTCCTGCGCGAGTTCCGCGCCGATGCGCTTGCGCACCTCGTAGACGTTGCGGCCTTCGACCGAAGAGTCCGGGCGTGCGAAATAGACATATTCGAAGATGCAGAAGCGGGTTTTCTGCGGCTCGAACGGGAACAGGCTCTCGATGCCCTTGGAGGTAACGACGACCATCTCGCCGGGCTTCAGGTCGCGCACGAAACGCGCGCCGATGATGTCGAGCGCGCAGGTTTCGGAGGCCAGGATCCAGGCACCGTCGAGGTCGCCCAGCACCAGCGGGCGGATGCCGAGCGGGTCACGGCAACCGATCATCTTCTTGGCCGTCATCGCCACCAGCGAAAAGGCGCCCTCGACCTGGCGCACCGCATCGATGAAGCGCGAGTTGAGATCGCGCTCCTTGCTGGTGGCGACGAGGTGCAGAAGCGTCTCGGTGTCGGAGGTCGAGGAGAAGATCGCGCCTTGCTTCTGCAGCGCGCGCTGGACGGTCATGGCGTTGGTCAGATTGCCGTTATGGGCCACGGCAAAACCGCCATCGGCCAGTTCGGCGAAGAAGGGCTGGATGTTGCGCATGCCGGCGCCGCCGGTCGTGGCGTAGCGCGTGTGGCCGATGGCGCGATTGCCTTGCAGGCTGTCGATGACGCGTTGCTTGGTGAAGGTGTCGCCGATCAGGCCGACATGGCGTTCGACATGGAACTGGGTGCCGTCGTAGGAGACGATGCCGGCCGCTTCCTGGCCGCGATGCTGCAGCGCGTGCAGGCCGAGCGTGACGATGGCCGCCGCGTCCTGCCGGCCGAAAATGCCGAACACGCCGCATTCGTCGTGGAAGTGATCGTCAGCTTCCGCGGAAAGCACGTGGTCTGCGTCTGCCATGGGGCTCAAGCTCCGCTAAAATCGCCATATAAGGCGACAGCGCCGTAAAAGCAACGCGCCCGGCGATGGTTCACGATCACCGCCAGTCTCGGGCGCCTGTTCTGCGGCGCCCGATCACTCATCAATTCGCCGGCGCCGCCGGGGCCGGATTGGCCGGTGCGTTGTCCGCGGGAGGCGTTCCGGCATCGCTGTCGTCAGGAGCCGGCGCATTGGCATCGTCCCCTCCCGCCGGGGCATCCGTCGCCGGTGCATCCGGTGCGGCGGGCGTTTCGGCAGCCGGCTGATTCGGGTTGAGCTTCTTGAGGATGGCGTTCTCCGGATCCTCGGGCAGCAGGCTTTCGAGCTTGGCGCCGATCTGCTCCAGCAGCGGCCGCGACTTGGCCTCCGTGACCCAGGCCGGTGCCTTGGCGCCGGCCAGCCAATTGAAGAACAGCAGGGCCACGGCGACCACCAGAATGCCGCGGGCGGCGCCATAGAGGAAGCCGAGCGTGCGGTCGAGCGCGCCGATGCGGGAATCGATGATCCAGTCGGCGAGCTTCATGGTGATGACGCTGACGACGATCAAAGCAATGATGAAGACGACGCCGGCGGAGGCCGCCATGGCGATCTTTTCATTGTCGATGTAGGGCTTCAGATAGGGCAGCACGGGCTTGTAGAAAAAGAATGCCGCCGCGGCCGCCGCCGCCCAGGACACGATGGACAGGACCTCGCGTGAAAAGCCGCGAACCATGGCGAGCATCGCCGAGACCAGGGTGAAGCCGACGAGAATTCCGTCAAGCAGCGTTATCGGCATCTTTGTCGCCCCACTCCCTGTCGCTCACCACCAGGTGAGCCCGTCATTCTTCGTCGTTGGCGCGGCTGCGCCGTGAGCCGGCTATGCGCGCCACGAGGTCGGCGAGCTCGGTAGGCTGGAAAGCGCCGGCCCCGATTCCTCCGGCAAGTTCCTCGCTGCCCAAGGGCAGAACCGCGCTTGCGAAACCCAGCTTTTCGGCCTCCTTGAGACGCTGCTGCGCATGCGCAACCGGCCTCACAGCGCCAGAAAGGCTGATTTCGCCGAAATAGACGCAATCGGCGGGAAGGGCAAGACCGGTGAGCGAGGAAACCAGTGCGGCCGCCACCGCCACATCGGCCGCGGGCTCGGAAATGCGGTAGCCGCCGGCTACGTTCAGATAGACGTCCTGTTGGCCGAAGCGCACGCCGCAATGCGCCTCGAGCACCGCCAGGATCATCGACAGCCGGGCGCCGTCCCAGCCAACGACGGCGCGGCGCGGCGTGCCGAGCGAGGAGGGCGCGACCAGCGCCTGGATTTCGACCAGCACCGGCCTTGTGCCTTCCATGCCGGCGAAAACCGCTGCTCCCGGCGATTTCGCGTGGCGCTCGCCGAGGAACAGCTCGGACGGATTGGCAACCTCGCGCAGCCCCTTGTCCGACATTTCGAAGACGCCGATCTCGTCGGTCGGCCCGAAACGGTTCTTGACGGTGCGCAGGATACGGTAGTGATGGCCGCCTTCGCCCTCGAAATAGAGCACGGCGTCGACCATGTGCTCGACGACGCGCGGGCCGGCGATCTGGCCTTCCTTGGTGACATGGCCGACGAGCACGATCGCAGCACCCGTGGATTTCGCATAGCGGATCATCGCCTGGGCGGCCGCACGCACCTGGGTGACGGTGCCGGGCGCCGAATCGGCGAGGTCGGTCCACAGCGTCTGGATCGAATCGAGGATCACCAGGTCCGGCCGCTTGCCGTCCGCGATCGTGGCAAGGATATCCTCGACATTGGTCTCGGCCGCAAGCTCGACCGGTGTGGAAGCGACGCCGAGGCGCTGCGCGCGCAGCCTGATCTGGGCGACCGCCTCCTCACCCGAGACATAGACGATGCGGTGGCCCCTCGAGGCAAGGGCAGCAGCAGCCTGGGTGAGCAGCGTCGACTTGCCGATACCGGGATCGCCGCCGACCAGCAGCGCCGAGCCGCGCACGAAGCCGCCGCCCGTGGCGCGGTCGAGCTCACCGATGCCCGACACGATGCGCGGCGCGTCCTCGATATCGCCGGAAAGCGTGGTCAGCACCACCGCGCGGCCCTTGCGGGCGTTGCGCGTATTGGCCGGCCCGGAACCGATGCCGCCGGACGTACCTTCCTCGACCAGCGTGTTCCATTCGCCGCAGGCGTCGCATTTGCCGGCCCAGCGCTGATGCACCGATCCGCAGTTCTGGCAGATGAACTGGACGCGGGATTTAGCCATTAGCGAGGCCTGCTTCGGGATCGCCGATGCTGGATAGGTGGGCGGGACAGAGGGGGTGTGACGGAGCGTGACGGTGAGTCAAAAAAGCTACTCAAACCTTTCCGCGATATGATGTTCCTCCGCCAGATCCGAGAAGCGGGTAAATTCGCCGTGGAAGGCGAGCGTGACCGTGCCCGTCGGTCCGTGACGCTGCTTGGCCACGATCACCTCGGCCTTGCCGCGCATCTCGTTCATCTCGTTTTCCCACTTGATGTACTCGTCGGTGCCGAGCTTCGGCTCGCGGTTCTTGAGGTAGTATTCCTCGCGGTAGACGAAGATCACGACGTCGGCGTCCTGCTCGATCGAGCCGGATTCGCGCAAGTCCGAGAGCTGCGGGCGCTTGTCGTCGCGGCTTTCAACCTGGCGCGAGAGCTGCGACAGCGCGATGATCGGCACCGCGAGCTCCTTGGCCAGTGCCTTGAGGCCCGTGGTGATCTCGGTGATTTCCTGCACCCGGTTCTGCGAGGCCCTGGCGCTGGAGCCCTGCATCAGCTGGATATAGTCGATGACGATGAGGTCGAGGCCGCGCTGGCGCTTCAGGCGCCGGGCGCGGGCCGAGAGCTGGGCGATCGAGATGCCGCCGGTCTGGTCGATGAACAGCGGAATCTTCTGCATGGTCTGCGAACAGGCGACCAGCTTTTCGAAGTCCATTTCGGTAATCTCGCCGCGGCGGATCTTCGAGGAGGAGATTTCCGTCTGTTCGGAGATGATACGGGTCGCGAGCTGTTCCGACGACATTTCGAGCGAGAAGAAGCCGACGACACCGCCATTCGCCGCCTTGAACGACCCGTCGGCCTGCTGCGCCGGCACATAGGCCTCGGCGACGTTGAAAGCGATGTTGGTGGCGAGCGACGTCTTGCCCATGCCCGGACGGCCGGCAAGGACGATCAGATCGGACGATTGCAGGCCGCCCATGCGGCGGTCGAGGTCGCGCATGCCGGTGGCCAGCCCCGACAGATGCCCGTCGCGCATGTAGGCGGCATTGGCCATATCGACCGCGGTCTTGACCGCATCGGTGAAGCTCTCGAAACCGCCGTCATAGCGGCCGGTTTCGGCCAGCTCGAACAGGCGCCGTTCGGCATCCTCGATCTGCTCGGACGGCGACATGTCGACCGGCGCGTCATATGCGATGTTGACCATGTCCTCGCCGACGGTGATCAGGGCGCGGCGCGTCGCAAGGTCATAGATGGCGCGACCGTAATCTGCGGCGTTGACGACCGTGACGGCTTCGACCGCCAGGCGCACGACATATTGTGCCACCGTCATGTCGCCGACCTTCTCGTCGGCCGGCAGGAAGGTCTTCAGCGTGATCGGCGTTGCCACCTTGCCCATGCGAATGAGCTCTGCCGCGATCTCGAAGATCTTGCGATGCAGGGGCTCGTAGAAGTGGCTGGCCTTCAGGAAGTCGGAGACGCGATAGAAGGCATCGTTGTTGACCAGGATCGCGCCGAGCAGCGCCTGTTCCGCCTCGATGTTGTTCGGCGCCTCGCGATAGAGCGGTTGCTCCGCCACGCCGAATTTCCGCGCTGCCTCTGCCATGATGTCCCCGATTTCGATCCCGGTCTCTCGATATCAGAATCGGAAAATTGAGTGCTGACTTATCTGCAACAGTTATCACCCAAGCAGATTTGATGCCCACTGTTCACAGAAACAAAAAACCGTCCACAGGACAGTATTCCCGTGCCCTGATTCCGATTGACTCGACAAGGTGCTGATTCTACGCGACGGCTTGGAACAAAGCAAGAACAATCGTCACCCGAATCCCTAGGCTGTATCGAGCACATCGCCCCAGTCCGACCGCCGTGCCGCCTTGAACAGTTCACCGTCACGCTTGCTGAAAAGCGTCTCGCCGGCACTGCCGTCCGGCCGGCAAAGCTTGAGCGCCACCTTGCCCGAGCCGGTTTTCGGTGGCGCGATCACCCGCGCCGCGCGGACTGGCGCCGGCTGCCTCGAAGCCGCGACATAGATGAACTTCTCGTCCTCCCATGGCACTTCGGCGTCCTTGGCCAGCCGGTGCAGGCGCGAGCGGGCGACGCGCCGCGAAAAGTGGCACCAGTCGGGCGGGATGAGCGGGCAGGGGGCTTCGTGCGGGCAAGGTGCCAGTACATGCGCGCCCGCTTCCATCAGTTGCCGACGAACCGCGAGAACACGCTGCCAGCCCGCCGGCGTGCCCGGCTCCACGATCAGCAGCGTGTCTGTCGTGAGCTGCCACAGCCGATCGACCATTTTGGGCAGTGATGCCGGTGTGATCTCGTCCAGCACATAGGCGCAGGTGACGAGGTCCGCCGGCTGCGAACCGTCAAGGTCGATGGTCACATCGCCGGTCTGCCAGGCGATCCGGGCAGCGATCGCATCGGCGGCAAGCGCCTCGCCGACCTTGCGCACCGCAGCACTGGCCTCCAGCAAAACGGCATGCTGAAGATCGGGCCACAGGTCCGCCGTGGCCCAAAGCACGGTGCCCGGGCCGGCGCCGACATCGAGCAGGGTTTTCGGCGCGAATTCCGGCTGGGCTTCGTTCACCGCGTCAAGGCTGGCGCGGACGGCGGCATAGGTCGCCGGCAGCCGCGTCGCCAGATAAGCCTTGACCGCCATATCCTGCGCCATATGCAGGCGGCCGTCGCGCATCTCGGCGCGGTAACGGTCCGACAGGGTTTTCGCCGCCTGCCTGAGCACCGGCAGCGGCACGTTTTCGAGGGCACGGTCGACGGCCTGTCGAAGCGGGGCGGGCAGTTCCACGGCTCATGCCCCTCGTGGTGCGAGCAGGATGACAGAGGCACCCAGTATGCAGAGCGCCGCCCCCGCAAGGTCCCACCGGTCGGGACGCACGCTTTCCACCAACCAAAGCCAGGCCAGCGACGCCGCGATGTAGATGCCGCCATAGGCGGCATAGGCGCGGCCGGCCGCGCTGGTGTCGACCAGGGCCAGAAGCCAGGCGAAGAGAACGAGCGAAACGAAACCTGGCAGCAGCCACAGCGGCGATTTCTCCAGCCGCCACCACGCCCACACCGAAAAACAGCCAGCGATCTCGGCGAGCGCCGCGGCTGCATAGAGGAGGTAGGTCATGAAAAAGGCCTCGCGACGATCACGAGGCCTTTTTCAGGGCACGAGCCGGGAATGGCAAGCGCCAATGCGGCAAAGCGGTCTGTTCCTATTCCGCCACCTTGCGGCGCCGGGCGGGCTTGGCGGCCTCTTCGACCGGAGCCGCTTCGCGATGGCCCATGTCGCGCATTTCGAGCGCCTTTTCACATTTGACCATATAGTCGCGCGCCATCGGCAGGGTGTCGTTCTTCCTGGCAAGCTGGATCTGGAAGATGACCAGATCCTGCCAGCGGAAGGCGGCTTCCGAGGCTGCCAGATAGAATTCCCACATGCGGCAGAAGCGTTCGTCATAGATCGCCTTGGCCTTGTCGCGGTTGACGGCGAAGCGCTGGCCCCAATGCTTCAACGTGTCGGCATAATGGAGCCGCAGGATTTCGATGTCCGTGACGACGAGGCCTGACTTCTCGATCGCCGGCATGACTTCGGAAAGCGCGGGAATGTAGCCGCCCGGGAAAATGTACTTGCGGATGAAGGCGCTGGTCGCCCACGGCACGCCGGAGCGGCCGATCGTGTGCAGGAGCATGACGCCATCAGGCTTCAGCAACGTCGCGCTCTTGTCGAAGAAGGTGCGGTAATGGTTGACCCCGACATGTTCGAACATGCCGACCGAAACGATGCGGTCGAAGCGTTCGTTGAGTTCGCGGTAATCCTTCAGCTCGAAATGAACGTGGTTTTCCAGGCCCTGGGCATGCGCCCGGTCGGTGGCGACACCGTGCTGCTCGGTCGACAGTGTCACGCCCTGTACGTCGACGTCGAAGGCCTTGGCGAGGTAGAGGCCTAGCCCGCCCCAGCCGGAGCCGATGTCGAGCACCGTCTGCCCGGCCTTCAGCCTGAGCTTGGCGGCAATGTGGCGCTTCTTGGCTGCCTGCGCCTCGTCCAGCGTCATGTCCGGCTGCTCGAAATAGGCGCAGGAATACTGCATGTCCTCATCGAGGAAGAGCCGGTAAAGGTCACCCGACAGATCATAGTGGCGCTGCACGTTGCGGCGCGAACGCGACGCGGTGTTGATCTGCTGCAGGCGGCGGAAAGCGTGGCGCAGGCCTTCGATGGCTTTCGACCACGTCGCGTCGATGCCGCCGCTGCCCATGTTCTGGAAAGCGATGCGCATCAGGCCAAGGACGCCGCCCTCGAGGATGTCGAGTTCGCCATCCATGTAGGCTTCCGGCACGGCCAGCATCGGATCGAAGGTAATGGCGCGCTCGGCGTGCCTGGTTTTGATGTGCAGGTGCACCGGCTCGCCGCTGCCGTCACCGAACACGAATGTCGTGCCCTGTGGGCCGGTCACCTTGAGATTGCCTGTGCGCACCAGGCGGTCCAGAACGCGTTTCAACAGAATATTCATGACCCAAATGTCCCCTCTCGGTCAGACAGGCTGTCCTACTCTGCATCAATATATAGGGTTTCGAAAAGTTCCTTTTGGCACAAAAATGCCCAGGTGGTGAACCCGGGCATTGGTCCAGTCTGGCTTGAACTGCCAGTCTGATTGGAGCTGCCAGTCTGATTGAACTGATTGAGGCCGAAGCCGAATGCGGCGCGCCGGCAGGCGCGCCGCGCCGATGTCAGGCGTTCTCTTCGCCGCCCTCGAACTCGGCGTTCGGGTCGAAGAAGTTCTCCGGCCGGGCATTGTCGTTGATGTCCTCGCCATAGATGGCCTCGGCGGTGGTCAGCGTCTCGCCCTTGGCCTGCCGCTCGGCTTCGTCGGCCGTGCGGGCGATGTTGAGCGTGATCGTGACCTCGACTTCCGGATGCAGCGCGATCGCCACATTGGTCACGCCGATGGTCTTGATCGGCTGGTTGAGCTGGATCTGGTTGCGGTTGACCGAAAAGCCCTCTGCCGTCAGCAGGTCGGCGATATCGCGCGTCGACACCGAGCCGTAGAGCTGGCCGGTCTCGCCGGCCGAGCGAACGGCGATGAAGCTCTTGCCGTCGAGCTGTTCGGCGACCTGCGAGGCTTCGGACTTCCGCTCGAGGTTGCGGGCTTCGAGCTGCGCGCGCTGGCCTTCGAACTTCTTCTTGTTGGCTTCGTTGGCGCGCAGCGCCTTGCCCTGCGGCAACAGGAAATTGCGGGCAAAGCCGTCCTTGACCTTGACGGTGTCGCCCATTTGGCCGAGGCGGGAAACGCGTTCGAGAAGAATGACTTCCATGGTTTTGTTCCTTTTGGTTAGGGCGCCAATCACGGGATCGGTGCGAAATTCTTTGGAACAGGTCAGGAAGCAAAAGGGCGTTGCCGCCGGTGTCGCTGTCCTGCCTGTCGCGGCAGTTAGAGGCTTTTGGCCTCAACTCGGGATTTGATGCGCAACCCAGCGGCGCCCGTCGCCGTGGAAGAGAAGCGGGCGGCGGAGCCGCCCGCGTCAAGGATTAGCGAACCACGTAGGGCAGCAGGCCGAGGAAGCGGGCGCGCTTGATCGCCTTGGCGAGCTCGCGCTGCTTCTTCTGGCTGACGGCGGTGATGCGCGACGGCACGATCTTGCCGCGCTCGGAAATGTAGCGCTGCAGGAGGCGCACGTCCTTGTAATCGATCTTGGGCGCGTTGGCGCCCGAGAACGGGCAGGTCTTGCGGCGGCGATGGAACGGGCGCCGGGTCGGGATCTGGTTAATGTCGACCATTATTCTGCACCCCCTTCAAAGCCTTCGCGCGGACGGCGCGGACCACGATCGCCACCAGCGTCGCCGCCGAAGCTGCGTGGCGGACGATCGCCGCGATCACGGTCGCCGAACGAGCGCGGACCACGGTCGCCGCGGTCGCGGTCGCCGAAGCCGCCGCGTTCCGAGCGCTCTTCGCGCTTCTGCATCATGGCGGAGGGACCTTCCTCATGCGCATCGACCTTGATGGTCAGAAAACGCAGCACGTCCTCGGACAGGCCCATCTGGCGCTCCATTTCGTTGAGCGCTGCCGGCGGGCAGTCAAGATCCATCAGCGTGTAGTATGCCTTCCGGTTCTTGTTGACCCGGTAGGTGAGGGACTTCAGTCCCCAGTTCTCGACCCGGCCGACGGACCCGCCATTGGCGGAGATGACGCCCTTGTACTGTTCGACAAGCGCATCGACCTGCTGCTGCGAGAGGTCCTGCCGGGCAAGAAACACATGTTCGTAAAGAGCCATTATGTCTTTTCGCCTTTCTTCGTTTCTCTCCCGGTTCCCGGCGGCAAAAGCCTCTGCAACTTCTCTGACCCGCCAGGAGCGGGGAAGAAAGGAGCATGACGAGACGGTCGAGAGCGGAGACACGGGAGGCGGAAGCGCTTCTGGCTTCACGCGAAGGTTTTCGAAAACCTCCGGCCCTCCGTTCAGCCCCCAGCTGGGACCGGCAGATTGGCGGCGTCTATATAGCAATTCACGTGGAAGGCAAGAGCAGGCGGCAATCCCGGATGTCGCAGGGCCGGAAAACCGGCATGTGCGGCGATAGGACTCCGTGGTTCCCGGAAACCAGGCCTTAACCACCATGACAGGTTGTATGGGGTTGCGGCCCCGGCATCAACCGCCGATTCATCATGTCTGGCGCAAAAAGCGGCATCCCGCTGTCAGCAACGGGCTAGGCATTTCCGGGGGTAAGGATGCTTCTCAAGAAATTCTGGCGCTCGAAAAGCGGCAACTTCGCGCTTTTGCTCGGGATCGGCTTGCCGGCCATCCTGTCGGCGGTGGCCTTCGCAGCCGATGTCTCCACCATCATGCGGGCCAAGAGCAACCTGCAGAATGCGCTCGACGCGGCAAATCTCGCCTCCTCGCATCTCGGCGATCTGGACATCACCCGCACCGACGCCTTCAACCGCTATTTCCAGGCCAACGTAGCCGGACATGGCGAACTCACAAATGCGCGGGCCACGTTGACGGTCGACAGGGGCGTCAACTTCGTCAAGACGAAGGCCGTCGCCTCGGCTGACGTCGATTTGAACTTCGCCTTCCTGCTCGGTGAGAGCAGGCACATCGTGGTCGATGCCTCGGCGGTCGAATCGAACAACCAGCTCGAAGTCGTGCTGGTTCTGGACAACACCGGCTCGATGGCCGGCGCCAAAATTGCTGCCCTCAAGACAGCGACGGACAATCTGCTCAAATATCTGGAAGCGGCGCAATCACCGACGCGCAAGGTCCGCGTGGCGCTGGTACCCTTCGTCACGGCTGTCAATGTCAACGGCGACGGGTTCGACCCGTCCTGGATCGACATGGACGGCAAGTCATCCACCAATGGAATCAATTTCCCCGTCATCAACGACAAGCGTCCCAATCATATGGCGCTGTTCAGGCAGTTGATGAAAGATCCGGCCTCTGCCGCCAAATTGACGGGGTGGAAGGACGGCAAGGGGGAGGATACGGGTTGGAAAGGCTGCGTCGAGGCGCGGCCTGGTGTCCTTAATATCGCCGATACGCCGCCTGATCCACGTTACCCTGACACTCTGTTCGTGCCTTATTTCGCGCCGGACAGTCCGGGAAAGGGGACGAGACCTTCCAGCGGCTATTCAAACGATGCCTATCACTACAACAATTCCTTTATCGACGACGCCCCTGATGAGGCCAAACTTGCTCGGAATGGCGGACTGAATATTCTCGGAATAGATCTGAGCGGCTTGCTTGGAAGTGCTACCGGGCTTTTGCGGGGTGATCTTGAAACAGTCGCCAAATATGTGGCGCCGCAGAACACCGCCATTGCCACCGCGGTCACAAACGATCCAAACGCCTTGCAATTGACGGTGGGGCCAAACCGGTCCTGTCCCTCGCCAATCGTCCCCTTGACCGAAGACTTTACAAAACTTCGCAACGAGGCCGCCAAGATGCTTGCATGGGCGGGGTCCGGCACCAATGTTTCCGAGGGCCTGGCCTGGGGCCAGCGGGTGTTGTCGCCGGGTGCGCCATACGCCGAGGGTACGCCTTGGAAGACGCCTGGGGTGAGCAAGATCGTCATGTTGCTCACCGACGGCGAGAATGTCGTCTACGGCGCCAGCAACGAGACGACCAAGTCAGACTATACGTCCTATGGTTTTCTCGCGGGCTCAACCTATGGCGCTGCCGGTCGGCTTGGATCGGACAATCAGACCACCGCCGCGCGCAATGTCGACGGATGGACCAAAAGCGTCTGCACGCAGTTGAAGAAGCAGGGCGCCGAAATCTACACGATGGTGCTGCAATCCGATACCGCCGCCAACCGCACGCTTTACAGCGCCTGCGCCTCGGATCCCAGCGACTACTACGCCGTCAACGATCCAAACAAATTGCCGAACGTGTTCCAGCAGATCGCCAACAAATTCTCGAAATTGCAACTGACGAATTGAACGCTCGACCCCGCTGGGCGGCATCCTGGAAGGATGCCGCGAATTTCAGCTCATATGGGCGACGACCTTGTCCACCGTTTCGGGGAAGAAGTCGGGCGCCGCGTGGCGTTTGCCGAACATCATGTCGTATTGCAGCAGCCGGAAGTCGCGGATCGCCGGGTCGATCTGCTTTTGCCGCGCCCAATCGGGCGTGGCTTCTCCCGCCGGCGTCAGCAGCAGATTGCGGTCGACCACGCGGTAGCGTTCGCGCATCTCGCCCAGGAAGCCGGTATAGTAGGGGTGGGTGATGCCGGCCGTTTTCAGGATGTGATAGGGCAGGAAGGCGGGGCTGACGGCGCCCATGTCCTTGGCAGGGCCTGTGCGGTTCGACCAGATGACCAGTGGCGTCTGATGATGCTCCAGCGCCGCCTCGGCGGAAGCCTCCTTGCGCGGCGCGACATTGTCCTTCATGAACCCGGTCTCTACATAGACCGGCCCAAGCGGCGGCAGATGGTCGCCGAAGAAGGCGATGACGGTGGGGCGAGAGCGTTTCTTTGCCCATTCGATCAGGCGTTCGAGACCGCGGTCCGCGTCGGCCGAGCCCTCGGTGTAACTCAGCAGCGATTCACGCGCCCATTGGCTGATCGGCGCCTGCACGGTGTGGGTCGGGTTGTAGTAGCGGTTCGGCTCGTAAGGGCCGTGGTTCTGCAGGCTGACGGCAAAGAAGAACACCGGGGCATCGCTGGCATCGGCCTCGCTGATGATCTCGTCCGTCATCGCCGCGTCGGATGCCAGCGGCCCGCGCTTTTGCATCGGCGGCAACGTCTCTTCCGATCTGAAGTCGTCGAAGCCGAAATCGGCATAGACCGCGCCGCGGTTCCAGAACCAGTTGGTGCCCGGATGGATGGCGCGCGCCCTGTAGCCCTCCCTCTTCAGGAAGGTCGCCAGCGACGGCGTCGGCGTGCGCACATATTGCTGGTAGGGGATGCTGCCGGCCGGCAGGAAGGCGTTGGAGAAGCCGGTCAGTGCCTCGAACTCGATGTTGGCGGTCATGCCGCCGAATTCGGGTGAGAACATGGAGCCCGAACGCAGCGCCCGCACGTTGGGGATCGGATCGGGCGTGATGGTGACCCCGGGCAGCTTGGTCGGATCCCAGAAGGATTCGCTCATGACGACGATGATGTCGGGCTTTTCCTGGGGCACCGAGGCGGTCACCTGCGGCCTGTCGATGGCCGCGATCGCCTTTTCCGAATAGCCTGGCGGCGCCGAGACATGCGCCATCGGCACGTTCAGCGCGAAGGCGAGCGCAAAGCCGTTGGAGGCGTAATTTTCCTTCTGGTCCCACATAATCGGGATGATCTGCAGCCGGTCCCGGGTCCAGGAGAAGGTGGCATAGTCCATGATCGAGACGAAGAAGGCGAGCAGCGGCACCGCCAGCGTCAGCCGGGCGAGACGGCCCTTGCGGCTGAGTATGGGCACCTTTCGACGCCAGACCCGCCAGCCATAGATGAGCAGCGACAGGCCGGCGACGATGCCGACAATCATGGCAAGGGCAGTCATCGGACGGTCACGCACCAGAAGCGGCAGCAGCGCCACGATCTGGCGGGAGTAGAGGAAATCGGTCGGGTAGAGGGGATCGCCGAGATAATGCGATTTCTGGTGACCGATGAAAGCCAGCGAGAGCGTCAGCGGCGCGACGATCATCAGGCTTTGATAGCTGCGGCCGAAAACGGCATCGAGGCCGACCAGAACCAGTGCGAACACCACGATCGTGGTCCAGCCCGGCTTGAGCGGCTGCAGGAAGAAGGAAACCGTGCCGGCGAAGTCGCCGCGCACGATCAATTCGATGGCGAACACCAGGACGGCCGCGATCAGCAGGCTGGTCAGCCCATAGCGTATGGTCGGCCACTTCCGTCCCGGCAGGTAGCCGGTGGAAGGATCGTCTTCCAGAAACTGTGGCGCGGCTTTGCCTGCGCCTTTCGAAATCCTAGCCACTTTAACTTCCCCACCCAGCGACAGACCCGTCACTCGATTGTCATGGAATTGTCACGCAAAGCTAGCGCCTGTGGCGGAAATAAGAAGAGCCAGCAAACGATTCGTGAGCGGTTTTCATCAGGAGTGATCGCCAAAAAGCCTTTTGGAACAGGCACTCGGCCGGCAAAGCTGCCAAGGGGCCGGGTCGAACCGGGCTTGACTTGGCAGGCCGCGTTGCGTCACAGGCAGGAAAATTCGTGTATCAGGCAAGCAGAACCGAGCTTTGGGAGCCCACACATGGCCGTTGCATTCACCTTTCCGGGACAAGGCAGCCAGGCTGTCGGCATGGGCAAGGACCTCGCCGATGCCTTCCCCGAGGCGCGTAGGGTTTTTAGCGAAGTCGACGACGCGCTCGGCGAAAACCTGTCGAGGCTGATCTGGGAAGGGCCGGAAGAGACGCTGACGCTCACCGCCAACGCGCAGCCGGCGCTGATGGCCGTATCGCTGGCCGCGATCAGGGCCTTGGAAGCGCGCGGCTTCTCGCTGAAGGACAAGATTACCTACGTCGCTGGCCATTCGCTGGGCGAATATTCGGCGCTTGCCGCCGCCGGCTTCGTCTCGGTTGCCGATGCCGCCAGGCTGCTGCGCATCCGCGGCAATGCCATGCAAGCGGCGGTGCCCGCCGGCGAAGGCGCCATGGCGGCGATCATCGGACTGGAGCAGGCCGATGTCGAAGCCGCCTGCGCCGAGGCTGCCAAAGGATCGGTCTGCCAGATCGCCAACGACAATGGCGGTGGCCAGCTGGTGATTTCCGGCGCCAAGGCAGCGGTCGAACTGGCTGCCAAACTGTGCACGGAAAAAGGCGCCAAGCGAGCGCTGATGCTGCAGGTCTCCGCGCCCTTCCATTCGGCGCTGATGGCGCCCGCCGCCGAGATCATGCGCGAGGCGCTGGCCGGGGTAACCAAGAACGCGCCTGTCGTGCCGCTCGTCTCCAATGTCACGGTCACTCCGACCAGCGATCCCGAAATCATTGCGCGCCGTCTGTTCGAACAGGTGATCGGCCGCGTGCGCTGGCGCGAGACGGTGGAGTGGTTCGGCGCGAACGGCGTCACCACGCTCTATGAAGTCGGCGCGGGAAAAGTGCTTTCAGGGCTGGCCCGGCGCATCAACCGCGAAATCGCCACGGCATCGGTCGGTTCCGCGGCCGAGGTCGAAACCGCACTGGCGGCGCTCGGGTGAGGCGCCGCGTGTGAATTTGATGGCGCGGCTTGTATCGCTGAAGATATTCCGTTGGTGATGGCAATCGGATACCCGCGAGACGTATACAGATAAGGTTGCTCGCTGAGCTTCCGAAACCAAAGAGGAAAACACATGTTCGAACTGACCGGCCGCAAGGCACTTGTCACCGGCGCGTCGGGAGGCATCGGCGAGGCGATCGCCAGGGTGCTGCATGCGCAAGGCGCCATCGTCGGCCTGCACGGCACGCGCGTCGAGAGACTGGAGGCGCTGGCCGCCGACCTGGGCGACCGGGTGAAGCTGTTTCCGGCCGACCTGTCGAACCGCGATGAGGTCAAGGCGCTCGGCCAGAAAGCGGAGGCCGATCTCGAGGGCGTCGACATCCTGGTCAACAATGCCGGCATCACCAAGGACGGGCTGTTCGTGCGGATGTCGGACGCCGACTGGGACAGCGTGCTCGAAGTCAATCTGACGGCCGTGTTCAGGCTGACGCGTGAGCTGACCCATCCGATGATGCGCCGTCGCCACGGCCGCATCATCAACATTACCTCGGTGGTCGGCGTCACCGGCAATCCCGGCCAGACCAACTACTGCGCCTCCAAGGCCGGCATGATCGGCTTTTCCAAATCGCTGGCGCAGGAGATCGCCACCCGCAGCATAACCGTCAACTGTGTCGCCCCGGGCTTCATCGAATCGGCGATGACCGACAAGCTCAACGACAAGCAGAAGGAGGCGATCATGGCCGCTATCCCGACGCGCCGCATGGGCACCAGCGCCGAAGTGGCGTCCGCCGTCGCTTATCTTGCCTCCAACGAGGCCGGCTACGTCACCGGCCAAACCATCCATGTGAACGGCGGCATGGCGATGATCTGATCGGGTCGGCCAAAGCATGCATTTCGGGCCGGGCCCGGGCATTCGCGGTGGCTTTGAGACGGCGACAGGCAACGCCTGGGCGGGCTGTGAAAAGCGACCATTTCGGCTTGGACGCCCACGATTTTTCGTGTAATGCGGCCCGCAACCCGGCGGTTCGGGCAAAAACCGGTCTGCGGCCATTGCGTTTCCGGCGGGACCATCTTTCAGCTTGATTAGCGGCATTCCGCCCGCTAACGAAGACAGACAACCAAAAGACGAGGATGCCCCAAATGAGTGACACCGCAGAGCGCGTCAAGAAGATTGTCATCGAGCACCTGGGCGTCGATGCCGACAAGGTGACGGAGCAGGCGAGCTTCATCGACGATCTGGGCGCCGACAGTCTCGACACGGTCGAACTCGTCATGGCGTTTGAAGAAGAATTCGGCGTCGAGATCCCCGATGACGCGGCTGAAACCATCCTGACGGTGGGCGATGCCGTGAAGTACATCGACAAGGCTTCGGCCTGACGCTTTCCGCAGTCATCACCGGGGAGGACCTGCGATGAGGCGTGTCGTCGTCACGGGCCTTGGGTTGCTGTCGCCGTTCGGCATGGGCTTCGAGCACAGCTGGAAGGAACTTCTGACCGGCCGCAGCGCCGCCAAGCGCATCACCGAGTTCGAGGTGGAGGATCTTGCCTGCAAGATCGCCCATGTCGTTCCGCGTGGTGACGGCAGCAACGCCACCTTCAATCCCGAGGCGGTGCTCGAGCCGAAGGAACTGCGCAAGATCGGCGACTTCATCCTGTACGGGATCGCAGCCGCCGACGAGGCGCTGAAGGATTCCGGCTGGCAGCCGAAGACCCATGCCGAGCAGTGCGCCACCGGCGTTCTGATCGGTTCGGGCATTGGCGGCATCGAAGGCATCGCCGAGAACGCGATGATCCTGAAGGAGCGCGGCCCGCGCCGCATCAGCCCCTTCTTCATCCCCGGCCAGATCATCAATCTCGTCTCCGGCCAGGTTTCGATCCGGCATGGGCTGAAAGGCCCCAACCATGCCGTCGTCACCGCTTGCTCGACCGGCGCGCATGCGATCGGCGACGCAGCCCGGCTGATCATCTGGGGCGATGCCGACGTCATGGTCGCCGGCGGCGCCGAAGCGCCGGTGACGCGACTGTCGATCGCTGGCTTCGCTGCCTGCCGTGCGCTCTCGACCGAGCGCAACGACGCGCCGCAAACGGCTTCGCGGCCCTATGACCGCGATCGCGACGGCTTCGTCATGGGCGAGGGCGCCGGCGTCGTCGTGCTTGAGGAACTCGAGCATGCCAAGGCGCGCGGCGCGAAGATCTATGCGGAAGTGACCGGCTACGGCCTGACCGGCGACGCCTATCACATCACCGCACCGGCTGAAGATGGCGACGGCGCATTCCGTTGCATGACGGCGGCGTTGAACCGGGCAAAGCTGACGCCCGCCGATGTCGATTACATCAACGCGCACGGCACTTCGACCATGGCCGACACGATCGAGCTCGGCGCTGTCGAGCGGCTGGTCGGCAATGCCGCATCGAAGATTTCGATGTCGTCGACCAAGTCGTCGATCGGCCATCTCCTCGGCGCGGCAGGGGCTGCCGAAGCGATCTTTTCGATCCTCGCCATCCGCGACAACATCGCGCCGGCGACCATCAACCTTGACAATCCGGAGCGTGAGACCGCGATCGACCTGGTGCCGAACAAGCCGCGTGCCCGCCAGATCGACGTGGCGTTGTCCAATTCCTTCGGCTTCGGCGGCACCAACGCTTCACTGGTCTTCCAGCGCTACAATGGCTGACCGTCCGCCTGCCGGACGGCGCTTCGGCGTGTCGTCAATTTTGCCATATTCGCCCCTACTCTGCCGCAGGGGATTCGTTGAGAGATCAAACGGTAGGGCGAAATGAACACAAATCCGGCCGGCAACGGAGAGTTCGGGCAAGGGCAGGCGACATCGGGGCCGATCGTACCGAAGACAGCCGCCGAAGCCTTGCGGCCGGAGGCCGGCACGCCGCCGCCGAAGCGCTCGCGTGCTTCGCGCAGTCAGGTCGTCGTGTTCATGAACTTCGTCATCTCCTTGGTGATGCTGATGGTTCTGGCGGCGGGTATCGCGCTTTACTTCGGCAAGCAGGAATTCACCGAGCCCGGCCCATCGGCCAATGGCGACACCTTCCTGGTCAAGCCGAACACCGGCGTCCAGGATATCGCCGACCAGCTCGAGCGGCGCGGCCTGATCAGCGACGCCCGCATATTCCGTCTTGGCGTTAGGGCCTTCGGCAATGATTCGGCGCTGAAGGCCGGCGAATACGAGATCAAGCCCCGGGCGTCCATGCGCGACATCATGGAATTGCTGAAGAGCGGCAAGTCGGTCATGTACTCGCTGACCATTCCCGAAGGGCTGACAGTCGAGCAGGCGCTGGCGCGCATCGCAGGCGAGCCCGCCTTGAGCGGCGACATGCCGGCCACCGTGCCTCCAGAGGGCAGTCTCGCCACCGATACGCTGCGCTTCACGCGCGGCGCCACGCGCCAGCAGATGATCGACAAGCTGCTGGCCGACCAGAAGAAGCTGGTCGAGGAGGTCTGGCAGCGGCGCGCCGCCGACCTGCCGCTCGCCAGCATTGACGAGTTCGTCACGCTGGCCTCGATAGTCGAGAAGGAAACAGGCAAGGGCGATGAGCGCTCGCGCGTCGCCGCGGTCTTCCTGAACCGGCTGGCCAAGGGCATGCGCCTGCAATCCGATCCGACCATCATCTACGGTCTGTTCGGCGGCAAGGGCAAACCCGCCGACCGGCCGATCTATCAGTCGGACATCCAGAAGCCGACGCCCTACAACACCTATGTGATCAACGGCCTGCCGCCGACGCCTATCGCCAATCCCGGCCGCGCGGCGCTGGAGGCGGTAGCCAATCCATCAAAGACCGACGACCTCTATTTCGTTGCCGACGGCACTGGCGGACACGTCTTCGCCGCCACGCTTAACGAGCACAATGAGAACGTTGCGCGCTATCGAGCCCAGCAGAAGAAGCAAGTCGACGACGCGGCCAAGGCTGATGCCAAGGTGGAGGGGCAGACCGACGCGCCCATTGACGGCGACGCGGGGGCGGCCCAGTAGCGGCGCACGGTTTTTCCAGCTCGTCCACGCTATCGGTTGAAGACAGGAGCGTTTGGATTTATCGGGGCGCCTCGTAAGCCGATTGGCAGGCGGGCATTTCGGCTTTCTGAAGGTGCGCGAGGCCGGATCAAGCAGTATCCGTAGTACGCGCCAGGGGGTATGCAGGCACCATGAATTTGCAGAGCATGACCGGGTTTGCGCGTGCTGTCGCCGAGCATGACGGCACCTCGATTGCCTGGGAGGTCAAATCCGTCAACGGCAAGAGCGTCGAGGTGCGGCTGCGGCTGCCGCAGGGCTTCGAGCGGCTGGAGCCGGCCATCAGGCAGACGCTTCAGAAACGTTTCGCGCGCGGCAATTTTCAGGCGACGCTGACCATCACGCGCGCCGCCGGAATGCAGTCCCAGCCCGTTGTCAACGAGGCCTTCCTCAAGGACCTGGCCGGGCTCGCCAAGCGGATCGAGGAACAATTTGGTGTTGCTCCTGCGACCGCCGACGGATTGTTGTCGCTGCGCGGCGTGCTCGATATTCCCGAGACCACTGAAACCGAGGATGTGCGCACGGCGCTCGACAACGCCGTCATGGCGGCACTCGAGGTGGCGCTGGAGGGGCTGGAGCGGTCCCGCGAGGGTGAGGGCGCGGCACTTCGCACGCTTCTGCTGGGCCACATCGACGCCATCGAGGCGCTGACGCTGGGCGCTGAAGCGGATCCGTCGCGCGAACCGGCGGCCATCCGCGAGCGCCTCGCCGAACAGGTGCGGCTCTTGATGGATGCTTCGGCCAACCTCGATGTCGGCCGCTTGCACCAGGAAGCCGCCTTCCTCGCCACCAAGGCCGATATTCGCGAGGAGATCGACCGCTTGAAGACGCATGTGACGTCCGGTCGTGCATTGCTTTCCGGCGGCGGCGCCATCGGACGCAAGCTCGATTTTCTAGCACAGGAATTTAACCGCGAATCGAATACGCTGTGCTCAAAGTCGAACGCTGCCGCGGTCACCGCCATTGGACTGGAACTGAAGGCCGTGGTCGATCAGTTCCGTGAACAGGTCCAGAATCTGGAGTAGCCGATGGTCGCCAGGGATTTAGGGTCCCGCATTCGCCGCCGGGGCCTGATGCTCGTGCTGTCGTCGCCGTCGGGCGCCGGCAAGTCGACGATTGCGCGCAACCTTCTGGAAAGCGATTCCAGCCTCGAATTGTCGGTCTCCGTCACCACCAGGCCTCGCCGCGGCTCGGAGATCGAAGGCGTTCACTATCATTTCCGCACCATGCGCGAGTTCGAGCGGCTGCGCGATTCGGACGCCCTGCTCGAATGGGCGGAGGTGCATGGCAATTGCTACGCGACACCGCGCGAACCGGCGGAACTTGCGCTCGCTCAAGGGCGCGACATGCTGTTCGACATCGATTGGCAAGGCGCCCAGCAGCTCAAGGAGAAGATGCGCGCCGACATCGTCTCGATCTTCATCCTGCCGCCGTCGATGAAGGAGTTGAAGGCAAGGCTGAAGCGCCGCGCCGAGGATCAGGAAGCGGTGATCGAGACGCGGCTGAAGAACGCGCGCAACGAGATCGAGCACTGGAAGGAGTATGATTTCGTCATCGTCAACGATGATCTCGATCGCGCCTTCGCCGAAGTGCGCGGCATCGTTGTCGCCGAGCGGTTGCGGCGCGATCGTCGGCCCGGCTTGTTCGACTTCGTCTCGGGACTTTTGGACGAGAAGACGAGCTAGCCTTTCCTTTGCCCACGAAGATGGGCCGGCGGACAAGCCGAAGGCCGGCAGCACCAAACGATGTGCCCGGGCAGGTCGCGCCTGCAAGATGCGCTTTTCGGCGCCATAAATCAGACAATTGACGAAGAGGGCAGCGCCCCTAGTTTCTCCCGCACGAACGCGTCCGCGGCGCCGGTAACGGCCGGGGCGGCAGCGTTTCAGCGTACCGCCATGAGGGAGAGCAGATCTTGAAACGCTTCTGGCTGGGCGTTCTTGCCATCATCATTGTCTGCGGCGCCGGATTTTTCGCCTATGCCTGGAAGCCGGCAATCGATCTTGTCGAGCCGCCGCAACGATCGTCGTTCGACCCGGCGTTGATCGAGAAAGGCGCTGTACTGGCCTCCGTCGGCAATTGCACCTCCTGCCACACCAGGCCCGGTGAAAAGTCCTATGCCGGCGGGCTCGCCGTGCCGACGCCGTTCGGCACCATCTATTCGACCAACATCACGCCAGATCCGCAGACCGGTATCGGCCGCTGGTCGCAGGCAGCCTTCGACCGCGCCATGCGCGAAGGCGTCGACCGCGAGGGCAGGCATCTCTACCCGGCCTTCCCGTTCGATCATTTCACGCGTGTCTCCGATGAGGACAACCGCGCGCTCTACGCCTATCTGATGACGCGCCAGCCGGTGAACAACCCGCCGCCTCCGAACGAGCTGCCTTTCCCGCTCGATATGCGCCTGGTGCTGGCCGGCTGGAAGCTGCTGTTCTTCGACAGGGGCGCCTATCAAAACGATGCGTCGCAAAGCACGCAGTGGAACCGCGGCGCCTATCTGGTCGATGGGCTCGGTCATTGCGGCGCCTGCCACACGCCGCGCAATCGGTTCGGCGCGGAAGAGAAGGGGTCGCACATGGCCGGCGGCGAGGCCGAAGGCTGGACGGCCTTTGCGCTCGAGGGCACTTCACCGGCGCCGATACCGTGGACGCATGACAGCCTGTTTGCCTATCTCAGGCAAGGCTGGCATGCCGACCACGGCGTCGCCAATGGCCCGATGGGCGAAGTGACGGGCAATCTCGGCCGGCTTCCCGATACCGACATCGACGCCATGGCCACTTACGTCATGTCGCTCATGGGCGAACCATCCGCCGAACGGACGGCTGCCGCGCAGGCTATCCGCGGCCGCGCCGCGGCCGACCCGGCGTCGACCGCCGGCGTGGCGCCGACATCCGCCGATACGCCGGCGGCGCGTGGAGCCGTCATCTACCAGGCGGCATGCGCCACCTGCCACGACGGCAGCCGTCCGCCGCCTTTTGGCGGTATCAATTTCCATCTGTCGAGCGCGGTCAACGCGTCAGATCCGCAGAACGTCATCAACACGGTGCTGTTTGGCCTGCCGGCGGCGGGTGGACGCCCGAGCGCCATCATGCCGGGATTCGCAGCGACGCTGAAGGACGACCAGGTGAATGACCTGCTGGCCTATCTGCGCGATGCCTTTGCCGGCAAGCCGGCCTGGCAGGATGCGGCGGCCAGGATCGCCGACACCAGGAGTGGAAAATACCGGGTCAGCGTTCGGCCCTCGGACGGCATCGAGCGCGGCCCGGACAATGTAGGAGCGAAGGACAGATGATCAATCTCAACGTCAACGGCATCTCCCACGACGTCGACGTCGATCCGGCGACGCCGCTGCTTTACGTGCTGCGCAACGATTTGAAGCTGAACGGCGCCAAGTTCGGCTGCGGCCTTGGCCAATGCGGCGCCTGCACGGTGATGGTGGACGGCAAGCCCGTCTTCTCCTGCCTGACGCCAGCGATGCTGGTGGAGGGCCGCGAGGTCAAGACCGTCGAGGGCTTGGGCACGATCGAGAACCCGGGTCCGATGCAGAAAGCGTTCATCGAGGAGCAGGCGGCGCAATGCGGCTATTGCATCGCCGGCATGATGATGCGGGCGCAGGCGCTGCTCGAGGCCAAACCCGATGCCGGTGACGCCGATATCAGGCAGGCGCTGGAACCTAACCTCTGCCGCTGTGGCACGCATATGCGCATCCTGCGGGCAGTGAGCCGCGCGCGCGACCTGATGAAATCGAAATCGGCCGGCTTGGCGCCGGCCGCGGCCGCAGGGAGGGCATGATGAACGCGCCAACCTTTCCCGACCTGACACGACGCGGCTTTCTCGCCGGGACCGGCGCGCTGGTCGTGTCCTTCACCATTCCCGTGCAGGCTCAGGAGGCCGCGCCCACGGCGCAGACGCCCGCGACGCCGGCGCCGGCCAAGAAACTGCCGGGCAGCCTTGCCGATACGCCCTCGCTCGACGCCTGGATCAGGTTGGATGCCGACGGTTCGATCACCGTCTTCACTGGCAAGGCCGAGCTCGGCCAAGGCACCAGGACGTCGCTGCGCCAGATCGCCGCCGAAGAACTGGAGGTCGAGCCGGCGGCCATCAAGCTCATCACCGCCGATACCGCGCTGACGCCGAACGAGGGCTATACCGCCGGCAGCCAGACGATCCAGAACAGCGGCACCGCCATACGCTACGCCTCGGCACAGGTGCGCCAGATCCTTATCGCTAAGGCCAGCGAAAAGCTCGGCGTTCCGGCCGACCAGCTCAAGGCGGCAAGCGGCAGGATCACCGGGTCGGACGGGAAGTCCGCGGGCTATGGCGAACTCGTGGTGGCGGATTTGCTGCATGTGGACGCATCGGCCGACACGGCGCTGAAATCGCCGGACAGCTATCACGCGATCGGCAAGCCGTTCGCCCGCGTCGATATTCCGGCAAAGGTGACGGGCGGCGAGGCCTATGTGCAGGACATGCGGCTTCCCGGCATGGTGCATGCCCGCGTCGTTCGCCCACCAAGCTATTTGGCCAAGCTCGTCAGCGTCGACGAGGCCGCCATCAAGACGATGCCGGGCGTGGTGGCGGTGATCCGCGACGGCGACTTCCTGGCCGTGGTGGCCAGGCAGGAATTCCAGGCGGTCCAGGCGATGCGCGCCATGGCCGCCAAGGCGAAGTGGCAGGTGCAGCCGGCCTTGCCGGACCAGGACAATATCCCCGCCTTCCTCGAACGCTCGGTCGCCGAGGTCGGCACCGTGACTTCGGTCGGCGCGGACACGGCAGCCGGCGCAAAGACGCTGCAGGCACAGTTCACCCGCGCCTACCAGATGCATGGGTCGATTGGCCCCTCCGCTGCCGTTGCCCTGTCGGACAAGGGTCTCATCACGGTGTGGACGCATACTCAAGGCGTCTATCCAGACCGCAAGGCGATCGCCGAGATGCTCGGCGTCGGACCGGAAAAGGTGCGCTGCATCCACACCGAGGGATCAGGCTGCTACGGCCACAATGGCGCCGACGACGCGGCGGCCGACGCCGCGCTGATCGCGCAGGCGCTGCCCGGCACGCCGGTGCGCGTGCAGTGGATGCGCGATCAGGAGCATTTGTGGGAGCCCTATGGCCCTGGCATGCTGACGCGCGCCAGCGCAACGCTCGACGCCGGCGGCAAGATCGTCAACTGGCACTATGATCTGTGGAGCAACAGTCACGGCACGCGGCCGGGAACGGCAGGTTCGCTGATCGCCGGCCGGCTGGTGGCGAAGCATTTCCCGCCCGATCCGGCCAAGCTGCAGATCTCGCCGCTCGGCAATGGCGACCGCAACGCCATCCCGCTATACGATGTGCCGAAC
This sequence comes from Mesorhizobium sp. B2-4-1, assembly GCF_006442185.1. Classification (NCBI taxonomy): domain Bacteria; kingdom Pseudomonadati; phylum Pseudomonadota; class Alphaproteobacteria; order Hyphomicrobiales; family Phyllobacteriaceae; genus Mesorhizobium; species Mesorhizobium sp. B2-4-1. The sequence goes on along the minus strand of NZ_VFVN01000002.1, from coordinate 472,138 downwards.
CAGCGGGTGAACTGGCATTTCGTCGCCGACATGCCGGTGCGCGTCTCGTCCCTGCGCGGTCTCGGCGCCTACTGCAACGTCTTCTCGATCGAAAGCTTCATGGACGAGCTGGCCCTCGCGGCCGGCGCCGACCCCGTGGAATACCGGCTGAGGCACATGAAGGACCCGCGCGCCAGGAAGGTGATCGAGGTTGCGGCTCAAAAATTCGGCTGGAGCAATGATCCTATGCCGGAGGGCCGCGGTCGGGGGTTCGCCTTCGCCAAGTACAAGAACCACGCCGCCTATCTCGCAGTCGCGCTTGAAGCGGAGGTCGATCGCGACAGCGGCGCGATCGCTATCTCGCATGTGGTCTCGGCGGTCGACTGCGGCGAAGCGGTGGCGCCGGATTCGATCATCAACCAGACCGAAGGCGGTATCTTGCAGTCGCTGAGCTGGACGCTTTACGAGGCCGTCCATTTCGACGACACCCGCATCCTGAGCGCGGATTGGTCGGCCTATCCGATCCTGCGCTTCAGCGCCGTTCCGGACAGCGTGGAAGTGCATGTCGTCGACAATCCCGGCACGCCCTATCTCGGCGTCGCGGAAGCAGCGCAGGGCCCGACAGCCGGCGCGATCGCCAACGCCTTCCGCCATGCGGCGGGAAAACGCATCTATGACCTGCCCTACACGCGCGAGCGCGTGAAAGCGGTGTTGGGCGTCTAGTTCGAAGCGTGCGCTCGACAAGGATCGGATTGCGCGGCGCTTCCACGGCCGGCGGCGCTACACCGCATTGGTCAGCCGCACGAACTCCTCGACATCGAGCGTCTCGGCGCGCCGGGTCGGGTCGATCCCGGCGCGTTCGAGCAGGGCTTCGCCGCCGAGGCTCTTAACGCTCTGCCGCAGCATCTTTCGGCGCTGGCCGAAGGCGGCTTCCGTGACGCGGCCGAGTTTTTTCACGTCGGCATGTAGCGGTGTCACACGCGGCTCGAGATGCACGACGGAAGAGGTCACCTTGGGGGGCGGTGTGAACGCCTGGGACGGCACGTCGAACGCTATCCTGGCCTGCGTGCGCCACCCCGCCAGCACGCCGAGCCTGCCATAGGCTTCGCTGCCAGGCGCGGCGACGATACGCTGGGCCACCTCGCGCTGGAACATCAGGGTCATCGAGGCATAGAAGGGAGGCCACTCCGCGGCGGTCAGCCAGCGGACCAGCAGTTCCGTGCCGATATTGTAGGGCAGGTTGGCCGCGATCCTGATCGGCCCGCCGTCACCGGCGGTCGCGGCAAGCGTCGGGAAGTCGATCTTCAGAGCGTCGCCGGAAACGACCTCCAGCCGACCGGGATAATGGGCCGATATCTCGGCGAGGGCCGCCAGGCAGCGTTCGTCGCGCTCGATGGCGACGACCTTGCGCGCGCCGTTGAAAAGCAGGGCCCTTGTCAACCCGCCAGGGCCGGGGCCGACCTCGATTACGGTCGTCTCCGCCAGGCTGCCGGCGGCGCGCGCTATCTTGCCGGTCAGGTTGAGGTCGAACAGAAAATTCTGGCCCAGTGCCTTCTTTGCCTGCAAACCGTGGCGCTCGATGACCTCGCGCAGCGGCGGCAGCCCATCCATGCTCATGAGTTGAGCCTCATTGCGTGACAAATTTGGCGTCGGTGTCGGCCAGCTGCCGTGCAAGCCGCAGCGCCGCCATCAGGCTGTCGGGCCGGGCGATGCCCTTGCCGGCGATATCGAAGGCGGTGCCGTGGTCGGGCGACGTGCGGATGAAGGGCAGGCCGAGCGTGACGTTGACCGCTTCGTCGAAGGCCAGCGCCTTGGCCGGTATCAGCGCCTGGTCGTGATACATGCACAGCGCCACGTCGTAGCCGGCCCGGGCCCGGGCATGGAACAAGGTATCCGCGGGCAACGGCCCGAACGCGTCGATGCCTTCGGCTCGCAGGATCTCGATTGCCGGTCGGATGATGCGCTGGTCCTCCAGGCCCATGGAGCCATCCTCGCCCGCATGCGGGTTGAGGCCGGCGATGGCGAGCCGTGGGTTGGCGATGCCAAAGCGGTCCCTGAGGTCGGCGGCGGTGACCCGCGTCGTAGCGAGGATCAGGTCTGTGGTCAGCGCCTTCGGCACTTCGGCCAGCGCGATGTGAATGGTGACGGGAACGGTGCGCAGGTCGGGGCCTGCCAGCATCATCACCGGCATCGCTTCCACGCCGCTGTGGCGCGCCGCCAGATACGCCAGATATTCGGTGTGGCCGGGAAAGCGGAAGCCGGCGTCGTAGAGCGGCTTCTTGGCGATCGGGCAGGTGACGACGGCCGCGGCGTCGCCGGCGAGGCTAGCGGCCACCGCCCGATCGATCGCTTCGATGATGCCCGCCGCATTGGCCGGGTCCGGCTGGCCGGGGCTGTCGATGAAGCGGGCAGCCAGCGTAACGACCGGCAGAGCGCGGCCAAAGACCTCGGTTGCCTGCGCTGGCGTCGTTTCCTCGATAGGCAGCGAAACGCCGAGACGGCGCGCCCGCGAGGCGATTAGCGCGGGATCGGCGAGGAGATAGAAGGGCGGAAGGGCTGCGGCTGTACGCGCCAGAAACGCGGCAATCGCGATTTCCGGCCCGATGCCGGATGGATCGCCGACGCTCAACGCCAGCGCGCGCATCGCCCTTTCCACCTCAGCGCTTGACGATGCGGGCTTTTGCCTTCAGCTCGTCGACATATTTCTTGCTGAGATCGTCGGCTGCCTTGTCGTTGGAGCCTTCGCTCTGGAACACCATCTGGGCGACCTTGTCGTCGGACACCTCGCGCGACGAACAGATGCCGATGAACTCGACACCGCGCTCCGTTTGGCGGGTAGGCGTGGCGCCGCCAACCTTGGTGGCCTTGATCTGCTCGGCCCAGTCCGGCGGCAGTTGCGGCGCCAGCACCCGGCCGAGATCGCGAACCGTGACGTCGATCAGGCCCTTGGCGAACTGCCGCGTCGTGTTGCAGCCATTGAAGCGGGCACGCATGGCGTCGGCTTCGCGCTTGCGCTTGCCCAGCGTCGCGCTGCGTTCGGCCGCCGGCACGACGAAGATGACCTGCTGGAGCATGTATTCAGTGGCGCTCGGCTTGGAGCCGCCCTTGTCGAGCATGCGCCTGACCGCGTCCTGCTCGGTCACGCTGCCGCCCTCGCCGGAACGGTACCGCGCGCTCAAGGCCTGATTCCAGGCCATCTGGGCGCGGATGAACTCTTTGAAATGGCCCTTGCTGACGCCGGACTTTTCCATGACGCCGTCGAGCTGGCTGAGCTGCATCTTGTTGCTCGAGGCAAAGCGCTGGTACGCGGCCTCGACCTGCGCGTCGCTGATGTGAATCCCAAGCCGTCTGGCTTCGGCCATGCGCAAGGTCTGATCGATCATTTCCTGGCCGGCGTCGCCCTTCTTGCGCTGCAGCTTGAGGAAGGCGGCGCGATGCGCGATGTCGCCGCTGGTGATCGGTATGTCGTTGACGACGTACTTGATCTCGCTGGCGAAAGCCGGCGGCGTGATGACGGTCATCGACACGGATGTCGCCACCACAAGCAGCGCCAACCCTGCTGAAAAGAGGTATTTCCTCATCGCAAACATCCCAATTCTATCCCGGTCCCGCCCAACTTCATCCTTCTTCGGGGTTTGTGAAGTCCCTGCCAGCCCTATGCGGCGAAACGATGTCGCGGACTACTGGGTGGTGTCGAAGGCGCTGCTCGACGATCCGAAATCGCCGAGGGTGCGGAACGACAGGTTGAAGCCGATGCTCTGCGTCACCTCCCTGGTGTTCAGGTCGCGCGACTGCGAGTACGTCATCAGATAGGTGAAGCAGGAATCATTGTAGGCGAAACCGACCCCGTCCTTGACCAGCAGGCTTTCCTCGAGGTCATAGGTTCCCGTCCCGAACACGCGCCAGTTCTCGGCAAGATGCGTGGACGCGCCGAGCGTGACCTCGTGGCGGTCGGTGGTGAAGCCATAGAGCGGCTGAGCCTGGATGAAGGCGTATTTGGCGCTCAGCGACACCGGTAGGCCGGAATAGGCGGCCTTTACCTCGGCGCGGCGAACCTCGAAGCTCTGCTCGTCGAAACGGCCGCTGACCGAGGCGGCGAACCCGTTCGGGCTGCTGACGCCAAACAGGCCGACATAGTCCGACTTGGTGTTTTCGAGGCCCGAATAGGCGCCGACATTGACCAGGTCCGGCGCGTCGAAGGAGTTCTCGCCGCCGATCTGGTAGGACTGGCCGAAGATGGCGTTGGTGCCCCAGCCGTTGATGTAGGAACCGGAATAGCGAAGGCCCACATTGGCGCGCGAGCCGCCTTCGATGCGGTCATAGCCGGAGAACTTGTCGCGCTCGAACAGGGTGCTCGCGTCGAAAACCATGCTCTGCGCATCTTCGTTCGGGACGGCAAGGCCGCCGACATATTGTTCGTTCGGGCGCAGGAAGACCTGCGCCATCGGCTCGAACACATGACTGGAGCCGCTGGCCATCGAAAACAGCAGCGGCCAGCTCATCTCGAGTCCGGCGGTTGCCATATAGCGGGCGAAAGACGAGCGCATGTCATCCTGCTCGCCCAAATTCGTCGCCATCTGGTTGACGGCTGCGAGTGAAGCTGATGACGCGTTGACATAGTCGACGTCGCCCTGCAGCGCCAGCAAGGGTGTCAGCACCAACCCGTCATCGGTGACAAATGACCGCTTCCATTCGGCTTGGGCGGTGAGCCGGCCGGATTCGCCCTCGATGCCGCGCACACGTTGGGTGCCTGAAGGGGGGAAGTAGGGAGTGAAATAGGTCTCGTCGAGGTCATCGCGGCGGATGACGCGCGAATTGACGTTGAACGACAGCTGGCCGCCTGCGACCGATGTATCCGGAATGTAGGCATAGTCAAGCGAGGGCAGCACCCAGGGCTGCTGGCCGCTTCGCGCAGCGATGCTGCTGTCGAGCGTGTTTTCCTGCACCTCGAAATGCATGGCGCGCAGGTCGAAATAATTACGGCCGTCGAGCCCCGTCAGGTAAACCGACGACTGGTGAACGTACCCGTTGTATTTGTCGATGGCGTAGGTATTCGAGAAGTTCTTGTCGGTCTGCAGCAGCACGTCCCAGCCGAAATTCCAGCGCGAATTGATGGCGAACTGGCCTTGTGTGCCCATCATGCCGCGGAATTTGTTGGGATCGCCAGCCTTGCCCGAATCGATATTGCGGCCGGCGGCGTCGATGAAGGCGTCGGGGTCTCGCTGCTGAATCCCCGCGATCTTCAGGCTGTATTCGCCATTGTTGAAGCGCTGGCGCCACTCGGCCTCACCGAGAAAGCCCTGCTTGGTAAAGCCGGTGCCGGTGACGGTCAGGTCGTAGGTCGGCGAGAGCGCGAAATAATAGGGGACCTTCACCCCCACGCCCAGATCGCTTTTGAAGACGATGCCGGGGATCAGGAAGCCGCTCTTGCGCTTCACCGTCGGGTCGGCGATCTCGAACGCCGGCAGGTAGGCTAGCGGGAAGCCGAAGAATTCGAAATTCGCGTTCTCGAAGCGGACCGTCTTCTTTTCGCCGTTCCAGATGATCTTCCTGGCCTTCACACGCCAGGTCGGCGCCTTGTCGGGCTTGTCCTCGCACGGTTCGCAGGCAGTGTAGACGCCATTGTGGAAGGTGGTCAGCACGCCGCCCATGCGTTCGGCGCTTTCGGCGGCGAAATAGGCCTTGTCGATGGTTTCGACGCGGAGCGCGTTGACGAAACCGTCGGCGAAGTCGTCGGTGATGTCGATATGATCCGAATTGATCTTGGTGCCGTCGCTGTTGATCACCTCGACATTGCCGCTTGCGACCATGCGCTTGGTGTTGCGGTTGTACTCGACCTTCTGCGCGACAAGTCGGTTGCCGCCATAGTCGATCTGCACGCCGCCGACGGCGGTCACGGTCTGATTGTCGTTGTTATAGACCAGCGTATCGGCCGCCAGCAGCATCTGCGAGCCGGACGGCACCTTGGTCGCCATGTCGCCGACATCCTGCGCGATCGCAGGCAGCGGAACCGCGCATGCAAACAGGCATGCCAAGGCGGTCGCCGCATAAAGGCGCGCCAAACCGGCCTGCCTGTTACTGGGCAAAAAGGCCTCCCTCACTAGCCGTCTTCCTTGTATAGCAGGAAAGTCACCCCGAAGAACATAGCTACCACGACCGGCACCCAGGCAGCTACGACAGTCGGCACGAACCCCGCCACGCCGAATGCCTTCACCAGCACCGAAACGACATAAAGCAGAAACCCGGCAACGACGCCACCCAGAATCATCGTTGCCGATTGCCCCATCCTCGCAAATCGCATTGAAACTGTTGCCGCAATTAGCGTCATGGCGACGAGCAGGAACGGCAACGCCACCAGCGAATCGAACTGCATGGCAAAGGCATTTGCCTTGAGGCCGAAGGAACGGGCAACCTCGATTTTTCCCGGCAGATCGTAGAATGGAATGGTCTCCGGGCGCGCCAGCCGCTCCTGCACGAATTCGGGCTTCAGATTGGTCGGCACGCGATCGTTTGCCGCAGGCTGGATGGTGCCGTTCCTGAAGGTCTTGACGTCCTGCAATTCCCAGTAGCCGTCCCGCAGGTAGGCGCGCGCGGCATCCTTGCGCTCGACGATATCGCCTTGCGGGTCGAGGATGAAAAAGACAGCGTCAGCCATCTCCAGGCCCTGGTTGAGGATGGCGCGCGCTCCGATGATGGTGTCTCCGGAGCTGGTTTTCTGCCGGATCCAGGGCGCGGCGTCGGCCGACACCGTATTCGACTTGCCCGAGCGCAACTGGGTTTCGATCTGTTCGGACCAGGAAAAGGCGTGCGCTGCGAGCGGGTTGATGAGACCGACCGACAGGACGCCGAACAACAGCGCTCCGATGCAGCACGGCAGAAGGAACTGCCAGGCCGAAACGCCGGCTGAGCGCGCTATGACCAGTTCATACCTGCGGTTGAGCGAGACCAGCGTCGCCATCGCCGAGAAGAGACCGACAAACGGCACGGTCTGCAGCATGATCATCGGCATCCTGAGTCCGGAAATGGCCAGCGCCGTTCCATAGGTGAAGCCGGGCAGGCCGGTCGTGCGGCCGGAAAGCTCGGTGAAATCGATCAGGAACACCAGCGCAAGCAGGCCGATGAAGAACCACACGGTGATCGTGACATAGCGGAAGAAGAAGTAGCGTCCCAGCGTCCAGCCCATCAGCTGACCCCCTGGCCCGAGGCGCTGCGCCTGGAGAGGCGCAGCTTGACGGCATTCCAGGCGTCAGCCATCCGGCTTGCGAGATTCGTCAGCCAATCTGCCCAGGCCACTGGCAGTTCCATCGTCCGGTTGGATGCGATGAACCAGATTGCCACCGCCGACGACACGATGGGCACGCCGTAGACCATATACGCATATTGCGGGACCTCGTCGGCCTTGCTGGCGGCGAAGAAGCCCAGCCAGCGCACGAACAGCGATATCGCGATGGCCGTGATCAGCGGATTGACGCGCGCCTCGCGATGCGAGCGTGCGTCTCCGGCGACCGCCAGTGCGATCAGCGCGAAGACCATGGAATAGAGCCATTCCGAGAATCGCTGGTCGACCTCCGCCCGGTATTCGTTCGGGCGCTGCTGGTAGACCTTGTCGTTGGCACTCGGGTTGAGCAGGTACTGGGTCGTCTGGTCTTTTGGCATCAGCGTCACCTCCGACGCTGCCGCCATGAAGGCCGACATGTCGAAGGCATAGGAGGTGAAGCGGATAACCGAGAGGTCGCCGGTCAGCGTCTTTCGATGGATGACACCGTCATTCATCATCAGCACCTTTTCGCCGCCGCGTTCGACGATGCTGCCGGTCTTGGCATAATAGACGAGGTTGACGCCTTCCTCGCGCGAATCCGCGACGAAGATGCCGCCCAGCCGGTTGTCGGGAAGCCGCTCGCCGATCTGCAGGAACAGCCCATCATCGATCTTGCGGAATGTGCCCTCCTGGATGATCAGCGACAGAAGATCCGCGCGTGACTCCGCCACCAGCATCCGGTTCTTCTGGCGCGCGTAAGGGTCGATGCCGTTGTCGACGGCGAAGGAAAAGACGCTGGCCGCGGCCGCGAGAATCATGATCGGCCGCACGATGGTCCAGCGCGAGGCGCCCGCTGCGTTGACGACGGCGAGCTCCGAATCCGAATTCATGACGCTGAGCGTCTGGGCAACCGCCACCACGAGCGCGAAGGGCACCACGATCGGAATGATCGAGGGAAGAATGAGGGCCGCAACCTCGAAGAAGGTCAGCGCCGACTGGCCGCTGTCGGTGACGAGGTCGATCTTGGCCAGCACCTGCGTCGTCCAGACAATGGCCAGCGTCCAGGCCAGCGCTGCAATAAAGACCACGAAAGCGCGGCGCATGATGTAGCGTTCAACGACCTTCATGAAGGCTTTTCTCAATTTTCTCGAACGGCATCATGCCACCGGATAAGGGTAGCCGTCCGGCGACGCCCGCACAACTGGCTGCGTCGGGCTCTGTCAGGCAGACGATCCGGTTCCCGTCCCACATCGCGCGCCACGTTGGGCCGGAGTGTCGGCGGGATTGGATAAGAAAGGGCGAACATCGATGGTTAACAACAGGTTGCGGCCAAAAAGCGGAGCCGTGCCGCGACGAATCGCCGTCGATTCATGTGCCATATGGGGAGCCCGTTTGGCAAAGTCTTGCCAAATGCCGGAAAACGACCAAATGTCGCGGATCGCTCCCAACCGCTTCGCGCGAGCCGCGCATTCCCCGAAAGCAGGACATGATGAACCAGAGACCCTCGATCGCCTTCGCAAAATTCGCCGCGCCGCAGACCGCCGCGAACAGAAGGGGGACGGTCTTCGTGCTGGCGGCGGATGATGGTGACCTGAGCGAAACCGCCGCGGCGTATGATCCCGGCAAGACGCTGGAACGGGCCTTCCCTGTGGCCGAATTCACGGCCAAGTTCGCCAGCGTGGTGGAAGTGCTGACGCCACAGGCAAGCTCGCTCGACAGGCTGGTCGCGATCGGCGCCGGCAAGGTATCCGGGCTCGACGAATACGCCTGGACGAAGCTTGGAGGCACCATCGCGGGGTCGCTACGCAAGGCGACGGACGTGGCGGTGGTGCTCGACGTGGTCGGCGCCTCGTCAAGCGGTGCGCAGGCGGCCAGCCTTGCCGCGGGTATTCTTCTGCGCAGCTATTCCTTCGATAAGTACAAGACCAGGAAAGACAAGGACGATGGCCAAGGCGACAAGGCCGAGCCGAAAAAGCCGGCCAAGATAACCATCCACACCGCCGATCCGGCGGGTGCGAAGAAGGCCTTCGCCGAGACCGAGGCGGTGATCGACGGCGTGCTTTTGGCACGTGACCTCGTCAACGAGCCGGCAAACGTCCTGGGACCGGTCGAGTTTGCCGCCCGCGCCAAGGAACTGGAGGCCCTCGGCGTCAAGGTCGAGATCCTGGCCGAGAAGGAACTGAAGAAACTCGGCATGGGGTCGCTGCTCGGTGTTGCGCAAGGCTCGCCGCGCGGCGCCCGCATGGCCGTCATGCAGTGGAACGGCGGCAAGGCCAAGGACAGCCCGGTCGCCTTCATCGGCAAGGGCGTCACTTTCGACACTGGCGGCAATTCGATGAAACCGGCATCCGGCATGGAGGACATGAAGGGCGACATGGGCGGGGCCGCGGCTGTGACCGGGCTGATGCATGCGCTCGCCGGCCGCAAGGCGAAGGCCAATGTCGTCGGCATCATCGGGCTTGTGGAAAATGCCGTCGACGGCCATGCGCAGCGTCCCGGCGACATCGTTACCTCGATGTCGGGCCAGACCATCGAAGTGCTCAACACCGATGCGGAGGGGCGCCTGGTGCTGGCCGACGCGCTCTGGTACTGCAATGACCGCTTCCAGCCGAAGTTCATGGTCAATCTGGCGACGTTGACCGGCGCGATCATGGTCGCGCTCGGCCAGCACTATGCCGGCCTGTTCTCCAACAATGACGAACTGGCGGAACGCCTGGCGACAGCCGGGCAGTCGACGCAGGAGCGACTGTGGCGCATGCCGCTCGGTCCTGAATATGACAAGCTGATCGATTCCAAGAATGCCGATATGAAGAACATCGGCGGCCGCTATGGCGGCGCCATCATCGCCGCGCAGTTCTTGCAGCGCTTCGTCAAGGACACGCCCTGGGCGCATCTCGACATCGCAGGCACCGCCATGGGGGCGCTGTCGAACGAAATCAACCAGTCCTGGGGTTCCGGCTTTGGCGTGCGGCTGCTCGACCGGCTCGTGCGCGACCACTACGAGAGCTGATCGGGACCCATGGCCGACGTGCTGTTTTATCACCTGACCGAATCGACGCTGGAGGATGCGCTGCCCGGCCTCCTTGAGCGCAGCGTCGATCGCGGCTGGCGCGCCGTGGTGCAGACAGGCACCGAGGAGCGGCGCGACGCGCTCGACCAGCATCTGTGGACGTTCCGTGACGATTCTTTCCTCGCGCACGCCACTGATCGCGAAGCCCATCCCGCTGAACAGCCGATCCTTTTGACCACCGGCGAAGGCAACCCGAACGCGGCGCAGATACGCTTCCTGGTGGACGGCGCTGCGCCGCCGGACCTTGGCGGCTACGAGCGCGCCGTGTTCCTGTTCGACGGCCACGATGCGGCCCAGGTCGAGGCCGCCCGCGGGCACTGGAAGACGATGAAAGACGCCGGCCACGCGGTGACGTATTGGCAGCAGACGCCCGACCGCCGCTGGGAACGCAAGGCCTGAGGGACGTCAGCGGCGGCTGATCACTGCCTTGTTGATAATGTGGATCGCGATCATCGAGCCGGAAGAAACCTGTCGCTCGTCACATGAGCAGCCTTACTTCTTCACTTGCGGATGGATCGTCTCCCCGCGCTTGAGCATCTCGACAAAACTCTCGATCTTCTTCCTGCGCCCGGCTTCGGTCTTCATGTTGTGGATACGGAAGGCGAGCGCGAAGCGGTTCTGCGCGCTGAGTTTTTCGAGCATTTGCCGAGCCTCTGGCTCGGCATCGATCGCGGCCTGCAGGTCATCGGGAATTTTCATGTCCTTGCCGCTGGCATAGGCACGCGCCCAGCGGCCATCGGCCTTGGCGGCTTCGACCTCGGCGAGCCCATGCCGCGTCATCCGGCCGTCGTCGATCAGCCGGGCGACATTGTCGATGTTGATCTGGCTCCAGATGCTTTTCTTCGTCCTCGGCGTGTAACGCTGCAGGAAGCTCTTGTCGTCGAGCCCCTTGCGCACCGCGTCGATCCAGCCCCAGCACAGCACGACCTCGATCGCCTCCTTTGCCGAGATCGACTTCAGTCCCGAGCCGGTCTTGTGGATTTTGATCCAGACCTCGGTTTCCCTGTCATGATGCTCGCCGAGCCAGGTATAAAAGCTCTCGGCGTCCTCGAATTCGTGCACCTTGTCGGGGTCGACCTTGACCGGCGCCATTTGCGGCCTCGTCCATGCTTTGCGATTGCACCTTTCAATGCGGCATTTCCCGCTGGATGACAATCGAAGGCGAAGATCATGGCGCTGCCCGATGACGGCGGTTCTGCGGTGGCCCGCAGGCGCGGACCACCGCAGGGTCGTTTCACTGCCCGCCCATTTCCTTCTTGAACGTGTCGAAATCGACCTGCATGCCATTGAAGATGGTGCTCCAATGGCGGGTCAGCGCCGCCATCGCCACCGCCTCCTGGATTTCCTCATCGGTAGCGCCGGCGCGCTTGGCGTTTTGCGTGTCCGACCAGATGCAGTAGTTGCACGGGATCTGCGCCGCCACTGCCAGCGAGATCAATGACTTTACCTTTGGCGGCAGCGCCGTCTTGTCGCTGAGTTCGATGGCCTTGACCTCGGCCCAGGCGCCGGGCAGACCGGCTTTGGGAAGTTGCTTCACAAAGCTCGGCACGCCGCCCATGGTCGACTGGATGTCCTTTATGGTTGCATCGTAGTCGTCGGCATAGGCAGGGGCCGCGGCGAGGACGCAGGCCACGGCGGTTAGAGCCAACGCACGATGGAGGGACGAATGCACGGATTTGGCAATGCGATGGTGTGACATGTTTTCCTCCTCTGGTCTTTGTTAGCCTTACTGTGTAAGGTGAAGTGAAAAATGAACCTTACGCTGTAAGTTGTCAAGCGCGGCCATGGACTCATCGATCAAAAAAAAGCGAGCACGCGGACGGCTGTCCCGCGAGATGATCGAGGATGCCGCTTTCGAGGTGATCGAGAAGGAGGGCCTTTCCGGTTTTTCGATGCGCAAGCTCGCCGCCGTGCTCGGCTGCGAGGCGATGAGCATTTATCATCACTTCCCCTCGCAAGCGCACCTCTATGAGGCGTTGGTCGATCGCCAGGTCAGCGGGATGGTTATCCCCGACGACAGCATGCCGTGGCGCGACAGGATTCGGATGGTCATGCATGAGTTTCGCCGTGTTGCGAGGGAGCACCCGGCCTTTGCGCCATTCCTTGTCGTCTACCGGATGAATTCGCCGCCTTGCCTTGCTATGCTGAACGGCGTCATCGGCCTGTTCGAGGCTGGCGGTTTCGGCCCGGAACTCAGCGCCAGGCTGTTTCGCACCGCCAGCTATTATCTCATGGGCGCGATCCTCGACGAGACCGCGGGCTACGCCAAGGGCCCGTCGGCGGTGACCACCGTCGACGACGAGCAACTGGCGAAGGATTTCCCCAGTGTCATGGCGGCCGGGACCTATTTCGGCACCGGCGGTTTCGACAAGACATTCGAACTCGGCCTCGACATGCTATTGGACGAAATGGAGCGCCTGCGCGACAGCGCCAATGCAGCCTAATTGTCCGGCAACGTCCGACTACAAGGTGATTCCCTGAATGCGCTTTCTGTTCCTGTTGATCCTGCTCGCCGGCATCGGCGTCGGCGCCATCTATCCATGGGCGATGACTAATTTCTCCGGTCACCAGATCGGCAGCTGGCGGGTCTATGAGGGCGGCCGCTTCAGGCAGGTCACAGTGCCGCTTGCCGCGCGCGATGCGCCGGTCAGGGTGCTGGTCGACTTGACCGCGAGGGCCGAGCGCATCGCTTCGCAGCAGCGCACGGTGCTGACGCTGACAGCCGCCTCCGGCGGCCGCACGGTGCTTGCCTCGACGCTTCAGTTCAATCATTCCGACAATCCGCGTCAGGCGAGCCCGCAACTGCCCGACAAGATCTTCCGCGATGAGGCTGGCGTGATCCGGACCGTCGGCCCCGGCCCCTATGTCTTCACCGTCGGTCCCGGCGACGCCGACGACATCCCGATACGCGCGGTCGATCTTGTCTTGCGCTCCGGTGTGGGCGAGACCGACAGCCGTGCGCGACCGGTTGGCTTCGCGCTGATGGCGATCGGCTTGATCGGCTTCCTGCTGTCCTTGCGTTCTGCCGGCGGCCGGCCGCAAAATCCGAATTCACAGCCACCGCCGCCACGTTGGGGCAGGGGTTCCACATGAACTATCGCCACGCCTATCACGCCGGAAATTTTGCCGACGTCGTCAAGCACGTCGTGCTGACGCGGCTGCTTGAATATCTGAAGCAGAAGGACAAGGCGTTCCGCGTCATCGACACTCATGCAGGCATCGGCCGCTACGATCTGTCCTCGCTCGAGGCGCAGAAGACCGGCGAATGGCAAGGCGGCATCGGCCGGCTGGTCGATGCCGCGCCCGAAGCCCAGGCCGCAATGCTGCTCGCGCCCTATCTCGACGCGGTGCGTGCGTGCAACGCAGACGGTCCATTGAAAAAATATCCGGGCTCGCCGCTGGTCGCGCGGCACCTTCTGCGTAAGCAGGACCGGCTATCGGCGATCGAGCTGCACCCGAAGGATGTCGCGAAGCTGAAGACGGAATTCGCCGGCGATTTCCAGACAAGGGTGATCGAGCTCGACGGCTGGCTGGCGCTCGGCGCACACCTGCCGCCGAAGGAAAAGCGAGGACTGGTGCTGATCGATCCGCCATTCGAGGAAGAGGGCGAGTTCGGCCGCCTCGTCGACGGGCTGGCGAAGGCGCACAAGCGCTGGCCGGGCGGCATCTATGCGCTGTGGTATCCGATCAAGGACCGCAAGGCGGTGATTGGCTTCCGCAAGGCACTGAAGGAAACCGGCGTTCCGAAATTGCTCGACATCGAATTCGAAATCCGGCCCGCGTCGCAAGAGCCCAGCCTCGACGGCAGCGGCCTGGTCGTGGCCAACCCGCCTTTCACGCTGGAAGGTGAATTGCGCATTCTCCTGCCGGCCCTGCACAAATTGCTGGTCTTGGAAAAGCCGGCGCACTGGACGCTGAACTGGCTGGCAGGGGAGTAGCAGCGGGATGCAGGCTGCGAGCGGCGTCCTTACAGATGCGCCAAGACAAACAGTTAAAGCGGGTCTGCGGCCGGCCCGGCTCCGCTCCGCTGGAATTGGTGGCCGGCTTCTGCCTCGCCATCGGCGCCGCGGTGCCCTATGCCGCCGGCGCGCTCATCCTGTTCACGGTGGCGGCGAACCTGCTCGTCCTGCCCTTCTGGCGCCATCACGGGCCGGAAAGGCAGGCGCTGAGGTCCGCCTTCCTGGTCAACATCGCCGTTATCGGCGGGCTGCTGCTGGCGGCGCGCCCCGGCTGATGGCCGGCGGCCAAAGTCGGCGGCCACGCCCTGGAAACCATTGTCAATGCAATCGCTTGACCGCCGCCCGGCGAATCCCGCACAGTGCGCGCAATCGACCTTGAGAGGCTGCCATGACTCGCTTCGCCCGCTCCGCCCTTGCCGCCCTGATCTCGCTCTGCACGCCATTTGGCACATCGCTTGGCTTCACCCAGGCGGCGCAAGCCGCCGATCTTGCCGTCTATTCTGACGAGGACAGCGGCATTTGCGGCGAAGCCTGGGTGCTGAACAAGATCACCAGCCGCTTCTCCTATCAGGTGCGGCACGTCCCGCACCTGCCGGATGTCGCGATCACCGATTTCCACCGCATCCACCAGCACCGCTACTTGCCGGCCAGCGAGGAATGGCCGATCGGCCGGCGCTATTGCGGCGCCACGGTCGCCCTGTCAGATGGCCGCGACCGCGCCATCTGGTACCTGATCGAGGAAGGCCAGGGCTTTGCCTCCATCGGCGACAATGTCGAATTCTGCGTCTCGGGCTTCGACCGCTGGATGGTCTACAACGGCCGCTGCCGCATCCTGCGGTAGCGGGCGGTTTCCAGTCTCGATTTCGTTAGAGCCTGCGGCTCAAGCCGCGGGCCTTTTCTGGGACTCGGGGTATCGGCCCTGACGAAAATATGTGCCGCGCGGCACGCGCCGACAATTTCTGCCCAATCGCAGTGCTATTTCCTGCCTCGCGTCGCCTCGGCTTCACCGATGATCTTTCGAAGAAAGGCAACGTGACCGCGAAAAGCGCGGCGCCCGATCGTCGTTGCTTTGATCCGTGTCCGCGGCCGCCGCCCGACGAAAAGCTTTTCAACATCGACGTAGCCCGCTTTGGCCAGCGTATCGAGATGCGCGCCGAGATTTCCGTCGGTGGTTTCGATCATGGCTTTCAGTTGCGTGAACTCCAGCGCCTCGCGTCTTTCCAGCGTGTTCAGGGCGGCCATGATCCTGAGCCGTGTACCCTGATGGATGATGTCGTCGGCACTCATCAATGGCTCCAATGCTGCGGACCTTGAGCTGTCACCCTACGGCTCTGCAGCCTCGGGCAGTACTAACCATTCGCCTTTGTGAACGACATCGAACACACTTGTCAGAATACTCTGGCATACAGAGTAATCTGTCAATTCAGTGATGAAGCCAGGCTTGACAAGGTGATCTCCAGATCGGCGCATCGCATTGCACTTGTAATCCGAAGGGACCGGTCGCCTGCAAAAGATGATCATTCTCTATAAGCCGCAGCTTCATGATATTCGCGGCCGAAGATCAATGCGCGAAGCTGCTTGCTGATCTTTGCAGCTTCATGGCAGGCGCGCCCACGCAGCGCATCGAGAATGTCGATGCCAAATTGCTGGCGATATCGGAAGATAACGCCATATTTTTGCGATGATGAGTGTGATCATGTGTCGATCGCAACGAAAATTTAAGCTGAGAAAATCATATCATTGCTTCGCTGGCTAGCGAGGCGCGAGTCAGATAAGCATGACACGCCGGGCCATTAACGGTCGTCGGCATAACGCAAGGGGCATCGCATGGCTAAGCAGTCATCAAAAGCGCCGGCATCCAAGGCACCGGCAAAGAAAGCACCTGTAAAAGCGGCGGCGGCGAAAGCCGCGACCGCGGTCAAGAAAGCAGCACCCGCTGCCAAGCCGAAGGCGGCAGCGCCGAAGGCAAAGGCGGCACCGGCCAAGAAGCCGGCAGCCAAGACAGCCGCGAAACCGGCGGCGAAGAAGGCAGCGCCCGCCAAGGCCAGCGCCGCATCCGCAAAGAAGGCTGCACCGGCCAAGAAGGCCGCTCCGGCAAAGAAAGCCGCTCCGGCCAGGAAGCCGGCTGCCAAGGCCGCGGCCAAGCCCGCTGCCAAGAAGGCAGCCCCTGCCAAGGCTCCGGCCAAGGCTGCCGCGGCGAAGTCTTCGGCACCGGTGAAGAAGGCGGCGCCAGCCGCCAAGAAAGCAGCGCCGGCGAAGGCCGCGAAGAAGTAGTCACGTTTCTTCGCGCCGGGGACCGTGTCGGCAGAAATGAGGGCAGGTGCCGTTGAGGCCTCGCGCCCTCTGCTCTGGCATTGGGGCGCAACGAGAGGGGCGGACGCCAGATATCTTTCGCAGCTCCCAGGACTTCGCCGCAGGGCGAAGTCCGGTGGGCTTTTGTTGCCCGCGCCATCACGCGGCGACGGGACGATTGTTGGTCTTGTCCGGCCTGTCGGAGTGTTGCCGTCATCACATGTGGCGCATCCGGATCAAGGCGTCCAAGAGACCAAGGCATGCAGGAGTGGTCGCCGGCTGCTGGCGGCTGGTTTTTCCGCTTCTGGCTGTTGCGCGGGGAAGGGCGCCCGGTCAACAGTGACGGGCTGCCAACAGGAACCCGATCATGCCGAAGCTGCTTTACGCCTCCACGTCCCCCTATAGTTCCAAGGTACGAATGGCGGCCCTTTATGCCGGCATCGCGGTCGACCTGGCGCCTGTCAAAACCGAAGACAAGCCGGCCGAACTGATCGGCGCCAATCCGCTGGGCAAGATCCCCGTGCTGGTGCTCGACGATGGCCGCTCGATCCACGACAGCCGAGCCATCACCCAGCAGCTCAACCGGATGTCGAAGAGCGCGCTGTTTCCGCGCAATCCCGACAAGCGGCTGGAAGCGGAAGTGCTGGAAGCGTTGGCGGACGGCATCTGCGACTGTGCGCTGTCGATGGTTTATGAGCGCCGCACGCGGCCCGAGGAGATGGTCTACCAGCCCTGGCTCGATCGCCAGTGGGCGAAGATCACCGCCGCGCTCGATCTACTCAACGCCAATCCGCCGAAACTGCCGAAGAAGATCACCGCCGGCCAGATGGCGCTGCGCGCCTGCCTTGGCTACCTGGCGCTGCGTTTCGCCGGGAAATGGGAAAAAGGCCGCAACCGGCTGGTCCGCTGGGCCGCGCGCTTCGATGAGAAATTCCCGGACCTGAAACCCTGCGTTCCCGCGTGAGCGGCCGACAATAAAAAAGCCGGGCGCGAGGCCCGGCTTCTTCGTGTCGTGGCTTGAACGACTTAGAACTTCATACCGACGCCGAAGGTGACGCGGTTGTCGGTGGCCTTGACCTTGCCGATGCCATCGAAGTCCTTGCTGCCGAAGTCGGTGTAGCGGTATTCGACGCGGCCGAACACATTGTCGGTCAGCTTGATGTCGGTACCAAGACCGGCGGTCCAGCCGATCATGGTGGCGCGGTCGCTGGCGCCGAGGACGCTGTCCTCCACCTTCAGGCTCCTGCCGGCGAGACCACCGGTGCCGTACAGCAGGATTTCCGGGGTCACAGCGTAGCCGAGACGGGCACGCAGCGAGCCTTCGAAGCCGGCCTTGGAATCGATGCCATTATCGTCGCCCTTGACGCCGTTGTAGCCGAGTTCGGCTTCACCGCCGTAGACGAAGTTCTCCTGCTGCCACTGATAGCCGCCGAAGACGCTGCCGATGAAGCCCTTGGTATCGGTTTCAACGTCGAAATCCTTTTCCTTGGTACGGCCGCTGAAGCCATAGCCAAGATTAAGACCGGCATAGGGGCCGGCCCAGGACGCGACGGGCAGTTCGGCGACCGGGGCAGGCGCCGGCGGCTCTTCCTGGACCACATCGGCGGCATAGGCAGTTCCACCGAGGGCGAAGAGCCCGAGCGCTACGGCCAGCGGCCGTGCGAATTTGAGATTGGCTTGCATTGTTGTCTACTCCTTAAGCCACAGGACACAGGCTTGTTCTTACGATCGCCCATCAACCCGTCCGGGGGGTGAAACGGATCTGGCGTTCGTCGGTTCCAAATGTCGTGTCGAAATACGGCTGAAGCGAACCTGAACTTGGGTCATTCCCCGGCGCGAATGAGGCAGAAATTTGGCGTTGCATCTTCGCAACAGCGAAATGTCAGCAGATTGGCCGTGCTGCACCGCAGGTGGCTTGGTGCAAGGAGTCCAGCCTCCTATATTGTGTTGAGGCCGGCTCATTGCCGGCCGGCTCGAGATGCCGAACCGGCCGTTTCGCCACAATGTTGCCGCAGCTGCGAACGCCATTTGACGGGTGGCGGGCCATAATTTGCCGGCGCCCTCCTTCGCGCCGAAACCGAGGATTGACAACAGATGAGCAAAGCCACCGCGGCGCTGGTGACGGGCGGGGCAAAACGGATCGGTAGCGCGATTGTCGAGGATCTCGCCGCCCACGGTTTTGCCGTCGCCATTCACTGCAACCGCTCGCGCGACGACGCGGATGCGCTTGCCCAGCGGATCAACCGCGCCGGCGGCCACGCCGCCGTGGTCGCCGCCGATCTGACCGACATGGCCGAGGTCGGCGACCTGGTCGGCCGCGCCGAAGCCGCGCTCGGGCCGATCTCGCTGCTGGTCAACAACGCTTCGCTGTTCGAGGACGATTCGGTTCTTGACTTCGACTGGGAGGCCTGGGACCGCCACTTCGCTATTCATGTGAAGACCCCGGCGCTGTTGGCGCAGAACTTTGCCCGGGCCCTGCCGGACAGGCGAGAGGGGCTGATCGTCAACATGATCGACCAGCGTGTCTGGCGGCCGACGCCGCGCTACTTCTCCTATGCGCTGTCGAAGTCCGCCTTGTGGACGGCAACCCAGATGATGGCGCAGGCGCTCGGCCCGCGCATCCGCGTCAACGCCATCGGTCCCGGCCCGACCTTGAAGAACGCGCACCAGGACGACAGCGACTTTGCCGCGCAACTCGCCGGTCTCATTTTGAAACGCGGCCCGCAATTGCCGGAATTCGGCGCCACAATCCGCTATCTCTGGGAAGCCCGCTCGGTTACCGGGCAGATGATCGCGCTTGATGGCGGCCAGCATCTTGCATGGCGCACACCTGATGTGACAGGCATGACGGAATGAGTCCCGCAGAGCAGAAACACAAGATGCGTGGCGGCGCCGACGATCTGCCACCCGAAATCGACCTCGAGGACGAGGCGGCGGAGGAGATCGTCGAACCGGCCGGCCCGGACGTCGCCTTCACCGCCATCGACTGGACGCCGCATGCCGGCGATGCCGACGGCATGGTCGGCGCCGAAGTGATCCAGACGCTGGTCAAGCGGCTGCCCAATGCGCCGGGCGTCTACCGCATGATGAATGCCAATGGCGACGTGCTCTATGTCGGCAAGGCCCGCAGCCTGAAGAAGCGCGTCACCAATTACGCGCAAGGCCGCTTCCACACCAACCGCATCGGCCGCATGGTGCGCGAGACCGCGACGATGGAGTTCGTCGTCACCCGCACCGAGATCGAGGCGCTGCTGTTGGAGGCCAACCTCATCAAGCGGCTGCGGCCACGTTTCAACGTGCTGATGCGCGACGACAAGTCGTTTCCCTACATTCTCTTGACGGGCGACCATGTCTCGCCCGGCATCTACAAGCATCGCGGCGCGCGTTCGCGCAAAGGTGATTATTTCGGCCCCTTCGCTTCCGCGGGCGCGGTCGGCCGCACCATCAATTCCTTGCAGCGCGCCTTCCTCCTGAGGAGTTGCACCAACTCCTTCTACGAGAACCGCACGCGGCCTTGCCTGCTCTATCAGATCAAGCGCTGCGCCGGTCCGTGCACCGGCGAGATTTCGCATAGCGACTATGCCGAGCTGGTCGCCGAGGCGAAGGATTTTCTTTCCGGCCGCAGCCAGAAGGTGAAGACCGAGATTTCGGCCGCCATGCAGCAGGCCTCGCAAGACCTCGATTTCGAGCGCGCCGCCATCTATCGAGACCGGCTGGCGGCACTCTCGCACGTGCAGAGCCACCAGGGCATCAATCCGCAGACCGTCGACGAGGCCGATGTCTTCGCAATCCATCAGGAGGGCGGCCAGGTCTGCATCCAGGTGTTCTTCTTCCGCACCGGCCAGAACTGGGGCAACCGCGCCTATTTCCCGAAGGCCGATCCGGCGCTGGAAGGCGCAGAGGTGCTGGGCTCGTTCCTGGCGCAGTTCTATGACGACAAGCCGACGCCGCGGGCCATTCTGCTGTCGCACGCCGTGGAGGACCAGGAACTGTTGGCCGAGGCGCTCTCGACCCGCGCCGGCCGCAAAGTATCGATCTCGGTGCCGCAGCGCGGCGAGAAGAAGGACCTGACCGACAACGCGTTGCAAAATGCCCGCGAGGCGCTCGGCCGTCGGCTGGCCGAAACCTCGACGCAGGCCAGGTTGCTCGCCGGCTTCGCCGAGACCTTCGGGCTCGAAAAGCCGCCGGTGCGCATCGAGGTCTACGACAATTCGCACATCATGGGCACCAACGCCGTCGGCGCCATGGTCGTCGCCGGGCCGGAAGGTTTTGTGAAGAACCAGTACCGGAAATTCAATATCCGCTCGACCGAGATCACGCCCGGCGACGATTTCGGCATGATGCGCGAAGTGATGGAGCGGCGGTTTTCACGATTGCTCAAGGAGCATGGCGATATGACGCCCAACGATGCCGCGGCAGGCGAGGCGGACAGCGATGAGGGCGACATGTCGGGCGGCTTCCCTGCCTGGCCCGACGTCATCCTGATCGATGGCGGCCAGGGCCAGATGAGCGCGGTGCGCAAGACCCTCGCCGATCTCGGCATCGAGGACCGGGTCGTGGCCATCGGCATCGCCAAGGGCCAGGACCGCGACGCGGGCCGCGAGCGCTTCTTCGTCAAGGGCAGGGACTCGTTTTCGCTGCCGGTACGCGATCCCGTGCTCTATTTTGTCCAGCGCCTGCGCGACGAGGTTCACCGTTTCGCCATCGGCTCGCACCGGGCTCGCCGCAAGAAGGAGATGGTCAAGAGCCCGCTCGACGAGATCGGCGGCATCGGCCCCAGCCGCAAGCGGGCGCTGCTGATGCATTTCGGCACCGCCAAGGCGGTCGGTCGCGCGGCAATCGAGGACCTGGTAAAGGTCGACGGCATTTCCGAGCAGGTGGCCAGACTGGTTTACAACCATTTTCACGAGAACTGATGCATGTCGCCCGAAAGCCACCGTCGGCTCCCGGGCGAAGCAAGGGGCGGCGCGGCGTAGCCCGCGAGATGACAAGATTGGCCTATTTTTGCTGGCCAATCGATTTTGGCCTGTTGACCCCCTACATCAGCTTCTGATTTGAGTACGCAGGCAGAAAGAGTTCCCCCGGATATGGCTCAGCGCGCGTTCAACCTTCCGAACATCCTCACCTACGCCCGCATTATCGCGGTGCCGCTGGTGGTGCTGTGCTTTTTCCTCGAGGGACATCTGAAGTCGAGCGACTTCGCCCGCTGGTCGGCGCTGATCATTTTCCTGCTGGCGTCCATCACCGATTATTTCGACGGCTATTTCGCCCGCGCCTGGAAGCAGACCTCGAACATCGGCAAGATGCTCGACCCCATTGCCGACAAACTGCTGGTCGCGACATGCCTGCTGCTGCTTGCCGCCGACACCGACCGCCATGCCGGCATTGCCGGCTGGTCGCTGTGGGCGGCGATCATCATCCTGTGCCGCGAAATCCTGGTTTCGGGCCTGCGCGAATATCTGGCGGCGCTCAAGGTCTCCGTGCCGGTGACGCAGCTTGCCAAATGGAAGACCACCATCCAGATGGTCGCTATCGCCTTCCTGCTCGCCGGTCCGGCCGGCGACAAGATTTTTCCGCTGACCACACAGACCGGCCTGGTGCTGTTGTGGATCGCGGCCCTGGTCACGCTTTACACCGGCTATGACTATTTCCGCGCCGGCCTCAAGCACATCATGGACGAATAGGATGACGAAGCTCATCTACTTCGCCTGGGTGCGGGAGCGAATCGGCAAGCCGGACGAAGACGTGGACTTGCCGCATGGCGTCGACACGGTCGCGGACCTGTTGCGCTGGCTGAAGTCGCGCGGCGAGGAATACGACCATGCGCTGCAATATCCCGACGTGATCCGCGTCGCCATCAACCAGGAACATGTCGAGCACGGCGAGAAGATAGCAGGCGCGCGCGAGATCGCGCTGTTTCCGCCGATGACCGGGGGCTGAGATGGCCGGCGCGGTCGTACCCGTCGTGCGCGTTCAGCGCCGAGATTTTGACGTTGCCGCCGAAATCGCCAGACTGACGCAAGGCCGCGCCGACATCGGCGCTGTGGTCACCTTCTCGGGCCTGTGCCGTGACGAGCAGGGGACGCTCTCGGCCCTTGAGCTCGAGCATTATCCGGGCATGGCCGAGGCCGAAATCGCCCGCATCGCGGCCGAAGCGGTTCAGCGCTGGCCGCTGCAGGGCATCACCGCCATCCACCGTCATGGCAAGATCCGGCCAGGCGAGAACATCGTGCTGGTGGTGGCGGCCTCCGTGCATCGGCAAGCCGCGTTCGAGGCGGCGAATTTCCTCATGGATTATCTGAAGTCGCAGGCTCCCTTCTGGAAAAAGGAGCATCATGCCGACGGCTCCGAGGGCGGCTGGGTCGAGGCCAAGGAGAAAGACGAGCAGGCGGCAGGGCGCTGGAAAAGGCCACCGTCCGAATAATTTTGCATCAGCCACGCATTGACCGCAATCCTTTGGCCAATTCGTTGTTGGTCAGCCTGGGCTGTGGCCAGCCCGGGGAAGGGAGATGGTCGTGCTGGACAGGATAGCGGAGTTCTTCGTCTTCGGTTTCGTGCCTCTGGTCGTCGGTATACTGGCCGTGCCGGAACTCTCCGTGGCCGCCGAAAAAGCCCTGAAAGGCGAGGTGACCTACCGCGAGCGCATCGCTTTGCCGCCCAATGCCGTGCTCTCGGTCCAGCTTGCCGATGTCTCGTTGGCCGACGCGCCCGCCAAAATCGTCGGCGAACAGAAGCTGACGCCGGCAGGCCAGGTGCCGATCAGCTTTGCGGTCAAATTCGATCCGTCCCGGATCCAGCGGCGGATGACCTATGCGTTGCAGGCCCGCATCACCGTCGGCGACAGGCTCCTGTTCATCTCGGATGAGCGCCATCAAGTCGATCCGCTGACCGATGCGCCGCAAACAATCATGCTCAAGATGGTGACGCCAAGTCCCGAGCCCACTGCTTCCGTTCTCGATCAGCTTTGGCTTCTCGATTATGTCGACGGCGTAGCCATCACCGCATCGCAAGCGACATTCCGGGTGAGTGAAGCAGGCAAGGCCGACGGCAACGGTCCCTGCAACAGCTATTTTGCCACCGCCAACCTCGATGGCCAGAAGATCGCGATCAGCGACATCGGCTCGACCTACAAGGCCTGCGCGCCCGAGGTGATGGCGGAGGAAAAGGCGCTGTTCGAGGCTCTGGCAAAGGCGGCTTCGTATAAAGTCGATGCCGGCAAGTTGACCATCGCCGACGGGAACGGCCGCGAAATCCTGCGTTTCAGCGCCGCGAGCTGATGCCGTGAAAGGGCTGTCGGCGGAGGTCAGCCGCTCATTTTTTCGAACACGGCGCCATAGTGGTAGGGCGGCACCTCGACCAGCTCGATGAATTTGAGGCCGGCCGCCTCGACGGCCGTGATGGTCTGTTCCGGCGATATCCTCAATTCGGTCTTCGGTCCGCGGGGCTCGCCGAGCACCCTGGTTTGTTCACGCGGCTGCTGATGCCAGTTGACGACAACAAAGCGTCCGGCAGGGACGAGCGCTTCGCTAACGGCTCGCGCCAGCCGTGGCCGGTCCGGCACGCCGTGGAAGGCGTTTGCCATGAAGATGAAATCGACGGGGCGGGATATCAGGCTCGCGAGTTCATAGGCATCGCCCGCTACGAGATCGAAATTCCTCGTGCCGTTTTCATTGAGCCGGCGACGGGTGACGTCGAGCAGGTCGGTATCGATATCGATGCCGACGACATGGCGGGCGACCCTGGCGATGGGCAACGTAAACCAGCCGTCGCCACAGCAGAGGTCGGCCACCTCCATGCCCGGCTTCAGTCCCGTTGACGAAAGCACGGCACCGGGGTCGGGCCACAGCACCTCCCACCAGCCGCTCGATGGCATCTCGGTGCCCTGGAAGAAGCCGGGAATGGTGCTGGTCATGCTTCGCCGGCTCCCTGTGCCTGACCGACTTTAGCGCGGGCAAGGGTTCAACGGCAGTGCCGGATCGATCCGTTTCAATGAAAAAGGCCGGCAATCCGCCGGCCTTTTTCGGTCACAATGCCAGGGTCGGCTCAGCCGACGATCTCGGTGTCGGAGAACCAGTACTTGATCTCCTGCGCGGCGGTTTCCGGCGCGTCCGAACCGTGCACCGAATTCTCGCCGATCGACAGCGCATGCACCTTGCGGATGGTGCCTTCGGCGGCGTTGGCCGGGTTGGTGGCGCCCATCACCTCACGGTTCCTGGCAATGGCGTTCTCGCCTTCCAGCACCTGCACGATCGTCGGCGCCGACGACATGAATTCCACCAGCTCGCCGAAGAACGGACGATCCTTGTGGACGGCGTAAAAACCTTCCGCCTCACGGCGGCTCATCCAAACGCGGCGCGAAGCGATGACGCGCAGACCGGCATCTTCCAGCATCTTGGTGATAGCGCCGGTGAGATTGCGCCGCGTTGCGTCCGGCTTGATCATGGAAAAGGTGCGTTCGAGCGCCATTGGGTCGTCCTTGTCTGGTTGGATTGGGAGTGGCGGGCTCTATACAAGCCGGCCGGCCCATTGCCAAGAGGAAGTCGACAGAGGTGTCGACAGGGGAAGTCGACGCCATGCGCGTTTGCGTGCCGGGCCGATATCGGCGATGCCGCCAGCCCGAGATCGGACGGCTGCAATATTAGGCTTTGCTTGCTATAGTCACATGTCGGCGCCGCGCTGAGGTCGGCCCGGATGGAGACCATGACCATGACAGACGATCGCCAGGAGCGCATTCGCAGCCGCGCACATCATATCTGGCAGGAAGAAGGGCAACCGGCCGGACAGCATGAGCGCCATTGGCAACAGGCGACGGCCGACATCGACCAGGAGGACGCAGGGTCATCCGCGGTGAAGAAGCCAGCAAGAAAGGCGGCCGTCGCCGGCAAGGCAAAAACCGCGCCCAATGAGGCCAAGACCGCGGCCAAGCTCGGCAAGCCAAAAAAGGCGGCCAAATAAGACCTGGCCATAGCGGAGCCGATGGCTCGTCGTTAGCCCTGCCGCAAGATCAGGCGCTACGGTTCACGCGGCCGCCGCAACCGTTCGACCCAGCCCGCCATGCAGGTCGAGGCAGCGGGCGAACCACTGCGCCACGACATCGTGGTCGTCGAGCAATGGGTAGGGCGAGGCGACGCGTGCCCATTGCAGCGCGCCGAACACGATATAGTCGGCGAACAGGGGCGAATCTCCGCCGATGAATGGCTGATAGGCGAGCATCGAGCGCAGCGGCTCCAGCGAAGCCCTGAAATTGCCAAGCCCGGCGTC
This sequence comes from Mesorhizobium sp. B2-4-1, assembly GCF_006442185.1. NCBI lineage: Bacteria > Pseudomonadati > Pseudomonadota > Alphaproteobacteria > Hyphomicrobiales > Phyllobacteriaceae > Mesorhizobium > Mesorhizobium sp. B2-4-1. Next base: position 446,319 of record NZ_VFVN01000002.1, on the reverse strand, counting down.
CCGCGCGGCCATCACCTCTTCCAGGCTCTTGCCCAGGCGCTGCTCCCGGCTCTGGCGGAAATAGGCGGCGTTCTCCGTATCCTGCATAGCATAAAGGTCCATGATCGCGGCGGTGGTCACATAGGGATGGATGGTCAGTTGCGACCAGCGCTCGATGAAGCGCGCCATGGCCTTGCCGCCTTCGCCGCCAAACAGCGACGGCCGGTCCGGATAGGTTTCGTCGAGATAAAGCGCGATGGCGAAGGAATCCGCGACGACCGTCTCGCCGTCGCGGATCACCGGCACGAGTTTCGATGCGCCGCCCTCGACGCGGGGCACTTCGAGAAAACGCGTCGGCACCGCGCTGATCTCCAGCCCCTTATGCGCCAGCGCCATCGTCGCCTTCCAGCAATGCGGGCTGAAGGGGCGGGTGGCGTCGCGTCCGACGAGATCATAAAGCAGAATGGTCATTGGCGGCGGCTTCCTTGCGGTTTAGGTATCCCGCAACGCCTCGACACAGGCCGGCGGGAGAAAAGATGAAACGGCACTTCATGATGTTTGCGGCCTATAATCAATGGGCCAATGGCCGCATCTACGATGCCGCCGCCGATCTCGACGAAGAGGAATTCAATCGCGACGTCGGCGCTTTCTTCGGCTCGATGAAGGGCACGCTCAACCATCTCCTGGCCGCCGATCGCATCTGGATGAAGCGCTTTACCGGCGAGGGCGATGCGCCGACGGCGCTGGACGCCATACTGTACCAGGCGTTGCCGGGCCTGCGCATGGCGCGCGAGGCGGAGGACCGGCGGATCGTCGACTGGGTTGGCGGTTTGAGCGACAAGGCGCTGTCGGGCCGCTTTATATACATGACGGTATCGGACATGCGCACCGTCTCGCAACGGCTGGCTCCGGCGCTCGACCACGTCTTCAACCACCAGACCCACCACCGCGGCCAGGCCCATATGATCCTGACGGTTCTGGGCCGCCCTTCCGTGCAGCTCGATCTGGCGCATTTCCAGCGCACCGAGGAAGGGCGCGCATACGCCTGATTTCGGCCGCCGGCTGCGATAGAGCAGTTTTCACCGTTTCACGGAAACTGCGAACTGAGGGCCGAAAGACGTTGGAGCGCGTTATGACCGACGACGCGTGTTTTACAGATATTGGCCTTCCAACCGGGCCGCCTAAGTCTGCCGACCCGAAAAATTAGCTTTTCTAGTTTGCACGGAGCCGATTTCCCTAAAAAATATTTGACTGCAAGTCTTGATTCGTTTTGAGATTTGCTGGTCCGTTTGGGGGACGCGGTTAAATAAATGCATCGACGAAATTCTTCTCTGGGGTAGATGATTTTGTCGCAAATAGGGTGAAAGATTTGTCAAATATCGAGGATAAGACCGTTATCGAGCTGACCGCTGACATTGTCTCGGCCTATGTCGGCAACAACCCGCTGCCGGTTTCCGGCCTGCCTGACCTGATTGCCAGCGTCAGTGCCTCGGTGCGAAAGCTCGGAGGTGCCGTTGTCGCGGAAAGCCCAAGCCTGGTTCCTGCGGTGAACCCGAAGAAGTCGGTTTTTCCCGACTACATCGTCTGCCTGGAAGACGGCAAGAAGTTCAAGTCGCTCAAGCGGCACCTCAGGACGGACTATGGGCTGAGCCCGGATGAGTATCGCACCAAATGGGGCCTGCCGCCCGACTATCCGATGGTCGCTCCGAACTACTCAGCGACACGGTCAGCGCTGGCGAAGTCGACGGGACTTGGCCGCAAGCCGGCAGCGCCGGCCCCCGTGGCCAAGGCGACAAAGCGCGGCAAAGCCAGCGCCTGAGCGCGGCCGACCGCAGCCGGAAGCCTCTGAGCTGCGATGTTGACGGCGCCATTGCGCGCGCCGTTTTCATGCCTTGCGTGGCCAACCGGCCCGCAAGGTCTTGCGAAGCGCCGGTCTCCCGTGCAAAAGCGCGGCCATGCTTATCATCAACGACCTCTCGCTGCGCATGGCGGGGCGCTTGCTTCTCGACCATGCCTCGCTGACCTTGCCGGCCGGCACCAAGGCCGGACTTGTCGGCCGCAACGGTACCGGCAAGACCACGCTGTTCAAGGCTATAACAGGCGATTTCCCTTCCGAGACGGGCTCGATCAGCCTGCCGAAGAACACGCGGATCGGCCAGGTGGCGCAAGAAGCGCCCGGAACCGAGGAGCCGCTGATCGAGATCGTGCTCAAGGCCGACCTCGAGCGCACGGCGCTGCTCGAGGAGGAAAAGACGGCGACCGATCCGCACCGTATTGCCGACATCCATATGCGGCTGGCCGATATCGACGCGCATTCGGCCGAGTCGCGCGCCGCCACCATCCTGGCCGGTCTCGGCTTCGACGACGCCGCGCAGCGCCGTCCGGCCTCCTCGTTTTCCGGCGGCTGGCGCATGCGCGTGGCACTCGCTGCCGTGCTGTTTTCCGAACCCGATCTTCTGCTGCTCGACGAGCCGACCAATTATCTCGATCTCGAAGGCACGCTGTGGCTTGAGAACTATGTTTCCAAATATCCGCACACGGTGCTGCTGATCTCGCACGATCGCGACCTGCTTAACCGCGCCGTCAATTCGATCGTCCATCTCGACCAGAAGAAGCTGACCTTCTGGCGCGGCGGCTACGATCAGTTCGAACGCCAGTACACCGAGCAGAAAGAACAGCAGGAAAAGGGCCGTATCAAGCAGGAAGCCGCCCGCAAGCATATGGAATCCTTCGTCGAGCGTTTTCGCGCAAAGGCATCCAAGGCAAGACAGGCTCAGTCCCGCATCAAGGCGCTTGAAAAGATGAAGCCGATCACGGCCATCGTGAACGACACGGTGCGGCCATTTTCTTTCCCGGAGCCGGTGAAGACGGTGGCCTCGCCAATCGTCGCGCTGAACAATGTCAATGTCGGCTATACCCCCGGTGAGCCGATTCTGAAGAAAATGACCTTGCGCATCGATGCCGACGACCGAATCGCGCTGCTTGGCGCGAATGGCAACGGCAAATCGACCTTCGCCAAGCTTCTGTCCGGTCGCCTGAAGCAGGAGACCGGCACCATGACCGTGGCGCCCGGGCTGAAGGTGGCGATCTTTGCACAGCACCAGCTCGACGATCTCAGGCCTGAGGAAAACGCCTACGAGCATGTTCGCAGGCTGATGCCCGAAGCGCCGGAATCGAAAGTGCGCGGCCGTGTCGCCCAGTTTGGGCTCACCACCGAAAAGATGAACACGGCGGCGAAAGACCTGTCCGGCGGCGAGAAGGCGCGGCTGTTGATGGGGCTGTCGGCCTTCGAGGGGCCGAACCTGTTCATCCTTGACGAGCCGACCAATCATCTCGACATCGACAGCCGCGAATCCTTGATCCATGCGCTGAACGAGTTCCCCGGCGCCGTCATCCTAATCTCGCACGACCGCCATCTCCTGGAAGCGACGGCGGACCGGCTGTGGCTGGTCAAGGATGGCGCGGTCAATCCCTATGACGGCGACCTCGAAGATTACAAGACGCTGGTCACCGGCGTGTCCGGCGACCGGCGCGAGCGGCGCGAGGCGGAAAAAGCCTCGAAGGCCGACCGCCGCCGCGAGGCGGCCCAGCGCCGCGCCGCCTTTGAGCCGCTGGCCAAGGAAATTCGCGCCACCGAAGCGCTGATGGACCGCATCCGCAAGCGCATCGACGGCATCGAGGACGAACTGGCCAACCCAGCAATCTACGAAAAGGATCCCTCGACGGCGACAAGGCTGGCCAAGGAGCGATCGCAACTCGCCCAGACGCTCGCCGGCCACGAGGAAAAATGGCTGACCATGTCGGCCGAGTATGAGGAAGGCACGGCGGAGTAGTTACCCTCCCCCTTGTGGGGAGGGTCGATCCGCGAAGCGGAGCGGGGTGGGGGTCTGCGCCACAACCCACCCCGGCGCTACGCGCCGACCCTCTCCTTCAAGGGGACGGTCAGATCTGGCCCTACACGCCTTGTTCGAAAACGGCTAAACACGTGCCATGAACCAGCACGCCAGCCTTCGCATCGGCCATTCGGCCTGTCCGCATGATTGCCCGTCGACCTGCGCGCTCGAGGTCGAGTTGCTTGACGGCAACCGCATCGGCCGCGTCCATGGCGCCAAGTCCAACAGCTATACGGCTGGCGTTGTCTGCGCCAAGGTTGCTCGTTACGCAGACCGCGTCCACCATCCCGACCGCTTGCTGAAGCCGCTGGTGCGCAAAGGCGCCAAGGGCGAGGGCGCCTGGCAGGAAACAAGTTGGGAGGCGGCGCTGGATCTCGTCGCCGAAAAATTCATCGCGGCCGAGGAAAAATACGGCTCGGAGACGGTCTGGCCCTATTTCTATGCCGGCACGATGGGGCTGGTGCAGCGCGACGGTATCGAGCGGCTGCGGCATGCGAAGAAATATTCGGGCTTCTTTGGCTCGATCTGCACCAACCTGGCCTGGACCGGCTGGATGATGGGGGCGGGCGCGCTGCGCGGTCCCGACCCGCGCGAAATGGCCAAGTCCGATTGCGTGGTGATCTGGGGCACCAATGCCGTGGTGACCCAGGTCAACGTCATGACCCACGCCATCAAGGCACGCAAGGAGCGCGGTGCCAGGATCGTGGTCATCGACGTCTATGAGAACGCCACGATGAAGCAGGCCGATATGGGCCTTGTCCTGAAGCCTGGCACCGATGGCGCGCTGGCTTGCGCGGTCATGCATGTGCTGTTCAGGGAAGGCTTGGCCGACCGCGCCTATCTCGAGAAATACACCGATGACCCGAAAGGTCTGGAAGCGCATCTGCGCACGCGCTCACCCGAATGGGCGGCCGCGATCACTGGACTGACTGTGGCCGAGATCGAGAACTTTGCCCGTCTCGTCGGCATGACCAGGAAAACCTATTTCCGCCTCGGCTACGGCTTTGCCCGCCAGCGCAACGGCGCGGTCAACATGCATGCCGCCTCCTGCATCGCCGCCGTCACCGGCGCCTGGCAATATGAGGGCGGCGGCGCCTTCCATTCCAATTCCGGCATCTTCAAGCTCAACCAGGAGGTGCTGGAGGGCACGCGCATGCGCGATCCCTCGATCCGCTTTCTCGACCATTCGCGCATCGGCCCGGTGCTGACGGGGGCGCCGGATGCGCTCTATGGCGGGCCGCCGGTGACGGCGCTGCTCATCCAGAACACCAACCCGGCCAATGTCGCGCCCGAGCAGCGACTGGTGAAGCAGGGTTTCTTGCGTGAGGATCTGTTCACCTGCGTGCACGAGCAGTTCATGACCGACACGGCCAAGCTCGCCGACGTCGTGCTGCCGGCAACGATGTTCGTCGAGCATGACGACATCTACAAGGGCGGCGGCAACCAGCACATCACGCTCGGCCCGAAGCTGATCGAGCCGCCGGAAGGGCCGCGCACCAACCATTTCGTCATCGAGCAATTGGCTGAGCGCCTCGGAGTCGCCGACAGGCCGGGCTTCGGCCTCACCGAACAGCAGCATATCGACATCATCCTGGGCAAGCGCGGGTTGGGCAGCTTTGCCAGCCTGAAGGAGCAGAAATGGGTCGACCTGCAGCCGGATTTCGAAACCGCGCATTTCACCAAGGGCTTCGGCCATGCGGACGGCAAATTCCGCTTCCGCGCCGATTGGACCGGACAAGCCGCCCCCAATAGGCCGCCGAAAAGCATGGGCCTGTTCGGCCCGGTGGAGCAGTTGCCGCAATTTCCTGATCATGTCGACCTGATCGAGGTTGCCGACGAGGCGCATCCGTTCCGGCTGGCTACGTCGCCGGCACGCAACTTCCTCAACTCGACCTTTTCCGAAACGCCGGTGTCGAGGGCCAAGGAGGGCCGGCCGGAATTGCTCTTGCATCCCGACGATGCCGCCGCACACGGTTTGGCAGAGGGCGACCGTGTCGAACTCGGCAATGCGCGCGGCGAAGTGGTGTTGCATGCAAAGCTGTTCGACGGCATCAAGCGCGGCGTGGTGATTGCCGAAGGCATCTGGCCGAACAGCGCGCATGAGCGCGGCGAGGGCATCAACGTGCTGACTGGCGCCGACGCGCCCGCACCCTATGGCGGCGCGGCATTCCACGACAACAAGGTGTGGCTGCGCAAGGCGGGGTGATCGCCAGCTCACACCGGCAGGGCTTCTACGTCCTTTTTCTGTTCTGCCGGAGACGGATGTCGTCGGCGATCGCCTGGGCTTCGATTCCGATTTCGCGCAGCAGGCCGGTGACCGAATTGTGGAAGCCGACGAGATAAAGACCGAGTTCCGAAGCGCGCGCATTGACGCCGCTGGCGCCAGGCTCGACGCCGGGCTGGAGGAATTTGGCATAGGCTGGGCGGTAGCCGGTGGCGAAGATGATCGCGTCGAAGTCGCTGTGCCGACCATCGACGAAACGGGCGCCGCCCTCTGATATCTCGGCAATGTCGGGCGCGACCTTGATCGCGCCTTCGCGGATCTTACCGATGGTGCCGACATCGATCACCGGGATGCGCGACGCCAGGGATATCTGCTCCAGCAATCCCTGCTTGGGCCGTTTGAGCCCATATTTCTCCAGCCTGCCCAACACCAGATCGAGGATGATAGGAAAGACGGCGTCATTGACGCGTCGCGGCCCCAGGCGCGTCGCCATGCCGACGACCTGGATGGGCACCCCGAGCAGTTCGCGCGGCACGATATGGACGCCGCCGCGCACGGAGATCGCCGGATGCGCGCCGCCTTCTGCCAGGTCGAGCGCGATCTCGGCGCCGGTGTTGCCCATGCCGATGACCAGCACCGACTGGCCGGCAAACGGCGTGTTGTTGCGGTAATCCGCGCTGTGCAGACTTTTGCCCTTGAAACTGCCGGCGCCGGCGAATGCCGGCATCAGCGGCTCGGCATTGTATCCCGAGGCAATCACCACATGGGAAGCGCGTACGGTGCCTGATGTCGCTTCGACGCCCCAGCTTCTGCCCTGCCGGCGGATCGCACGCACCGCTTCTCCAAAGCGGGGCCGCAGATCGAAGCGTTGCGCATAGGTATCGAGGTATTCGACGAACAGATCACGTGGCACATAGCGCGGATAATGCCTGGGGAAGGGCACGAAGGGCAGGGATGAATAGCGCTTGGTCGTGTGCAGGTGGACGCGCTCGTAGTGGCGCCGCCAGGCGGGAGCGGGCTGCTGCTCTTTTTCAAGCAGGATGAAGTCGACCCCGGCCTGCCGCAGGCACGCGGCAACGGCCAGGCCCGCCGGCCCGGCACCGATGATCGCAACCGGGGTGGTGTCGTGCAAGCGCGCCTCCCGCCGCTAATTCGCGATGCGGAGAATGGCGAAAGCATGCCAGACATGCAACCTGATCGCTCATCCCGGCAGCGGCACCGTCAGGCCGACCTTGACGCGGTCCATGGCCACGAAGGTGCGGAATTTGCGGACATTGTTGCTGTTGAAGAACAGGCGCCGCGTCAGCGCCTCATAGGCGCTCATGTCGGCCACCGTGATGGCCAGGATGAAGTCGGCCTCGCCTGTCACATAGTAGCACTGCTGGACTTCCGGCGCCGCCAGGAATTGCCGCTTGGCCGCGTCGATCAGTTCGGTGCGTTCGCTTTCGAGTTCGACCTCGACGAAGATGGTGATGGGCTGGCCGACCGCCGCCGGTTCGATGACCGCGACATTGGCCGCGATGACGCCGGTCTGTTGCATGCGCTTGATACGGCGCTGCACCGCCGGCGCCGACAGGTTCACGGCCTCGCCGATCAGTCGCTGCGGCGTCGTGTTGTCCTTCTGCAGCACGGCGAGAATGGCGAGGTCGAAACTGTCGAGCGAGGCTGGCAAAGCGGGCAATGGCATGTCCTGAAGAAACAAACTTGCATTTCGGCACCTTGAATACAGCGCTTTTTGCGCCTGCCTTGCAATATAGTCTCGTCGTCAGCCAAGGAGGCCTTGATGTTCCTGCTCAACCGCAATGCCTTGCACGGCAGCCCACTCGATCCGGTCGACGCCGAAACGCTCGGGGTTGCGGGGGCCGACGCGGCCGAGCGTTTCCTGTCCCATCGCGACAATCATCAGGAGACGCCGCTGCATGCGCTGCCGGCGCTGGCCTCCGAACTGGGCATTGGCGCCATCCACCTCAAGGATGAGGGTTTTCGCCTCGGCCTCGGTAGCTTCAAGGCGCTTGGGGGCGCTTATGCCGTCGTTCATCTGGTGCTGGAGGAAGCCGGCCGCCGGCTTGGCAGGCCGCTCGGCATCGCCGATCTCGATCAGCCCGATGTCAGGGCGGTCGCCGCCACCATGACGATGGCTTGCGCGACCGACGGCAATCACGGCCGCTCGGTGGCACAGGGCGCGCGGCTTGTCGGCGCGAGGGCGGCGATCTTCGTCCATGCCGGCGTCAGCGACGAGCGCATCACGGCTATCGCCCGCTACGGCGCCGAGATGATCCGCGTCGACGGCAACTACGATGATTCGGTCAGGCAAGCCGCACGCGTCGCGGCGGACAAGGGCTGGACCGTCGTGTCCGATACGTCGTGGCCGGGCTATGAGCGCATTCCAGGCCTCGTCATGCAAGGCTACACCGCGATCATGCGCGAGGCGCTGCGCCAGCTCGGCGAACCGCCCACCCACGTCTTCGTCCAGGCCGGGGTCGGCGGCATTGCCGCTGCCCTGGCTGGCCATCTCGCCATCGTGCTCGGTAATGCCAGGCCGGTCTTCACCGTGGTCGAGCCCGCACGTGCCGCTTGTATCCTGGGCGCCGCCAGGGCTGGCCATCCTGTCAAGATCGCGCATGGCGAAGCGACTGTCATGGCGATGCTCGAATGCTACGAGGCGTCGCCTGTCGCCTGGCGCGTGCTGGCGCGTGCCGCCGATGCCTTCATGACCGTCGACGAGGAGGATGCGGTCGCTGTGATGCGGAGGCTTGCGCGGCCGGCCGGCGGCGATCCGGCCATCGTTGCCGGCGAAAGCGGCGGGGTCGGCCTGGCCGGACTGATCCGGGCGCTGGCCGACAACAAGGCCGAACTCGGCCTCGACCGGCTCTCGCGGGTGCTGGTCGTCAACACCGAAGGCGCAACCGATCCCAGGCGTTATGCCGAACTCGTCGGCGTGGCCGCCGCGGACGTGCTTGCGGGCAAGGTACTTTCTGGAGCAACGCCATGATCTCGGTCGACGCGCGGCGGCTGCTTGGCCGTATTCGGGACCTCGGCGCCATCGGCCGCGACGGCGAGGGCCGGCTGGTGCGGCTTGCCGCCTCGGACGCCGACCGGCAGGGCCGCGACCGCTTCGTCGGCTGGTTGCGCGAGGCGGGGCTCGAAGTCGCCATCGACCGCATGGGCAATATCTTCGGCATCTGGCGGACGCCTGGGAATGCCGGGCAGGCGCCGATCCTGATAGGCTCGCATATCGATACGGTCATAGATGCCGGCATTTATGACGGCTGCTACGGCGTGCTGGCCGGGCTGGAGGCAATCGAGACACTGAAGGCGTCAGGCTTTGTCCTGTCGCGCCCGTTGGCCGTCGCCGCCTTCACCAATGAGGAAGGCGTGCGCTATTCCCCCGACATGATGGGCTCGCTGGTTCATGCCGGCGGTGTTGCGATCGACGAGGCGCTGGCGGCCGTGGGGACGGACGGCAGCGTGCTCGGGCAGGAACTGGCGCGCATCGGCTATGCCGGCGACGAGCAGCCGGGCTTCCTCAAGCCGCATACCTATCTCGAACTGCATATCGAGCAGGGCCCGGTGCTGGAGCGCGAAGGCGCGCCGATCGGCGCGGTGGAAAACCTGCAAGGCATCTGCTGGCAGCGCATCACCATCGACGGGGTCGCCAACCATGCCGGCACCACGCCGATGTCGATGCGCAGCGACGCCGGCCATGCGGCCGCCCGTGTCGTCGCCTTCCTGCACGATCGTGCCAAGGCTTCGAACACGCCGACCGTCGCCACCGTCGGCACGATGCGTTTCGAGCCCAACGCCATCAACGTCATTCCCTCGCGAGCGGTCTTCACCATCGACCTGCGCGATCCTTTCGAGCACCGGCTGCAGGCGGAGGAAGCAGCACTCGCCGCTCACCTCGAAGAACTCGCCGCCGCCGAAGGCGTGACGATCTCGGTCGAGCGGCTGGCGCGCTTCGAGCCGGTGATCTTCGACAGCCGCATCGTGGAGCTGATCGAGGCCGCTGCCATCAGTCGCGGGCTGGTTTCGAAGCGCATGACGTCCGGCGCCGGCCATGATGCGCAGATGATGGCGCGTATCGCACCTGCCGCGATGATCTTCGTGCCGAGCGCCGGCGGCATCAGCCATAATCCGCGCGAATACACCGAGGATACCGAGCTCGTCGCCGGCGCCAACATTCTGCTCGATGTCGTCACCCGACTTGCAACCTAGTTTGAGAGGGGCGGAGAAATGGCCAAAATCGATCTCGATGCCTTGAAGCAGGAGATGACCGGCTGGCGGCGCGATCTGCATGCCCATCCGGAATTCGGGTTCGAGGAAAAGCGCACCGCGGCCTTCGTCGCTGCCAAACTGCGCGAATTCGGCCTCGACGATGTGACCGAGGGCGTCGGCGGCACCGGCGTCGTCGGCACGCTGAAGCGCGGCAGCGGCAACAGGGCGATCGCGCTCAGGGCCGATATGGATGCCCTGCGCATCACCGAGCAATCGGCTGTGGCCTATGGCTCGCAAAATCCCGGAATCATGCACGCCTGCGGCCATGACGGCCACACCACCATGCTGCTCGGCGCGGCGAAGCTGCTGGCCGGGGAGGGCGGGTTCAACGGCACGGTGCGCTTCATCTTTCAGCCGGCCGAGGAGTGGGGCAGGGGCGCGCTGGCCATGCTCGACGATGGGTTGATGCGCCGCTTTCCCTTCGATGAGATTTTCGGCCTGCACAATCTGCCCGGATTGCCGATTGGCCATTTCGAAACCCGCCCCGGCCCGATGATGTCGGCCGAGGATATCTTCGAGATTGTTCTGAGAGGCCGCGGCGGCCACGCTGCCGGGCCGCAGGACGGCCGGGAGACACTGGTCGCCGCTTGCGCGCTGGTCACCAATCTGCAAACCATCGTCTCGCGCCGGCTGAGCCCGGCCGACATATCGGTGGTCTCGGTAACCGAGCTGATCACCGACGGCACCCGCAACGCGCTGCCCGGCCTTGCCCGTATCCTGGGAGACGCCCGCAGCTTTCGCCCCGAGGTCAGCGCCGAGATCGAGAAGCAGATGCGCACCATCGCCGCCGGCACCGCCGCCGCCTACAACGTCACCGCCGAGGTCGCCTACAGCAGGGAATTCGTGCCGCTGCACAACGACGCCGAATTGGTCGACGAGGCCTTTGCAGCCGCCGGAAACGTGTTCGCGCCCGAAGGCGTCGCCGTCGCCCGCGAGCCGATGACCGGCTCTGAGGATTTTGCCCGTTTCCTCGCTCACGTGCCCGGTTGCTTCGTCTTCCTCGGCAATGGCGACACGGCGCCGCTGCACAATCCGAGCTACGACTTCAACGATGACGGCCTGCTGTTCGGCACGAATTTCCATGCCGCGGTCGTCAGACGGCGATTGGGAGCATGAACGGCGCGGTCGTTCCGGAATTTGGCGGGAAGCCAAAGGGGTGGAATCCCCATGACGCTACGGCAAGACTCAGCTAACATCCATATTGCGGCGGACCTGATATCCGCCTGGCCGGCGCTATCAGGCACCTCCCAAGCGGCGCCGGCCGTCCTTTCCAGGCTGTGCTTTGTGCTGTCCCGCCGTGGTCCGCGGCGTTGCTGCACGCATGTCAACTCATTTGCCGGTCTTACCGGCTACAGGATTGCCGTCGGCGTGCGGGTTTTCCGCTGCCGGAGCCTTGGTTGGCGGGACGTTGTTGTCGCAGGCCAACACGGCCAGAACGATCAGCAGAAGGCCTAGGGAGAGCTTCTTCATCGCTACCTCCTCTCGTCTGACAACGAGACGACTTCCGTTTGGTTGCGACGATCAAGCCGAGGAACAAAAGCTCATGTCTCCGGTTGGATCAGGCAAAGGAGGACTGCTGGATGATCCGTCTGCTCTTGGCCTGCACCATCGCCTTCGTCACTTACCGCCTCGCGCGCAAGCTGATCGAGGACGTACCCGACACCGTCGATCCCCTGTTGCTGCCAGTCCCGAAGAATGATCGGGAGACATTGCGCAGGCAGTCGGCGGCGATGGGTGTCGATCCGGAACGCTGACCTGTCGACCTTGAGCTCGCCGCGCCGCTTCCTTGTTGCGAACAAAGCGGAAACGATGCTTGATGGGCGATGAACCTTGCCGCTCATGATTCGACATTTCGGGAACCGACCGACCAGCCTGCTTATCTCGCAAGGCTGAACGATGCCCAACGCCAGGCTGTCGAGCATGGCGACGGCAGGATCGCCGGACCGCTGCTGGTCATTGCCGGCGCCGGCTCGGGCAAGACCAACACGCTGGCGCATCGCGTAGCCCATCTCATCGTCAAGGGCGCTGATCCGCGCCGCATCCTGCTGATGACGTTTTCACGTCGCGCCGCCTCCGAAATGGCCCGGCGCGTCGAGCGCATCGCTGGCGAGGTGCTCGGCCGTGACGCCTCGATCGTCACTGACGCGCTGACCTGGGCCGGCACCTTCCATGGCATCGGTGCACGGCTCCTGCGCGATTACGCGCAGGAGATCGGCCTCGATCCGGCGTTCACCATCCACGATCGCGAGGATTCGGCCGACCTGATGAACCTAGTGCGCCACGAACTCGGCTTCTCGAAGACGGAAGCGCGCTTTCCCACCAAGGGCACCTGCCTTGCCATTTATTCGCGCGCCGTCAACGCGCAGGCGCCGCTCGGCGAGGTGCTGGGCTCCGCCTTTCCGTGGTGCGCCGGCTGGGCCGAACAGCTGAAGCAGCTGTTCGCCGGCTATGTCGAGGCCAAGCAGGCGCAGAACGTGCTCGATTACGATGACCTGCTGCTCTACTGGGCACAGATGACCGCGGAACCGGAAATTGCGACGCATCTGGGCGGGCGCTTCGACCATGTGCTGGTCGACGAATACCAGGATACCAACCGGCTGCAGGCCTCGATCCTCATGGCGCTCAAACCCGATGGCGCCGGGCTGACGGTGGTCGGCGACGATGCGCAATCGATCTATTCGTTCCGCGCCGCCGAGGTGCGCAATATCCTGGACTTCCCAAACCAATTCGCGCAGGCCGCCGATGTGGTGATGCTGGAGCGCAACTACCGCTCGACCGAAACCATTTTGGCCGCCGCCAATGCGGTGATCGGCGAGGCTTCGGAACGCTTCACCAAAAACCTGTGGTCGGAACGCAAATCCGCCGCCAAGCCGAGGCTGGTGACTGTACGCGACGAGGTCGAACAGGCCAATTTCGTCTGCGAGGCCATCCTGGCCGAGCGCGAGGCCGGCACGGCGCTGAAATCGCAGGCGGTACTGTTTCGCGCCTCGCATCACAGCGGGCCGCTGGAAATCGAGCTGACGCGGCGCAACATTCCCTTCGTCAAGTTCGGTGGGCTGAAATTCCTCGATGCCGCTCACGTCAAGGATGTGCTGGCGGTGCTGCGCTTTGCCGAAAACCCGCGCGACCGCGTCGCCGGATTTCGCGTGCTGCAGCTTTTGCCGGGCATCGGCCCCTCGGCCGCCGCGCAAGTCGTGGAGACGATGACATCGGCGCTGGACGAGGCGATGGGCCTTGCCGGCTGGCGGCCGCCGCAGCGCGCGGCGGATGACTGGCCGGGCTTCGTCTCGCTCTACTCCGGCCTGCGTGCCGGCGCCAAATGGCCGGCCGATCTCGAACAGGTCAGGCTCTGGTACGAGCCGCATCTCGAGCGCATCCACGAGGACGCAACCACGCGCCGGGCCGACCTTCTGCAGCTCGAGCAGATCGGATCCGGCTACGCTTCGCGCGAACGGTTCCTGACCGAGCTGACGCTCGATCCGCCGGACGCGACCAGTGACCAGGCCGGGCCGCCGCACCGCGACGAGGATTATTTGATCCTGTCGACCATCCACTCGGCCAAGGGCCAGGAGTGGAAGAACGTGTTTGTGCTCAACACTGTGGATGGCTGCATTCCGGCCGATCTCGGTGTTGGTACCAGGGAAGATATCGAGGAGGAGCGCCGGCTGCTTTACGTGGCGATGACAAGGGCCAAGGACAGCCTCAACCTGGTCATGCCGCAGCGCTTCTTTGCGCATGGCCAGGCGGCGCGCGGCGACCGCCATGTCTATGCCTCGCGCACGCGCTTCATCCCGGCCTCCCTCCTTGCGGCATTCGAACAGACGGTATGGCCGGCAGCGCAAGCAGCGCCGGGCAGGGCGCCCCGGCCGGAGATACGCGTCGACATTGGCGCGCGCATGCGCGGCATGTGGAAATAGTCGCGGCGATGGCGCCAGTCAGGATCGCAATTGCCGGTGCGCTCGGCCGCATGGGGCGCCAGATGGCGGACGCCGTGCAGGCCGACTCGCGGCTGGCGCTTACTGCCCGCTTTGATCGACCGGGCGTCGTCGGCGATGGCCTGGTCAGTCGCGACGAGGCGCTCGGCCTGGCCGATGTGGTCGTCGATTTCACCACGCCGGCGGCATCGGCCGATCTGGCGAGAGCCTGCGCCGGCCGTCGCGGGCCTGCCATGGTCATTGGCTCGACCGGTTTCGATGACGCTGAATTGGCAGCCATCGCCGATGCCGCGAAAACCGTTGTCATCGTACGCTCCGGGAGCTTTTCGCTTGGGCTCAACATGCTGGTCGGATTGGTCGAGCAGGCGGCGAGAGCGCTCGGTCCCGCGGACTGGGATGCAGAGATTTTAGAGGCGCATCACCGCCACAAGATCGATGCGCCATCGGGCACCGCCCTGATGCTCGGCCAAGCCATTGCCGACGGACGCGGCGTCGAACTCAATGCGATGGCGAGGCGTGTTCGCGACGGTGTCACCGGTGTGCGGCCTGCCGGCGAGATCGGCTTCGCGGTGCTGCGCGGCGGCAGCATCGTCGGCGAGCACAGCGTCAGCTTCTGCACCGAGGGCGAGACCGTGACCCTGTCGCATGCGGCCGACGACCGCCTCATGTTCGCCCGTGGCGCCATCGCCGCAGCCCTCTGGGTGACCGGGCGACCGCCCGGTCAATACGGCATGCGCGACGTCCTTGGCTTTGGCGCTTCCTGACGGGCCAGAACCCGCCGCTTTCCATTTCTCCAGTCGGCAAAATGACTGAAAGCTTGCGCCTGCCGCGACCGGAGGCGAAGCCTCCGCGTGGAGAATGCGGCGCGCCTCTTGGCGCGTCCTTCAGCCCGTTTGCAAGCGACAATGTCGACCCAGCCGCAAAGCAAACGCCCGGATGCGGCCACTTGCGCGGGCCTTACGTAGATAAGACCGAACCGTTCGGTTCGATTTATGTTGACGGACCGTACATCAAACGGTGAACGTACGCTCTGCGCAAACGGGTGGGCTCAATGGAGTTTTCTCAATAAACCATTGGTTCAACAAGATAAAATTGTGCAGCCAGCGATGTCGTTTCAATTTCAAGGGCCGTCCCACAGCTTTTTTGGCACATTTTCGTGACTGGAAACGACAACACCGCAGACCCATCTCGGGGTGGTCCGAGCGACGCGAAATCCTCCCAAGGGCACGCCACTAGACGGACAGAACAAACATACTGGAGTAACCAAAATGACCAAGATCGCTCTTACCGCCGCTGCCATCCTCGTTGCCACGGGCACCGCTTTCGCCGGCAGCGACAATTATGGTTCGGCCAACGCCAATCAGCCCGCCGCCGCTGTCGACCATTCCGTCACCGCTTCGATCTCGAAGACGAATGGAACCGTCCAGGCCCCGGCTTCGCAGGGCGCCGACCGCAACCTTTTCGGCCGCTAATCGCGACTGCCGACATCAACCACCTTGAACTCAGGAGTAAAGAAATGACCAAGATCGCTCTTACCGCCGCCGCCATTCTCATTGCCACGGGCAGCGCCTTTGCCGGCAGCGACAATTATGGTTCCAACAATGTCAACCAGCCGGTTGCCAACCAGTCGACCTCCAACATCGACACCACGCATACCGGCTCGATCACCAAGTCCATAAAGGCGCAGGGCGACGCGAATGCCAACGTGCCGGCTCAGTCTGGCCAGGGCATCTGGGGCCGTTGATTCTGTAAGTCTTCGACCACAAAGAGCGGTGGGCCTGGCCCGCCGCTCTTGTTTTTTGCGCATGACCAATCCTCCAAGCTCGGCAGAAAACAATCCGAGCCCAGGAATAAAACAGGAGTGCCTGGGGTCTTGTCCTTAGCGGAACCGTCCTCCCAAGACGCCGCCTAACGGATGAATCCAGGAGATTGAAATGAACAAGATCGCCCTCGCCACCGCCGCCATCCTCGTTGCGACCGGCAGCGCCTTTGCCGGCAGCGACCATTATGGCTCCGACAATGCCAACCAGCCCGTCGCCCCGATGGCGGGCGTGGACCACCTTGTCACCGGCGCGCTCAAGGATACGGGCATGGCCGGCCACGAGACAGGCGATGCCAAGACGAAGCCCACTACCGACTGGCCCGAACCCGGCCAGGGCATCTGGGGCAATTAACGTCCCGGACACGCAGCGGCCTTGGCTGCCAGCTTAACCCCGGATTTCTAGCGCAGATCCTTCGGACGCAGGCAATGCGTCAGCCGCGCGGACGACAGGTTGGACCAGTCGCCCTGGAAAACGAGGCGCGCAAAGGCTGCCGTTGGGAATTTTCCTTCGAGCCTCCTGCGCGCCTTGGCCTCTGACCCTGGCCCGGCAAGCTGTTTCGCCAGATATTGCAGACCGGGATTGTGGCCGACCACCAGCAAGCTGTCGTTCGACGGATCGGCTTGACGAATCTGGCTCAGAATATCCGTCGCTGAGGCTTCATAAAGCGCCTCGGAGAACGCGACTCGTGGATGCGCTGGCAACTCCGCGTCCACCAGCCGCCAGGTCTCACGGGTGCGCAGCGCCGGCGATACCAGCGCCTGGTCCGGCAGCCACCCGCGCGTCGCGAGTTCGCGCCCTATCAATTGGGCCGCCTTCAATCCGCGTTCGGCGAGCGGCCGGTCGAAATCGGGGAGGTTGGGATCGTCCCAACTCGACTTGGCGTGGCGCAGCACAAACAACTGTTTCACGATACTCCCGGTCGAATGGCGGATGCAGATGGAGGCAGGACAGCTGCTGGTTCAGGCAATTTGCTTTTCGGCGGCCTCGCGCAAGACTTCTTCTCCCCACTGGTTCAGGCTCTTGCCTGCGAGTTCCGCTGCCATTGCAACTTTTGAATGAACCGAGGGGTCAACGCGCAACATGAGATTGCCGGAATAAGGTCTTTGCGGCGACTTACCGATTTTCGCGCAAGTTTCGACATAGTCGTCCACGGCTTCATGGAAGGCGGCTTTTAGCCCCGCGACAGTTTCTGAATGGAAGGATACGCCGTCTCGAATACCGGCAATACGGCCGAAGAAAATCTCGTCATCGTCATCATAGTCAACACGGGCCGAATAGCCCTTGTAGGTCATCGCATTCATGGCTTCACTCCGATCCTCAACAAGAATTGGCGAGCATCCCGTACTTGATATCGCTTTGCTTCCTTTGAAGGGTGCGGCCGGTGGAACGTCTCGACTTCGCTCTTAAGGACAAAACCCACGCGTGAGCCGCTTCCTTCGATCACCTGGCAACCAACGGCGACCAGCAAGGCTTCGACGGCAATCCATTCGATACTGCCCGAAACTGGATCGGTGAATATCGCTTTGAGCACGCGCCTATGCTTGCTGTTCATGCAAGCATGAGATAAGCGGGTGCGCCAAAGTTTGCAATCAAATTATGACTGCAAAAATGCCTACGGCGTGATCCGCGCCAATTGCTCGAAATCGATTTCCTCGCGCAGCGGGCTCGGTGCAATGATCATCGAGGTTGCATTGTCGGCATCGTCGGCGAAGCGGGCAAACACGGTGCGGCCATTTTCCATCCGGGCCTTGCCCTCGGCGACCAGCCCCAGCGCCAGCGGATAGAGCTGGTGTTCGACCTTGAGCACCCGTGCGGCCAGCATGTCGGCATTGTCGCCGACCATTACCGGCACCGCCGCCTGTGCGATGATCGGGCCGTCATCCATCTCGGACGTGACGAAATGCACCGTGCAGCCATGAATGCGCATGCCCGCCGCCAGCGCGCGCGCATGTGTGTCGAGCCCCTTGAAGGCCGGCAACAGCGCGGGGTGGATGTTGATCATGCGGCCTTGCCATTTCTGGACGAGGCCGGTCGTCAAAATGCGCATGTAGCCGGCCAGCGCCACGATCTCGGCGTTGAAGGCCGTGAGCGCGGCCTCGATCGCGGCGTCATGCGCCTGCTTGCTGGCATGGTCGGCCCGGGAAATCACCTGGGTGGCGATGCCGCGCGCCCTCGCCATGCCGAGGCCGGCGGCATCCGCCTTGTCGGAGATAACGCCGACGATTTCGGCGGGGAAAGCCGGGTCGCTGGCGGCGGCGATCAGCGCCGTCATGTTGGAACCGCGCCCCGAGATCAGAACGACAGTGCGTTTCTTCTGCGCACTCATAGACCGATCGAACCCCGATAGATGACGCCGGCGTCGCGGCGCGGCACGATCCGGCCGATCGGCGTCACCGTCTCGCCGGCTTCCTGCAAGACGGCAGCGACCTGCGCCGCCTGGCCGGACGCCACCGCCAGGATCATGCCGATGCCGCAGTTGAAGGTGCGCATCATCTCTTCGGGCGCCACACCGCCGGTTTTGGCCAGCCATGAGAACACAGGCGGCACGTCGATGGCGTCGAGATCGAGCTCGGCCGAGAACTCCTTCGGCAGAACGCGCGGAATGTTTTCGGGGAAGCCGCCGCCGGTGATATGGGCCAGCGCCTTGATGCCGTGCGTGTTGCGGATCGCCTTCAGGATCGATTTCACATAGATCCGGGTCGGCTCGAGCAGCGCCTCGGCCAATGTGGCCTCGTCATTGAAGGGAGCCGGATCGGTCCATGCCAGGCCGCTGGTCGCAACGATGCGGCGCACCAGCGAAAAGCCGTTCGAATGCAGGCCCGACGAACCCAGCCCCAGCAGCACGTCGCCCTCGACGATGTCGTCGGTGGGCAGAAGCTGGCCGCGCTCGGCCGCGCCCACGGCAAAACCGGCAAGGTCATAGTCCTTGCCGTGATACATGCCCGGCATTTCCGCCGTCTCGCCGCCGATCAGCGCGCAGCCGGCCTGCCGGCAGCCCGCGGCGATGCCGCCGACGATCGCCGCACCCTGGTCCGGATCGAGCTTGCCGGTGGCGAAATAGTCGAGGAAGAACAGTGGTTCGGCACCCTGCACGACGATGTCGTTGACGCACATGGCGACGAGGTCGATGCCGATCGTGTCGTGCTTGCCGGCGTCGATGGCGATCTTCAGCTTGGTGCCGACGCCGTCATTTGCAGCGACCAGCACCGGGTCGGTAAAGCCGGCGGCCTTGAGGTCGAACAAGCCGCCGAAACCGCCGATCTCGCCATCGGCGCCCGGCCGGCGCGTCGCCTTGACCAGCGGTTTGATCTTCTCGACCATGAGATTGCCGGCATCGATGTCGACGCCAGCCTCGGCATAGGTGAGCCCGTTCTTACGCTTGACTGTATCGCGCTTCATATCTGGCTTGTCGCTGTTTCCTTTGCGGCTCTTCGCATGAACGGTTTCGGTCCGCAAGGAAAACGGCGCTGAAACTGCCGCTCCCCACCAGGGGAAGCTCGGCAGCTTCTCTCTTGCGCCCATCCCCCATCTCCATCATCTATCGTTCAGACAGAAGCGACGGGACATGCGCTTGACCATCCCCAACCTGATCACAATCATGCGCCTTGTCCTGGTGCCTGCCGTGGTGCTGGCCATGCTCCAGGCGCGCTGGGATTGGGCCTTTGCCGGGTTCCTCGTTGCCGGCATCTCGGACGGCGTCGACGGCTTCATCGCCCGCCGGTTCAACCAGCATTCCAAGCTCGGCGCCTATCTCGATCCGGTAGCCGACAAGCTGCTTCTGGTTTCCGTGTTCGTCGTGCTGGGCTTCATCGGGCAATTGCCGCTGTGGCTGGTCGTCACCATGGTGTCGCGCGACGCGCTGATCATTTGCGCGGTGCTGTTGTCCACCGTGATGGCCCACCCCGTCGAGATGAAGCCGCTCCTCGTCTCCAAGGTCAACACCGCCATCCAGATTGTACTGGCGGCGCTGGTGCTGGGTGAGCTTGCTTTTTCGATCCATCTCGATCCACTTCGTCCCGCCCTCATAATGCTGTCCGGGGTCTTGACCGTGGCTTCGGCCGCAGCCTATCTCGTGGCTTGGCTGAGGCATATGAGCGGCTATGGCGAAGGCTCCACCCCGGGCACCTGACAAAGAAGCTGCGGCGAGCGCGCCGGCGGCCGCCGGTGATGATCCATCCGCCGGATTCCGCCGGCAGATCTTCTTCTGGCTTGCCGGCGTAGCCGCGCTCGCGCTTTTCCTCTATGTTTTCAGCGCCATCCTCTTGCCCTTCGTGGCCGGCATGGTGCTCGCCTATTTCCTCGATCCCGTGGCCGACCGGCTGCAGCGGCTCGGCCTCAGCCGTTTCATGGCAACGGTGGTCATCCTCATCACCTTCCTTGTCGTGCTGGTGCTGGCCTTTGTCATCCTCATCCCGGTGCTGGCGACGCAGATGGCCGATTTTGCCGGCAAGTTGCCTGAGTACCTGACGCGGCTGCAGAGCCTGATCACCTCGTTCGATCCGAAATGGCTGGAACAGAAATTCGGCGTCAACGCCAATGGCCTGCGCGACGGATTGAACTCACTGCTGACATCCGGCTTCGGTCTGCTGACGACCGTGTTCACCTCGATATGGAGTTCGGGCGTGGCGCTGGTCTCGGTGATCAGCCTGTTCGTGGTGACGCCGGTGGTCGCCTTCTACATGCTGCTCGACTGGGACCGCATGGTGGCGGTGATCGACAGCTGGGTGCCGCGGGACAATGTCGCCACGGTGCGCGCCATCGCCAGGGACATCAACACGGCAACGGCCGGCTTCGTGCGCGGGCAGGGCACGCTGTGCCTGGTGCTGGGCGCCATGTATGCCACTGGCCTGACGCTAACCGGTCTCAATTTCGGCATCCTCATCGGCCTGTTCGCCGGGCTGATCTCCTTCATCCCCTATGTCGGCTCGCTGACCGGACTGGTGCTGGCCGTCGGCGTTGCCTTCGTCCAGTTCTGGCCGGACTGGACCATGGTCGTAGCGGTCGCGGTGGTGTTCTTCATCGGCCAGTTCATCGAGGGCAATATCTTGCAGCCGCGGCTGGTCGGCAAAAGCGTCGGCTTGCATCCGGTGTGGCTGATGTTCGCGCTGTTTGCCTTCGGCGCGCTGTTTGGCTTCGTCGGCCTGCTGATTGCGGTGCCTGCATCGGCCGCGGTCGCGGTCCTGGTGCGCTTTGCCATTGCGCGTTATCTGGAATCGCCGCTCTACAAGGGTCACGGCAAGGCCGTGCCGCCATTGCCGGCCGATCGTCGCAAAGGCATCAATCCATGATCCGGCCTGGTCGGGTCGCGCGGCTGAGCCTGGCATGAGCGACCAGAGGGCCGACCCGCCGCGCCAGCTGCCGCTCGATCTCGGCCATGGCACCGGCTATTCGCGAGACGAACTCGTCGTCTCCGGCACCAACAACCAGGCAGTGGCGCTGGTCGACCGCTGGCCGGACTGGCCCTCGCCGGTGGTCGTGCTGGCCGGTCCGGCCGGTTCCGGCAAGACCCATCTGGCCTCGATCTGGCGGGCACGGGCGGATGCCGTTCAGGTCGACGCGCACCGCATCGGCGACAGCATTGTAAATCTCGGTGCCCGGCCGGCGCTGATCGACGACGTCGATACCGGCACAGTCGACCAGCAAGGGCTGTTTCATCTGATCAATGCGGTGCGCGGCAGCGGCTCGCATTTGCTTTTGACGGCGCGCCGCTTTCCCTCGGCCTGGGGCGTCACGCTGCCGGATCTGGCGTCGCGGCTGAAGGCGGCGGCAACCGTCGAGATCCACGAACCCGACGATCTCCTGCTGGCAGGTGTCATCACCAAGCTGTTCGCCGACCGCCAGGTCGAGGTCGAGCCGCATGTCGTGCAATATCTGGTGCGCCGCATCGAGCGCTCCCTGGCGACGGCCATGCGCGTGGTGGAGCGGCTGGACCGCGCCGCGCTCGAACGCAAGACGTCGATCACCCGGGCGCTGGCGGCTGAAACCGTCAGCGCCATGGACGAGGGGCAGGGCGAGTTCGAGGTTTAGGGCGCGATGGTCGGCCGGCCAGCAAACGGTGGTTCCATGTCCCTTTAGCCGTCCCATTTCGGGAAACAGAAGCTGGCACCGATCTTGCGATACAAGCTTGCCGGCTGACCCCGGTCCTGATTGCGTTCCAAATCAGGTTGTAGGCTCGCCGGGAGTGGGGCGGTTGGGGTTCTCGCCCGGCGAGCTTACCTTCATGTGACTTCAGTCACCCTCACTCTTGCTGCGCGTTCGGCTGGCCCGCGCAATGCCAAGCTAGGTGAGAGAAGAACGGGTATTCGTCAATTGACGGATACCCAAAATGGCGACGGGGCCACCGAGTCGCTGAAATGCCGGCGCTCGGTGAACTCCGTGGCTGAGGCGAACGAGCCATATGCCCGCTGCTTGACGTTGATCTCGTCAGTTGGCCTTCTTCGCCTTGTTCACATAGTCGTTCGTGTACGTCTGCGTGATATCGATCTTGGCGTTGGCCACATCGGGCGAACCGAGAGAGAAAACGTCGAGCACGGCCTGCGCGCCTTTTGGATCCATGAGCCCGGTGGTCGAATACATGGGGATCGCATTTTTCAACGCGGCCAGATAGGCGTCCTTGTCGCTGCCGATCAGATTGTCGGGGATCTGGGCCATGATCTCTTCGGCGCTGTGGGAGTGAATGTAATCCAGCGTGGCAAGCATGGCATTGGTCAATCCCTGCGTTGCTTGGGGATGCGCGGCCATCCATTCCGGCCGGGTGTAAAGCGCTCCGCCGGGATAGTCGCCTCCGAATACCGCCTCGGTATCCTTCTGGGTGCGCGTGTCCGCCAGGATGGTCAGGTCCTTATGCCTGGCCTGAAGCACGGTGACGGCCGGATCGAGCGTCACCACGGCGTCGATCTGCCCTTGCTCCATGGCGGCGACGGCGGTAGCGCCCAGCCCAACGCCGATCACGGCGGCGGATGTCGGGTCGATGCCGTTCTTCTGCAGAAGGAACTTCAGGAAGAAGTCGGTCGAGGAACCGGGAGCGGTCACGCCGACCTTTTTGCCAGCAAGGTCCTTCACTGACTTGATCTTGCCGGTCTGGTCCGGCGCCACCGCCAGCACCAGTCCCGGGAACTGGTCGTAAACGACGAAGGATTGCAGGCGCTGGTTCTTGGCGGCCAATTTCACCGTGTGATCGAAATAGCCGGACACCACATCCGCGCTGCCACCCAATACTGCGGTCAGCGATTGAGAACCACCCTTGAAATCGACGAGGTCTGCATCGATGCCGGCTTTTTCGTAAGCGCCGATCTGTTTGGCGAGCACGGTCGGCATATAGCAGAGGCATGACGCTCCGCCGATCGAAATGGTGACCTTTTCGGCGGCCCCCGCGTCTGTGGCCACCGCGAGCAATACGACGGCGGCGGCCGCCAGTTTCGAAATGATCCTCATGATCTCCTCCTTGAGCTGGATTGGGCCCTATCGGCCTGGTTTCGAGAATTCAGGCCGCCAGACAAGCAGCCTTTTTTCGATCAGCGTGACGATCCAGTCGATCAAGAGCACAAAAGCGGCGAGGACGAACATTCCGGCAAAGACGCCCGCCACGTCGAACACGCCCTCGGCCTGCTGTATCAGATAGCCTAGTCCGCCGGCCGCACCGAGATATTCGCCGACCACGGCGCCGACCACGGCAAATCCGACGGAGATATGGAGCGATGAAAACACCCAGGACAATGCCGATGGCATATAGACGTGGCGCAGCAATTGCCGTTCGTTCATGCCGAGCATTCGGGCATTGGCCAGCACCGTCGTGTTCACCTCCCTCACGCCCTGGTAGACATTGAAGAAGACGATGAAGAAAACCAGCGTCACGCCCAAGGCAACCTTGGACCAGATGCCGAGGCCAAACCAAAGCGTGAAGATCGGCGCCAGCACGACGCGGGGAAGCGCATTGGCCGCCTTTACATAGGGATCGAAGACGGCCGCAAGTCTCGGCTTGCGGGCAAACCAGAAGCCGATCGCGATCGCTGCCAGCGAGCCGATGGCGAAGGCCAGCATGGACTCCCACAGCGTGATCCACAGATGATGCCAGATCGTCCCGGTGGCAAACCACCTCCATATCTGGCCTGCCACCGCCAATGGGGTCGAGAAGAAGAAGGAAATATTGTTCGGATCGCCGATCAGGTGCGTCGTCGACGCTGCCTGCCAGAGCGCGATGACGATGACGGCCACGGTTAGCTGTGCGAAAAGCAGCGTCGTCCTTTTCATCGGATCGCTCCTTCTTCAATCTCGCCGTAAGCCTTGAGCACTTCCTTCTTCAGCATGTGCCAGATGTCGCGATGCAATTCCTGGAAGCGCGGTTCCAGCCTGATTTCCGAAATATCGCGTGGACGCGCCAGCGGGATTGGAAAGTCGCCGATGATGCGTGCCGAGGGACCGGCTGACATCACCACCACGCGATCAGCCAGCGCGATCGCTTCTTCGAGGTCGTGGGTGACGAACATCACCGCCTTGCGGTCGTCCGACCACAGCTTGAGCAAAAGGCCGCCCATGATCAGCCGCGTCTGTGCGTCGAGCGGTCCGAAGGGTTCGTCCATGAGGATGATCTTGGGGTCGCGGATCAGCACCTGCGCAAGAGCAACGCGCTTTTTCTGGCCGCCTGAAAGCATGTGAGGGTAGCGCTCGCAGAAAGCAGCCAGGCCGACGCGTCCGAGCCATGCTCGCGCGCGTTCCTTTGCTTCGGAAGAGGGCACGCCTGCCACTTCCAGCCCGATGGCCACATTGTCCAGAGCGGTCTTCCAGGGCATCAATGCATCCTGCTGGAAGAGGTAGCCAGCCTGTCTGTTGAGACCGCGAAGCGGGGCGCCGAACACACGGACGCTGCCTGCCGAAGGCTCGAGAAGCCCTGCGCCGGCATTCAGCAGCGTTGACTTGCCGCAGCCCGTCGGCCCAATGATCGCCACGAATTCCTGGTCGCCGACTTTCAGATCGGCGCGGGCGACCGCCTGGAAGCTACGCCCGGCCGCCAATGCGAAATCTATGGTCACTCCATCGAGATCGACCGCGATCCCGGTTCCGGCTGGCGGCTGTCTGAATTTTGTCTCCGTGCCGCCCGTGGCGGTTTCCGTCGTCATGCCGAATGCCGCCCTGCGCCGAGACGGGTGGGTGTCCAACTGTCGCTCATGGTTCCTCCGTGAGGCTTTAGCGGAGACCGTCGATGTCCGATGGGCATCTGTTGCCCCGCACCGTGTCGTGTTCCGGCTCACAATAGTCGATGCGGTGGAGCAGGCAACTTTGCCGTCCGCGGCTTTTTGTTGGGACCGTGACATGCAGCAGCAAAGACCACTGGGCGCGCGCGGAGATTGCCGACAGCCCCATTCTGCACCCGACACATTGCCATTCGCAGGCGCCAACGGCCCTCGATTGCCTGTTCTGTGAAAGGTGGTCGGAGTGGAGAGATTCGAACTCCCGACCCTCTGGTCCCAAACCAGATGCGCTACCAGGCTGCGCTACACTCCGAACGGTCTGTTGCCTATTCATTTCAGTGTTGCATGGCAAGTGCAAAAACCTGCAAGTGCAAAAACCTTGCCGCCGTCGGCATTGCGCAGTAATGACGGGCGAAGAGGCGGCCATGCTGCCTTGCACAGCAATGAGGTGGTCATGTCCGCGCGCATTTTCAGTCCAGCCAAAACCGCGATGCAGTCCGGCACGGCCAAGACCGGCCATTGGGTGCTGGAATTCGATCCCGAGATGCGCAAGAAAATCGACCCGCTGATGGGCTACACCACTTCCGGCGACATGAGGAGCCAGATCAAGCTGACCTTCGACACGCGTGAAGAGGCCGTGGCCTATGCCGAGAAGGAAGGGCTCGCCTACCGCGTCGAGGAGCCGAAAGAGCCCAAGCGCCGCCAGATTTCCTATGCGGAAAATTTCCGCTATGACCGCAGGACGCCCTGGACGCATTGACCGGCAAAGCCCGGGCGGGCGCCAGCGCAGACATCTTACCGGCTCCGAGCCGGCCAGCGGTCCCGTAGCTCAGCTGGATAGAGCACCGGCCTTCTAAGCCGATGGTCACAGGTTCGAATCCTGTCGGGATCGCCAATAATTTCAAGGGCTTAGCTGCTCCGGACGTGAGGAATTTCAACGCGGGCAGGAATCCGGTCGGAACTTTTCATCCCTTTTTGTCTTCCCGAATGCGCTTGCCGGCGCGACGGCGGCACGCCGCCGCCGTGGCGCCCTTTCCGTATTATTTCGTGACCTTGTCGCGCGGGAACCTTCGCAAGGATCACGCGTTCGGGGCCTTGTATTCGCGGTCCCTCATAAAAGTAAGCATTCGGGCTGCGAATGGCGGGCAAAACAAGCATGGGTTGGGGAAGGAGAAAACCGCGTCATGTCGAAACGTGAAATTGGAACGTCGCCCGCCTTGGGGCGACGTATCGCCGAGCTCAAAGCCAAGATGCAAACCGCCCGGATTTCCGACCATGAGCTGAAGACCTTCCATAAGGTTGCCGCCATCATGGGAGCGGGCGAAGGCTCTCTAGGCCTGGATGCCGACGATCTGATCGCGGCATCCTTTGTTGCAGAGACGCTGGGCGAATCGGCGCCCAACGGCTGACGGCAGGATCCTCCTGTCGTAGGTCCGGATCGATCATCCGGACAAATCTTCGAGACGCAGGCCGGAGGCGGCCGCCGGTCCGGCGGCCGTAACCCTGCAACCTCTGCCGTCGAATTGGAGGGAAAGTCTTATCGTTTTGTTTGCGTTGGCGCGTCATAGTAGACGCGGCTAACGGAGTTGAAGAGATGAAGCTCGACCTGTCGCCGACGAGTTGGGGCAGGGTGATCGCCGTCACCGCCGCCGGCACGGCGTTCTTCATTGGCGTGGCGTTTTTCGTCGATTCGTTCAATTTCCCGTATCTTTCGCCCGAAGCTGTGTGGCGGGCTCAGCTGACCGACATTCTGTTGCCCCTGGTGCTGGGTGGATCGTTTCTCTTCTTCCTGATGTGGAAGATACGCCAGTTGGCCATTGCCCAGCGCGATCTCACCGTCGTTGCCGCCACCGACAGCCTGACGGCGGTGCTCAACCGCGGCGCTTTCTCCATGCTGGTCGAAGCCTATCTCGAACAGGTCCGCAAACAGGCGTCGGCCAATTCCGGTGCGCTGCTGATCATCGACGCCGATCACTTCAAATCGATCAATGACCGGCTTGGGCATGACTGCGGCGACCAGGCGCTCAAACTGATCGCGCAGACGATCAAGGATCAGCTCCGCGGCACCGACATCGTCGGCCGCATCGGCGGCGAGGAATTCGGCGTGTTTCTTCCCGGCGTCGATCCCTCGCAATCCTGGCTGGTTGCCGAAAGCATCCGCCGGCGAATTCGCGAGGTGGAATTTTCGCCGGGCGGCCGGTCCTGTCCGCTTTCCGTGAGCATTGGCGGTACCGCCTTTAACGGGCCGACCACCTATGAGGAGATATTCTCGGCAGCCGACAGGCGGCTCTATGCCGCCAAGTCAAATGGACGCGACCAGGTCAGTTTCGATCCGATGGTTTCCCAGCAAACGCCGCCAGCCGCGACAATCACGGTTCATTGAGGCGGATCCGGCCAGCCACCGGCGCCGGGGGCGCGTCGCTGGGGATTTCTGCAGCCATCACGCAGAAGGTATTTTCGCTTTGCGCGCCGCCCGCTAAAGGTGGTGGCCACAGCTCCGGCCGGGGCTGAATGCATCGGGCAGGGCCTTCTTCGCATGACATTGATGGGCGCGGCGGCACTGCTGATCCTGGTCCTGACCTATGCCGGCGTCGCCGTCGGCCGCATACCAGGCCTGCGCCTCGATCGGGCGGGGATCGCACTGCTCGGCGGGGCCGCGATGATAGCCATCGGGGCGATCAGCCTGGAGGATGCCTACCGCGCCATCAATTTCGACACCATCACGCTTTTGCTCGGCATGATGATCGTAGTGGCGCATCTGAAGGTCTCGGGCGCCTTTCGCGGCCTCGGTGCCATCGCGATCGAGCATGCGCATGCGCCGTTCATGCTTTTGGTTATGGTGACCCTGCTGACCGGCCTGCTGTCGGCCTTCCTGGTCAATGACGCCATCTGTCTTGTCATGGCGCCGATCGTCGTTCACGTCACCCGCGCCATCAAACGCAATCCGGTTCCTTACCTCATCGCGACCGCCACCGCGTCAAATTGCGGCAGTGTCGCCACCATCACCGGCAATCCGCAAAACATGGTCATCGGTGCGCTGTCGGGCATCTCCTATCCGGCCTTTTCAGCGGCTCTGGCTCCGGTTGCCCTGTTCGGTCTCGTCGCGGTCATCGCCATTGTTCGCATCGTCTACCGCACCGAATTCGCGCGCAACGGCGAATTGACGCCGCAGGTCTCGCGCGGCCGCATGCATCGCCGCCAGGTGCTGAAAGCGGTGGTGGTTTGCATCGGACTGGCCGTTACCTTCTTCGCCGGTGTGCCTGTCGCCAAGGCGGCGCTCATCGGCGGCGCCATCCTCCTGCTCACCCGCGCCATCAAACCAGAGCGCATCTATCGCGAAATCGACGGGCCATTGCTGTTCATGTTCGCCGGCCTGTTCATCGTGGTTGCCGGCGCCGAAAGAACGCTGCTGACACCGGACATCGTCGCATCGGCCAAGAACCTCGGGCTGGACGACGTCTGGCGCCTGTCGGGCTTCACCGCCTTGCTCTCCAACATAATGAGCAACGTGCCGGCCGTGCTGGCGCTGCGGCCCTTCATCCCCGGCCTGGAAAACCCCGAGCGCGCCTGGCTGGTCGTCGCCATGAGCTCGACGCTGGCCGGCAATTTCACGCTCCTGGGTTCCGTCGCCAATCTGATCGTTGCCGAGCAGGCGCGCGCCGCCGGCACGTCGCTGTCGTTCGGCGCTTTCTTCAAAGTCGGCCTGCCATTGACGCTGCTGACGCTGGCGGCTGGCACGGCATGGCTGGCGCTCTGATCCCTGGCGCGACTGTTCCGTGCTGAATTGCTCCGGAGTGACGGGTGCTCCGGAGTGACGGGGCTTGGTATTTGCGGCCAAGTCCCGCCACCGGCCCAGATTTTCAGGGCGCCACTACCAATCGGCCTTTCATGTTGGGATGGAAGCGGCAGAAATAATCAACCGCTCCCGCCGTCTTGAGGGTCAGTTTTCCCTTCGCCTTCGGCGGGATCATCACCTCCCAGCCGCCCTTCACCGTGGCCGTGTGGGCGAATGCGTCCTTGTTCACCCACTCGATCGTGTCGCCGACCCTGGCCTCGACGCTTGCGGGCGAGAAGACGAGCTTGTCGATCGTCACCTCGATCGTCGCTGCCGGCGCCGGGCCGGCGGCAAGCACCAGCGCCAGCCAGGCAAGGAGCGGTCGGATCAGCACGGCCGCTTTCATTTCAACATGCCGGCGACATGTTCGGCATGCTGCTCATGCCCCTGGAAGATCTTGAGGCCGGTTTCGAGCAGGCTCTTCAGCTCGGCATTGCTGGCCGACGGAATGAGCAGGGTTTCGAGCGCTCCATTGACCTGCTTGTGGTAGGCCACCTCGTTTTCGATATAGGCCTTGTCGAAGGCAGCCCCTTTCAGCTTGGCGAGCTTGGCATGTTCCTCTTTCGCCGCCTTGGTCAGCGCCTGGCTGGTGGCATTGTCTTCCGGCTTCACCTTGAGCTTCTTGAGCAGGTCGAGCGCCTGCTTGTTCACCGCTTCGTGGTCGCGCTCCATGTCCTTGGCGAAATCGACGACTTCCTTGTTCTTGGATTTCTTGATTGCCTGCTTGGCCGCCTCGATGTCGATCATGTCGGCTGTGTAGGCGATGTGGGCGATCTGCGGGTCGGTCGGCTTGTCGGCAGCTTGCGCGAATGGGGCAGCGCCAAGCAGCAAGAGGGCGGCAAGCGCTGCGGTGTGTCTGATAAGCATGGCATCTCCTTCCGCCCGACAGCCTGGGCAGCGGGCTTCATCTGGGTTGACATTCATTGGATGAGGATGGCGCGGAAACGTTCCCGACAAATCGGCGAAAGATCTGGCTTTGAAGATCACCCCTCGAATCCGAGCCGCTTCATCACGGCCTGCGTCAGCCGTTCGCAGCGCCGGCCGGCGAAGGGGAAGGCGTCGAGCAGCACCGGCCCGATCTCGTCGTCCAGCGCCTTACGCAGCAAAGCGCGGGCGCGGTGCAGTCTCGTCTTGACGGTCTCTGGCCGCACGCCGAGCAGGTCGGCGGTCTCCTCGATGCTCAGCCCCTCGATGACGCGGGCTACGAAAACCGCGCGATAGGCGTCGGGCAGGCTGTCGGTCGCCCGCTCGACAAGCCCGAGGATCTGCCGCTGCGCCATCGTCCGCTCCGGATCGTCGCTTGGGTTGAGAGGAAACCGGATGATCTGCGCTTCCGGGTTTTCAGGCATGGCCACGGTTCGCCGTCCTTTGCGAAGCCGCCCGAGCGCCTCGTTGATGACGATGCGCGACAGCCAGGTGGAAAGCGAAGCATCGCCGCGATAGGTGCCGAGATTGGTAAAGGCCCTGACATAGGCCTCCTGCACGATGTCCTCGGCCTCGCCGTCGTTGCGCACCATGCCGCGCGCCAGTCGGTAGAGCCGCTGGTTGTTCAGCTTCATGATCTTGCGAAAGGCATCGCTGTCGCGGGCGAGCGCGCGGGCCACGAGCCGAAGCTCGTCCGTCGCTGTTGATGTTGCCGTCAGCGCGGGCATGTGTCCTCCATCGATCCTTGCACGAAAGATTGGATGCAGGTTTCGAAAAAAGGTTCCCGAAAAATCACGCCGGGCCGATCGCCTGGCTACCTATGCTAGCACTTTGGCCGGCTCCGTGCCGGTGTTTTGCATCCGCGCCGTCGCGGCCAGCAGATCAGTTTGCGTGATCAGCCCGAGGATGTGGTTTTTATCGTCGACGATGATGACGGCGTGACTGCGCCCGTCGGTCAGCACTGGCAGCAGCGCCATGGCGTTCGAGCCGGCAGTTGCGGTTGCCGCCGGCGAGATCACGGTTCCGACCGTGCCGGCCGCCAGTGTCAGTTCCCGCAAGCCCACGGTTCCGGCCAGCCTTGCCTCGGCATCCACCACCGGCAAGGTTCGTATGTTGTGGTCAAGCAGCAATTGGCGCGCAGCGGCGGCTGGCGTGTGCTCGTCCACCGAGATGACGTCGCGCGACATGATGTCTTGGCACCGCAACGTCGCATGCTCGCGCACCATGGCCTGCAATTCGACCTGCCGCAGCAGCCGGTCGAGATCGCCCCGATCGATGTCGAAGGTCTCGTCGAGCGCTCCAAGCGCGGCGTCGATGTCCTCGGAGCGAAAACCGACACGCAATTGCGCCGGCGGATCGATGGTGCCGTGACTGTTTACCGGCGCCGGGGCCGGCACGTGCGGGTAGTTGCGCCGGGCCAGCTTGTGGAAGCCGTAGCCAAGCGCCACCAGCAGCATCGAATTGACCGCCACCGGCACGAAAGGAAAAAGGAAGCCGGCGCTGATCACGGCTGGGCCGCCGAACACCGCGGTCAATGCCGCCGCACCCCCGGGTGGATGCAGGCAGCGCGTGAACGACATTGCGGCGATCGCCAGCGCTACCGCAATACCGGTGGCGAGCACCGGCTGGTGCACGAATTGCACCACGATCACGCCGACAAGCGCCGAGATCGTGTTGCCGCCGATGATCGACCAGGGCTGCGCCAGCGGGCTGGCGGGCACCGCGAACAACAGCACCGCCGATGCTCCCATTGGCGCCACCAGCAGCGGCACATGTGGGCCGCTACCCAGTGTGAGTCCGCTGATCGCGCCAGTCAGCGCAATGCCGATCATCGCACCGACGCAGGCGATGATGCGTTCGCGCAGCGTCGCGCCGGCAAGAATGGGAACAAAGAGGCGGAACGCCATGGGCAGGCTCTTGGTGCGGTGGCTGGGGAATGATTTCCGCTGCCGCAATGAAGCGGAAGCCGGCAATTTGGAAGTCAAACAAATCCGCAAAACTGCGGATGGGGAGAATAATATTGCCGAAATGGCCGGACCGGGGCGCCGCGTGCGGCCCCCGTTTGCTCAATCGCGTCAAGGCCTTGCGGGCGTTGCTGGTATCGGTCCGAGAGGTCGCGTCAGGCCGCTGCGGCGGCGGTGAGCCCGCGAAGAATATCGGTCATGAGGTCCTCGACATCCTCGAGGCCGATCTGGAGACGAATCAACGGCCCTTCATAGGGGCCCTTGGCAACGACGCGGTCGCCGAGCCAGACCGGCACGGCAAGGCTCTCGTAACCGCCCCAGGAGTAGCCGAGACCGAAGATCCGCAATGCGTCGAGGAACGCGTGCTGCTGTTTCTGGCCGCCGCCGGCAAGCACGATGGAGAAGATGCCGCTGGAGCCGGAAAAGTCACGCTTCCACAGCGCGTGGTCGGGATGGCTGGGAAGGCCAGGGTGGAGCACGCGCGCGACGCCCTTCTGGCCCTCCAGCCATGCCGCGATGGCGAGCGCGCTGCGCTGATGGTGATCGAGGCGCACGCCCATGGTGCGCAAGCCGCGCAGCACCTGGTAGACGTCGTCGGGTCCGGCGCAGCAGCCAAGCGTGCAGAAGCTTTCATACAGCTGTTTCCAGCAGGCCTCGGTGGCCGACACCGTACCCAGCAGCACGTCCGAATGACCGGCGGGATATTTCGTCGCCGCATGGATCGAGATGTCGACGCCATGGTCGAGCGGACGGAAATAAAGCGGCGTCGCCCAGGTATTGTCCATCATGACGATGGCACCGGCGGCGTGCGCGGCCTTCGCGATGGCTGGTATGTCCTGCACCTCGAACGTGTTTGAGGCCGGCGATTCCGTGAACACCACCTTGGTGTTCGGCTTGATCAAGGCGGCGATGCCCGCGCCGATGCCGGGAGCATAATACTCGACCTCGACGCCGAGCCGCTTCAGCATCGTGTCGGAGAAGTTGCGCGTCGGATGATAGACGCTGTCGACGATCAGCAGGTGGTCGCCCGCCGAAACGAAGGCAAGCAGCGGCACCGTCACCGCCGCCAGGCCCGACGGGACCACGATCGTGCCGGCCGACCCCTCCAGCGCGTCTATGGCCTGGGCCAAGGCGTCGGTGGTCGGTGTGCCGCGCGTGCCGTAGGTGTATTTCTGGTCCCGTCCAGCCATCGAGGCGGCATTGCGGAACAGCACCGTGGAGGCGTGCACGACAGGCGGATTGACGAAGCCGAAATAGTCGTGCGGGTTGTTGCCCGAATGGGCAAGCCGCGTGTTGATGCCCATTTTGCCAGTCACCGGCTCGTTGCCGTCTTTTGCCATTCGTCGTCGCCTTTTTTGGTAAGCCGCTAGCCATAGTGCGGCGACATGGACCGCGCAACAGCCGGCTTTCGCCAGGACCCCGACTTCGAATGTGCCAATTGCCGAGCCGCCGCAGGCCGACTGCAAGCGGTAATGCCGCGGCCAGAAAGCCCGCCGCCGGCAGCGGCATGCGTCGCCTGATAGCGCAAAGCGCACCTCACCATGACCCAGATCCAGCCAGAGGGCGCAGACATCGGCACGCAACCGGCCGGCAGAGCACAGTAACGCAGAGTAATCGGGCGGATGGATTTTTTGCGGACAGAGCGCAGCCTGGCGTAGGGCGAGCTTCGCCGGCTTTATTCGCGCTTGTGACTAAATTGCGGGCGCGTTTGTCTGCGATTCAGGCAATTGCGGCAAACGATTTTCAAACCCATCTGAATTCGGTCATTTTCCTTGACCTCACAGGAATTATCGCCTTCGATGCTGTTCGTGAATGGGAGGCGGCGCGTCGACTGCGATGCGGAGTTCCGGAAATGGGCCGGAACGAAAAGCTGCGTTCACGCGGGAAAAAAAGATCAGGTTTGCCTGAAAACAGAAAAGGGTCTGTGGGTCATGAAACACATTGCAATCGGCATCCTTGGAGCCGCCGCGCTTGGAGCCGTGGCTTCAACGGCTTCAGCCACCACGCTCGACACGGTCAAGCAGAAGGGCTTCATCCAGTGCGGCGTCTCGACGGGCCTGGCCGGCTTCTCGGCGCCGGACGACAAGGGTGACTGGCAAGGCATCGATGCCGATTTCTGCCGCGCCGTGGCGGCCGCCGTCTTCGGTGACGGCTCCAAGGTCAAGTTCACGCCGCTCAGCGCCAAGGAGCGCTTCACCGCGCTGCAGTCGGGCGAGATCGACATCCTGTCGCGCAACACCACCTGGACCATTAACCGCGACACGGCACTTGGCCTGAACTTCATCGGCACCACCTACTATGACGGCCAGGGCTTCATGATCAACGCCAAGAAGCTGCCGGGCGTCAATTCGGCGCTTCAGCTGTCCGGCGCCGCCGTCTGCGTGCAGAGCGGCACCACCACCGAGCTCAACCTCGCCGACTACTTCAAGGCGAACAAGATGGAGTACAATCCGGTCGTTTTCGAGAAGCTCGAAGAGGTCAACGCAGCCTATGACGCCGGCCGCTGCGACGTCTACACCACAGACCAGTCGGGCCTTTACGGCATCCGCCTGACGCTGGGTGCGCCGGCCGATCACGTCGTGCTGCCGGAGATCATCTCCAAGGAGCCGCTCGGACCGGCGGTGCGCCAGGGCGATGACCAGTGGTACCATATCGTCAAGTGGACCTATTTCGCGCTGCTCGACGCCGAGGAACTCGGCATCACCAAGGCCAATGTCGACGAGATGAAGAACTCGGCCAGCCCTGAGATCAAGCGCGTGCTTGGCCAGGAAGCCGACACCAAGATCGGCACCGATCTCGGCGTCTCCAACGACTGGGTCGTCAACATCGTCAAGGCGGTCGGCAATTACGGCGAAATGTTCGATCGCAATGTCGGCTCGGGCAGCCCGCTGAAGATCGCCCGCGGCATCAACGCGCTGTGGACCAAGGGCGGCCTGCAATACGCTCCGCCGATCCGCTGATCGAAATGTGATCCGGAAGGCAGAACCATCTGCCTTCCGGTTTCTCTTTCACAGGGGACGGTGATATGGCATCGCAGGAAGTCCTTCGCGAGGACACAAGTCGCGGCTCCTTTATCAACGACCCGAAAGTCCGCAGTCTCTTCTTCCAGACACTGGTCGTCGTCGTTCTGTTCGGCTCTGTCTGGTGGATCGTGCAGAACGTCATCGACAATCTGCAGCGTCTTCACATCGCCTCTGGTTTCGGCTTTCTCAGGGGCCGCGCCGGATTCGACATCTCGGACACGCCGATCGCCTACACGTCGGATTCGACCTATGGTCGCGCCATCATTGTCGGCCTGATCAACACCATCATCGTCGCCGTGGCCGGCATCGTCACCGCGACCATTATCGGTTTCGTCATCGGCATCGGCCGGCTGTCGCAGAATTGGCTGATCCGCAAGATCTGCACGGTCTATGTCGAGATCTTCCGCAACATCCCGCCGCTGCTGGTCATCTTCTTCTGGTATTCGGGCGTGCTGGCCGTGTTGCCGCCGCCGCGCGAGAGCTATAACCTGCCTTTCGGTTCCTTCCTCAACCAGCGCGGCTTCTATTTTCCGCGCGCCGTCTGGGGCGAGGGCTCCTGGCTGATATTCGTGGCGCTCATCGTGGGCATCGCCATGGCCTGGTTCGTCGCCCGCAAGGCGCGCCAGCGGCAGATGGCAACGGGGCAGCAGTTTCCCGTGTTCTGGACATCCGTGGCGCTCATCGTCGGCCTGCCGCTGCTCGCCTATGCGCTGAGCGGCTTTCCGCTGAGCTTCGATTTTCCGAAACAGTCGACCTTCAACCTGACCGGCGGCTTCCAGGTCAAGCCGGAGTTCCTGTCGCTCTATCTGGCGCTGTCCTGCTACACGGCGGCCTTCATCGCCGAGATCGTGCGGGCCGGCATCAGGGGTGTCAGCAAGGGCCAGACCGAGGCCGCCGCGGCACTTGGGCTGCGGTCGGGATCGATCCTGCGGCTGGTCGTGGTGCCGCAGGCCATGCGCATCGTCATCCCGCCGTTGACCAGCCAGTATCTCAACCTGACCAAGAACTCCTCGCTGGCCATCGCCATCGGCTATCCGGACCTGACGGCGACCGCCGGCACGGTGCTCAACCAGACAGGCCAGGCGGTCGAGGGCGTGCTGATCATGATGATCGCCTATCTCATACTCAGTCTGGTGACCTCCGCCGTGATGAACGTGGTCAATGCCAGAATGGCGTTGGTGGAAAGGTAGGGCCATGCAGGAACACGACATGTCCTGGGTGCGCACCGAAATGGTCCTGGCGGAGCCGGCGCCGATCAGCGAGCGTGGCCTGTATGCCTGGGTCCGCAAGAACCTCGTCGGTTCGGTCGGCGACACCATCCTCACCGTACTCGGCATCATCATCGTCGCCTGGGTCCTGCCGCAGGTCATCAACTGGGCCTTCATCAATGCCCAGTGGACCGGGCCGGACCGGACCGTCTGCGCGACCGTGGCGCAAGGCGGCATCCAGCCCGATGGCTGGAGCGGTGCCTGCTGGGCCTTCGTCAACGCCAAGTTCGGCCAGTTCATGTTCGGCACCTATCCGGTCGAGGAGCGCTGGCGGCCGATCCTGGTCGCCATACTGTTCGCGGCGCTGCTGGTGCCGATGCTGATCCCCAGCGTGCCGCGCAAGGGCCTGAACGCCATCCTGCTTTTCCTCGTGCTGCCGATCGTTGCTTTCTTCCTCCTGGTCGGCGGCGTGTTCGGCCTGCCGCATGTCGAGACGTCGCGGTGGGGCGGGCTGCTGATCACGCTCAGCCTGTCCTTCGTCGGCATCGCCGTGTCGCTGCCGCTGGGCACCGTGCTGGCGCTCGGCCGGCGCTCCAAGATGCCGATCGTCAAGATGCTGTGCATCATCTTCATTGAAGCTGTGCGCGGCATCCCGCTGATCACAGTGCTGTTCTTCGTCAGCGTCATGCTGCCGCTTTTCCTGCCCGCCGGCGTCACCTTCGACAAGTATCTGAGGGCATTGATCGGCGTGTCGCTGTTTGCCGCCGCCTATATGGCGGAAGTGGTGCGCGGCGGCCTGCAGGCGATCCCCAAGGGCCAATATGAGGGCGCCGATTCGCTCGGCCTCGGCTATTGGCAGAAGATGGGACTGATCGTGCTGCCGCAGGCGCTGAAGCTGGTCATTCCCGGCATCGTCAACACGTTCATCGGCATGTTCAAGGACACCAGCCTGGTCCTCATCATTTCGATGTTCGACCTGCTCGGCGTCGTCAAGCAGAACTTCTCGGACGCCAACTGGGCGACGCCGCAGACCGCGAAATCCGGTCTCGTGTTCGCCGCCTTCGTGTTTTGGCTGTTCTGCTTCGGCATGTCGCGCTATTCAATGTATACGGAACGCCGGCTCGACACCGGTTACAAACGATAAAAAGGGGATTGGTTCATGGCCACCGAAAACGCCGTCAGCGCGGAAGAGATCAAGGTCAATGCCGCGAAGATGCACATCTCGACCACCGATGTCGCCATCGACATCATCGCCATGCACAAATGGTATGGCGAGTTCCATGTGCTGAAGGACATCAACCTCAAGGTGATGCGCGGCGAGCGCATCGTCATCTGCGGCCCGTCCGGCTCCGGCAAGTCCACCATGATCCGCTGCATCAACCGGCTCGAAGAACACCAGAAGGGCAAGATCTTCGTCGACGGCAAGGAATTGACCAACGATCTCAAGAAGATCGACGAGGTGCGCCGAGAGGTCGGCATGGTGTTCCAGCACTTCAACCTGTTTCCCCACCTGACCATCCTGGAGAACTGCACGCTGGCGCCGATCTGGGTGCGCAAGACGCCGAAGAAACAGGCCGAGGAGATGGCCATGCATTTCCTCAAGCGCGTCAAGATCCCCGAGCAGGCCAACAAATATCCGGGCCAGCTCTCCGGCGGCCAGCAGCAGCGCGTGGCGATCGCTCGTTCGCTGTGCATGAACCCGCGCATCATGCTGTTCGATGAGCCGACCTCGGCACTCGACCCGGAAATGATCAAGGAAGTGCTGGAGACCATGGTTAGCCTTGCCGAGGAAGGCATGACCATGCTGTGCGTCACCCACGAGATGGGCTTTGCGCGGAAAGTCGCCAACCGGGTGATCTTCATGGATCAGGGCCAGATCGTCGAGCAGAACACGCCGGCCGAGTTCTTCGATCACCCGCGCCACGAGCGCACGAAGCTGTTCCTGTCGCAGATATTGCACTGAGCGCTGCTTCGTCGAAATGGAAGGAGCCCGGCCGCGCCACGGTCGGGCTTTTTCACATTTGGCCGATCGGATCGTTTCGATTGAAACGTGATGGAATCGCAAGAACTATGCCCGGATGAGAAAACGCCTTCGTTTCCTGGCCGTGCTGGTTGCCGCGGTGGTGCTGGTCGCGGCACTCGGCACGCTGGTGCCGCGGCCACTCTGGCCGGCTGCCGCGGCCGGCGAGGGCGCCAGGCACATTCTGGTGCTGAGCAATCCGATCCACACCGACATCGCCATTCCCGTCGATGATGGCGTGCGCCGGCGCTTTCGCTTCCTCGCCGCTGCCGGCCAGCCTTCCGACGCGCCCGAGGTGCGCTACATCGTCTTCGGCTGGGGCGGCCGCGCCTTCTACCTGGAGACGCCGACCTGGTCGCAGCTGAAGGCGATGCCCGTATTCAAGGCCCTGACGGTTGACGCTTCAGTGATGCATGTCGAGGTCGCCGGCAATATCTCCGGACCCGACGTCGCCGGTTTCGACATCCCGGAAGACCGCTTTGCGGCATTGCTCGACTTCATCGATGCGAGTTTTCAGCAAGGACCAGGCGGGCCGATCGTCATCGCAGGGGCCGCCTATTCCAATTTCGACCGCTTCTATGAGGCGAACGGCCATTTCAATGCGCTGGCCGGCTGCAACACCTGGACCGCGGCCGCCTTGCGAACCGCCGGCCTGCGCACCGGTTGGTGGAACCCGTTGCCGGTCTCGCTCGGGTGGTCGTTGAGGCTGTATAATTGGTAGGTCGCGCAGATAACGCCAACGCCTCGTTCGAGTTCTAGGCCCGCCACCCATAAAGCCAGTCCAAATCCGCGGCGAGCTTCTCCGGCGCCCGCATTTTCAGGAAAAGGTTGCGCGCCAACGCCACCGGACCCCAGGCATGCCAGGCAAGGCGGTTGAGGGCGCCGCGACGTGCCACTCTCACGACGCGCGGCCGGCGCAGGCCTTCCCAGATTTGAAGACTTCCGGCGAGATCGGCAGGGGAGGCGGCCATGACGTCGGCAAGCGTGGCGGCATCCTCGATGGCCATCGCGGCGCCCTGTGCCGCGAACGGCGTCATGGCATGCGCCGCGTCGCCGACCAGTGCGATGCGGCCCGACCTTACCCATGGCGGCTTCTGATCGACCGTATGGACCGGCCAGGCCGCCCAAGGGCCGGCCAACTCCGCAAGCCTTGCCAGCGCCGGCGCGGTGCGGCGCATGGCGCCGGCCAGGATTGCGGGATCGGCATGGCCGGACCAGCCTTCGGCGATACGCTCGCCCCTGGTGAAAGCGACGAGATTGATGGCGCTGCCCTTGCTGACGGGATAGGCGACCATGTGAAAGCCGGGATGCAGGAAGGTGGTGACGCAGTCCGGCGCACCGATCTCTGCAAAAGCTTGCCCGGCAGGACTGTCTGCGCTGACGGTTGCCCGCCAGGCCAGTTCGCCGGAGAAGTGGCTTTTCGCAAGCCTGGTTTTCCTTCCTTGGTCGGCAAGTCCGCGCATCGACGACCAGACGCCATCGGCGCCGACCAGAAGGAAACCTTCCGCCGCGACGAGCCTGCCACCCACATCGGCTGCCGCGGTGACGCCTGAACTGCTGATCGTGACGCTGCCAAGGCGCGCACCAGTAGTGAGATGAACATCGGGCATGGCAGCCACGCGCGCCATCAGCGCGTTTTGCAGGTCCGCTCGATGCG
The DNA here is from genome assembly GCF_006442185.1 of Mesorhizobium sp. B2-4-1. NCBI lineage: Bacteria > Pseudomonadati > Pseudomonadota > Alphaproteobacteria > Hyphomicrobiales > Phyllobacteriaceae > Mesorhizobium > Mesorhizobium sp. B2-4-1. The sequence continues at coordinate 406,371 of NZ_VFVN01000002.1, read as the reverse complement.
CCACGAGGTAGGGCGCACCCCAGCGCGCCTCGCCGGCTCGTCCAAAAGGTACGCGCGCCAGTTCGCCCAAGGTTGCCGCATCCTTCAGCACCACGGCTTCCGGCCTGACGGCATTGGGAAGAAGTGCGTCGAGTACGCCGAGCTCACGCAGGATGCGTGTCGCGTTGGGCGAAAGCTGGATGCCGGCGCCCGCCGCTTCTAGGCGCTGCGCCTGTTCGAAGATCCGTACGGGATAGCCCCGCTCGGCGAAAGCCAACGCCGCGGTCAGCCCGGCAATACCCGCCCCGGCGATGATGACTTGCCGGGACTGTGCGTCTGCCATTGGCCGGGCCGCTGGAAGTCAGGCGGCCTGGTCGATGTAGAGGCAGCCGGCCGGCAGCGTTTCCATCGCCGTCAGCTTCGGCGAATAGCGGTAGAGCGTCGAGCAGTAGGGGCAGACCTTCTCATTGTCGTCGCCCATATCGAGAAACACATGCGGATGGTCGAAAGGCGGGTTGGCGCCGGTGCACATGAATTCCTTGACTCCGATATCGATCGCCGGATGGCCCGCATCGTTCTGGAAATGGGGAATGGAACCGCCTGCCATCGTCGTCTCCTTTAGCGCAGTCTGCTCAGCGTTTGGATCATAACCGGCCTGTTTGCAAGTTCGATGAAATGAAACTGTCGCAAAAGCCTGTCAGAGGATAAGTTAAGCCGGTTAACCGGCTGGAGCATCGCGGCCAGGCGCAACAGCCTGGGCGCCGCCCGAAAGCGGCGAAGCAACCAGACGTGGGAAGAGCAGGAACCATGAACGAACTGAAGCCGGTCCAGAGCGAGTTCATCAATGCGGAAGCGGCAAGCCCGGAAGGCAATCCGGATCGTTTCGTCAATCGCGAGTTCTCCTGGTTGCAGTTCAACCGCCGCGTGCTCGAGGAATCGCAGAACACAAACCATCCGCTGCTGGAGAGGGTACGTTTCCTGTCGATCTCCGCGGCCAATCTCGATGAGTTCTTCATGGTGCGCGTCGCCGGCCTGGCCGGCCAGGTTCGCGAAGGCATCGTGTTGAGAAGTCCGGACGGGCGTACCCCCGAACAGCAGCTCGAACAGCTGCTGCGCGAGGTCGAACGGTTGCAGGAAGACCAGCAGAAAAGCCTTTCGGCGCTGACCGTGCTGCTCAACAAGGAAGGCATCGAGAGCATCACCCGCGACGCGCTGACCAAGGACGAGAAGGCCTGGCTGGAGGAGCACTTCCAGGACCAGGTGTTTCCTGTTCTCACGCCATTGTCGATCGACCCGGCGCATCCGTTCCCGTTTATCCCCAATCTCGGCTTCTCGATGGCGCTGCAGCTTCGCCATCGCAAGAACGGCGAGGAGATGAGCGCGCTCTTGCGCCTGCCGGTGGCGCTGAAGCGTTTCATCCGTTTGCCGGACCGCAAGCACCATGTCCGCTTCATCCCGCTGGAAGAGGCGGTCGGCCTTTACATCGGCAAGTTGTTCCCGGGTTACGAGGTCAAGGGCTCCGGCACGTTCCGCATCATTCGCGACAGCGACATCGAGGTCGAGGAGGAATCGGAAGATCTCGTGCGCCTGTTCGAGACCGCGCTAAAGCGCCGCCGCCGCGGCTCCGTCATTCGCATCGAGTTCGACATGCTCATGCCGGCCGAACTGCGCGAATTCGTCGCCGGCGAACTCGGCGTTTCGTCGAGCCGCATCAGCGTCCTGACCGGCCCGCTGGCGCTCAGCCAGATTTCGGAGATCGTCGCCGTTGCCCGCGACGACCTCAAATTCACGCCCTACAATCCGCGTTTCCCCGAGCGCATCCGCGAGCATGGCGGCGATTGCTTCGCCGCTATCCGCGAGAAGGACATCATCGTCCACCACCCCTACGAATCCTTCGACGTGGTGGTGCAGTTCCTGCGCCAGGCGATGGCCGACCCGGAAGTGGTGGCGATCAAGCAGACGCTTTACCGAACCTCCAACGACAGCCCGATCGTGCGTGCGCTGGTCGACGCCGCCGAGGCCGGCAAGTCGGTGACGGCACTGGTCGAGCTCAAGGCTCGCTTCGACGAGGAGGCCAACATCCGCTGGGCGCGCGACCTCGAGCGCGCCGGCGTCCAGGTCGTGTTCGGCTTCCTCGAGCTCAAGACCCACGCCAAGATGTCGCTGGTGGTGCGGCGCGAGGACGGCAAGCTGCGCAATTATGTGCATCTGGGCACCGGCAATTACCATCCGGTGACCGCGCGCATCTACACCGACCTGTCCTTCTTCACCACCGATGCAACGATCGCACGCGATGTCGCCCAGCTTTTCAACTTCATCACCGGCTATGCCGAGCCGACCGCCGAAATGCGGCTGGCGATCTCGCCCTTCACGCTGAGGAACCGTATCCTGCAGCACATTTCCGATGAGGTCGCCCACGCACTCGAGGGACGGCCGGCACGCATCTGGATGAAGATGAACGCCCTTGTCGATCCGATCATCATCGACGCGCTCTACGACGCCAGCCGAGCGGGCGTCGAGATCGACCTCGTCGTGCGCGGCATATGCTGCCTGCGGCCGCAGGTGCCGGGCCTGTCGGAAAACATCAGGGTCAAGTCGATCGTCGGCCGTTTCCTCGAGCACAGCCGCATCTATTGCTTCGGCAATGGCCACGGCCTGCCGTCGGACGAGGCGGTGGTCTACATCTCCTCGGCCGACCTCATGCCGCGCAATCTCGACCGTCGCGTCGAGACCATGGTGCCGATCACCAACCCAACTGTGCATGAACAGGTGCTGGGCCAGATCATGCTCGGCAACATCATGGACAATCAGCAAAGTTTCGACGTATTGGCTGATGGAACCTCCCGGCGCGTCGTGCTCGAGGAGGGCGAGGAGCCGTTCAACGCACAGGAATATTTCATGACCAATCCGAGCCTGTCGGGACGGGGTGATGCGCTGAAATCGCATGCGCCGAAGCGCATCGCGCAATTCAAGCGCCGCAAGAAGAACGCCGCCGCCTGATGCTGTCCGATTCCCAGGGCCGGCTGCAGGATCGCCGACCGCTGTCCATCATCGACATCGGCTCGAATTCGATCCGCCTTGTCGTCTATGAGGGGCTGGCGCGCTCGCCGACCATGCTGTTCAACGAAAAGATGCTGGCGGGCCTCGGCCGCGGCATCGTGTCGACGGGAAAGCTCGACCCCGAGGGCGTGACACGGTCGATGGAGGAGTTCCGCCGTTTCCGCGCGCTCTCCGACCAGGCCGGTGCCGAGCACATGTACGTGCTGGCGACCGCGGCCGCCCGCGAGGCCGTCAACGGCCCCGATTTCATCCACCGCGCCGAAGACGTGCTCAAGACCGAGATCCGCGTGATCAGCGGCCGCGAGGAAGCCTACTATTCCGCGCTCGGCGTCATCTGCGGCTTTCATCCGGCCAACGGTATCGCGGGTGACCTCGGCGGCGGCAGCCTTGAACTGGTCGACGTCAATGGCGAAGCGATCGGCGACGGCATAACGTTGCCGCTGGGCGGCCTGCGCCTCCAGGATATGGCCAAGAACTCCCTCACGCAGGCAGCGAAAATCGTGCGCGACGAGCTGGGGCGGGCGAAGCTGCTGAAAGGCGGGCAAGGCAGGCCTTTCTATGCCGTCGGCGGCACCTGGCGAAATCTCGCCCGGCTGCACATGGAGATGACCAACTATCCGCTTGGCGTCATGCACCACTACGAGATCGGCGTCGAAAGTGCCGCCAATTTCCTGCGGCAAGTGGCCAAAGGCGAGATCGAGAAGATCAAAGGCATCGAGGGCGTTTCGAAGAACCGCCGCTCGCTGCTGCCTTACGGTGCCATCGTGCTGCAGGAGATCATGGCGGCGATGCAGCCGTCGAAGATCATCGTCTCGGCGCTCGGCGTGCGCGAAGGCTTCCTCTATTCCCTGCTCGACCAGGCCGAGCAGAAGGCCGATCCGCTGATCTCGGCATCGGAGGAACTCGCCCGGCTGCGCTCGCGCTCGGTCACCCATGCGCATGAACTCGTCGACTGGACGGCCAAGACCTTTGCCGCTTTCGGCATCGACGAGACCGAGGACGAGGCGCGCTACCGCCACGCCGCGGCATTGCTGGCCGACATCGGTTGGCGCGCGCATCCCGAATATCGCGGCAAGCAATCGCTCAATATCATCGCCCACGCCTCCTTTTTCGGCGTCGACCACCCTGGCCGCGCCTATCTGGCGATGGCCAACGCCTATCGGCACGACGGCATCTTCAACGAAGCCATCGCGCCCGAGATCAAGGCGCTCGCGACACCGCGCTATCTGGAGCGGGCGCGGGTGCTGGCGGCATCGATGCGCGTCGTCTACCTGCTGACCGCCTCGATGCCCGGCGTCATGCCGAGACTGAAATGGGAGCAGCGCGGCAATGGCGTGCTGGCGCTGGTCTTGCCGGCATCTCTGGCAGATCTCTATGGCGAGCGGCCCGCCGGGCGCTTGGCGCAACTGGCGCGAATTACCGGCCGCCTCCTGGTACTGGCGGTCGAAGGCGGGCCGAGCGTTTCGGTGAAATAGGTACGGCCAACTCCATCGCGCCACTTGTTCAGCGGCTTCGCGTTTGAAGACCGGCTTCCCCCACTCCGTCTTGGCTTCGCCAAGCCACCTCTCCCCCGTCCGGAGGGAGAGGAGGGGCGCCAAGATTGGCGAACGCGAGCCCTTCCTCTACCCCGTCGATCGGGGAAGAGGTGTCGAGCGCAGCTCGACGGAGGGGGGTCGACTTGGCTCGGGCGTCGACTTGGCTCGGGCATCGAGAGTTCAACCCGGGGCATATGTCTGGTTGGTTCCGGGCCTGCCCTTGGATTTAGGCGATATCAAACCGCAGCCCGCCCGTCGACCGACCAGGCGCCGGCGCCGGCCATGGCGAGCGCCAGAAAGCCGCCCGATATCGCGATGTCCTTCATCAGCATCTGCTGGTGCAGGAAGGCAAGCGTCGCATCATCGGCGCCCTGGCCGTAATGGCCGATGAAGCCGGCAACGATGCAGAAGGCGGCCAAAAGCAGAGCCACGATCCGGGTCTGGAAGCCGATGAGTATCAGCAGGCCAGCGATCAGCTCGAACAGGCCCGTGCCCCACGCGGCGAGCCCCGGGAGCGGCAGGCCAAGGCCGGCGAAATAGCCCGATGTGCCGGCAATGTCGGCGAGCGCATGGAAGCCTGACGGTACGAACAGCGCGGCAAGCAGCAGCCGCGAAGCCAGAAGCAGTGCGTTGCGAGGCATGGTCACCTCCGTTGTCGGTTGGCCGGTTTGGGCCTTTACCCACCCGGACCGATCGATCCTACCACCGATGCCCCGGCAAATCCGGGCGCTGAATTGAGGCTTCTGGACCGACAACGAAACAGTGGCGCGGAAAATTCCGCGCCACTGCTGTCAAAGACGGGGGAGGGAAGTTCAGCCGCGCTTGGCGTCGACCGAATAGGCGCCGGCGCCTGAGGAAGCCAGCACGAGGAAGCCGCCGGTGATCGCCAGGTTCTTCATGAAGTTGATCATCTGCATCTGGTCGGCCCAGCCGGTGTGGGCGACCAGGGCCGTGGCGACGGTGAAGATCGCCAGCACCCAGGCGGCAATCCGGGTCTGGAAGCCGACGAGAATGGCCAGACCGCCGAGCAGTTCGATGAGGCCGACGACGATGGCCGTCACGGTCGGCAAGGGCAGGCCGAGGCCGCCGAAATAGGCCGCGGTGCCGGAAAGGGCGCTGAGCTTGCCGAAACCGGAAAGCAGGAAAATGACCGCGAGCAGGATGCGGCCGAGCAGGATCGTGACAGAACTGTTGGACGCGGTGCCGGTGCCGGCGAAGGAAGTGTTGGTGGACATGGTGGCTCTCCGAATGGGGTTGATCGCCCGTCAGATAGACCATGCTGACTGTTCACCAAAGCCGCCTGTCTGGCGACACATTGTTCACAGGACATACGTTTCCGTGAACCGGTGAAAAACGGAAATTCGTGCCGGTCGATGTGGTGGCGGGAGCATATTTTCCCGCCGAAAAAGTGCCTTCACCCCGGATGGGTCATATCTTCCGGCCGCACGATCCGGTCGTAGTCGGCTTCGCTGACCAGCCCGGTGGCCAGCGCTTCCTCGCGCAGCGTGGTGCCGTTCTTGTGCGCGGTCTTGGCGATCTTGGCGGCGCTGTCGTAGCCGATGGTGGGCGCAAGCGCCGTCACCAGCATCAGCGAGCGGTCGAGGGCCGCCTTGATGTTGTCTTCCCGCGCCTCGATGCCGACGACGCAATTGTCGGTGAAGGAGACCGAAGCGTCGGCGAGCAACTGCACCGACTGCAGGAAGTTGTAGGCCATCAGCGGGTTATAGACGTTGAGCTCGAAATGGCCCTGGCTGCCGGCGAAGGTGAGGGCTGCATTGTTACCGAACACCTGCACGCAGACCTGGGTCATCGCTTCGCACTGCGTCGGGTTGACCTTGCCCGGCATGATCGAGGAACCCGGCTCGTTTTCCGGCAACGACAGCTCGCCAAGTCCCGAGCGGGGCCCTGAACCGAGGAAGCGGATGTCGTTGGCGATCTTGAACAGCGCGGCGGCAGCGGCGTTGATGGCACCGTGCGAGAATACCATGGAATCATGGGCGGCGAGCGCCTCGAACTTGTTCGGCGCTGTGACGAAGGCGATGCCGGTGATGGCGGCGATGCGGTCGGCCACCCGCTCGGCGAAGCCGACGGGCGCGTTGAGGCCGGTGCCGACGGCGGTGCCGCCCTGCGCCAGTTCCTGCAGGCCGGGCAACGTCAGCTCGATGCGCTTGATCGACGAAGCGACCTGCGCGGCGTAGCCCGAGAATTCCTGGCCCAGCGTAAGCGGGGTGGCGTCTTGCGTGTGGGTGCGGCCGATCTTGATGATATGGTTGAACTCTCTGCTCTTGGCGGCGAGCGCCTTGTGCAGGTGCTTCAGCGCCGGCAACAGGTCATGCACGATGCGTTCGGCGCAGGCGATGTGCATGGCGGTCGGGTAGGTGTCGTTCGACGACTGGCTCATATTCACGTGGTCGTTAGGGTGCACCGGCTTCTTGGAGCCCATGACGCCGCCCAGCATCTCGATCGCCCGGTTGGAGATCACCTCGTTGGCGTTCATGTTGGACTGCGTACCCGAGCCGGTCTGCCAGACCACCAGCGGGAAATGGTCGTTGAGCTTGCCGTCGATGACTTCTTGAGAGGCTTCGACGATCGCCTTGCCGATCGCCGGATCGAGCCGCTTCAGCTCCATATTGGCTTCCGCCGCCGCCCGCTTGACGATGCCGAGCGCGCGCACGACGGAGGCCGGCTGCTTTTCCCAACCGATCTTGAAATTGCCGAGCGAACGCTGCGCCTGCGCGCCCCAATAGCGGTCGGCGGCGACCTCGATGGCACCGAACGTATCGGTTTCGGTTCTGGTCTTGGCAGCGCTCACGGCAAGTCTCCGGTCTGTCGATTTGGGCAACGGCGTATCGCGTTGCACAAAACGCATCAAGCGGAGATTGCGGGCGGTGAAGATGCAAATCGGTTGAAGACAGAGCCAATCTCTCCGCTCGTGGGGAGATGCCCGGCAGGGCGGCGGGGGCGCGAAGGAACGCTATCTGTCGTCATTCAACTGCGTTCAGGTTAGAACAAGCGCGGAAGTGCAATCGAATGAGAGATCGGCGGGACAGCGCCCCCCTCTGGCCTGCCGGCCATCTCCCCCACGAGGGGGGAGATCGGCTGTCCACTCACTCCGCCGTATACCCGCCGTCCACCGCAAAGACGCCGCCCCGCCTCTGATCAGACGCCGTCTCCGGGCGGACTGGAGATCAGCAACAAAGCCGCGAGCGCGATGTCGCCGACAGGCGCACGGTTTCGGTTGGTCTGGCCAGGTCATGTCGGACGGCGTGCGAGAAGGCCTGCCATGCAGGTGAGGCGGCAAGCGCGGTTTCATGCTGGGCCTGCGCTTCTTCGCCATCAAAACCCATCACACTGATGAAAACATTCTCACTCGCTCGCACCGGCAGGCGTGGAAAGCTGTTTTCCGCATGCTCCGTGACGAAAGCGGCGAGCAGCCGCGCACCGGGTGACGCCGTCATCGGCGCCAGCTTGGCCTCGAAGCGGCTGGCGAACGCGGCCTCTGCGCCCGGCCGCAAATGATAAATCCGAATCACGACCATCCCTGACAGCGGCGTGCTTCTGCCTGGCTTTTCGTCGGCAGCCAAGCCCGCGCGCAATGCGCCGGAGAGATCGAAGCCAGCCCCGGTCCACGCAGGTTTGAGCAGCAGCACATCGTCGGAATCGATCATCGTGGCGTTGGCGGCATTGCGGTGCGCTGCCCATTCCGGACCGTCATAGAAGGCGCTCAGGGCACGTTTGCGCGCCTCCATGTCCTCGAAACCGCGCAGCCAGACGAACATGTCGGGGCGATCGAGATCCCGGAATTGGCCGATGATGGTCATCCCGGCCTCTTCCTGGCCTTCGATCAGCTTGCCGTCAAAGAGGTCGATAAGGGTATCGCGTTTGCCGGGTTTCAGCGTGTACTGCCGCAGTTCGACGACCGGGGAGGCGAGCGCTGCTGTCTCCGATGTGGCACTCAGGGGCAGGCTCATAAGCTCGTCTCCGAAAACAGGGTGATCATCCTGTTTTATAAAACAGACCGGTTGTCCTGTTTTGTCAATCTGCTAGCTTCTTTTTCTTCCCTCCTGGAGGGGCACGGTGGAGATTCCCGATGACAGGGCATGCCCAGAAGCGCACCAATGATCCCGAAGGCATGCGCAACAGAGTGCTCGATGCCGCGCAGGAGTCCTTTCAGGTACGCGGCTATCACGCGTCCAGTCTCGGCGATCTGATGGCGGCGGCGGGTGTCAGCGGCGGCGCGTTGCATCATCATTTCCCGACCAAGAAAGCGTTGGCGCTGGCGGTGATCGAAGAGCGTGTGGCCGCGGCGGTCGAAGAGACATGGATGGCGCCTTTGCGGGCGGCCGCTTCGGCGCGCGAAGGCGTGGGTGCAGCCTTCGAAGCCGTGGCGGCGGAACTTGAGCAACAAGGCTTCGTGCGCGGCTGTCCCCTCAACAACCTTGCACATGAACTGTCGCTCGTCGATGCCGAATTGCGCGCCGCCCTTGCCGGCATTTTTGCCGGCTGGCGCCAGGCGATCGCCGACAAGGTCCGGGCTGATCAGCAGGCGGGCAGGGAGCAGGACACCGACCCGCAGCGTTTCGCCGCCCTGGCCGTCGCGGCCTATTCCGGCGCGATGTCGATGGCCAAGACGGCGCAGGATGCCGGCATGTTGCGCGATTGCCTGGCGGGGCTGGAGCAGAATGTCGCCCAAGCTTCGCCCATGGCCGCAACGAGGCGGCGTCGCAGGATATTGCTGCCACCGGGAAACCTTTGATGCCGAGGACGGGAACGATCCCTACAACTCAGTTCCGTTCTGGGGGAGGGCAGCAGCCGTGGACCGGGCGCTGAACTTTACTGCTGACCGGTGTCCGTGCTGAACTTCAACCCATGATGAAGCGCTTCTCACCCAAATCGGTATCACGACGCCGTTTTCTGGCGCGGGCCGCCGGTCTTGCCACGGCCCTTGCGCTTCCACGCCCGGCGCTCGGCCAGACCGGGCAGCGCATTCAGCCTGTCGACGCCACCTTCCTGTTCATCGCCGATGTCCATGCCTGCCGCATGGCCAGCGGCTTGAGTCCCAATTGCCAGCAGGAAGGCAAGACCGACGCTGCCTTGCTGCGCAATGTGGCGGCTCTGAACGGCATTGGCGACAAGACATGGCCCGTCGAGATCGGCGGCGTCCCGACGGGCCTACGCTCCGCCGGCAGCCGAATCGGCACGCCGCTCGGCCTCGTCATCGGCGGCGACATGACCGACGATGGCGGTGGTCAGATCACCCAGCCGAGTGAAGGCACGCAATTGCTGCAATTCAGCCAGCGTTACCAGCAAGGCATGGGGCCTGACCGCGTGCATGTTCCAGTCTATGTCGGGCTCGGCAATCATGACCTCGACCAAAACGGCCCGCGGCATCACGTTGACTGGTACCGGCGCGAAATGCGCGACTATGTCGAAGTCAATCACCGTGCCGGCGTGTTCTTCAAGCCACCGGTTCCAGCCACCGACTACGATGTCGAGACCGACTGCTATGCGTGGGACTGGGGCGGGCTGCATCTCGTCCAGACCCACCGTTTCGCTGGCGACACCGGCCATGGCGCGGACAGCAGCCTGCCCTGGCTGAAGCAGGATTTGGCGACCTATGCGGCGGACGGCCGCCCGGTCATCCTGTTTCAGCATTATGGCTGGGATAATTTTTCGACTGAGCGATGGGATCCCGCCAAAAAGGCGTTCGACGACGACGGCAAGGGGCCGCCGCATTGGTGGAGCGATGCGGACCGTCAGGCACTGCTTGCGGCCCTGAAAGGCTACAACGTGATTGCCATCTTCCATGGCCATCAGCACGAGGTGCCGATGATCTATCAGCGCGACGGCCTTGATCTCTTCAAGCCAAAGGCGGCCTATATGGGCGGGTTCGCACTGGCGCGGGTCACCAATGATGGCATGGATGTCGTGCTGGGCGAAGCCAGCGACGATCACGGCGGGGTCACATTCACCAACGCCTTCAGCAAACCGTTCCAGACATGAAAGCCCGCAGCGGCCTTTTCGTCCCGGACGCTGACTGACGTCGACCTGGCAGTGCGCTCGGGCCTCGGCCTCCGCTACGAGATGCCGCCGATGATGACCGCCGCGATGTAGGGGCCGAAAGAAAACGCCCCTCGCACCTTTTATCGTGCGGGGGGCGTCTTTGCCGTTCGCTTTTCCTTCGATTGCTCTCGTGAATTGCTGACGACAACCATGAAACGTGCTTCGACCGAAATGGCTCCCGGCGTCCAGATTTTTTTAGGGCCGCTTTGTTCAGTGCCCGATTGGCGTGAACCGTCGCGGCGGGTGAGCCAAGAATTGACATGGCCGTTTAAATAGCTTACAAGACCTTTGTCGATATTTGTTGACTGACTTTTGTTATCCGCGCTTTGCAGCGCGCCTTTGACGAACTTCCCACATCAAAAATCGAGACAAACGACGTTGTGCATCCGCATGACGGCGAACGAGTATTTGCCATGGAAAGGGTTCGTCATGAGCACCGGCACAGTTAAATGGTTCAACGCCACCAAAGGTTTTGGTTTTATTCAGCCTGACGACGGCTCTGCCGACGTTTTCGTCCACATCTCGGCCGTAGAGCGCGCCGGCATGCGTGACATCGTCGAGGGCCAGAAGCTCGGTTACGAGATGGTCCGCGACAACAAGTCCGGCAAGATGTCGGCCGACCAGTTGAAGGCGGCCTGAAAAAGGATTCAGCCTTCCCGGTGACCACGGATGTACTGGCACTGGTGAATGGCGAATTCGGGCGCATGGCGGCGGAAACCTGAGTTTTCGCACGCTGCGTGCCGGAGCGTCCTGTGCATCCACTGGATGCGCGACGCTCTCATGGAAGGTCAGGCGGTGCCTGGCCTTTTTCACTTTGTGGGTCTCGCCGTCGAAAATGCGCTGCGCGTCGGCCTGAACGTGCTAAGGGACGCTCCAGCAAATTGAATCCGCCGCCCCAATGCTTTTGTGCGTGGGTCCTGACTGAAGACCGGTCTTGCCCTATCGGCACGAGACTCCTGACAGGAGAAAGATTTTGACCGCCAATTCGAAAACAGCTGCTGATCAGGCAGTGCCCTTGTTCAGCAAGACGCAAACCCAGTCGATGTCGCTCAACCGCATCATTTCCGAACGCGATGCCCTCACCGAGGCGCGTGAAGCCAAGACCGCGCGTTTGCGCGAACTGCGCCTGGAAAAAGAGGCAGATGAAATGGCTGCGGCGGCCGCACAGGCGGCGTTGCCGAAACGGGCCGGAAGACGCTGATGGCGACGAAGCGTGTGCCGGCGACACCCATCGCCGCTGATGCGACCATCGCCGACATGGTCGAAACATTGGACAAGCCAGTCGAATATGTCCGGCGTGTGCTGGAAAAACTCGAACGCTGCAAGCGCGTCCATGGCGATGCACAGGTGCGCGTCGGCGTGCGGGGCCGCGCCGAGTGCCCGAACTATTTGATCGAATATGTCCGCCAAGACGCCAAGACCCGCGAGCCGGTGACCCATCAGGACGCCGCCTACAGCGGCAGCACGCATCGCGAACTGGCGCCGCATCACATCGCGGAGGCGAGGAACTGGTCGCCTGAGGAAATGAACATAACGGCGGTTTCGGCCCTGATCGGCCGTTTGCGCAGTCCGCGCGCACCATCGCGCTTCGCCGACGAGGACTGAGATGGCCATAAAATTCTCCGCCAAGGACCAACCGCCGGCGCCCGCCGCCGCTGCAAAGCCGGTCAAGCCGGGTGCCGCGCCGAAGGCGGATGCCGCTGCCGAGGCCGCGACCGATCTATTCAAGTCGCCGACCGAGGCGCCGTCGCGCAAGGCAGGCAAGAAGAAATAGCGCCTTGCCGCAAGACGCCGACCGCAATCTGCTGTGCAGGGACCGTTCTCGTTGGTGACCGTGGCAAGCCTTTCATCGCCCCAACGAGGCACCGTCCCGGCATTTGATTGCCAGAGCTGCGGCGCCTGTTGCTCCTACTCGGCCGAGTGGCCGCGCTTTTCCACCGAGGACGACGCGCACCTCGACCGTATCCCGGACAAGTATGTCGCGACCGATCTGTCGGGTATGCGTTGCGAGGGCCCGCGCTGTTCGGCCCTCTGTGGCGAAGTGGGCAAGGCAACCGCTTGCGGCATCTACGAGCTGCGCCCGGATGTCTGCCGCGCCTGCATGCCCGGCGACGAGGATTGCCTGATGGCGCGTCGGGCGCACGGGCTGCCTGTCCTCTGATCTGACGGCGCCGCGGCTTGTGCACGGGGATTTCGCTGCTACGCTGCCCGCCGGGCAGCACAGCGGAGGACCAAATCGTGAGCATCGAATTCTTGTTGACGTCGCTGATCGTGGTGGCTTCGCCCGGCACCGGCGTCCTCTACACGCTGAGCGCCGGGCTTTCCCGCGGCGCCCGCGCCTCAATCGTCGCCGCTTTCGGCTGCACGCTCGGCATCATCCCGCATATGGCTGCCGCCATCACCGGCCTCGCCGCGCTCCTGCACACCAGCGCGGTCGCCTTCGAGACGCTGAAATATCTGGGCGTCGCCTACCTCCTTTACATGGCCTGGAACACGCTGAAGGAGAGGGGTGGTCTGAACGTCGAGGACAATGTCGCGCCGCGCTCCACCGGCAAGGTGATTGCGAGAGGCATCCTCGTCAATGTGCTCAACCCGAAGCTGTCGATCTTCTTCTTTGCCTTCCTGCCGCAGTTCGTCAGCACGACCGAGCCGCACGCGCTGTCGAAGATGCTGGAACTGAGCAGCGTCTTCATGCTTTTGACCTTCGTCATCTTCGTCGGCTATGGCATCTTCGCCGCCTCGATCCGCAGCCATGTCGCGTCGCGGCCGAGGGTGCTGACCTGGATGCGCCGCACGTTCGCCGGCGCTTTCGTCATGCTCGGCGCCAAGCTTGCGCTGGCGGACAGGTAGAATTCGTTCGCCTCGCCTTGGCACGAAATCGATGCCGAACAATGAGAAGGCGAGCCTTGGCCCGCCTTCTTTTGTTCTTCAACTCCGGACTAGCCGGCAATCATTTGTTCGCGCCGCCGAGCGCCTTCAATTTTTCGCAGAACGGGGCATACGGCTTGCTCATCGCCGCATCCTGACATTCCTTCATCATCATGGCTTGGTCGTCCTTGGACATTTTTGCCCAGGCGGCTTTCATCTCGGCGTCGGATTTCATCGTCTTCATGCTCGCATCGGTGAAGAACGGTTCCATCATCTTGGGCGAGTCGAGCGCTCCGGCAAGTGCCGTGCCGCTGAGAACGGTCAACGCGAGTGCTCCAAAGCAGGCGGTTCTGATGTTCATGACATTAGTCCTCCCTATGGTCTTTCTCGATCGTCGAATGGCGGTCGGACTCTATTCCTAGCACAAACCGATGTGTATTAGGAGTAACTCATATGGTGAAGCCGGCCTATCCCTTGACGTAGCCCATCGCCTCGACGATCCGCCCGCCCTCGACGCGCATCAGATTGACGCCGCGCAGCGAATTGCCGTCCGCCATCCAGTAGCGCCAGCGGATCGTCGCCCGCTCGCCGGCGACGAAGGTCTCCTCGATGTCGAAGCGCGTGCCGGGCTGGGTCGCGATCGCCGTCCATAGCCCGACGCAGGCCGCCTTGCCGGCATGGCGCGCACCGTCCGGTGCCGGCACGGTGTTTTCAATCACGCAGTCCTCGCCCACCAACTCGGCAAGCGCCGACGGATCGTGCAACTGGAACACATCGTTGAAGCGCCGCATGATCTCGGCTGTCCGCCGCGACTCTGGATGACCGTCCATGATGCTGCTCATCTCGTACTTCTCCTGATTCATTGTTGCGCGGCGGTACCCACGAGGGTCGCCTTGAGGTTGATCTGGGCCACGCCGGCCAGCGCGCGCGAAACGAGACAGCTCGCCTTGGCGGACTGGGCAAGGCGCTCGAACTGGTCTTCGGCGAGCCCCGTGACCTCCACCGCCGTTTCAAGGTCGATGCGGGTGATGGTCGGCCCGGCCTCGGTCGCTCCGAGGTGCACCCTGGCGATGGTGCGGATGTCCCGGGGAACATGACCTCCCTGGCCAAGGATGAAGGTCAGCGCCATCGAGAAACAGCCGGCATGCGCGGCCGCGATCAGTTCTTCCGGGTTGGTGCCGGGGCCGTTCTCGAAACGCGACGGAAAGGAATAGGCGCCTTCGAACACACCGCTGCCGAGCCGCAGCCGGCCTGAACCTTCCCTCAGCGTGCCTTGCCACTCGGCCGAAGCTTCACGAATTGTCATTGCTGTTCTCCCTTCTGGTTCGATCGATATGAAAGATCAGGCTCCGTCGATGACGACCTTCCCGAAGACGTCGCCCTGCTGGAAATAGCGGTAGGCGTCGCGGGCCTCGGCGAAGGGGAAGACCTTGTCGATGACCGGTCTCAACCGGTGCGCCGAGACGGCGTTGAGCATCGTTTCGAGGTTTGCGCGGCTGCCGACGAACAGACGGCCGATTGTGACGAGGCTGCGCTGATAGACGGCGCCGGGGATCTGCACCGTTGCGCCCTTCGCATCCTGAATGGTGAGCAGCACGATGCGCCCATAAAGCGCGCTGGCGATCAGCGACTGCGCGAAGGTCGGCGGGCCGCCGGTTTCGACGGTAAGGTCGATACCGCCGGTTTCGCCACGCACCATCGCCCCCCATTCCGGCATGTCGGTCGAGGAGACGACGAGGTCGGCCCCCATCGCCCGCAGCTTGCCGACCTTCTCGGCGCGAGAGGTGACGGCGACGACGCGGCAGCCGAGCAGCTTGGCGAACTGCAACGCGAACAGCGAGACGCCGCCCGAGCCTATGACTAGAACCCATTGGCCGGGCTTGGGAATCTCCGCCCCGGTCAGTGCGTTCCAGGCTGTCAGGCCGGCGCAGCTCAGCGTTGCCGCCTCGCGCCAGTCGAGATGCTCGGGAACTCGCACCGCCCATTGCTCGTCAAGCACGGCGTACTCGCCGAGCATGCCATCCAGCGTGCAGCCGAGCTGGTCGATCAGTCCGGCATTGATGCGGCCATCGATCCAGCGGGCGAAATAGCTGCCGGTGACACGGTCGCCGACGGCAAAGCGTGTGACATCATCGCCGATGGCGACGACCTCGCCGGCGCCGTCGCTGAGCGGAACGATCCCGCGGCGCGGTGTCAGGGGGTAGGTGCCATTGAGGATCATCGTATCGCGTCGGTTGAGCGAGGTGGCGCGCACCCGCACCACGATCTCCTGGGGACTTGGCTCCGGTCGCACCTCTTCCCGCATCACCAGACATTCGGTTCCGCCCAAACCCTCAAGACGATAGCTGCGCATTTCGGCTCTCGATTATATAGACTGATCTACATATTATGTAGACCAGTTGTCATATTTCTGGCAAGGCTTATAAGGATCTCTCCTGACAGAGGTTGACATGGCGAACGATACGAGAGCCCGCATACTCGAAACGACCGGATTGCTGCTCAGGCGGCGCGGCTATCACGGCACTTCGCTCAATGACATACTGAGCGCCAGCGGCGCCCCGCGCGGCTCGCTCTATTTCCACTTTCCCGGTGGCAAGGATCAGCTGGTCGTCGAAGTGACGCGCGCCAGCGTGGCCGAGGTGACTGAGAGGCTTGGCGCCGAGCTGGCGGCGGAAAGCGATCCGGCGGTTGCCGTTCACCACATTTACCAGTCGGTCGCTCGCATGCTGGAGGACAACGAATTCTCGCTCGGCTGCCCGATCGCGCCGGTCGTGCTCGATGCGCCGAACGACGTGCCGGACTTGGAGGAAATCTGCCGCTCCGCTTTCGAGCAGTGGATCGGCCTGCTGCGCCAGGCGTTTGTCAGGGCAGGGGTGGTCGAGCGCCGCGCACGGGCGCTGGCGCTGTTGGTCGAGTCCTCGCTGGAAGGCCTGATGGTGATTGCCCGCGCCACCCGCGATCGCTCATCGATCAACGTCGTGGCCGATGAGGTGGCTACCCTGATCGAGCAGGCAGTCCTCGCCGGCAAGGCGACGCGGCAAGCGGAGAGCACTGCTGTCTGACGCTGGTTCCAACCGACCACGCTGAAGCAAAGCCTGAATGTGCAAAGAAAAGGGCGGCATCGCTGCCGCCCTTTCCGCATGCATAAAGCAGATGGCTGGATTAGAAGTCCATGCCGCCCATACCGCCCATGCCGCCGCCGCCCATGCCGCCAGGCATGCCGCCGCCAGCCGACTCCTTCTTCGGAGCCTCCGCGATCATGGCTTCGGTGGTGACCAGCAGGCCGGCGACCGAGGCCGCGTCCTGGAGAGCCGTACGCACGACCTTGACCGGATCGACGATACCCATGGCGATCATGTCGCCATATTCGCCGGTCTGGGCGTTGTAGCCGAAGGTCGCGCCCTTGTTCTCGAGGATCTTGCCAGCAACGATCGATGCTTCCGCACCGGCGTTGGCAGCGATCTGACGGGCCGGGGCCTGCAGTGCGCGGCGAACGATGTTGATGCCGGCGGCCTGGTCGGAGTTGACGCCGGTGGCCTTGAGGTTGCCCGAAGCGCGCAGCAGGGCCACGCCACCGCCGGCAACGATGCCTTCTTCTACGGCCGCGCGGGTCGCGTTGAGGGCGTCATCGACGCGGTCCTTCTTTTCCTTCACTTCCACTTCGGTCGCACCGCCGACGCGGATAACGGCAACACCGCCGGCGAGCTTGGCCAGACGCTCCTGCAGCTTCTCCTTGTCGTAGTCCGAGGTGGTCTCCTCGATCTGCTGCTTGATCTGGGCAACGCGGCCCTGGATCTCGGCCTTCTTGCCGGCGCCGTCGACGATGGTGGTGTTCTCCTTCGAGATCGACACCTTCTTGGCGCGGCCGAGCATGTTGAGGCCGACATTCTCGAGCTTGATGCCGAGGTCTTCGGAGATGACCTGGCCACCGGTGAGGATGGCGATGTCTTCCAGCATGGCCTTGCGGCGATCACCGAAGCCCGGAGCCTTGACGGCGGCGATCTTCAGGCCACCGCGCAGCTTGTTGACGACCAGCGTGGCCAAGGCCTCGCCTTCGACGTCTTCCGAGATGATGAGCAGCGGCTTGGAGGTCTGCACGACCGCTTCCAGGACCGGCAGCATGGCCTGCAGGTTGGAGAGCTTCTTCTCGTGGAGCAGGATGTAGGCGTCCTCGAGATCGGCAACCATCTTATCGGGGTTGGTGACGAAGTAGGGCGAGAGATAGCCGCGGTCGAACTGCATGCCTTCGACGACTTCCAGCTCGGTCTCGGCGGTCTTGGCTTCCTCGACGGTGATGACGCCTTCGTTGCCGACCTTCTGCATCGCTTCCGCGATCATCTTGCCGACCGACTCGTCGCCATTGGCCGAGATGGTGCCGACCTGGGCGACTTCCTCGGAGGTCTTGATCTTCTTGGCGGCCTTGCCGAGAGCTGCGACCACTTCGGTCACGGCCAGGTCGATGCCGCGCTTCAGGTCCATCGGGTTCATGCCGGCGGCAACCGCCTTGTGGCCTTCCTGGACGATCGATTGCGCCAGAACGGTCGCGGTCGTGGTGCCGTCGCCGGCGATGTCGTTGGTCTTCGAAGCGACTTCGCGGACCATCTGCGCGCCCATGTTCTCGAACTTGTCCTCAAGTTCGATTTCCTTGGCGACGGTGACGCCGTCCTTGGTGATGCGCGGTGCGCCGAACGACTTGTCGATGACGACGTTGCGGCCCTTGGGGCCGAGCGTGACCTTCACCGCGTCGGCGAGGATGTTGACGCCGCGCAGCATGCGCTCACGGGCGTCGCGGGAGAATTTTACGTCTTTGGCAGCCATGTTCAACTCCTGGCAGGGGCTCGGATCGAGCCCGAAGATTTAAGATTCAGTTGATGGAAAGGCCGATATTCAGCCGATGATGCCCATGATGTCGGATTCCTTCATGATCAGAAGGTCTTCGCCATTGAGCTTGACTTCGGTGCCCGACCACTTGCCGAACAGGATGCGGTCGCCAGCCTTGACGTCCAGGGGCACGAGCTTGCCAGCTTCGTCGCGGGCGCCGGAGCCGACGGCGATGATCTCGCCTTCCTGCGGCTTTTCCTTCGCCGTGTCGGGGATGATGATCCCGCCGGCGGTCTTGGATTCGGATTCGACCCGGCGTACGACCACGCGGTCATGAAGCGGGCGGAACTTCGACTTTGCCATGTTTTCTTCCTCGATGAGAACGGTGAGAAACAGTTCCTCCGTCCGGCGAAGCCGGACAATCTACAAAGCCCGGCGGTACCGGACCTGTGGTTAGCACTCACCCAGGGCGAGTGCTAACGTGGCGGTGAAATAGGCTGCTGGCTGGCGAGAGTCAAGGCGCGCGCGAGCGGGCAGCGGCGCGAAATTTTGTTTTCCGCGAAAGCCCGCTCGCAGAACGTGCCAGTTGCCGCTGGCCTTTCATGCGAAATGCGCCGGTTCCTCCCGCAATCGACGGCAAAACAAGGCGCGGAGGGGTGCTCTGCCGCTATCGGTCAGAGATCCTGCCGCCCGATACTTCGATACGCAAGACGTGTCGATGTCACGGGAGAGGGGCGCGAAAGCCGCCGCCGAAAACTACAGAAACAATCTCAGCTGCGTATGGATGATGGACCTGTAGTCGTCGATCGTGCGGCGGCCTTCCTTCTCGTCCTGCGTCAGCGCTAGCCGCACGACGCCGCCGGCAAGCTGGAAGATCAGGAACACCACACGCGCGAAGTCTTCGCGCCGGTCGGGCCGCAGCATCGGAGCGACGTGGTCGCAGAACATCTTGGCCTGGTGCCTTGTCTCAGCAATGTCGAGGTTCTGCAGCGCCTTGTCAGCCTGTATCGCGTTCTGCAGATCCTGGATGGCCGGGTCGTCGGCCACGCGCCGGTAATAGTCCTCGATCATGCGGTCCGCGGCAGCCGTCACGTCCTCAAGCCCACTTATTTCGGCGATGATCTCGCCGAAGCGTGCGCGGCTTTCCTCCGAGAAGCGCTCATAGAGCATCGCCAGTATCGCCGATTTATTGGGAAAATAATGGTAGACGGTGGCGATCGGTCCTCCCGCCAGAGCGCCCACTTCCTTCATCGTCACTGCGTCGATGCCTTTTTCGCCGATCAGCCGCATGGTCGTCGAAAGGATCGCGTCGATGCGTTCGCGGCTCCGCTCCTGCTTGGGCCTGCGCCTCGGCGCCGTCGCCATCCGCCTTGCTTCCGCCATGCGCCCAATCTCTCGCGAGAGCTTCAAAATTCCCGGTTGACAAGAAACATGATCAAGTATCAGTTTCGTAATGCTGACAAGTTGTCAGCTTTTTTATCGCACTGCAAGGACGTTGGGAGGCGCCTCGTGACTGCGACGCAAGCCGTACAAGCGGAAAATGGCGATTGGCTGGTCGGCAACCCGACCGGCGTCGAGCTCGGCTCCGCATTATGGATCGGCTCGGTCGGGCTGCTGATCCTCGGGCTTCAGCCCGTGCTGCTTGGCGCGCTTTACACCGAGGGCCATGTCAGCGGCGATGAACTGGCGCTGGTCGCCACGGCGGAGATGATCGCGATCGCCATCGGTTCAGCCGTGGTGGCGATGCTGCTTTCCGCGCGCAACATGCGCTGGAAAAGCGCCGTCCTTTTGATCCTGCTGGCCCTGGCGAATGTGTGGACCGCCCATGCCGCAAGCGCCAATGCGCTGATCGCCGCCCGCGCCATCGCCGGGCTGGCTGAGGGCGGCCTGGTCGCGATCGCCACCGAACTGATCGCCCGTTCGCGCCGGGCGGAGCGCATCGGCGGCTATTTCGTGACGCTGCAGACCCTGGCGCAATGTGCGCTCGCTCTGCTTTTGGCACTCTATGTCATTCCCGAGGCGGGGTCGTCCGGCGGCTTCATCGTGCTTGCCGTCGTCTGCGTCGTCTCGCTGGCGGCCGCTTTCACCGTACCCGGTGACTACGCCGACCTGCCGAAAGAGGAGAACCTGGCCAATGTGCTGACGGTTCCGTCGATCACCGCGCTATTGTCGGTCTTCTGCTACTTCATGTTCTTCGGCGCGATCTGGGCCTTCCTGGAACCGCTCGGTGCGCAGTATGGGATTGATAGCTGGACCGTCGGCCTGATCGTCTCGGCCAGCCTGGCGACGCAGGTCCTGGGCGCGATGACGGCGACCGTGTTCGAGGCGCGCATCGATTACCGCATTGCCATTACGGCCATCGGTGCCGTCGCGCTGGTCTCCTCCCTTGTTCTTGCCAGCGCACCTGGCCTGACGACATTCTGGATCGCCGCCTTGATCATGGGCTTCATCCTGTTGTTCATCGTACCTTATCAGATCCGGCTGACGATCACGGCGGACGAGACGCGTACCGCCGTGCTGCTGGTGCCGGCTGCACAGCTCTTCGGTCTGGCGATCGGGCCGGTCGCGGCGTCGCTGCTCATCGACGGCAAGGATTTCCGGCCCGTGCCGGAATTCGCCGCGGCAAGCGCGTTTGCCAGCGTGGCCCTGCTTGGCCTGTTCGTGGCCACTATGCGCCGTCGGCGCGCCTGACGGGACGGCTGGATGTCGACGATCACCGCGCGGAACTGGAGCAACTGGTCGGGCTTCGTGCGCGCCGAGCCGAAGCTGGTCGCCACTCCAACCGACGCCGGCGAGCTTGCCGATCTGGTGCGCACGGCACCTGGGCCGCTGCGCGTGGCGGGTGCTGGCCACTCCTTCACGCCGCTGGTGGCATCGCAAGGCTCGATCGTTTCCCTGGAGAAGATCGAGGGGCTGGTCTCGCACGATGTACAAAGCCATCGCGCGCGGGTGCGGGCAGGGACGCGGCTCGGCCCGCTGATGCACATACTGCAAGGCCTGGGCCAGGGCCTGCCCAATATGGGCGACATCGACCGCCAGGCGATCGGCGGCGCGCTGGGCACCGCCACCCATGGTTCCGGGCCGGCGCTGGGTGCTTATCACACCCAGTTGGAGACGGTGCAGATCGTGGACGGACGGGGCGAGTTGCGCGAATTCGATCGGACCCGCGACCAGGACATGATCCAGGCGATGGGCGTTGCGCTCGGCTCCTTCGGCATCTTGACCGAAGTCACGCTGAACAACATCGCGACCTACCGGCTGCGCCGCCGCAAGTGGGTGCTGCCGATCGCCGACATGCTGCGCGATTTCGAGACGATGATGGCCGCGCACCGGTCGGCCGAATTCTACTACATCCCGTTTTCCGGCTACGCGCAGTTCATCGCCAGCGACCTCAGCGACGCGAACCCGACCACCAGGCCTACCGAGCACGACGAGGCCGGCCTGGCGACGCTACGCAAGCTGAGCAGGGCGCTGCGCCGGCTGCCATGGCTGCGCCGCTCCTTGATCCGCGGCGCCGTGAAGAAGGTGCCGGCCGAGGATTATGTGCAGGACTGGCTCAACGTCTATGCCAGCGACCGGCAGACCAAGTTCAACGAGATGGAGTATCATCTGCCCTTCGAGGAGGGGCCGAAGGTGATCACGCAGATCATCGAGCTGACCGAGAAGCACTTTCCGGAAGTTTATTTTCCGATGGAGGTGCGCTCGGTGGCACCCGACATGTTCTGGCTTTCGCCCTTCTACAAGCGTCTGACCTGCTCGATCGCCATTCACCACGATGCCGCCAACGACCCTGAGCCCTTCATGCGGGCGGCCGAGCCGATCTTCCGCAGGCATGGCGGCCGGCCGCATTGGGGCAAGATGCACAGCCTAAAGGCGGCGGATCTCAAAAAGCTCTATCCGCGCTGGGATGATGCCATGGCCGTTCGGGGAGACATCGATCCCGAGAACCGTTTCGTCTCGCCCTACATGGCCGGCCTGTTCGGCATCGGCCAATGAGCGGCTATTTCACCGCGCTGTCGGATGCGTTGAGGGCGGCCGGCGTCTTTCAGCCTTGTCTCGTGCTCGACCGCGACCGGCTGGACCGCAACATCGACCTGGTGAAGCAGAGACTGGCGCCCGGCCTTGCCGTGCGGCTGGTCGACAAGTCGCTTGCTTGCCTGCCGCTGCTTTCGCACATCGCCGGGGCGCTCGGCACCCATCGCTTCATGACGTTTCATCCGTCGATCACAAGGGCCGTGCTCGACGCTTTTCCCGATGCCGACATGCTCTACGGCAAGCCGATGCCGGTCGGCGCGGCAAAGCAGGCGATTTCAAGCAGTACCGCCGACTGGTCGCGTATCTGCTGGCTGATCGACAGCGAGGAGAGACTGGCGGAATACGGCGCTCTGGCCGCCGAACTGGACGTCGGGTTGCGCATCGCTTTCGAGATCGATGTCGGGCTGCATCGGGGCGGGTTCCCGGAACCGCGCGCGCTGTCGAAGGCATTGAACGCGCTGCCCGCCCGGCTGCGCTGCGAAGGCGTCATGGCCTACGAGGCGCACGCGCCGCACATTCCCGGTCTGTTCGGCGGTCCCAAAAAGGCGCTGGCAGAGGCGTCGCAGCGGGCCGCGGCGTTCATCGCGGCTCTCGGCGAGGACCAGCGCCGAATACTGAACATCGGCGGCTCGAAGACGGCACTGCTTCACCATGGCGGCATGGCCAACGAAGTGTCGATCGGGTCGGCCTTCGTGCTGCCCGGGGATTTCGACACGCCCGGCCTCGACGGCTTCCAGCCCGCGGCCTTCATCGCCACGCCGATCCTCAAGGTGGTCGAGCCGATGCTGCCAGGCCCGCCGGCGGTCACCCGCCTGCTGCAGACGGTCGGCCGGTTTCCGCGCAAGGGTTGCTATCTCTATGGCGGCAAATGGATGGCCGAACCGGTGTTTCCCGAAGGCATGAAGGCCAATGGCCTGCTTGGCCTTTCTTCGAACCAGCAATTCATGGGCCTGCCCGGCGATGCCACCACCAGGTCCGGCGACTACGTCTTCCTGCGTCCGACGCAAAGCGAGGCGGTGCTGCAGCAGTTCGGATCGATCGCGGTCTTTTCGGGCGACAGCCTCGTGGACCGCTGGCCCGCGCTGCCGATGGGGTAGGGCATGGTGCCTCGTTACGATGAGGCCAAACCAGACGCTTCGATGTAACAGACCGACCGACAACCCAAAGCCACGATGCGCTGGCGGCCAGCAGCCGCATGCTTGGAACAGTCAGCGAGCCTATCCGCCTCCAGACGGGGTCATCGTTGACCGGCCTTCTCGGCGAGATATCGAGTAGCCAACGCGATTGAATTGGGGATCGGTGTCGATCCTCTATAGTTGGCAATTTGGCGCCTGGAGATTTCCAACTGGAGCGCCATCCCCTCAAGCGAGAATTTCAGCAGATCGTCCATGATATGGCGGAATTCCCGGTTCTCCATACCAATTGAGGGCAGGGTATCGATCCATTCGGCTGACAACTCGATTCCCCCGTCCCACTCGATTGCATTGCCGTCTTCGTTAACCCGCATGGTTCCAAACAGCTCGTCATCGTCGCGAAGCGGAATGAAGTGTCGATGGCTATTCAACACTGGATTCAGGTCAACCGTATTGGAGCGGCCGTCTCGCCAGGTGATGCGCACGCGGCGGCCATCAATCATGGTGACCGAGGCGATCCTGGGGAGCGGATTGCCGACTGTTACGATATCGTCAACCATTGAGGCGGGTCCATTCATTGCGCAACTCCTCTTCATGCGAGTTAGCCCAAGCGATTACGGCATCGAGGTCTTTGCGACGCATTTGGCCACGCAACACGTTCCATGAGCCAATTCTGATCAGGACTTCATACTCACCCTTCAACGCGTGAAAGTGAGGCGGGTTATGGTCATCCGCAAAGACCTGAATCTTGATGCCGTCGAGAACCTTCAAAGTGGGCATGTGGCTGTTCCATCGCGCCAAATTTAATGCAGAGGGTGCACTAAATCAAGCGAAAGTGCACTGGGTGCACCAAAGCGTCGCATTTCATCAGTTTGATCGATATTGCGCGTGACGTAAATCGACGACCCCGGCCCTGCGTTCTCGTCCGCGCGGCCGCCGTTGTAGCTACCGGATTGAGCTCGGACGGTCGCGCCGAACGGCCGGCCTTGGGTAGCGTTTCAGCGGTAGCGCGCCTGGTTCCAGCGGTGGCCAAGCAGCGACAGGATGATGATCAGCCCGTTGAAGAACTGCACATAGAAGCCGCTGAGGCCGGCAGCGACGACGCCGGTCTGGATGAACGCCACCGTCAGCGCGCCGATAGCGCCGCCAAGCACGGTACCGATGCCGCCCCAGGTCGGCGTGCCGCCGACGAACACCGAAGCCAGCACCGGCAACAGATAGCCGTCGCCGGCGGTTGGCCACCAGGTGAAGTTGATCATCGTCGAGAAGGTGCCGCCGATCGCGGCCCCGATACCGACGAAGACGAACACCTTGACCTTCACCCGCTTGACGTCGATGCCCATCTGCTGGGCGCTGTCGGGATTGTCGCCGACCACCTTCACCTGCGCGCCGAAGCGGTGGCGGTTGTAGAGCAGCGCGGCGAACACGACGAAGGCGAGCGCCCACAGGATCTGTACCGGAATCCCGTAAACCTGGCTGGAGAAGATCGTATAGGTCCAGCTTTGCCCGAGCGTCGGCAGCGCGGTCGACTTGCCTTCGTTGATGATCTGGATCAGCCCGCGCAGCAGGAAGTTCATGCCGAGCGTGGCGATCAGCGACGACAGGCTGCCATAGACGACCAGCACGCCGACCAGGAAGCCGAGCAGCATGCCGGTGGCGAGTGCTGCGACGATGCCGAGGAAGGGATCGTAGCCGGCCTGAACGACCAGCGCGAAAACCCAGGAGGCAAAACCCATCGTCGCCGGAAACGACAGGTCGATCTCGCCGGCGGTGACGACAAAGACCAGCGGCACGACCACGAACAGCGCGACCGGCAGCGTGGTCAGCACGGAGCTGTAAAGAAACCAGGTGGTGAACACGGTCGGATTGGCGATGGTGAAGGCGACCATCATCACCGCGAACACGCCGAGCGTGCCCAGCGCCGCGCGATTGTCGAGAACGAAGCCGCGCAGCAAATGATCGGACGGATGCTTCCATGCCGCTTCGCCCATTTCGGCATGGGGCGAGGTGGCTTGGCGATTGGGTTCCGCGATGTTGCTCATGGCCTTGTGTCCTCCGCGCGCTGGGCTTCGCTCAAGCCGGGCAGTCCACCGGGATGCGCGAGGTCTTCCATGAAATTGACGAGCGTGTCGGCCGACTTGATGTCGCGTTTGTCGACCTGTAGCGCCACAGTGCCACGATCGAGCACGACGAAACGGTCGGCTATGTCGAAGACATGGTGGATGTTGTGGCCGATGAACAGGATCGAGCGCCCGCTCGCCCGCACCTGGCGCACGAAGTGGAAGACCTTGGCGGTTTCGGTCAGCGACAGAGCTGTCGTCGGCTCGTCGAGGATGATCAGGTCGGCCTGCTTGTAGATGGCGCGCGCGATCGCCACGCCCTGGCGTTCGCCGCCGGAAAGCTGGCCGACGACGGACTGCGGCGTGAACACTTTCGAAGTGAAGCCGATCTCGCGCATAAGCCGGCTCGCCTCCCTGATTTCGGTGCCGACCTTCAGCCAGCCGAGGAAACCGGTGAGTTCGCGTCCCATGAAGATATTGCGCACGATGGTCTGCTGCACGGCCAGCGCCCGGTCCTGGAACACGGTCTCGATGCCGGCGTCGCGCGAGCGCGCCGCGTTCCAGCCGGTGACCGGCTTGCCGCGAACGAGGATCTCGCCGTTGGTCGGCTTGACCGCGCCGGCGAGGATCTTGATCAGCGTCGAC
This sequence comes from Mesorhizobium sp. B2-4-1, assembly GCF_006442185.1. NCBI lineage: Bacteria > Pseudomonadati > Pseudomonadota > Alphaproteobacteria > Hyphomicrobiales > Phyllobacteriaceae > Mesorhizobium > Mesorhizobium sp. B2-4-1. The sequence goes on along the minus strand of NZ_VFVN01000002.1, from coordinate 380,172 downwards.
TTGCCGGCGCCATTGTCGCCGATCAGTCCGACCACCTCGCCGCGGTCGACGCTGAGATTGACCCCGCCAAGCGCGTAAACCTGGCCGTAGGATTTCGTGATGTCGCGCAGTTCGATGATGCGTTCGGCCATCGGGTCCTCGCTTGCTTGTCGCATGCCGGGCCTCGCCGGCGGTCCCGCCGGCCGGGCCTGAGCCCCCGGCCGGCGGCTTGGGAGGTCAGCGCAGTGCCTGCTTGGCCAGTTCGGCGACGATCTTGTAATTCTCAGGCGTGACGAAGCCGGCGCCGGTATCGACATTCATCGGTGCCAGCCCCAGCACCACTTGCTGGCAGAGGCTGAGGATCGGCAGATAGCCCTGCATGAACGGCTGCTGGTCGGCGGTCAGTTGCACCCAGCCGCCCTTGAAGGCTTCCACGATCTGCGGGCTGGTGTCGAAGCCGAAATTGAAGATGTCGCCCGGCTTCCGGCCCGCCGCCGTCATATAGGTCTGGACGTTGCCGAGCATCTGTCCGCCGGGGTAGCCGACGGCCTTCACGCCGGGGTTGTTGAGCAAGGCGGCGGTGATCACCGGGATCGCCAGATTCGGATCGGCTGCCCATTCGGTTGCGGAATTGATTTGAACGACATCGATGCCGGCCTCTTTCAAGGCGGAGACGGTTCCTCGCTCGCGGGCGCCGCGGCTCTCGTTCTCGAACGGGCCGATCATGATCGCCTTGTCACCGGCCTTGAGCTTGGCCAGCTTGAAGGCTTCCGCGCCGAGCGCGCGGCCCTGCTGTTCCTGCTGCGCGCCGACATAGCCGCCGCCGAAGGCCGTCACCACCGTCGGCACCGGCACGTTCTGGTACATCATCTTGATGCCGTCCTTATGCGCCTGTTCGGCCAGCGGCATGATGGCGGCGTCGCCGGGGTGGCCCATCATGGCAATACCGTTGGGCTTGACGGCGACCGCCTCGCGCAGCTGCTGGACCATTTTTTCGATGTCCCAGCCTGAGAAGATGTAATCCACTTTCGGTCCGAGATCGGCCGCAGCCTGCCTGGCGCCATTGTAGACAATGGTGCCGAAAGCGTCGCCCTCGGCGCCGCCGACGAAGAAACGGATGTGGACGTCCTTGCACCATTGCGCGTCGAGCGCCTGTGCCGGCAAGGTGGAGATGGCGGCGGCGAGCGCCGTGGCGGTCGCCACCACGGTCGTGCGCAGAAGTGTCGTTCTCTTGGCGATGCTCATGCACGTTCCTCCCTTTTGTCCTCGCGAGCGAGGGTTTCGACATCTGCTTCGGCAATCCCGTCCGGCTCCTCCCGCCGGCCAATCCTCACGTCGGGTTCGGCAGGTAGCTCAGGCCTCCCCTGCATTGCTGGAGGTATTCCAGCGCGCGGACCTGGCCTGTCATTTCAAGATCGTCGCGATAGACCGGGTCGTGCCAACCTTCGATGTCGATGGCGCCCTTGTATCCGGCCAGCCGCAATTCGCTGATCACCCGCGTCCAGTCGCTGTCGCCGAAGCCGGGCGTGCGCATCTGCACGAAGGGCAGGCGGCCGAAGACGCCGTGCTCGCGTATGACATCCCAGCGCACCGTCGCGTCCTTGCCGTGGACATGGAAGATGCGATGCGCCCATTTGCGGATCTGCGGGATCGGGTCGATCAGATAGACCAACTGATGGCAGGGCTCCCATTCCAGACCCAGATTCTCATCCGGCAATTCGTTGAACATCAGTTCCCAGGCGTCCGGATTATGGGCGATGTTCCAGTCGCCGGCGGCCCAGTTGCCATCCATGGCGCAATTCTCGAAGGCGATGCGCACGCCCTTGTCGGCCGCGCGTTTGGCCAATTCGCCCCAGACTTCGCGGTAGCGCGGCAGGCTGTCGGTCAGCGGCTTGCCGCGGATGCGGCCGGTAAAACCGCTGACCAGATTGGTGCCGAACAGATGCGCGCTGTCGATCGCCGTTTCCCAGGCCTTGAGCACGCCGCGGTCGGTGTCGCCGCTCTCGAGTGGATTGCCGAACACGCCGATCGAGCTGACGCTGACATCGGCATCGCCGATCGCGTCGCGGATCTCGCCGGCGAGCCGCCCCAGGTCCTTGCCGCCCAGCGTCTGCCAGAAGAAGGGCTGGACGCTCTCGAAACCGAGCGGCAGGATCTGCCTGACATAGGCGGCCGGGTCTTCGAGATTGGCCCGCACCATGGTGCCGATCCTGATGTCGAGAAGCGGGTCCGCCATGGTCATCCTTCCTGCCTGGGGATTTCGATCCGGCGCCCGGTCTCGGCGCTTTCGATCGCCGCGAAAACCATGGCCAGGCTCTTGATATTGTCGGCGCCGCGCGTCTCCGGCTCGGTGCCGGTTTCCACGGCGCGGACGAAATCTTCCATGACGCCGAGATGCCCGCCGATGCGGTCGGCAGGGTCGAGCGGCGGCACCGCTACCGACACGACCTTGTCGAGCAGGCCTTCGCGTTCCGGCAGCACGGCTTCGGCCTTCAACTCGTCATGACCATCCCAGGTCAGGCTGCCGCGTTCGCCGACGATGCGCCAACTGCCTTCCCAACTGGTGCGGAAACCGTCGGCGCACCAACTGCCGCGATAGGTGAACATCTTGCCCTGGCCGAGCTCGAAGGTGGCGCTTGCCGACGATCCCTGCCGGTACCAGGAATTGGCCGGCTCCCATTCCCGGCAATACACTTCGGTCGGCTCGCCATCGACCATGTAGCGGGCGGCGTCGAATGTATGGATCGCCATGTCGAGCAGCAGCACATGGCGCATGCCTTCGCGGAAACCGCCGAAATGCGGCGCAATGAAAAAATCGGCATGGATGCTGGTCGCAGCGCCGATGGCGCCGGAGCCGAGGAAGCGCCGGATGCGCCGGACGTTGGCGACGTAGCGGCGGTTCTGCACCACGGCATGGATGCGCCGGGCGCGCCGCGCATCGTCGATGATGGCGCGCGCATTGTCCGGGCTGTCGGCCAGCGGCTTTTCCGTCAACAGATGACAGCCATGGGCAAAGGCCGAATTCGCCACGGCGCGACGGGCGGCAGGCACGACCACGTCGAACACCGCATCGGGTCTGGTCTGGGAGAGAACGACGTCGAGATCGGTCCCGATCGCGACCCCGGCGAGGTCGTATTCGCGTGCCCGCTGGCGCGCCCTGTCGGCGTCGAGGTCGACGAGACCGACGATCTTGACGGCAGGGGATTGGCTGATGGCCTCGAGCCAGGTTTTGCTCATGGCTCCGCACCCGACCAGGACGACGTGCATCATCCAGCGCTCCTCCGGCCAACCCCTCCTGGCTGGCACCCACGGCAGTCCGTAAATGACTTCCGTAAACGTTTACGATGACACACCCGATGGCATATATTGTCAATCGGATTTGTACCGTCGGCTCTGAAACGCCTTGGCCGCACGACCGGCTGGTGCTAGCCAGAAGCAGGAGGGGGAGGTCTTGGCGTCCAGCATTCACGATCTTGCGCGGCACCTGAACATTTCGATCGGTACAGTCTCGCGCGCGCTTAACGGGCGCGCCGACGTGAACGCCGAGACACGCCAGCGCGTGCTCGAGGCGGCCCGGAAGCTCAATTATTCACCGAACCACTCGGGCAGGAACCTACGCCGCGGCACCACCCATGCCGTGGCTTTCATGCTGCAGCCGCATCCGGGCGACCAGCAGTATGGCGAGCCGTTCTTCATTCCGTTCCTCACCGGACTGCAAGCGACATTGGCCGAGTGCGGGCTGGACCTGATCATCGTCATGGGCGCGCCGGCGGATTATCAACAGGAGCGGCTGCGCCGCGTCGTCGAGACGCGTCGTGCCGATGCCGTCGTACTGGCCTGGACGCGGCGCGAGGACGATCGCATCGACTATCTGAGCAAGGCCGGCTTTCCCTTCGCGACGCTCGGCCGAAGCCGGTCCGGCGACGACAGCTATCCCTCTCTGGATCTGGATTTCGAGAAGGCGGGCGCCGATGCGGTCGACCGGCTGGTTGCGCGTGGCCACCGCCGCATCGCCGCCATCCGGCCGTCGCTTGACCTGAATTTCGGTTATCTGTTTCTGGAGGGTTATTGCAAGGCGCTGCGGCGGCACGGCATCGAAGTCGATCCCGGCCTGATTGTGGACGGTTTTATCAACGAAGCCGGTGGCTACGCGGTGACACCGCAAGTCATGCGGTCGAAGGATCCGCCGACCGCGATTATCTTCAACAACGACTCGATGGCGCTCGGCGGCTGCAAAGCGCTCGCCGAAATGGGGATCAAGCCCGGGCAGGATGTCGCGGTGATCGTCATCGTCGACACGCCGCTCTGCCGTTATTTCTCGCCGGCGCTGACCGGCTTTCGTCCGAGCCTTGACCCGATGGGGCGGCGGCTCGGCGAAATCCTGCTCGCCTCGCTCCCGGCTTTCGCCGGCGCGAAAGGGCCAGAGATCATTCGCGAGGTCTGGCCGCTGGAACTGGTGGCGCGCGATAGTGATTGACCACACGTTTGTATCGTTATAACAGAACATGCATCGACCTTGCCTCGACGCTGCCTGCATCCTAGGCTGCGACTCGTGATGGTCCCCGCGCCGCAAGGCGAGGGGTGAAAAGGGAACATGGTGAGGCCCGATTTTCGGGTCGAAGCCATGGCTGCCCCCGCAACTGTAAGCGGCGAGCAAAATCCGAGAAGCCACTGGCCGGCAAGGCTGGGAAGGCAGGATGGCGCAACGACCCGCGAGCCAGGAGACCTGCCATCTGCATGGGTTGACCGGACGGGGTGTGCCGGGAGGAGACGCGGGGTTCGGTCTTGTCGACCGGTTCAAGCCAGCTTCCTTCCGTCGCCATTTTTGAAAGTGACGGAAGTTGGACGGCTCCATCGATCGCATTCACTGCATTCCCATGCATCGCATCATCGTGTGCACGCTTTGCCGCGATATCGCCACCGAGGTGAATTCAGGCCAGCGTCCGGCAGGATTGGCAAGCAAGACGCTGGCCCGTATTCCGGCAGGCCCTGCAAGGAATTGCCCATGACCGCGCCGCTTCTCGAGGCCCGCGACCTGGCCGCGGCGGCGGATGGCCTGCATCTGGTGCATCCGGTCAGCCTTTCGGTGGCGGCGGGCGACCGTCTCGCCATCATCGGTCCCAACGGCGCCGGCAAGACGACATTGCTGCGCATGCTGTCGGGCATGCTGCGGCCGAGTTCGGGCGAAGTGAAGCTCACCGGGCGCCTGCTGGACAGGATTTCGACCGCCGAGCGGGCGCTGCACATCGCCGTCGTCGGCCAGACCGATCAACCGGATCCACGGCTGGCGGTGATCGATTATGTCGAGCTCGGCCGGGTTCCGCATACCGGCCGCAGGCACAGGAGCGAGGAACGCGACATTGTCGTCGAGGCGCTGCGCCGGACCGGGCTGTTGCCGCTGCTTGGCCGCACCATCGGCTCGCTGTCGGGCGGCGAGCGCCAGCGCGCCCAGCTTGCCCGCGCCATCGCACAGGAGCCGAAGATCCTGTTCCTCGACGAGCCGACCAACCATCTCGACCCGCGGGCGCGCAGCGAGTTGCTCGAACTGGTTGCAGGCCTCGGCATGACCGTGATCGCGGTGCTGCACGATCTGGCGCTGGTGACGCCTTTCGCCACCAGGGTCGCGGTGATGGGCCATGGCCGGTTGCATGTGCTGGCGCCGCCACGCGAAGCACTCACTCAGCAGCTGATCCGCGAGATCTTCGGTGTCGACGTCTTTAGGTTGCGCCACCCGACGGAGGACCGCGAGCTGACGGTGTTCGAGGTTCCGAACCGTGCCGCGCCATCTTCGTGAGCGCAGATCCAATTCCCGTGCAACGAAGGAGCAACATCCGTGAAACGCCTTGCCGTATCTCTTGCCTTCTCCCTGCTGGCCTCTACGGCCTTCGCCTTTCCGGTGACGGTCGACAGCTGCGGCAAGTCGCTGACCTTCGACGCGCCTCCAAAGCGCGCTGTCATTCACGATCTCAACATGGCCGAGATGGCCTTCGCCCTGAAGCTGCAGCCGTCGATCGTCGGCCTGACCGGCATCACCGGATGGTACAAGGTCGGCCCCGAATTCAAGGCCGAGCAAGGCTCGATCCCGGAACTGGCGCCCAAATATCCGACGCTGGAAAACCTGGTCGCTGTCGAGCCCGACTTCTTCTTCGCCGGCTGGTATTACGGCATGAAGCCGGGCGGCGAGGTGACGCCCGATACGCTGGCGCCACACGGCATCAAGACCCTGGTGCTGACGGAAAGCTGCGTCCATCTCGACAAGAACCGGCCTGCCGCTTCGATGGACCTGCTCTATGGCGATGTCGAGAAGCTGGGCAAGATCTTCGGCAAGGAGGCCGAAGCGGATAAGCTCGTCTCCGGCTGGAAGGCGCAGCTCGCCGAAATCGCCGCAAAGGTCGGCGACCGCAGGGGAACGCGCGTCTTCCTCTATGATTCCGGCGAGGACAAGCCGTTCACATCAGGCAAGTTCGCCATTCCCAACGCCATGATTTCCGCGGCCGGCGGCGACAACATCATGGCCGACATGGACACCAGCTGGGGCAACACGGATTGGGAGACGGTGGCCTCGCGCAATCCGCAATTCCTCATCCTGCTCGACTATCAGGATGGCGGCGGCTACCGGAAGCTGCTCGATTTCCTGAAAGCGCATCCGGCAATGAAGGAGATAGACGCGGTCAAGAACGAACGCTTCGTGGCGCTTCGCTATGCCGAACTGACACCCGGACCGGCCAACATCGAAGCGATCGGCAAGATCGCCAGGGCGATGCATCCGGAAGCATTTTAACCGGGAAGATGACTTTGCGGCACAAGGCATTCGTATTGGCCATGATGGCGGCCGCGTCGGCTATGGCCGCGCTCGCGCTGCTATCGATCGCCTATGGTTCGACGATGATCCCGCTGGGCGACGTCGTTGCAGCACTTGGCCATGCGATCGGATTGAAGGGGCATGACGTGTCCGGCCCGGTCGGCAGGATCGTCGTCGACCTCAGATTGCCGCGCACCATCCTGGCCATCTGTCTCGGCGGCGGCCTGGGCGTGGTCGGCGCGCTGTTGCAGACGGTGACGCGCAACGATCTTGCCGATCCGTTCCTGTTCGGTCTCTCGTCGGGAGCCGCCGCCGGCGCTGTCTCCGTCATCACCGTCTTCGGCGACAGTTTCGGGATCTGGACGCTACCGATCGCCGCGTTCACCGGCGGTATTCTGGCGGCTTGCGTTGTGCTTTTGCTGGTTGCGCGGGTGAGGGGACAAGGCCCCGAACGGCTGATCCTCGCCGGACTTGCGGTCTCCTTCATGTTCACCGCATTGACCAATTACCTGGTCTTTGCCGGTGACCAGCGCGCCGCCCATTCGGTGCTGTTCTGGACGATGGGCGGGCTCGGCCTGGCGCGGTGGGACAATATCTGGCTAGGTGCGCTTGGGGCCGGCACGATTGCGGCGTACGGGCTGTGGAATCATCGCCGGCTGGACGCTTTCCTGGCCGGCGAAAATGCCGCCGAAAGTCTTGGCGTGCCGGTGGCGCGAATGCGACGGACGACGTTTCTGGTCGCCGCGTTTTCGACCGCGATCCTGGTTTCGGTCGCCGGCGTCATCGGCTTCGTCGGCCTCATGATCCCGCATCTGTCGCGGCCGCTGGCTGGTCCGCTGCATCTGCGCCTGATCGTAAGTTGCGCGCTGTTCGGGGCGGTCCTGTTGCTGGCAAGCGACCTTCTGGCACGCACATTGCTGCCGCCGCAGGAACTGCCGATCGGCATCATCACCAGCTCGCTCGGCGCCTTCTTCGTTGTCACCATGCTGATCCGTAACCGCTTGTGATGGGTGTAGCGGCAGCCGAAAATCATCGGACGCAGCCATGATTGTGCTGCACGGCTGCCATGCACGTTTGCTGGCTTCTGGAACAATGCCGGACTTGAATGATAAGCACGCTTATTATATATGCCACTCATGGTTTCCGAAGGCGTAGACAGATTGGGATTTTTGATCCACGACGTGCAGCGGCTGATGCGAAAGCGCTTCGAAGCGCGCGCCAGCGGCCTTGGCCTGTCCTCGGCGCAATGGCGCCTGATGGTTCGCGTCGCCAAGGAAGCGGGCGTTTCGCAGGCGCGGCTTGCTGAACTGCTTGAAATCGAGCCGATCAGCGTCTCGCGGCTGGTTGACCGGATGGAGGAGGGCGGCTGGATCGAGCGCCGCTCCGACGCCGCCGACCGCCGCGTGCGCATGATCTTCCCAACTCCCAAGGCAAGTGCCGCGTATGCGGAGGTCAAGAGCCTCGCCGGCGAAGTCTATGAGGAGTCGCTGACCGGCGTTTCGCCGGACGATCGCCGCGTCCTGATCAGGGCATTGGATGCGATGGCACAGAATCTCGCGGATGGCGATTCACCGTCCTGCGACAAGGTCAAGAATACGGAAGGCGCAGCAGCATGAACGCGGTAGCCAAGGTCGACGAAAACGCCGCCAAAGTGGAAATGGAAGCGCCGCAGCAGCCGGCCGCGGCCCCTGTTACAATGACACCTCCGGCAGAGCCGGCGCCGGTGCCAAAGAAGAAGCGCCGTCTCGGCCGCTTCTTGTTGATGTTCGCACTGCCGGCGGCGTTGGTCATTGGTGGCGGCTATGTCTGGGTCACTGGAGGGCGCTACCAGGAGACGGAGAACGCCAACCTGCAGCAGGCCAAGGTATCGATCGCCTCGGACACGGCGGGCCGCATCGTTCAGGTTGCGATCTCGGACAATCAGAGGGTGAAGCAAGGCGATCTTCTCTTCGCCATTGACCCCGAGCCTTACCGAATCGCACTTGCGCAGGCCGACGCGGCGGTGGCCGCCGCGCGGCTCAACGTCGAACAGCTGCGCGCCGCCTACAGCCAGGCCATGGCGCAGGAGAAATCCGCCAGCAGCGAAGTTGCCTATGCCCAGTCGCAATACGACCGTGCCGCCGATCTCGCCCAGAAAGGCATCAACGCCAAGTCTTCGCTCGATGAGGCCAGGAACGATCTCGATAAGGCAAAGCAGCAGCTTGCCGTCGCCCAACAGGGCATCGTCAGCGCCAAGGCGGCGCTGGGCGGCAATCCCGATATCGAGACCGACAAACATCCGACCGTGATGTCGGCGCTCGCAGCGCGCGACAAGGCTGCCTACGACCTGGCGCAGACCACCGTGAAGGCGCCTGCCGATGGCGTCGTCTACCAGGCCGCGTCCTTCAAGGTCGGCCAGTATGTCGGCTCCGGCACGCCGCTGTTCTCGCTGGTCGAGACCGGCGATACCTGGATCGACGCCAATTTCAAGGAAACACAGCTGACCAATATGAAGCCGGGCCAGAAGGCAGAAATCGTGGTCGACACCTATCCGGGCAGGACCTTCGAAGCGACCGTCAAGGCTATCGGCGCCGGCACCGGAGCGGACTTCTCGCTTCTGCCCGCCCAGAACGCTACCGGCAACTGGGTCAAGGTCACCCAGCGCATTCCGGTCCGCCTGGAGCTGAGCGATCCCGACGCCAAGATGATGCTGCGCACAGGCATGAGCGCGGCCGTTACCGTCGACACGGGCGTGGCGCGCGGCCTGCCTGGCATTTTCGGCCACGCCACGGCTGGCGAGGTCGCGAAGTAAATCAGCGGAAGCCCGCGGGGATCATGCGGGTGGACGCACTGAGCAGGGGGATTGGTCTGATGGGAGGAGTTAAAGGGTCAGCCTTCGGGGCAAACCGCATCGCGGCTTGATCGAAAGCTGAAATCTTCGACACGGACCCGTCGGTCCTCATGTTTCCGGGCGGCAGGCATCCGCTCAATCGAGACTTTCGGTCGATGTAACCCCCACATCGATAATCGCGTCCCACCGCGATGAGGGTCTCTCAACGGAAGGCTTTGCCGCCCGGAAACCCTGTGTACACGTTTTTGTTACCGGCTGGAAGTTCCGCATCATGAGCACGCCAGAACCTTTCAAAGAAGTGCCGCATCGTGGCCTGATCACGGTTGCGCTCATGCTGGCGACGATCATGCAGGCGCTCGACACCACGATCGCCAACGTCGCGCTGCCGACCATGACCGGCGATCTCGGCGCCTCGCCCGACAACATCAACTGGGTGCTGACCTCCTACATCGTGGCGGCGGCGATCATGACGCCGGTCACCGGCTGGCTTGCGGACCGTTTCGGCCGCAAGGAACTGTTCCTGACGGCGGTGGTCGGCTTCACCATCTTCTCGATGCTGTGCGGCCTGGCCTGGAGCCTTGAAACCATTGTGTTGTTCCGGCTCATGCAAGGCGTGTTCGGCGCCGCGATCGTGCCCCTGTCGCAGACCTTCCTGCTCGACATCAACCCGAAGGAACGCCACGGCCAGGCAATGGCCATCTGGGGCGCCGGCATTATGCTGGGGCCGATTCTGGGTCCCACGCTTGGTGGCTGGCTGACCGAGAATTTCAGCTGGCGCTGGGTGTTCTTTATCAACCTGCCGGTCGGCATCGTCGCCTTCCTCGGCATGGCCGCTTATCTGCCGGCCATTGCGCGGCGGGTGCGAAGCTTCGATTTCTTCGGCTTCGCCATGATATCGCTCGGCGTCGGCGCTCTGCAGCTGCTGCTCGATCGTGGTGGCGAGGTCGACTGGTTCTCGTCGGTCGAGATCTGGATCGAGCTTGGCCTTTCGATAACCGGCTTCTGGGTGTTCATCATCCACACGATGACCGCGGAGCATCCCTTCATCGACCCCAAGATCTTCCTCGACCGCAATTTCGTGACCGGGCTGGCGTTCATCTTCGTCATGGGCGTGCTCATCCTGGCGAGCATGTCGCTGCTGCCGCCGATGCTGTCGACCATCTTCGGCTATCCGACCATCACCATCGGCATCGTGATCGGGCCGCGCGGCGTGGGGACGATGATCTCGATGCTCGTCGTCGGCCGGCTCATGAGCAAGGTCGACGCCAGAATCCTCGTCGTCATCGGCTTCCTCCTGACCGCGCAGTCGCTCTACACGATGGCCGGCTTCTCGCCCCAGATGGACAACTGGCTGATCATCACTTCCGGCATCATCCAGGGCCTGGGAATGGGAATGGTATTCGTGCCGCTGTCGACGGTGGCCTTCGCCACGCTTGACGTGCGCTTCCGCACCGATGCCACGGCTTTGTTCAGCCTTGTGCGCAACCTCGGCTCGTCCATCGGCGTATCGGTCGTGACGGTGCTCATGGTGCGCAACACACAGATAAATCACGCCGAGCTTTCCACCTTTATCAATCCGTTCAACCCCAATCTGTGGGCGGTTTCGCCGGCGGCGGCCGGCGGCGACCAGATGGCATTGTCCCAGGTCGACAGGATGGTGAACATCCAGGCGATGATGATCTCCTACGTCAACGACTTCAAAATCCTGATGATAATGACGCTGGCCGCCATTCCGTTCGTGATCCTGCTGCGCAAGCCGAAGACGGCGCCGGCTGGCGGCGCGCCGGCGGCACATATGGATTGATATTCGCCGACGGCTGTCCGCTGCCGGCGATGGCTTTGCTACCTTCCGAGCACCAGGGCCCAGTAGCGGAGGCCGGGGTCGCGGCCGTCGCGGACATAGGCAAGCCCGAAACGACTGAAGTCCGGGTCGAGTATGTTGCGCCGGTGGCCGGTCGAATGCATCCAGATATCGAACAGTTTCTGCTGGTCGAAGCGGCCTTCGGCGATGTTCTCGGCCGCAGCGCCGTGCACGCTATTGTCCTTCATGCGCGAGGCGAAATCCTTGCCCCAGCCGGTGGTGTGACTCATGCGCGTCCGCGACGCCATGTAGCCGGCCTGCTGCAACGCTGCCTGTTCGAGCTGGGTGTCCGCGGTCAGCGGAGTCCGCCCGGCCGCAGCGCGCAAGTTGGCCAGGGTGGCCGTGGCGGAGGAAGAGACACCTGCGCCCTCACCGGTGGGCACGGAAACGGTTGTGCAGGCGGCAAGCCCGGCAATGGCCGCAAGGCCGATCAGCAAGGAGCGCCTTGTCCGGCGCGGTTCTGGAGGGAGGTCGATGACAGTGTTCATTCCTGCCTGCATAGTCGCGATCATGGCTTTTGACGGGCAAGCCGAAAAAACTGTCGAGGAAATTGATGCCTTGGCCTTCGCTGATCGCACCGCGTAGTCTTCAAACGTTGCGTTTGGCCATCCAGCTTCGAATGGCCCATCATCCGAGAAATCCGATGCCCAAGATCGCCTGGCTTCTGCCGGGCAGCGATGACAATCCCGTGATGGCCTGTCCGGAACCATCGAATTGGCGACAGCCCCTGGCAAATCGGGTATGCTGTTACATCTACTAATGGCAGCTACGGGCGGCCATCACGGTGGTGACCGCCCCCGACAACGGGAGGAAGCTTATGGCCAGCTTTCATGTCATGGCGGACGCGCGTGGTATGCATGTGCAGCCCACGGTGCGCCACATCACCACATCGGACCTCTGGGATGCGCTGCGGCTCGGTGCCGAGGATTTCTGGGCAAAACCGTCTCACTACGTTTTCCTGTGCCTGATCTATCCCATCGTCGGCCTGATCCTGACGCAGTGGACGTCTGGCTCCAACGCCATTCAGCTCGTCTATCCCTTGATGTCGGGTTTCGCCCTTGTCGGCCCTTTCGCCGCGCTCGGCCTCTACGAGATCAGCCGCCGGCGCGAGCTCGGCATGAACACCAACTGGCGACATGCCCTCGATGTCCGCCACTCGCCCGCGGTGCCTTCGATCGCGGTCATCGGCATCATGCTGTTCGTGCTGTTCCTGTTGTGGCTGTTCACCGCGCAGTCGATCTACACCAGCCTGTTCGGCGACCAGCCGCCGGCTTCGATCGGCGCCTTTGTCGGCGACGTGCTGACGACCAGCAAGGGCTGGACGTTGATCCTTCTCGGCAACGCCGCCGGCTTCGTTTTCGCCGTGATCGTGTTGGCCACCACTGTCGTCGCCTTCCCGCTGCTGCTCGACCGTGACGTCGGCGCCGTTTCGGCCATAGAAACCTCGGCCCGGGCGGTGATGGCAAATCCGCTGCAGATGGCTCTTTGGGGCCTGACGGTCGCGGTGCTGCTGGTGATCGGTTCGATCCCGCTGTTTGCCGGGCTCGCGGTCGTTATGCCTATCCTTGGCCATGCCACCTGGCACCTCTACCGCAAGGTGGTGGAACCGGAGCGGACCCAGCAGACAAGGCGGCCGATGTAGACCAACGCCGGGACCGCCGCCCTCAGCGCTGTGCGTCGGTCGCCATCTTCAGCGCCAGCGCCGTCAGCACCCCTCCCATCATCCAGCGCTGGATGACCAGCCACAAAGGCCGCCCGGCGAGAAACGCGGCGATCGAGCCGGCCGTCACCGCGATGATGGCATTCACGGTCAGGCTGATCGAAATCTGCGTCGCGCCGAGCACAAGAAGCTGAGACAGGACATGGCCTTTGCCAATGCTGATGAATTGCGGCAGCAGCGACAAATAGAGCACCGCCACCTTCGGATTGAGCAGATTGGTCATCAGGCCCATGGCGAACAGCTTGCGCGGCCCGTCTTTCGGCAGGTCGCGCACCTGGAATGGCGAGCGTCCGCCCGGCTTCACGGCCTGCCAGGCCAGCCACAGGAGATAGAGCACGCCGGCAAAGCGCAGCGCGTCATAGGCGAAGGGCACGGCCAGCAGCAGCGCCGTGATTCCGAATGCCGCCGACAGCACATAGAAGAGAAAACCGACGGCGACCCCGCCAAGCGAGATCAACCCGGCCTTCGGCCCTTGCGACAGGGAGCGCGAGATCAGGTAGATCATGTTTGGACCCGGCGTCAGCACCATGCCCAGGCAGACCAGCGCGAAGGCGAGGTGGTTGGCGGTATCGGGCATTGTTCGTCCCCAGGCGTGCCGCGATGGATGCGATCCAGCGTGCGGCATTATGTGCCTGTTGCGGCAGGCGCCCACAAGGGCTTGGCGGCGTCAGGCGTTGCGCCAGAGTCCGGTTAACCGACCACGCGCAGGTTCGACAATTCGTTGCCGATTTCCTTGAAATCGTTGGACAGGCTGGCGCCCGTCGCATTCCAGAACAGCTTGGCGGGTTTGCTCGGATCCGCCGGGTCCTTGCGGAAGCGCGAGTCCGACGAGCATGATTTCAGCGCATCGATGGCGTTCTTGTCGGTGGTCTTGGTCGTGGACAGGTCGAGAGCCACCGTCATCACCATGATGTTGGCCGCCTTGGCGTTGTTGCAAAGCGTCGTCATCTGCTCGTTGAGCGCGCTGGTGTAATTGCCGTTCGAATAGTCGAACTGGCCGATGGCGCTGGATGTACCCATGAACAGGCGCCCGACCGAGGTGCCGGCATAGCCGGGCTTGAGATAGCCGTAGGACGCGTAGGTCGACTTCGAATCGGCGGGGTCGGAATAACTGAGCGAGGAAGGCGTGTAATAGGTGTTGGCGCCGTCGGTCAGCACGATCACCACCTTGTCGTTGCCTTTTTCTGTTTCCGGGCGCCCCTGCGTGAACGGCTCGCCGCTCGAGACCACCCGCCAGCCCCAGCCCATGCCCTCGGGAACATTGGTGCCGCCATCCGGCTGCATCAGGTCGATCGCGGCTTTGATCGTAGCGAGCCCATCGGCGACGCTGACGTCGGTCAGCGGCGTGATCGGGTTGGTAGTGCAACTGTAGTTCGGGCCGTTGCCTGCGGGCAATACCGGTGCATCGATCGGCCGCGGCTGGAAATACTTGGTCATGTTGCGCAGCCGGGCTTGGCCGCTGCTGCTCGAAGGATCGTCGTTCCACCAGCTGTTGATGGCGCCGTAGGTCTTTGGCGCGGCTTCGTTGGGATCCTGGGTGATCTTCCAGTGATTGCCGGGTTCATCCGGGGCGAACATCGGCACGAACATCGTCGCCGGATCGCCCACGCCTATTCCGGTGTTGGCCGAGCCGCCGGACGGCGGGGCGTCGTTGACATTGTAGGGGTAGGGCCGGGCTTCGACACAGCCTTGCCAACTGGCGAACGGACCGTAGGAATCGACATAGTCGTATGCGTCGTAACTGCGCTTGCAGGTATTGTTCCAGTTGTATTCAGCACAAACAACGTGCTTGCTGTTTTTAACACGCTCATGGCTGGTGACGACCTTCATGTCGCGGTAGAGCGAAAACCGGGTCAGCATCTGGCCTTCCTCGTCGCCCCAGCCGGTGCCGCGTTTGTACCAGATGCCGTTGGTCTGCTGGGCGTATTTGTTGGCGGCGTTCAGCGTCGACCAGTCGAAATTCTCGTTCGACACCGGTGACAGGCCCTCGGTGTCCATCCAGGACGCATTGCCATTGCCAGGACCGACATTGACCGAGGCGGCAAAGGGTACGAGGCCGAACTGCACCGGCTTGTCGACCTGCTTGATCATCGCGGCCTGTTGGGCAAGCGTGTCGACCAACTGCTTCGCCGCGGTCTTGAGGAGATCGATGCGCTTCTGCCCCGAGCCGGTTCCGGGCGTGACCATCGATCCGGAATTGTCGAGCACCAGCGCTACTTCGAGCGTGTTCTTCAGCCGCACCTCCGAGCACGCGGTGAAGCCGATATTGGTGGCGCCGGTGCCGCCGAGCAGTATCTTCGCCGTCGGCAGGAAGTAAGGATTATAGGTCAAGGTGCCGCAAAGCTTCATTGTTCCGCCGCCAGCGGCGTTGCTGGGCAAAGTGAGGTTGAGCGTCGTGTTGGCGGGATCGACATCGTTCAGATTGGCATTGAAGAAGTCGAGCGCATAGGCCCTCAGCTGGTCGTCGGTGGCGCCTTCCGTCACGCGGCGCGCCGTGGCGAAGTTGGCGGCGTCGAGCGCGTTCAACACCGTCTGCTTTTCGCGGTTCATTTCCGTGAAGTCGACCGCGAGCGCCAGCCCGCCCATCAGCGGGACCATCGCGAAGGCTGTCATGAGAGCATAGTTGCCGCGCCTGTCGCGGCGGAATTGACGCCAGATTTCACGCATGTCTTGCAGCGGCCCCCGCCGGCGGATTCTCGATCGACGCCAGCTTTCCACAAAACGCTGAAGGACGGGTTTGGGAAACCGCTCGATTGCTTGGTTCGCGCTTCACCAAGCACTAACCAATCTGGAGCGGCCCCCCGGTGCCTCCAAAAAACGACACCCCGCCGGATGCAGGGCGTCGACGTGGAATTCGTCGGATCAGCTGACGATGCGCAGGTTGGACAGCTCGTTGCCGATCGCCTTGAAATCGTCGGACAGCGTTGCGCCCGTCGAATTCCAGAACAGCTTCATCGGCTTGCTCGGATCGGTCTTGTCCTTGCTGAAGCGGGAATCCGAAGAACAGGCCTTCAGCGCATCCATCTGCGTTTTCTCCGCTGTCTTGGTAGCGTCCAGATCAAGCGCGATGGTCATGACCATGACCCCGGCGGCCTTGGCGTTGTTACACAGGGCGGTGAAATGCTCGTTCATCGCTTTGGTGTAGTTGGCGTTGGAATAATCGTCCTTCGCGACATTGGCGCTGGTCCCCAAGAACATGCGGCCATAGCTGTAGCCGTTGCTGTAGGGGACGACGTAACCGAGAGCCGAATAGATCGCCTTGCTGCCAGCCAGGTCGTTACCGCCAGAACTCCAATTGGTTCCAGAGTAGGTCTGCGCCGTCACCGAGGTCGGCGTATAGTAGGTGTTGGCGCCGTCGGTCAGCACGATCAGTACCTTGTCGTTGCCTCTTTCCGTTTCGGGCCGGCCCTCGGTGAAGGGTGCCGTGCTGGAAAGGGTCCGCCAGCCCCAGGCCATGCCTTCCGGCACGTTGGTGGCGCCGTCGTCGGCCATGGCATCGATGGCGTTTTTGATCAAAGTTGCGCCGGCTGTCGTGGAAACATCGGTTAGTGGCGTGATTGCCGTCGTGCTGCAGCTTGTATTCGGCCCGGCGTCCATGCCGTAGGCCGGCGTGACCTTGTTCACCCAGTCGAAATATTTTGGCATGTAGCGCTGGCGTGCGGCGTCGGACGCGCCTGAACTCACTGGGGCGTCGACATCCCAATTGTTATTGGCTGGCCTTGAAGAGCTATCGACGCGGTCGGTTTCGTCGGGCGCGAACATCGGCACGAAAAGCGTTGCAGGCAGTGTTGTCGATGCAGCTGTGTCCTGGATATTGTATGGATATGGACGCGACTCGACGCAGCCACCCCAACTCGCGACCGGCGCATAGGTGAAGGTCGCGTTCGATGCACAAGTACCGTCCCAATTCTTGAGACTGCACGCTGAAATGCGTTTCATCTGTTTGTAGATCGAGAACCGGGTCAGCGGCTGGTCTTTCTGGCTCGCGTCCCAGCCGGTGCCTTTCGCGTACCAGATGCCGGCAATCTTCTGCGCGTATTTGGTGGACGAAAAGGACGAACTCATGGTCGTCCAGTCGAAATTCTCATGATGGATAGGCGATATGCCGGTCGTGTCCATCCACGCCGCCGAAGCGTTGCCCGCACCGACATTCACCGAGGCGGCAAAGGGAACGAGGCTGAACTGGACCGGCTTGGTGACCTGTCTCATCTGCTGGGCCTGGCCGGCCAACTGGTCGACCAACTGCTTGGCGGCGCTCTTGAGAAGGTCGAACCGCACCTTGTTCGAGCCTTTGCCGAGCTCCTTCATCGAACCGGAATTATCAAGCACCAGCGACACTTCCAGCGTGTTCTTCAGGCGCACTTCGGAGCAGGTGCTGAAGCCGATATCGGTGCTGCCGGCGCTGCCGCCCAGCAGTAGTTTAGCCGTCGGCTCGAAATAGGGTTTGTAGACCAAGGTCGCGCAGAGCTTCAGCGTCCCGCCGCCTGTGTTGTTGTTGGGCAGCGTCACGGCCAGCGTGGTGTTGGCCGGATCGATATGCGCGAGATTGGCTTCGAAGAAATTCTTGGCATAGGCCACGGCGTCGGCGTCGCTGGCGCCGGCAACGATCTGCTGGGCCGTGGCGAAGCCGGCCGCGTCCAAGGCGTTCAAGGCGTTTTGCCTTTGGCCCACCATTTCCGTATAGTCGACGGCGATCGCCACGGCGCCCATCAGCGGCACCATGGCGAGCACGGTCATCAGCGCATAATTGCCACGCCGGTCGCGTCCGAATCTTCGGATCATTGTCACAGCTGCCCCGCCAAATCGATAGTCAGTGGGGACGGTGTCATAAATCGTTAAATTTCAGGTTTCTGGAATATATCCAAGGTCAGGCTGCATTTTCAAAGCTCGTTAACCAACCAGTGAACGGTGGCGGATGCCGGTACAGGCGGGCGAAAGCTGGTGACAGGCTGGGCCGGTTCGGATAATTCCAACCGGCTGCGGCGAACCGTCGGCTGCGGCACCGCAACGATCATGACTGAAGGATACGGCATGGCGGCCTCGCCTGACATCATCGGTTCGCTCGAAGACGTGTCGAAGAACTATTCGGCCATTCTCTGCGATGTCTGGGGCGTGGTGCACAATGGCGAAAGGCATTTTCCCGCGGCTGCGTCGGCGCTGACGGCAGCCCGTACGGCCGGCATTCCCGTCGTCCTGATCACCAATTCGCCGCGCCGCAGCGCCGACGTCGTGGCCCAGATGAACGTCATCGGCGTTCCCCCATCGGCCTACGACCGCGTGGTCACCTCGGGCGACGTGACCCGCGACCTGATCGTGGAAGGCCCGCGAAAGATCTTCCATGTCGGCGCCGAGCGAGACTTGACCCTCTATGACGGGCTCGACGTCGATCTCGTCGAGGAGTTCGAGGCATCCGGCGTCGTCTGCACCGGCCTGTTCGATGACGAAGTGGAGAAGCCCGAAGATTATGCGGAGCTGCTGCGGCGGTTGCGCGCCAGGAACCTGCCTTTCATCTGCGCCAACCCGGATATCATGGTCGAGCGCGGCGAACGCATCATCTGGTGCGCCGGCGCCCTGGCACGCGACTACGCGCAGCTCGGCGGTCGCACGCTGATAGCCGGAAAGCCTTATGCGCCCGTCTATGATGTGGCGATGAGGGAGGTGGCGGAGTTCCTTGGCCGGCCGGTCGAGCGCCGCCAGGTGCTGGCCATCGGCGACGGCATGCTGACCGATATCAAGGGCGCCGCCGACAACGGTTTCGACGTTCTCTATGTCTCAGGCGGCATTCATGCCCGCGACTATGGCGATGCATCGCAACCGGATCCCGCAAGGCTCGCCGCGTTTCTTGACAGGCACGCCTATCATCCAGTGGCCGTCATTCCCAGGCTGCGGTAGATGGCGATGGACGCTTTCCAGCACCTTTCGGCAACCGCTCCGCTGCCCGCCGATTTGCGCGGCGGCGTTGTCGCGATCGGCAATTTCGACGGTGTCCATCGCGGTCATCAGGCGGTGCTCGAACGGGCATTGGCGGAGGCGCGGCGGCGTGGCGTGCCGGCGCTGGTGCTGACTTTCGAACCGCACCCGCGAAAGATATTCAGGCCCGAGATACCGCTGTTCGTGCTGACGCCGCCGCCGATGAAGGCGCGGCTCCTGTCGCTGCTGGGCTTTGCCGCGCTCGTCGAACAGCCTTTCACGCGCGACTTCGCCTCGCTATCGGCGGAAGCCTTCGTGACCGACGTGCTTGAGAGAACGCTTGGCATCACCCATGCCGTGACCGGCTTCGATTTCCATTTCGGCAAGGACCGCCAGGGCGGGCCGGCCTATCTGATGGCGGCTGGCGAGCGCCATGGCTTCGGCGTCACGCTGGTCGATGCATTTCGGGACGAAAGCGCCGAGGTGGTTTCATCGAGCCGCATCCGCGCCTTGCTTTGCGAAGGCGCGGTGGCCGAGGCCGCCGGCCTGCTCGGCTATCGCTTCACGGTGGAGAGCGAAGTCGTGGGCGGCCAGAAACTGGGGCGAACGCTCGGCTTTCCGACCGCCAACATGAGGCTTCCCGCCGAGGCCACCCTCAGGGAAGGCATCTATGCCGTTCGCTTTCGCCGCGCCGACGGAAGGCTGCATGATGGCGTTGCCAGCTTTGGCCGCCGTCCGACCGTCGACGATGATGGCGCGCCGCTTCTGGAAACCTTCGTCTTCGATTTTTCCGGTGACCTCTATGGCGAGATCTGCCAGGTGTCGTTCTTCGGTTACCTGCGCAGCGAGGTGAAGTTCGACGGGCTTGATGCGCTGGTCGCGCAGATGAAGCGCGACGAGGCTGAGGCGAGAGCACTCCTGGCCGGCGTCAAGCCACTTTCGCAACTCGACGCGGCCATGGCTTTTTGAAGCATGGTCCGGTTTTCGGGTTAGATCATGCTCGAATCAGACGTTACTTTTTCAGCGCCAGACCGACGGCGATGAAGGTCCAGCCCTGGAAGATCAGGTCGATTGCCAGGAACAGGCCGAGCACCCATACGCTGTTGACCGGCCAGCCCATGGCTATGATCAATCCTGCGATCGCGCTGATGGCGCCGGCCGCGACGATCCAGCCCCAGCCGCGCTCAGGCCGGTGGCTGTAGCCGACCCAAGCGCGCAGCACGCCGGAAGCGACGAGCGCGACGGCCAGCAGGAAGGTCAGCACCGCCGAGGCCAGCAGCGGGTTGTCGAAGGCGAAAAAGCCCGCGACCGCGTAGAGCAATCCGCTGAGCAGCCAGTAGAAGAAGCGGCCCCACGTCTTGACCCCGAAGGCATGCATGATCTCGATGATGCCGGCCACCAGCATCAGCCACCCCACGACATAGACGGAAGCCACCGTGGCAATGAAGAGGTTGCCGAACGCAATGCCGCCGAGGATCAGCAGCAACACGCCCAGGCCAACAAACCACCCCCACTTTGCTCGCGTCTGTCCGATCGCGTTCTTCAGTGCATCGCCGTGCAAGGTCATGTCGCCACCTCCATCGAGGACCGCCAGCAGGGAATGAAGTTACCCTTGGTGCCGACCCGCGTCCAGCCGACGGCGGCCGGATGGTGAGCAATGCGAGCCGGACGTCTCGACCTTAAATCAAATTTTACCAAAGCCTCTTCAAAGCTGTGACCGAAAGACAGTCGTATCGTGTTAATGGGGTAGTCATGAGTCCGGTCGGGAAAATTTCTGCAGCCTTGGCTACCGTCATGCTGGCTACCTCGGGTGCGGCCGATGCCGGCGAGGGCGCCTTCGGCTGGCTGTCCGGCGATTGGTATCTGACGGTCGGCGCCACCGGCATGGTGGCGCCTAATTTCGAGGGCGGCAAGAAGTACCTGCTCAGCGCCTCGCCGATCATCTCCTTGGGCAAGGCTGGCCCGGCGGCCCGCTTCACCTCACGCAACGACAACATTTCGCTGGCGCTGGTCGATGACGGCGGCGTTCGCGCCGGCCTGACCGGCAAGTTCCTGTTCTCGCGCGACGATGGCGATGCCGACGAGTTGAAGGGCCTCGATCCGGTCCGCTGGGGCGGCGAGGTGGGCGGCTTCTTCGAATTCTATCCGACGGACTGGATACGTGCGCGTGCCGAGCTGCGGCACGGCATCCGCGCCCATAACGGCTTCGTCGCCGACATCGCCGCCGACGCCTTCTACGATGTGACGCCAACCGTCAGGATCTCTGGCGGGCCGCGCGTCTCGTTCGCCTCCGCCAAATATTTCGACGCCTATTACGGCGTCGACGCGCAGGAAGCCGTGGCCTCGGGGTTGAACCAGTATAATCCCGGCGGCGGCCTGAAATCGGTCGGCCTTGGCGGTGCGGTGACGTGGAAGGTGACCGACCCGATGACCGCCAGCCTGTTCGGGGAATATTCACGCCTCGAAGGCCCGGCCGCCGATTCCAGCCTGGTCAAGGAGCGCGGCGACCGCAACCAGTTCATGATCGGCGTATCGACGACCTATCGCTTCGATTTCAAGATGTAGCCGGTACCGGCCTTATTCCAGCAATCGCGTATCGATCTGATGACTTGTGGTGCCGACGATGGCGATGCCTTCGCGTTCCAGCAAGGCGGGATTGAGAATATAGTTTCTGGCGAAGGGAACGATCACGCAAGGAACTTCCATGACTGGATGGCTGGCGGCACTGACAAAATCGCTGCCAATCTCGCGTGTCTTGGCCGGATTGTCTTTCCAGCCCTCGGGCAAATCGGGGACGGCAATGGAGACGCCGTCAGGCACTTCGATTTCCAGGAGCTGGAACGTGGGCGGCAAATCTTCCACGTCGACATGAACGAGAATTTCAAGAAGCGCCGTTGCGGGATGATCCGCGCAGTACACAATGGCGGTGCCCTTGATGTTCCAACGGCCGGAGCTGAGCATGCCGCCCCGGCCGGACAGGTCGGCGAAGTTGGAGATACGCCATAGACGCATCGTCAGGCGAAAATGCCATAATCGATGCGATGCAGTTCCTCTTCCACCAGGGAAGCACCGGTTTCCGACTGCAGGAGCGTGATAGGCGCTTCGTTGAGCACCCGGCTGCGTTTGCGCAACCAACGTTGCGCTTTTTCGTGGTCTCCGAAAACACGATCCGCCATTGTGGAAATGCGCTCGATGCGCATGACGCGATCGGACTCGGCAATACTCAGTTTCTCATTGCGTTCTTTCCTGCGCGCCAAAGTGCGCCGCGATCCTACGATCTTGTAGATTTCGTCATTGCTGAACCCACGGTGGCGGAGTTCTTCCACCTTGGTGAAGCTGACCAGGAATTGCCCCGTTGCGGCATCCCGGACCAAGCCATCCTGCGCACGCTCGACCTTCTCCTTACGGGCGGCCCGTCTGGCAGCCGGCACGTGGACCTTGCGATGCGGATTGGACATGACGCGCCTCCGGTGCCATTTGCCCAAACATATATGCGCAATTGGCACAAGCGGCAAGGCGAGTGCCTTGGAGTTCGGGCTTTCCAAGCTGGCCCACCTCGTTTAAAAGCGCGGCCATGACAGTGGTCTCGCGTTCCGTCGCGATTACGATACGAATTACCAGCCCGGTGTTCCGGACGGCCTGAGAGCTGTCGGAGCCGCCGGGAATCTTGCGCGCGACCCCTCGCGCTTTTTCCAGATCATGATAGTTCAGGCCCGAGCTCCCTTGCCGCCGGGCAATCCACAATGGCAGACCAATGACCGATACAGCTGAAACGATCGACTATTCCAAGACGCTTTACCTGCCGCAGACGGATTTCCCGATGCGTGCCGGTTTGCCCGAGAAGGAGCCGGTGCTGGTCAAGCGCTGGCAGGAGATGGATCTCTACCGCAAGCTGCGCGAGGCCTCCGCCGGTCGCCCGAAATACGTGCTGCATGACGGCCCGCCTTATGCCAACGGCAACATCCATATCGGCCATGCGCTGAACAAGATCCTCAAGGACGTCATCAACCGCTCCTTCCAGATGCGCGGCCGCGACGCCAATTACGTGCCCGGCTGGGACTGCCACGGCCTGCCGATCGAATGGAAGATCGAGGAGCAGTACCGCGCCAAGGGCAAGAACAAGGATGAGGTGCCGGTCAACGAGTTCCGCAAGGAATGCCGGGATTTCGCCGCTCACTGGATCGGCGTTCAGGGGGCGGAATTCCAGCGCCTTGGCGTCATCGGCGACTTCAAGAACCCGTATACGACCATGGCCTTCCACGCCGAGGCGCGTATCGCCGGCGAACTGTTGAAATTCGCCATGTCGGGCCAGCTCTATCGCGGCTCCAAGCCGGTGATGTGGAGTGTCGTCGAGCGCACCGCGCTCGCCGAGGCCGAGATCGAATACCAGGACTACGAGTCGGATACGATCTGGGCGAAGTTCCCGGTCGCCAGTCTGGTGCGCCCCGTGGCTGACGGAGAGGCCGCACTGACCGAGGGCGCTCTCGATCTGCTGCAGGCCCATGTCATCATCTGGACGACGACGCCTTGGACGATCCCCGGCAACCGTGCCGTCAACTATTCGCCGCGCATCGACTACGGTCTCTACGAGGTTACGGCAGCCGAGAACGCCTTCGGCCCGCAGCCGGGCGAAAAGCTGATCTTTGCCGATACGCTGGCCGAAGAGGCTTCGGTCAAGGCCAAAGTCACCTTGAATCGTCTTCGCAGCGTGTCGGCGCAAGAGCTTGGAAGTCTTACGCTTTCGCATCCCTTCAAGGGTCTTGGCGGCGGTTACGAGTTTCCGGTGCCCATGCTTGCCGGCGACCATGTCACCGATGATGCGGGCACCGGGTTCGTTCACACGGCGCCGGGCCATGGTCGCGAGGATTTCGACGCCTGGATGGAGGCGGCCCCGGACCTGCGTGCGCGCGGCGTCGACACCGCGATCCCGTTCACCGTCGACGATGCCGGCTTTTTCACCAAGGACGCGCCGGGCTTCGGTCCGGATCGTGAGGGTGGCGCGGCGCGCGTCCTTGACGACAACGGCAAGAAGGGCAATGCCAACCAAGCGGTCATCGATGAGCTGATCAAGCGCAACGCGTTGTTCGCGCGCGGTCGGCTGAAACACTCCTATCCGCATTCCTGGCGGTCGAAGAAACCGGTCATCTTCCGCAACACGCCGCAATGGTTCGTTTACATGGACAAGGACCTCGGCGACGGCACGACGCTGCGCAGCCGTGCGCTGAAGGCGATCGACGACACCCGTTTCGTGCCGGGGGCGGGGCAGAACCGCATTCGCGCCATGATCGAGGAACGGCCCGACTGGGTGCTGTCGCGCCAGCGCGCCTGGGGCGTGCCGATCGCGGTCTTCGCCGACGCCGACGGCAATGTGCTCCAGGACGAGGCGGTCAACCAGCGCATCATGGACGCTTTCGAGAAAGAAGGCGCCGATGCCTGGTTCGCCGCCGGTGCCAAGGACCGTTTCCTCGGCAATCACGATGCCTCCAGATGGAAGCAGGTGACGGACATCCTCGACGTCTGGTTCGATTCAGGCTCGACCCACGTTTTCACGCTGGAGGATCGTCCCGATCTCAAATGGCCGGCCGACGTTTATCTCGAAGGCTCCGACCAGCATCGCGGCTGGTTCCACTCCTCGTTGCTCGAAAGCTGCGGCACCAGGGGCAGGGCGCCTTACGACACCGTCGTCACCCATGGTTTCACCATGGACGAGGACGGCCGCAAGATGTCGAAGTCACTCGGCAACACCGTCGTCCCGCAGGACGTGATCAAGCAGTCCGGCGCGGACATCCTGCGCCTGTGGGTGGTGACGACCGACTATTGGGAAGACCAGCGCCTCGGCAAGAACGTGCTGCAAACCAACATCGACGCCTACCGCAAGCTGCGCAACACCATCCGCTGGATGCTGGGCACGCTCGCCCACGACGATGGCGAGGAGGTGCCGCTGGAAGGGATGCCGGAGCTGGAACGGCTGATGCTGCATCGCCTCGCCGAACTCGATGAGGTGGTGCGCCAGGGCTACGATGCCTTCGAGTTCAAGCGCATCACCCGTGCGCTCCTCGATTTCATGGTGGTCGAGTTGTCGGCCTTCTATTTCGATATTCGCAAGGACGCGCTCTACTGCGATGCGCCGTCGAGCGCGAAGCGCAAGGCCTCGGTGCAGGTGGTGCGCCACCTTTTCGACTGCCTGGTAAGATGGCTGGCGCCGATGCTGCCCTTCACCATGGAAGAGGCCTGGCTCGACCGCCATCCCGATGCCGTCTCGGTGCATCTCGATCAGTTCCCGGCGATCCCGGAAAACTGGAAGAACGAGGCGCTGGCGGAGAAATGGCGTAAGGTGCGGCAGGTGCGCCGCGTCGTCACCGGTGCGCTGGAAATCGCGCGTGCCCAGAAGGTGATCGGCTCGTCGCTGGAAGCGGTTCCCGTCGTTACCATCGACGATGCGGCGCTCGAAGCCGCGATATCGGATGTCGACATGGCCGAAATGGCGATCACCAGCGATCTCGTCATCGCCCATGGCGAGGCGCAACAAGGCGCCTTCACGCTCGAAGACGTGAAGGGCATCGCCGTGGTGATCGAAAAAGCCGAGGACCGCGGCCTGGTCAAATGCGCGCGGTCGTGGCGTTACACCGCCGATGTCGGGCAGGATCCTGCCTTTCCCGATGTCTCGGCGCGCGACGCCGCCGTGCTGCATGAGCTTAGGGCGCTCGGCCGGCTTTGAAGGCCAGGCATATCGGTGCACAAATGCCACGCCGGTCGGTGCAAATCCGTCCGCGTTGCCCTTAACGAGTGGTTGAGGTAAACACGCGAAACTCCGGAAGACAAATTGTCGCCGGATTTTCGGCGCAAGTGCTTGGACGATGGGGACCGGACCTTGGGGCCGGCGGCGATCGAGAGGCTGTCTAGAGTGGGACTTTTTGGCATGACCGAGAGATTTAATGCGCGCCTCGCGCTGTTGGCGCCGCTTGTCGCATCGGGGCTCGCTCTGTCCGGATGTGTCGGTTCTCCGACCTACGGCACCGACAAGACCGCCGGCGAACAATTGGCCGGCGATCTCACGGGCGCTTTTTCGTTCGCGCCGAAGCGCAAGGAACACATCGATTACAAGCCGCGTCCGACCCTGGTGAAGCCGGCGCCTGGTCAGAAGGAAGCGCTGCCGGCGCCACAGGATAGCATCGAGACCGCAAGCGCCGAATGGCCAGAATCGCCCGAGCAGCGCCGTGCCCGCCTGCGCGCCGACGCCACCGCACACCAGGATGATCCGTCCTACCAGTCGCAGATCGTCGACGACGTGCAGACGGATCCCGCCTCGGTGAAGAAGGCGATGGAGGAATCCGGATCGAGTCACCCGCCGCGTTGGACGCCTGCCGATTCCGACAAGGGCCGCGCCGCCGATATCCAGCGCCGCCTTGCCGAAAGCAAGCAGGGCGATCCGAATACCCGCAAATATCTGAGCGAGCCGCCCCTTGCCTATCGCGTCGCATCCGGCACGGCGCCGCAAAACGAACTCGGCGAAGACGAGTACAAAAAGGAACGCCGCCTGAAGAGAGAGGCGGAAGGCAAGAAGGGCGGCTGGTTCGACTGGCTGCCGTCCCTGTAAAAAGCGGGGCGCATTTGCTTTGCTGACGGGTATCGCACCCCGTTCAGTCGCGGCGTTCCCGAAAGAAATCCTTCAGCAGCAGGGCCGATTCGGCCTCCGCGATGCCCGCATAGATGTCAGGCGTGTGATGGCAGGTCGGCGAAGCGAAGAAGCGCACGCCGTTGACCACCGCGCCGCCCTTTTCGTCCGCGGCGCCAAAGTAGAGCCGGCGCAACCTGGCGAAGGAGATGGCGCCGGCGCACATGGCGCAAGGCTCCAGCGTCACATAGAGATCGTGTCCGGAGAGCCGCTCGCTCGACAGCCTTCGGCAGGCTTCGCGGATGGCCAGCATCTCGGCATGGGCCGTCGGATCGGCAAGCTCCCGGGTGCGGTTGCCGGCACTGGCAATGACCGTGCCGGCGCTGGCGATGACGGCGCCGACCGGCACTTCGCCGCGCGAGGCTGCCGCTTGCGCCTCCTCCAGCGCCAGCGCCATGAAATCGGGCCGCTTCACGCGGGTTTCCATTCCGATTATCTCCTCGCCACTCGACGGTGATCCTGTTATTGAGCGCATAACCTCGAAAATCGGGTACGGTTTTCGGAAATGATCATGCGCCAAATCAAAAATGCTACAGCGTTCGTTGCGCGCCCGAAAGGATGCGCCACGCTGTAGCAGCGCAAACGGACAAAGGCCACATGGACGACAACGACAAGAAATCTCCGCGCCAGAAGGGTCCGGGCAAAAGCGGTCCGAAACCGGCGGGCGCGCGTGGGCGCGATGCCGGCAAAGGCGGCAAGCCGGCCTTCGGCGCCAAGAAACCGTTTGCCAAGCGTGGCGACGGCGGCAAGCCCTTCGAAAAACGCGAAGGGCCGCGCAAGCCCTACGCGCCGCGCGGCGAGCGGCCGATGGCCGCCGATGGCGAACGGCCCCAGAAGCGCGAGTACAAACCGCGCGAGGGCGGGCGCTCGGAGCGGCCGTTCAACAAGGGTCCGCGTCCGCAAGGCAAACCTTATGAGAAGCGCGAAGGGCCGCGCAAGCCCTACGCGCCGCGTGGCGACCGTCCAATGACCGCCGATGGCGAACGGCCCCAGAAGCGTGAGTATAAGCCGCGCGAAGGCGGCGAAGGCGGGCGCTCGGAGCGGCCCTTCAACAAGGGTCCGCGTCCGCAAGGCAAGCCTTATGAAAACCGCGAAGGCCCGCGCAAGCCGTATGCACCGCGCGGCGAGCGGCCAATGGCGGCTGAAGGTGCGACGGGTGAAAGACGCTTCGATCGTCCTAAGCGTGATTTTGCCGATCGGCCCAAGCCCGACTTCTCTGACCGTCCGAAGCGCGATTTCGCAGACCGTCCGAAGCGCGATTTCGCTGCCGACCGGCCGCAAGGCGGTTTCAAGTCCCGTCCGCGTCCTGCGGAGGCGCCCGAGGAAGCCGGCGAGCGGATCGCCAAGCGGCTGGCTCGCGCCGGGCTTGCCTCGCGCCGTGACGCCGAGGAGTTGATCGCGGCCGGCCGCGTCAAGGTCAACGGCCGGGTTCTGTCTTCGCCGGCTTTCAATGTGATGCCGGGCGACATCATCCATCTCGACGGCATGGAGATCCCGCCGATCGAGCGCACTCGGCTGTTCCTGTTCCACAAGCCTGCCGGTGTCGTGACCACCAACCGCGACCCAGAGGGCCGCAAGACCGTCTTCGACGTGCTGCCGGCTGAATTGCCCCGGCTGATGACCATCGGCCGGCTCGACATCAACACCGAAGGCCTGCTGTTGCTGACCAATGATGGCGGCCTGTCTCGCGTGCTCGAACTGCCGGCCACCGGCTGGCTGCGCCGTTACCGGGTGCGCGTCCATGGCAAGGTCGAGGAAAGTGCGCTTGCGGGTTTGCGCGAAGGCATTGCCGTGGACGGCGTTTTCTATGGCGCCATCGAGGCGAGCCTCGATCGCGAGCAAGGCTCGAACGCCTGGCTGACGATCGGCTTGCGCGAGGGCAAAAACCGCGAGGTCAAGAACATTCTCGGCGCGCTCGGCCTCGACGTGACGCGGCTGATCCGCATCTCCTACGGCCCGTTCCAGCTCGACGAGCTCCCCGAAGGCCATGTGCTGGAGATCAAGGGCAAGGTGTTGCGCGATCAGCTCGGCGAACGCCTGATAGAGGAATCCGGTGCCAATTTCGATGCCGAGATAACAAAACCGTTTTCCAACTCGCCGGTGCGGCGGGTCGAGCCGCGCCGCGAGGAGGCCGAGCGGCCGAGATTTTCGCGCGAGGGTGACCACCGGCCGATCGGCGAGGGTGGCCTGATCAAGAACCGTAAGCGCCGCGAAGGCAGCCGTGACGAGGCGCTGGGCAAACTGTCGACCAGCCCCGACAGAGGCGCGAGGCCGGAAAAAAGCTTTGGTGACCGCGGCCCGAGACCCGAACGCGGTAGCTTCGGCGACAAGCCGCGCGGTGGTTTTGGCGGCAAACCGGGCGGCAAGAAATCCGAGCGCGAGCAGCGGCCGATCGAGCCGCCCGGCCAGCGCAAGGCCAATGTCTGGATGGCGCCGGGCGCGCGCCCAATCGGCAAGGGCAGGGCGGAAGCGGACGCTGCCAAAGCCGCTGAGGCCAAGGCCCGCAAGGCGTCTTTCAAGCCGGCCTATGGCAAGCCCGGCGGCCCCAAGCCGTTCGGCAAGCCGCGTGGCGAACGTCCGGGTGGCGGCGGCGAGCGGCCGCGCGGCGGTTTCAAGGGTCCAAGGGCGAAATGAGGATCGTCGGCGGCGAGTTTCGCGGGCGCCCGCTGGCGACGCCCCGCGGCAGCGCCATCCGCCCCACCACTGACCGCACCCGCGAGGCTGTTTTCAATGTGCTGGCGCATCGCTTTGCCGATCGGTTGCAGCGCGCGCGCGTGCTCGACCTGTTCGCAGGCACAGGCGCGCTCGGGCTCGAGGCGCTATCGCGCGGCGCGTCCTATGGCGTCTTCATCGAGGAGTCGGCCGAAGGCCGCGGCCTGATCCGCGACAATGTCGAGGCCTTCGGCCTGACCGGCCGCACCAAGATATTCCGGCGCGACGCGACGGCTCTGGGCGAGGCCGGCACGCTGGCGCCGTTCGACCTCGTTTTCGCCGATCCACCTTACGGCAAGGGTCTTGGCGAACGCGCGCTGAGGTCGGCCAAGCAAGGCGGCTGGCTGCGTCCCGGCGCGCTGTGCGTGGTCGAGGAGGCAGCGGCGGCGCCTTTCGAGCCGGGACCGGGATTTTCAGTTGTCGACGAGCGCCACTATGGCGAGACGCTGATCCGGCTTGTCGAGGCCGCCTGAGTTAAGCTTCATTTGCGGGCGAAGATGGAATGCGAGCCCTCTTCCCAGGGGAGCAGGTCGTGCCATGCCAGTAATCAACAATTCACTTTCACAACATCGGCTCGCCGCCTATCGTCCGTCATGAGAAACCGGAGCCATTGATGACATTTCAGGCTGAATGGCTGCGCAAGACGCTCTTGGCCACATCGCTGGCTTTGGTCATTGCCGGACTGGCCCCGGCGACCTTCGCCGCCGACAAGCGGCCGGCCGAGTTCAAGGTAACGGATTTTCTGCTCGACAATGGCATGGAAGTGGTCGTCATTCCCGACCATCGCTCACCGATCGTCACCCATATGGTGTGGTATAAGGTGGGCAGCGCCGACGAGCCGCCAGGCAAATCCGGCATCGCCCATTTCTTCGAGCATCTGATGTTCAAGGCGACGGCCAATCACGCCGCCGGCGAGTTCGACCGCGCCGTCTCCGACATAGGCGGCTCCAACAATGCCTTCACCTCCTACGACTACACCGCCTTCCACGAGACGGTGGCGCCGTCGGCGCTCGAGCTGATGATGAGCTTCGAGGCCGACCGCATGCGCAAACTCATCCTCACCGACGATGTCATCAAGACCGAGCGCGACGTCATCCTGGAGGAGCGCCGTTCGCGCATCGACAACAGTCCCGAGGCGGTGCTCGAAGAGGAACTCGACGCCACGCTGTGGCAGAACCAGCCCTACCGAATTCCGGTCATTGGCTGGATGCAGGAGATGGAGCAGTTGAACCGCACCGACGCCATCGCCTTCTACAACAAATACTACCAGCCCAACAACGCGGTGCTGATCGTGGCCGGTGACGTCGAGCCCGACACGGTCAAGGCTCTGGCCGAGAAAACCTACGGCAAGATCGCGCGCGGGCCCGACCTGCCGCCGCGCGTCCGCCCGGTCGAGCCGGAGCAGAACACCAGGCGCACGGTGACGCTGTCCGACGCCCGCGTCAGCGTGCCGAATTTCTCCACCCAATGGGTGGTGCCGTCCTACCACACGGCCAAGCCCGGCGAAGCCGAGGCGCTCGACCTGCTGGCGGAAATACTGGGCGGCGGCAACCGCAGCCGGCTCTATCAGGCGCTGGTGGTCAGGCAAGGCATCGCTTCCAACGCCGGGGCCTATTTCCAGGGCACCATGCTGGACGACACCAACTTCACCGTCTATGGCACGCCGCGCGGCGACGCCAGGCTCGTCGATGTCGAGGCGGCCGTCGACGCGGAGGTCGTGCGCATCGCCAGGGAAGGCGTCACCGTCAAGGAGCTGGACAAGGCCAAGGACCGCTATGTCCGCTCGATGGTTTTCGCCCGCGACAAACAGGATTCGATGGCCAATATCTATGGCGCCGAGCTTGCCACCGGCGGCAATGTGCAGGACATCGAGCAATGGCCGGAGCGCATCCGCAACATCACTCCCGGCGAGATCAAGGCCGTCGCCGCGCGCTATCTGGTGCTGGCCCGGTCGACGACCGGCTATCTCTTGCCGCAGCAACAGGCGGGGAATTGATGATGAAGAGCGAGCAACACGGCTCTTTCCCGTCTCCCAAACGGGGAGAAGGGAGGGCACGCGCAGCGCTTGTCACTTTGCTCCTTTCCATCTTCTTCCTGGTCCTGCCGGCGCTTGCCGCCCGCGCCATGGACATCCAGCAGGTCACCTCGCCCAAGGGCGTCACCGCCTGGCTGGTCGAAGACTATTCGGTGCCGATGGTGGCCATCCGTTTCGTCTTTGGGGGCGGCTCGACGCAGGATCCGCCGGGCAAGGAAGGGCTGGCCAATCTGATGACCGGTCTGTTCGACGAAGGCGCAGGCCCTCTGGACAGCGACGCCTTCCAGGTGAAGCTCGACGACGCCGGCGCCGAGATGAGCTTCGAGGAGACCCGCGACGGCATCTACGGTTCCATGCGCATGTTGGCCGAGCAGCGCGACGAGGCGTTCGACCTGCTGCGGCTGGCGGTCAACGAGCCGCGTTTCGACCAGGCGCCGATCGATCGCATCGGCGCTCAGATCCTGTCCGGCATCATCGCCGGAGAGAACGACCCCGACACGATCGCGCAGGACAGATGGGCGCGCGCGCTCTATGGCGATCATCCTTATTCGCGCTCCGATCAGGGCACCAGGCAGAGCATCGCCGCCATCACGCGGGACGATCTGAAGGCGCTGCACAAGGCCGTCTTCGCGCGGAGCGGGCTGCATGTCGCGGTGGTCGGCGCCATCGACCCGGAAACGCTGAAGAAGAAACTGGACATGATGTTCGGCGGGCTGCCGCAGAACCAGGCGCTCGCGCCGGTTGCCGACGTCGAGCCGAATCTGGCGCGGCATATCGAGGTCGACTACGACCTACCGCAGACCTCGCTTCAGCTTGCCTGGCCTGGCGTGAAGCGCAAGGCGGCGGATTTCTTCCCTGCGGTTCTGATGAACGAGATTCTCGGCGGCGGCACCTTCACCTCGCGCCTGTTCCAAGAGGTGCGCGAGAAGCGCGGGCTGGCCTACAGCGTCAATTCCTCGCTCATCAACCAGGACCATGCCGACGCTCTGATCGTCACCACCGGCACACGATCGGACCGGGCCGCCGAAACCCTTGGCATCGTGCGGGACGTGGTCAAGCGGCTTGCCGAGGACGGCCCGACCGACGCGGAACTGGCGGCGACCAAGAAATACATGATCGGCGCCTACGCCATCAACAACCTGGACTCCTCCAGCGCCATCGCCGCGACCCTGGTCGAGCTGCAGCTCGACGACCTCGGCGTCGATTACATTCAGCGCCGCACCGGCCTCATCAACGCAGTGACACTCGACCAGGTCAAGGCCGCGGCGAAGAAGCTTTTGTCGGCCGAGCCGACCATCATGGTCGTCGGACCGCCCTTGGCCGGAGCCAACAAGGGATGAGCCTCACCTTCGGCATCGCCTTTGGCGGCGGCGGCGCGCGCGGTCTGGCGCACATCCATGTCATCGAGGCGCTGGACGAACTGGGCATCAGGCCGGTCGCAATCGCCGGCTCGTCGATCGGCGCCATCATGGGCGCCGGCATGGCCTCCGGCATGACCGGCAAGGACATCCATGATTATGCCCGCTCGATCCTCGGCCGTCGCGCCGAGGTGGCGAGCCGCATGTGGCGGGCGCGGCCCGGCACGATCGCCGAGGCCATGCAGGCCGGCATCCGCGTCAGCCAGTTCAATGTCGAACGCATCCTCAAGGCATTCCTGCCCGAAGCCATTCCCGAAACCTTCGCCGAGCTGAAAATCCCGCTGAAGGTGACGGCGACGGACTATTTCGGCCACAAGCTGGCCGTGTTCGCCGAAGGCGACCTGCATTCGGCGCTAGCGGCTTCAGCGGCCATTCCTGCCGTGTTCCGCCCGGTGATGCGCGACGGCCGGCTGCTGATCGATGGCGGCATCTACAACCCCGTGCCCTTCGACCTGATCGAGGATGATGCCGACATCATCATCGGCGTCGACGTGGTCGGCGCGCCGGAAGAGGCCGACCACAGGCGGCCGACCTCCGTCGACCTGATGTTCGGCGCCACGCAATTGATGATGCAGTCGATCATCGCCAACAAGCTGAAGCAGTGCCAGCCCGACATCCTGATCCGCCCGGCGGTGTCCAAATACCGCGTGCTCGACTTCCTCAAGATCGAGGTCCTGATGACCGAGACGGCGGATATCAAGGACCAGCTGAAGCGCGAGGTGGAGAGGGTGGTGGAGGCTAGGGAAAGTGCTGCCGTCGAGCAAAGACGGGGAAAGCAGACCGGGTGACGCGAGGTCCACACGTTGCCTCACGTCACCGCTATAGCTTTGATCCCGAAAACCAGGCGCCCTCCAGTCCTCTCTGGAAGAAGGGCACTCTAACCGACTACGATTTCGCCAGCACCGGCGCATACTCCAGCGCCACCACGCCGTTGCTGAATGGCTTGGCGGAAATCAACTCAAGCGACACCGGATCGTCGGCCGGAAACAGCTTTTTGCCTTGGCCGACGGTGCCGGGGTAGCTCAGCAGCCTGACGCGGTCGACCAGACCATGGCGCAACAGTTCCTGCGCGACGCTGAGGCTGCCATGCACATAGATGTTGCCGCCGCTACCTAGCTTCAGTGTCCTGACCGCCTCCGGCAGCGGCCCCCTGAGCAGCTCGGCCGGTTTCCAGTCGAGCGCCTTCAAACTGCTGGAGGCGACATATTTCGGCAGCGCGTTGAACCGGTCGGCGAAGTCTCCGGTTTCGCTCGGCCACGAGCCGGCGAAAATCTCGTAGGTTGTGCGTCCCAAAAGCATGGCGCCGCTGTCAGCCAGCTCGTCCTCCTTGAACCTGTTCATCTCGTCGTTCCAGGTCACGCCAGGCAGTTTCTCGACTTCGGCGATGCCATCGACGCTGATGAATTCGGTGACGATAAGCTTTCTCATTGGCGTTCTCCTTTCCACAAGGACGAACGATGATGGCTTTGTGCGACACGCTTCTGGAAATAACGCTGCGCTTGTTGTTTGCCCGGGCAGCGCCGGCCTCGGCAGGCGCCAATTGGCGATGCCGCCGATCATCGTCAGCGGCTAAAAATAGGGTCCGGCTGAGAAGCTGGCGACGCCTGGCGCCGTGCTCTCAGTCCTTCGCGCGCTCCACATAGGACCCATCGGCCGTCATCACCACCACGCGGGTGCCTGGCGCGATATGCGGCGGCACGGCGGTGCGCACGCCGTTGGAGAGTAGGGCGGGCTTGTAGGAAGAGGACGCCGTCTGGCCCTTGGTCGTCGGCTCGGTCTCGACCACTTCGAAGGTGGCCCGCTGCGGCAGCACCAGGGAGATAGCGATGCCGTTGAACTGCGAGACCTGAACCGGCATGCCTTCCTGCAAATAGGGGGCGGCATCGCCGACGACGGCTTCCGACACCGCCACCTGGTCGTAGGTCTCGGGGTTCATGAAGTGATAGCCTTCGCCGTCGGCGTAGAGGAAGGTGTGCTCGCGCTCCTCGACATAGGCGCGCTCCACCTGTTCGGTGGTGCGGTAGCGTTCCGAAACCTTCACCCCGTCGCCGATGCGGCGCATGTCGAGCTGCGTCACCGGCGTACCCTTGCCTGGGTGGATGTTTTCGGCAAAGAGGATCACATAAAGCTTGCCGTCCTTGTCGACGACATTGCCTTTGCGGAGCGAACTGGCGATGACTTTCACCACGGTTTTTTATCCTGCGAGAGTTGACGGGCGTTTGCCGGCTTGCGCGGCGCTGGATGGGGGCCTAGCGCATCTCGGCGCGAACCGCCAGCCCCCAACGCGAACCAGCGCGCCTTCAAACCGCCCATGACCGCCGCTTCGCCCTGGTGGACGCCGCATGTGCATGCCGATCGCCGTTCGCGCCTGATGCTGCGCAACGGCCTTGCCGCCGCCTTGCGCGACTGGTTCGCCCGTCGCGATTTCATCGAGGTGCAGGCATCGGCCCTGCAGATATCGCCCGGCAACGAGGCGCATCTGGCGGCCTTCGCAACCGAGGCGGTCGCGCCGGACGGGCAGCGCAAGCCGCTCTATCTGCACACGTCGCCGGAATTCGCCTGCAAGAAGCTGCTCGCTGCCGGCGAGACCAGGATCTTCAGCTTCGGCCCGGTCTATCGCAACCGCGAGCGTGGCCCTTTGCACCATCCCGAATTCACCATGCTCGAATGGTACAGGGTCGGCGAAACCTATGAGAGCCTGATGCGGGATTGCGCGGGTCTGCTGGCGCTGGCCGCGACAAGGGCAGGGGCCACGCGTTTCAGCTTTCGCGGCCGCGACTGTGATCCTTTCGCGGAGCCGGAGCGGCTGACGGTGGCGGACGCGTTCGCGCGCCATGCCGGGATCGATCTGCTTGCGACGGTCAGCGCCGACGGCATCACCGACCGCGATTCGCTCCATCAGGCCCTGACCGGTGCCGGCCTGCGTACCGCGCCCGACGACGGCTGGGCCGACCTGTTCAGCCGGGTGATGGTGGAGAAGATCGAGCCCAATCTCGGTATCGGCCGCGCGACCATCCTTTGCGAGTACCCGGTCGCCGAGGCGGCTCTGGCGCGACCGAGCCCACGCGACCCCCGCGTCGCCGAGCGCTTCGAGCTCTATTGCTGCGGCGTCGAACTTGCCAACGGCTTCGGCGAGTTGACGGACGCCGAGGAGCAGCGCCGGCGCTTCATCATGGAAATGGACGAGAAAGAGCGCGTCTATGGCGAGCGCTATCCGCTGGACGAGGATTTTCTCGCGGCACTCGCGGTCATGCCACAGGCCAGCGGCATCGCGCTCGGCTTCGACAGGCTGGCGATGCTGGCCACGGGCGCGCAAAAAATCGAGGATGTGATCTGGACGCCTGTTGCCGGGTCCTGAGTCCGCGCGCCACGGCTTGCACCATGTCAATGCGCGAAAATCTGCTCCAGCGAACGAAAGCCCTTGAATTCCAGCGCGTTGCCCGAGGGATCGCGGATGAACAGCGTCGCCTGTTCGCCGGGCTCTCCCTTGAAGCGGATCATCGGCCGCTCCAGCCAGTCTATGTCGGCGCGTGCTTCCAGCCGCGCGGCAAGCCGCTGCCAGTCATCCATCAAAAGCACGGCGCCGAAATGCGGGATCGGCACCGCCATGCCGTCGACCTTGCCGTCGCTGGCAGCCGGCGCGGCCGGTGGCCGCAGATGCGCCGACATCTGGTGGCCGAACAGGTCGAAATCGACCCAGGTCTCCGAAGAGCGGCCGATGGCGCAACCCAGCACCTCGCCATAGAAAGCGCGTGTTTCATCGAGATCACGGACCGGGAAGGCAAGATGGAAAGGCGTCATTGGAAATGCTCCGTGCTGGCGATGCGGTGCCGCGCTTCGCGATGGGCGGCTGAACCGATGCATTTTGATTGAAGCTTGTGCCATTGCACAAGCCGGACCGGAACAATAGATGGGGGACGGCGGCTCTCGGGCCAGCCGCAACAGCAGGATCACGCGCATGAGCGATATATCGGACGCATCAAGATTGACCGACCGCGTCGCGGCCCTGGTCGAGGCTGCCAAAAAAGCTGGCGCCGATGCCGCGGATGCCGTCGCGGTGCGTGGCCGCTCGACCGGTGTGTCGGTGCGGCTGGGCAAGGTCGAAAACACCGAGGCCTCGGAAGGCGACGACGTTTCGCTGCGTGTCTTTGTCGGCCAGCGGGTGGCAAGTGTTTCCGCGACTGCCGCGTCCGATCCGAAGGCGCTTGCCGAACGTGCCGTCGCCATGGCCAGGGTCTCTCCCGAAGATCCCAACCAGGGCCTCGCGGATCCGGCGCTGCTGGCCAGGCAGACGCGCGATCTCGACCTGTTCGATGCAACAGAAGTATCGGCCGACCAGTTGAAGGAAGCGGCACTGGCCGCGGAAGCGGCGGCTCTGGCCGTCAAAGGCGTGACCAATTCGGCGGGCAGCAATGCCAGCGCCGGGCTCGGAGGGCTGGTATTGGCCACCTCGCACGGCTTCCTCGGCCATTATGTCGCCTCGCGCTTCTCGCGCTCCACGAGCGTCATCGCCGGCGAGGGTACCGGCATGGAGCGCGATTATGAATTCTCCTCGCGCCAGCATTTTGCCGACCTGGATGCGCCGGAAGACATAGGCCGCAAGGCCGGGGAACGCGCCGTGCGCCGGCTCGGCGCGCGCAAGGCCGCGACCGGACCGGTCGACGTGGTGTTCGATCCGCGCGTGGCGCGCGGCATTGCCGGCCATCTCGCGGGCGCCATCAACGGCGCTGCCGTCGCGCGCAAGACGTCGTTCCTGCGCGACATGATGGGCAAAAAGGTGGCTGCATCGGCCATTACCGTCACCGACGAGCCGCTGAGGCGGCGCGGCCAGGCCTCGCGTCCGTTCGACGGCGAAGGCGTCGAAGGCGACAAGCTTCTGATGATCGAGAACGGTGTGCTCAACCACTGGTTCCTGTCGACCTCGGCGGCGCGGGAACTGGGTCTCGTCACCAATGGACGCGGTTCGCGCAGCGGCTCGTCCGTCTCGCCGTCTTCGACCAATCTTGCCATCGAGCCGGGCGAGCGCTCGCCAGAAGAACTGATCGCCTCGCTCAAGACGGGCTTCTACGTCACCGAGGTGTTCGGGCAAGGTGTCGACATGGTGACCGGCGAATACAGCCGCGGCGCTTCCGGGTTCTGGATCGACAACGGCCAGCTTGCCTACCCCGTCGCCGAAGTCACGATCGCCTCCAACCTGAAGACGATGTTCCTCAACATGGTGCCGGCAAGCGATCTCGATCGCAATTTCGGCACCGCCGCCCCCACGTTGCTGATCGAAGGCATGACCCTTGCCGGAGCATGATCTGACCACGACTGGCGCCACGGAGGATCTGCCGCTGCTGCGCGACGCTGCCCGCGAGGCCGGCGTCATCGCCATGCGTTACTTCGGGAACAGCCCGCAGGTCTGGATGAAGGGCGGGACCTCGCCGGTCAGCGAGGCCGATCACGCCGCCGATGCGTATTTGCGCCAGACCCTGCTTGCGGCGCGGCCGGATTATGGTTGGCTGTCCGAGGAGACGGTCGACGATCCAGTGCGGCTTTCGGCGCGCCGAACCTTTGTCGTCGATCCGATCGACGGCACCCGCGGCTTCCTGGAAGGCCAGCGCACCTGGTGCGTCAGCGTCGCCGTCGTCGAGCATGGCCGCTCGCTTGCCGGCGTGCTCGAGTGTCCGGCGCTTAACGAGACTTACTGGGCGCTGCCTGGCCAGGGCGCCTTCCGCAACGGTAGCCGCATCGCGGTGCGCCAGCCCGGCGACAAGGCCGAAATTTCCGGATTGAAGCAGTTGCTCGACAGGATACCGGCCGGCTGGCAGGAACGGCTGAAGCGGGCGCCCTACAGCCCTTCGCTTGCCTATCGCGTGGCAATGATCGCCAACGGCACGCTCGATGCCACTTTCGTAAAGCCGAACGCGCACGACTGGGATATCGCCGCCGCCGACCTTATCCTGCGCGAGGCGGGCGGCCAGTTGCTCGACCCGCATGGCCGCGCGCCGCTCTATGCCGGCGAGGTGACCCGCCACGGCGCGCTCGCCGCCGGCAGCGGTGAACTGCTGGCGGTGCTCGTGGGCGTCATTGCCGGACTGGATGATTGAAAGCATTATCGAAGGTTCCAAAGTCGGCGGCTTTGGTCTAGACCTGTCACAAACTCACAATATGTGAAGGACCGAAATGGCCGCGGAAGACGGAAAGAAACAGCTTTTGCACCTGGTGTTCGGCGGCGAACTGAAGAAGCTTGGCGGCACCGAATTCCGCGATCTTGACGCGCTCGACATCGTCGGCATCTATCCCGACTATCAATCCGCCCATACGGCATGGAAAGCCAAGGCGCAGGCCAGCGTGGACAATGCCCATATGCGTTATTTCGTCGTGCACCTGCATCGGCTCCTGGACCCCGACCACAAGGCCGTCGGTTGACTTCGATGGACAATGATCTGGCGAAAGCGCCGCCCGGCCAGGCAACGCCAACGGGCAGGGGCCGCAGCCGCGCCACCAAGGCCTTCTGGCGCAGGATCCGCAAGCCGCTGGCGCAGTCGCGATTCGTCAAGAACATCATTGTCAGCCTGCTGGCGCAGTTCGTCCGGCTTGTGCGCCTGACCAACCGCATCGTCGACGGCTCGGCGAAGTTGACCGGCGGTGCCTATGCCCAGTTCGAGCCCGGCATCATTGCGCTCTGGCACGGCCAGCATCTGTTGACACCGGCCTACTACCCCAAGGGCAGGCCGTTGGTCGCCATGGTGTCGCGCAGTGCGGATGCCGAACTCAACGCCCTGATGATCGAGAAATTCGGCATTGAGGCCGTGCGCGGCTCCGGCGGGCGCGATAATGCCAAACATCTCGACAAGGGCGGCGCCAAGGCGCTGATCGCCCTGAAAAAGTCGCTCGTCGCCGGCAAGAACGTCGCCATGATCGCTGACATCCCCCATGGCACGCCGCGCGATGCGGGGCTTGGCATCGTTCTCCTGGCGCGGCTCTCCGGCCGGCCGATCCTGCCGGCGGCCATAGCCACCAGCCGCCGCAAGGTGCTGGAGAAGAGCTGGGACAAGACGACCATCAACCTGCCGTTCGGCCGCTCGTCCATCATCATCGGCACACCGGTTTTCGTGCCGGCCAATGCCGATGACGCCGAGATGGAGCGCAAGCGCCTCGAAGTGACGGCCTCGCTCAATGCCGCGACCGCCGAGGCCTACCGTCTCGTGGATGCTCCGCGATGAGCGGTCGCTGGGCGCGTACCATGCTGACGGCATATCGTTTGGCGGGCGCTGTCGCCTATCCGCTGGTCGGACCCTATGTTGCCTGGCGCACCTCGCGCGGCAAGGAAGACCGCAACCGCCGCCGCGAACGCTACGGCGTCGCCGGCCGGCCTCGCCCCGATGGGCCTGTTATCTGGATCCACGCCGCGAGCGTCGGCGAAACCATAGCTGTCGTTCCCCTGGTCGAGAGCATACTCGACTACGGCGTCAATATCGTGCTGACGACCGGCACCGTAACGTCGGCCAAGGTCGCCGACGAGAGATTGGGCGACCGCATCATCCACCAGTATGTGCCGCTCGACCTCAAGCCGGCGGTCAGCCGTTTCCTCGACCACTGGAAGCCGGATCTGGCGATCATCGCCGAGTCGGAGATCTGGCCGATGACGATTCTCGAGCTTGGCGCCCGCCACGTGCCGCAGGTTCTGGTCAATGGCAGGCTGTCCGACCGCTCCTTCACGTCTTGGAAGAAGCGCCCCAACATTGCCGAGGCGCTGTTCGAGAACCTTGCCCATGTCGTTGCCCAGTCCGATGTCGACGGCGAGCGTTTCCGCGCGCTCGGCGCCCGGCCGGTAACCGTCTCCGGCAATCTTAAGGTCGACACCAACCCGCCGCCGG
The DNA here is from genome assembly GCF_006442185.1 of Mesorhizobium sp. B2-4-1. Taxonomy (NCBI): domain Bacteria; kingdom Pseudomonadati; phylum Pseudomonadota; class Alphaproteobacteria; order Hyphomicrobiales; family Phyllobacteriaceae; genus Mesorhizobium; species Mesorhizobium sp. B2-4-1. Next base: position 339,365 of record NZ_VFVN01000002.1, on the reverse strand, counting down.
TCGACGAACGGGCGCTGGCCACCTTGCAGCGGCAGATTGGCGGCCGTCCGACCTGGGCGGCGATCTCGACCCATGACGGCGAGGAAGTTGTTGCCGCCGAGGTTCATGCGATGCTGCACAAGCGTCACCACGGCCTGCTGACGATCGTCGTCCCGCGCCATCCCGACCGCGCCGGGGCCCTGGCCGAGCAGATTTCCGGCATGGGCCTCAAGGTCGCGCGGCGCAGCAAGGCCGACAGGATCGGGCCCGACGTCGACATCCTGCTCGGCGATACGATCGGCGAGATGGGGCTCTATCTCAGGATGACCGAGATCGCCTTTGTCGGCCGTTCGCTCACCTCCGAAGGCGGCCAGAACCCGCTCGAGCCAGCCATGCTCGAGACGGCGGTCCTTGCCGGACGCAACGTGCAGAATTTCCGCGAGGCCTACCAGCGCCTGCTCGACAGCGGCGGCGCCAAGCTGGTGCGCGACCGCGACATGCTGGCCGGTGCGGTCAACTTCCTGCTCACCAACGAAGTCGCGCGCCATGAGATGATGGCGGCCGGCGCCGCGACCGTCGATGAGATGCGCGGCGCGCTGGCGCGCACGCTGAAGTCGCTTGAGCCCTATATCCAGCCGCTGGTCGTCAAGGCGCGCCTGAAGGGCGCGAACGGGCGCTAAAATGGCCTCCGAAGCACCGCCGTTCTGGTGGGAGGAGCCGGACTGGCGCGTTTTCGCGCTGTCGCCGCTGTCGGCCGCCTATGCATTCGTCGCCGGCCGTGGCATGCGGCGGGCCAGACGCGAGAAGATCGAAGCGCCGGTTCTGTGCATCGGCAATTTCACCGTCGGCGGGACGGGCAAGACCCCGGTGGCGATCGCCATGGCCGAACACGCCAGGCGCATGCGGCTCAAACCCGGTTTCCTCTCGCGCGGCCATGGCGGCTCCTTCGCCGAGCCGCATGTCGTCGACATCAAACACGACAGCGCCAGGCATGTCGGTGACGAGCCGCTGCTGCTGGCCGAACACGCGCCCGTGGCAGTGACGCCGCACCGCGCTGCCGGAGCACGGCTGCTCATGGAAAACCATGGCTGCGATTTCCTGATCATGGATGACGGTTTCCAGAGCGCGCGCATCCATATCGACTATGCGCTGGTCGTCGTCGATGCGCGGTACGGCATCGGCAACGGCCGTGTCATCCCGGGCGGGCCGCTCAGGGCCAGGGTCGTCGATCAGCTGGTCTTCACCAGCGGGTTGCTGAAGATGGGTGACGGCACCGCCGCCGACGCGGTGGTGCGCCAGGCGGCGCGCGCCGGCCGGCCGATCTTCGAGGCTCACACCGAGCCGAGCGGCAAGGAACGCCTCGCCGGCAAACGCTATCTTGCCTTCGCCGGCATCGGCCACCCCGAGAAATTCTTCGACACGGTAGAGGAGGCCGGCGGCGAGGTGGCTTTGAAGCGGCCGTTTCCGGATCATCATTTCTACGCCGAGGATGAGCTTGCCGAACTGGCGGCCACCGCGCGCGCCGAAGGGCTCGGCCTCATCACCACCGCCAAGGATGCCGCCCGGCTGCGCCACGGCGCCTCGAAGGACTTTCTCGATCGTCTCGACGTGCTGGAAATCGACGCGGTCTTCGAGCTCGACCACGTTCCCGAACGTATCATCGGGGAGACGCTCGATGCCTGGCGCCAGCGTAAGCTTAAGCTTAAGGGCTAAGGCGTTCAGCCTTCGATGGAATCGCCGACCCGCTCTGCCTCTTGGTTTTTACGCAACGGCGGACAGAAACGGCTGCGCATTCCGGGATTTGCTCAGCTTCGCTTGCGCAATTCCGGATGCGCCTCGATCTCGCGGCGCAATGAGGCCGCGGCGTTGATGTAGGGCTCCTGCCTCTCGACGCTCCAGTACTTCAGCTCGTCGAGCGGAATGCTTTCGCCGGTCACGGCGCAGCGCACGAACGCGCCGGGGCTCGTCACCTGGAAGTCGCCGTCGAGATAGCGGATACGGGCTTCCTTGCCGCCGGGGCCTTCGAAACGGTTCATCATGCTTTGGTGCCGAGCTTCATGCCGAGTTCATCGCCACAAATTGCCGGCAAGGTCAAGCATGGGACAAGCTCGAGGCAATGCTGATATCCTATTTGATGAGCCGAAGGGTACCATTGGTGGGGACATGATGGACATTTCTTCCGATCGGCTGGCTTCCCTGCTCAAGGAGGCGATGACGCCGCAGGCGGTGCCGTCGGCGAAACCCGATGTGCTCAAGGCAGCGCTGGTCAAGGTGGCCTTGCGACCGCCGCTGCCGGTCTTGCGCCCGCAACCGGCCTTGGAAGCGTTGGCGGCCCTGCCGCCCGCGTCGGCCGAGACGTCGCAGCAATTGGCCGCACCGCAGATCGTGCGGGCCTATCAGGCGGCGATGGAGCCGGACATGGACACCGCCGGAAAGACCGTTTCCGAGATTGCGGCGCGCAAGCAGACGTCGCCAGGCGACGAGGCTCAGCGCGACGTGCCAGTGGCGGTCACAAGAGCCGAAGACGGTGGGGCTGCACGGCCCGCGCCGCTCTCGTGGCCGGCGTTCGTCTCGCCCCGGGTATCCGTCGTGCAAAAGGCGTCAGCCGACAATGTGGTGCCGGGGTGCATGAGCGGCCAACCAAAGGGAGCCGCACCGGGGAATCGCGAACAAGGCGCGGTCGGCATCGGCCCCATCGCAACGGGCCTGCTGGTTGCCGCGCTCATTGCATTTGTCTGGTTGGCCATTCGCTAAAGCAAGTGTGTACGGTTTTCCCGGGAAAAGCGCGTAGCGCTTTCCCTATGGAATTGCGCAAAACAAAGACATAGAGCGGTTCGCCGTTTCCGTGAAACGGTGAACTGCTCTGAAACCTACGTGTCGGCTTCGATGAAGTGTTCGATCTTTTCCGCCGACACACCGGCCTGCGCCGCGATGCGGCGCGACAGGTCGGCGGCAGCGGCGCGGGGCCTTCCGGCGGGACGATCGAGCCAGTAGGAAACGGGATTGAGCACAACGCGATCGTCGACGGCCACGACGCGCCCCGACCGTATCTGGTGTTCGGTGAGCGGCGGACGCGCCAGGGCGATGCCCAGGCCGTGTGCGGCGGCATCGAGCACCAGATTGTAGTCTTCGAAGCGTCGGTCCTGCGGGCGCGGCCGGTAATCCATGTCCTGCGCGGCGAACCATGCGCGCCAGCCGGATGCGTCGGAATCGTTGATCAGCGGGAATTTGAGCAGCCGGGCCGGGTCGCCGCAGCCGATCTCCGGCGCGAGGCTCGGCGAGGCGATCGGAAACAGATACTCCTCGAACAACTGCATCGAAACGCGGCCCGGGATGCGGCCGCGTCCGCAGCGCACCGACAGATCGATGCCTTCGTCGGCGAGATCGGCCTGGCGGTTGTCGACATCCAGCACGATGCGCAGGCGGGTGGGATCATTCTCAAGCGCCGCCATGCGTGGCATCAGCCACAAGCCGCTCACCGAAGGGATCGAAGCCAGCCGCACCACTGCGGTGCCGCGCGGTTCAACCCAACGGTCCGAATTGACCGAGATCAACGCGAAGGCTTCTGTGGTCCTGAGATGCAGGCGATTGCCTTCGTTCGTCAGCGTCACGCCGCGCGCCCCGCGTTCGAAAACCTTCAGGCCAAGCCAGTCCTCCAGCTTGGCGATCTGCCGGCTGACAGCGCCATGGGTAAGGTGGAGCCTCTGCGCGGCTGCCGAAAAACTCCCCGTGCGTGCCGCTGCATCGAAGGCGCGCAGTGTCTCGAGCGGCAAGATGCCGTCTAAGCTGTGATCCATAGTCACAGCTGACCCTCGATTTGGTCGTTTGTCAATTGGTCCGAAAAAGCGTTTTCTCCCCATCGAGAGGCGAAAGAACGGGAGGACGATGAGATGAGGGCGATGACGAGCACGTTGAATCCAGCACAGCGGATGGACACCACCGCGGCCGTAGCGGTGGCGCTGACGGTGATTGGCTGGGCCTCGGCCTTTCCGGCGATCCGGGCTGGCCTCGCCGCGTTCGGGCCGCTCGAACTCGGCGCCCTGCGCTTTGCCATCGCCGCGGTACCTGCGGCGATCTTCCTTGCTGTCAGGCGGCCGACGCTGCCGCACATAGGCGAGTTGTGGCGCCTTGCCTTTGGCGGCGCCGTTTTCGTCGCGCTCTACACCGCCATGCTCAATTTCGGGGAACTGACGGTTTCGGCCGGCGCTGCCGGCTTCATCATCAATGTCAGCCCGATCTTCACCGCCATCATGGCGATGGCGCTGCTCGGCGAACGATTCTCGACGATGGCCTGGGTCGGCACCGCCATTTCCTTCAGCGGCATCGGCATTATCGCCATGGCCGACGGACAGGGCCTGCATTTCGACACGGGTGCGCTTCTGGTGCTGGGATCGGCGCTCTGTTCGGCCGTCAACACCATCGTGCAGAAGCCGCTGTTCGCCCGTCACCATCCACTGACCATCGCGGCCTCGAACATGGTGCTCGGCGCGCTCTGCCTGGCGCCCTTCCTGCCGGCAGCTTTCTCGCAGGCGGCGGTCGCCGATATGGCGGGGCTGGGCGCTGTCATCTATCTCGGCGTCGTGCCGAGCCTGATCGCCTATGCCGCCTGGGCGACGGCGCTTTCGCGCTTGCCTGCGGCGCGTGCCTCGAACTTCCTTTATCTGGTCTCTCCCATGTCCGCCCTGATCGGCTTCTTCTGGCTGGGCGAAGTCCCGACGCTGCTCGGCCTGCTTGGCGGCGCGCTGGCGCTAGGGGGCGTCATCGTAGTGAATTTGAAGCGATAAATCAGAGAGTTGCGGCTGTTTCCCGACTCAAATCCACAAGTCGCGCTGCTTCAACCGACAGCCCCTGTGATACGGGCATAAGACGCGCTATCCTGATTTGCGCTGATGGAGGGGCTCGGGATGGGAAGAGCGTTCGTGGCCGCGTTTTTCTGCTTGCTGCTGCTGAGCGAAGAAGCTGTCGCCGGCTGGTATCACGTGGAGAACTACGAAGGGTCGATAGGGCCCGATCCCGTTCATTTATCGCTTCAGACATATGACAGCTTCGGCAGCGGCATAACGGTCGAGGGAAGCTACTTCTACGACGCCGGGCAGAGTCCGATCGCGCTCTATGGCACGGTCAGCGGCACCAAGCTCTCGCTGTGCGCGATTTCGGACGACCAAGAATTTGAACGCATCATGGTGATGGGATCGAAGACACCAGTCGATACCACGAATTGCCCGCTTTCCCTCGACATCGGCGAAAGCGGTGCGAGAGGGACCTGGCGCAAAGGCGCGGACAAATTTCCGGTCACGCTGAAGAAGGTTGCAAGCCTGGACGACACGGGCGAGGCGAAACTCGACGGAACTGTCGAAATTCCCTTTTGGGCTGAGACCGCTGCCGACCGGTTTGCCGGACTTTACACAAACACCGGTTCAGGGATTTGCATGACGAAAATGCAGGTCATCAAGAAGACCAGCGGCAAGGTCGTCCAGCAAATCCCTTTCGATGACGATGGTTGCGATGCGGGCATGTTGATGACGCCTATCTACATGAACGTCCAGAAATGGGTGGAGCGTCGCAAGGACATCATCTCCGTGAACTTTCGTGGCGGCGGCAACGGACACACGATGGATTACATTTTCAATCGTTCCGCCAGGAACTACCAGCAAAAGAAGTGACCGATGGCGCCCGGCCTTGCCGACATAGGGCCAAACTTCACCGCCGCCCGAACAGCCTTTCGATGTCCGCCAGCTTGAGTTCGATATAGGTCGGGCGGCCGTGGTTGCAGGTGCCTGAGCCGGGCGTGGCCTCCATCTGGCGCAGCAGCGCGTTCATCTCCTCGGCCTTGAGCAGGCGGCCGGAACGCACTGAACCATGGCAGGCCATGGTCGCCGCGATTTTGTCCAGCCTTTCCTTCAGCGTGTCGACGGTGTCGTTGTCGGCGATCTCGTCGGCGAGGTCGCGCACCAATTGCTGGACGTTGGTCTCGCCCAGCATCGACGGTGTCTCGCGCACGGCCACGGCGCCCGGCCCGAAACGCTCGATGCCGAGCCCGAAGCGGGCGAGCGTTTCGGAATGCGTGGCGAGCCGTTCGGCATCCTCTTCAGGCAGGTCGACGATCTCCGGCAGAAGCAGCATCTGCGACGGCACGGCGCGCGCGTGCAGCGCGTTCTTCAACGCCTCGTAGACCAGCCGCTCATGCGCGGCATGCTGGTCGACGATGACAAGTGAGTCCCTGGTCTGGGCGACGATGTAGTTCTCATGCACCTGCGCCCGTGCCGCACCGAGCACCGTGCCAAGCAGCGTCTCCGCCGCTTCGCCCTGTCCCGCCCGGGCGTCGGCGCTGGCGATCGGGCCGGCATCGAACGCCGCCTGCTCGTTTTCGCCGAACCCGCCGTTTCGTTCGAATCCTGAACCCTGGAACTCCATGTCGAGTGGCCGTTGCGGCGAGCGTGCGCGGTCGAAACCGGCAGAGCCCGAGGCGCGGTAGGCCGCTTCGTAGCTGCGGTGACCATTGGCCGGGCCGCCATGGGCGTATGACGTCGCTCCCGGCCGGAACGCCGCCATCATGCCGGCGGCACCGGAAGTGGCGGCGCGGATGCCGGCTTCGGCAAGCGCCTGACGGATGGCGCCGACGATCAGCCCGCGCACCAGGCCGGGGTCGCGGAAGCGGACATCCGCCTTGGCTGGGTGGACATTGACGTCGACGATCGCCGGGTCGAGTGTCAGGAAAAGCACCGTGACCGCATGGCGGTCGCGTGGCAGGACGTCGGCGAAGGCGCCTCTGATAGCGCCGGCGATCAGCTTGTCGCGCACCGGCCGGCCATTGACATAGGCATATTGCTGCAGCGCGTTGGCGCGGGTGAAGGACGGGATCGATACATGGCCGGTCAGATGCACGCCTTCGCGCATCGCATCGATGGCAATGGAATTGTCGGGAAACTCGGCCCCCATCACCTGGGCGATGCGGCGCAGGCGTCCGTCCGCGCTGTCATCGGTCGCCGGCAATTCAAGCGTCGAGCGGTCGGAACCGCTGAGCGTGAAGCGAACGGTCGGAAAGGCGATCGCGATGCGCTTGACCACGTCGCTGGTCGCCGAGCTTTCGGCGCGCTCGCCTTTCATGAATTTCAGCCTTGCCGGGGTGGCGAAGAAAAGGTCGCGCACCTCCACGGTGGTGCCGCGATTGGCCGCCGCCGGCCTGACGGGCGAGATCCTGCCGCCCTCGATGCCGATCTCGGCGGCGCTGTCGCTTGCCGCCGTGCGCGAGCGGATCGACAAGCGCGATACCGAGCCGATCGATGGCAGCGCCTCGCCGCGAAAGCCGAGTGAGCGGATGTCGTGGATGTCTTCGGCAAGCTTGGAGGTGCAATGGCGTGCGATCGCCAGCGAAAGCTCCTGTTCGGGGATGCCGAAGCCGTCGTCGGTGACACGGATCAGGTTCAACCCGCCGCCTGATGTGACGACCTCGACCTTTCCCGCACCGGCATCAAGCGCGTTCTCGACCAGTTCCTTCACCACGCTTGCCGGACGCTCGATGACTTCGCCGGCGGCGATCTGGTTGATCATCGTTTCGGAAAGCTGGCGTATGGGCATGGTGACAGTATAGGCGGATTCGTGCCGAGCGGGCGAGGGTGAAGTACGGTGAAAACAGTGAACGACCTCACGCTTGCGCTGCCAGCCAATCCCGTACCTTGCGGGCATTCTCGCTAAGCTCCCGGTTCCTCGGCCAGATCACATAGAACGCCTTGCCGGTCTTGAGCACATGGTCCGTCACCGGCACCAGCAGTCCCGTCGAGAGCATCCGCTCGGCAAGGTGGCGCCAGCCGAGCGCGATGCCTTGCCCTTCCATGACGCCCTGGATTACCAGCCCGTAGTCGTTGATGCGCAGGCCGCGTGCGGTATCGCCGAGACGGGCGCCGGCCGATTCGAACCACTCATTCCAGCTCGCCGCCTCCCGATAGGGCTCCTCAAGATGGATGAGACGGTGCGTGGCCAGTTCCGCGACCGATTTGGGCAGGCCGAACTTCGCCGCGTAGCTGGTGCCGGCGACGGGAAAGATCTCTTCGTCGGCAAGCGGCAGCGAATGATAGTCCTGCCAGTCCCTCGGTTCGCCGCCGCGCACGGCAAGCGGGATGCCCTCTGCGATGATGTCGAGGTCGCGGTCGGCGGTCTGGATGCGCAGATCAATGCCCGGCAGTTCGTCGCGGAACTGCTGCAGCCGCGGCATCATCCAGAAGGAGCCGAACGCAGTCGAGGCGGCAAGCGTCACGTGGCCTCCGGTCGCCTGCAGGCGCAGATCCTCCGCCGACTTTCGGATGTGGGACAGGCCCAGCGAAACGTCGGCGTGGAAACGCTCGCCGGCCTCCGTCAGGCTGACCTGCCGGTGACGGCGCTGGAACAGCTTGGCGCCGAGCTGTTCCTCCAGCCCGCGCACCGCGTAGGAAACGGCGGCCTGGGTCATGCCGAGCTCTCGCCCGGCGGCGGTGAAGCTCGACAGGCGGCCCGCCGCCTCGAAGACGATCAGGCTGCCGGCCGAGGGCAGGAGGTGGCGCAGGTTTCGCATAAGCAGAGCTTATACAAGAGATCAGGATTTTCCAGCGTCACATTCCTGTTTTGTGCGTCTAGGCTGCGAGGTATAAGAGGAATGGAGTTGCCATGAACGCACCGGCCGCTGTGACCGAACACGCCAATCGTCGAGCCGGCGGCCGCCTGGGGCGCAAGGCGCTGCGGGGAGCTCCGGTAACGTCGTTTCCGACACTGGTCCGCCAAATCCCCGTCTATCAGATGGTGCCGGACGAGGCAGTGGAACTCATACACCAGGAATCGCTCGCCATCCTGGAGGACGTGGGATGCGAGTTCCGCGACGATGAGGCCATTGAAATGTGGAAGGCCGCCGGCGCGGACGTCTCCGAGACAAGAGTGCGGATCGACCGCGCCTTGCTGATGGAGCTCGTCTCGAAGGTGCCGTCGGAGTTCACGCTCAACGCGCGCAACCCTGAGCGTACGGTGCGCGTGGGCGGAAAGAATTCCATCTTCGTGCCGATGTATGGCGCGCCTTATGTGCGTGACCTCGACAATGTCAGGCGCTACGGCACGCTCGCCGACCTCAACAATTTCCACAAGCTCGCCTACATGGCGCCGGCCCTGCATTCCTCGAGCTCGATCATTTGCGAGCCGATGGAAATAGCGGTGCCCAAGCGTCACCTCCACATCATCCATTCGGCGCTGAAGCATTCCGACAAGCCGTTCATGGGCATCGTGACGTCGAAGGATCGGGCGGAAGACACGATGGCGATGGCGGGCATCGTGTTCGGTGAGGATTACGTGCGCGACAACCCTGTGCTGGTGTCGATCACCAACTGCAATTCACCGCTGGTATGGGATGCCACCATGCTGGATGCGATGAAGGTCTATGCCCGTCACAATCAGCCGCTGATCCTGGCGCCCTTCGCGCTCTGCGGCGCCTCGACCTCGGCCTCGGCCGTGGGCGCGGTGGCGCAGGTCAATGCCGAGGCCCTTGCCGGTGTAGCGTTCACCCAGCTCCTGCGTCCCGGCTCGCCTCAAATCTACGGCCAGTTTATGGTCACGGTCGACATGAAGACCGGCGCTCCGATGGGCGGCACGCCGGAGGCCGCGCAGATGATGTATCTGATGGGCGCGCTGGCGCGGAAATACGGGCTGCCGTGGCGCACGTCCGGCTTCCATGTCGGCTCGAAGCTGAACGATGCCCAGGCCGGCTACGAGGCGAACATGCTCATGCATGCCGCCATCCTTGCCGGAGCCAACTACATCTGGCACTCGGCCGGATGGCTCGAGGCGGGTCTCACCTGCGGCTATTCGAAGTTCGCGACCGATTGCGAACAGCTCGTCGGCTGGTACAAATATGCCGGCGGGCTGCCGTTCGACGATTTCAAGGAAGCGATGGCCGCCATCCGCGAGGTGGGGCCGCAGGGCCATTTCCTCGGCACCCAGCACACGCTCGAGCATTTCGAGCGGGCCTTCTTCATGCCCAGCATCATGGATTTCAATTCCTATGATGCCGTCGCCTCGCGCAACATCCACGCCGCCATCTATGACGGCATTCGGTTCGGGCTAAGGATTTGAAAGGCTGCTGTCGCTAACAATTTCGGGGAGGCGCGCAACGGAACCTCCGCAAGGAGAGCCATCTGCTGCCTTGGTTCGTTGCGCGCCGCGTACGCCGCCTGCTTGCGCCGGCACCGTACGATCCGTGATCAGAACATTCTGGCGGTGGCCATGCAGAGCACGGTGAGAACCAGCAGCCAGGCGGCGATTCGCTCGCCTTGGGCCATCTTCGCGCGCAGGGCAGGTTCGGTGGCCGCGTCGGCGCCAACAAGCTGCGTGCTGGTGCGGCGGACCATGGTGCTGAGCACTCCAGCCGCAGCGAAGGCGGCAACGATGCCGAGGGCCAGCACCATTTCCATCGGGCCGAAATAGGCACCATGGAAAAAATACCAGAGCAGCGCACCGGTGAGAAACACCATGCCGGCCGCTCCCATTTGCGGTCCAATGAAGCGTTCAGCCCGGATCTCGGGGTCGCGCGCCAGCGTGATGGTGGTGCCGGCCCAGAACACCCCCGCCATGACGTGAAGACCGATGGTGATGATGTAGACATATTGCATACCAGCTCTCCTCTCTTGCCCGCCGTCGCCTAAATAGTTAGAGATCTAACTGTTAGATGTCAATGTATAAATGAGTGCCAGTTCCATCCGTGGAAAACACCGTCTAGTGTCCTGCCATGACGCCCTTTGAACGCCCGCCGGTCGGCATGAATCTCGGCCGCACCGCCAAGCTTGTTGCACAGGCCTTCGACACCGCGTTGGTTGAAGCGGGCGGCACGTTGCCCGTCTGGCTTACTCTGCTGTCGGTCAAATCGAGCAAGCTTGCCAACCAGCGTGAGCTTGCCGGAATGATCGGCATACAGGGAGCGACGCTCACCCATCATCTAAACGCGATGGAGGCGCAGGGATTGCTGACGCGCCGCCGCGACCCCGTCAACCGCCGGGTCCATCTGGTGGAATTGACAGAGGCCGGAGAGGCGATGTTCGAGACACTGCGCAAGGCGGCGCTTGCCTTCGACAAGCGGCTGCGCGTGGGCCTGTCAGACGACAGGCTGGCGGAGTTTGCGCAAGTGCTGGCGACCTTGCGGGCCAATGTGGAAAGCTGACGATGTCCAGGCGCGCCACGTAATCTCTTTCGACACTACGCGCTCTAGGGATCGCCCGCTCAGTCGTCATAGCTCTGGATTGTCCCAAAAGCATAGCCGCGCTGCTTCAGCGCTGTAATCAGCCTGGTCAGTTTCGTCTTGCCGTCGAAGCCGTCCTGGAACATCTCGTCATGCATGAGCAGGATCATCTTTCCGCGCTTGACGAAGCGGCCATAGCCGAACAGGTGATCGATCTCGCTGACCAGGTGGTCGACGCTCTGCACCGGCTTGCCTGTGTCGTCATGCACCCACTCATGGTCCCAGCCATAGAGATAGAAGCCGGAAGCGGCGACGAATTCATAGTCCGGCTCCTCACGGCCTTCCTGCGCAAGGCCGAGCGAGGTGTCGTTCTTCGACATTGAAGGCAGTCTGAACACGTCGCGCCCAGGCAGCCTCGCATGAACCGCTGGAGCGAGCCCGAGCACGGCGTTGGCCCGCAGCATGTCTGCCACCACGCCTTCCGTATCGGCATAGAAATGCTGGTAGCGGTTGTTGGCGTGGCTGTAGCTGTGATTGCCGACCGTCACCAGCGGCAGAGCTTTTGCGCGTCTGACTAATGCCTTGTTGCCCGCGCTCGCCTGCGCATGCATGCCGACCATGAACAACGTCGCCGGCACCTGCTGCGCTTCCAGCACGTCGAGGATGTTGCTGGTGCCGTTCAGCGGTCCGTCATCGAAAGTCAGATAGATGGTGCGATCCGCTGCATAAGCGGGAAATGCGGCGAGCATGGTCAGCAAAGCAAGCAGAAGCGGCATCGGGACTACCCGTTTGCGATCGTCACAGGGCGCCATTTCGGTGATGAGTTGTCAAGCGCGGGTGAGGGCTGCCTACGCCAGGCTTCCCTGCAGCACCGTTAGCCTAGCCTTCTTCGGCATGCGGGCGCTCAGCCAGTCACGGGCTTTGTCCTGCGGCATCGGGAAGGCGATGGAGTAGCCCTGCACCTGGTCGCATCCGATGGCCATCAGTGAATCGAGTTCGGCTTCGGTCTCGGCGCCCTCCGCGACGATCGAGATACCAAGGCCGCGCGCGAGCTCGGTGATGGCGCGCACGATCTTGGAGTTGTCACCGTTCTCATGGATGTTCTGGACGAAGCGGCGATCGATCTTCAGCCGGTCGATCTCGTTGGGATTGACGTGGCTGAGCGACGCGTAGCCAGTGCCGAAATCGTCGAGCTCAAGATGGACGCCGGCGGCCCTGATATGGCGTAGCTTTGCCGCGATGCCTGTCTTCTCGTCATCGAGAATGACGGATTCGACGATTTCCAGCGACAGTTTCTGCGGCGGCAGGCCGGCCTTCTCAAGCGTCTCGAACAGGAAAGCATCGAAGTCGTGCTCGCGCAATTCGGTTCCGGATACGTTGACCGCAAGTCGTCCGAAAGCAATGCCGTCGCGGTTCCATTCGGCGGCTTCGTTGATCGCCTTGCTGATGACGATGCGGCCGATATCAGGCATGAAACCGCATTTCTCGGCGACGGGAATGAATTCGCCAGGCGAGATCATGCCGCGCTCGGCATGGTTCCAGCGCACCAGCGCCTCGATGCCACTGATCGTGCCGTCGCTCAGTGAAACCTGCGGCTGGAAATAGACCTGGAATGCCTGCTGTGAAATGGCAACCTTGATGTCGTGCTCGAGTTGCTTGCGATAATCGAGTTCGCGACGCAATTCCTCGGAGAAGAACGAGAAATTGCCGCCGCCCATCTTCTTGGCGGAGTAAAGCGCCAGATCGGCGTGAACCAGCAGGTCCTGGGCGTTGTCGGCGTCGATCGGATAGACGGCGATGCCGCCGCTGGCGCCCGGTAGAATGGTCGTGCCCTGGAAGACGATCGGCTCGTTGATGTGCGCAAGAATGCGCCGTGCCAGCATGTTGATGTCTTCGCTGCCGCCGGCGCCGTTGAGGATCATCACGAACTCGTCGCCACCGAGGCGCACGCACAGATCCGACGCCCGACAGGAATCGCGCATGCGCTGGGCCGTGATGACCAGCACATAGTCGCCGGCGGCGTGGCCGAGCGTGTCGTTGATCTGCTTGAACCGGTCGAGATCAAGCTGCACCACCGCAAGACGTTCGCGCCGACGATGCGCGCTCTTGATCAGCGTGTCGAAATGGTCGGTCAGGAATGTGCGGTTGTGCAGACCTGTCAGCCCGTCATGAACGGCGATGAAGGCCATCGAATTGCGCGCATCGACGAGTTCGCGCGTCTTGCGCAGGATCGCGTTTGACATGGGCCGGAAGATGAACAGCGCCACCAGAACGATGACGCCGATCGTGGCGTAAAACAGCGTGCGGTGCAGATCGAGCATCTTTTCGGATCGTTCGTCGGCGAAAGCGCTGATGCGCTGGCCCAGCGCCGAATAGCCCGACAATGTTGCGTTGGCGACCGAGGCGTCGAGGGTGACGCGTTCGTAACCGCCCTTGTAGCCTCCATTGTCGCCGAGTGCGAGTTGGGACGAGAAGGCCGATACCAGGCGTTCGCCATTGGCGACCAGCCCGACGGAAAAATAGTCGAGATGAAAAGGCTTGCCGAAAAGGACGTTCTCGATCGTCTTCGGATCGAGCCTGGCCGGCGACTTTGGATCGGCGGCCGTCTGCTTGAGCAGCAGGTCATAGTTGGTTTCGAACTCCGCCGTCGCCTGCTTGAGCGCGTTGACGAGCGCCGGCTGCTTGTCGCGCGAAGCAGCACCGGTCGCACCGGCGAGGAAGACGATGCGCTGCGACAGCGTCTTTTGCGTGCTGACGATATCGAGCAGCGTATGGTTGTGCCGTTGGGTGGCCATCACCTGCTGCAGCAGGATGAAGGAAGCCACCACCATGGCGGCGATGATCAGCAGCGCCAGCCAGTAACCAGCCTTGATCAGCAGTATGAGCTTGCCTGAAACGGTTTGCACCGGCTGCTGCGACATCTTGGGGGGCGGCCCTCTCGCCAACGGATTCCTGTATGAGCATCATTGAACTGCAAACATTAACAGGACTGGAAATCGACAGCTGGCCGACAAGGGGAAAGGCTTAAAGATCGCGAAATGGTTATCGGCCTCTTTCGCGGCCGGTCCGCATTTGAACATTCGCCGGCCCCACGTGATCCGGATCGTCTCTCGAGCCATGCCTGCGGCATCCGTTCGACATTACCCAGCCATCTGATCCGGTCGCTTTTGCGGTGGATTTTTTGTGCGTGCGGGACGACAGTCGGCCCACGTCAAACGAGGCACGATCATGACCGCAGCATTTCTCTCCCATATCGACGGTGAACTTGAGGGGCTCAGATCGGCCGGACTGTACAAGTCCGAGCGGGTGATTTCCTCCACGCAGTCGGCTGAGATCGATGTCGGCGGCGAGAAGGTGCTGAATTTCTGCGCCAACAACTATCTCGGCCTCGCCGACAGCCCCGACCTGCGCGAGGCGGCAAAGCACGCGCTCGACCGCTACGGCTACGGCATGGCTTCGGTGCGTTTCATCTGCGGCACGCAGGAGGAGCACAAGCAGTTGGAAGCGACGATATCGTCCTTCCTCGGGATGGACGACACCATCCTCTACGGCTCCTGCTTCGATGCCAATGGTGGACTGTTCGAGACGCTTCTGGGCGAGGAGGACGCCATCATCTCCGATGCGCTGAACCACGCCTCCATCATCGACGGGGTCAGGCTGTCCAAGGCCAAGCGCTTCCGCTACGCCAACAACGATATGGCGGATCTCGAGGCGCGGCTGAAGGAGGCGAAGGATTGCCGGTTCCGGCTGATCGCCACCGACGGCGTGTTCTCGATGGATGGCATCATCGCCAATCTCGCGGGTGTGTGCGATCTGGCCGAAAAATACGATGCCATGGTCATGGTCGACGACAGTCACGCGGTCGGCTTCGTCGGCAGGAACGGCCGCGGCTCGGCTGAGCATTGCGGCGTCGAGGGCAGGGTCGACATCATCACCGGTACGCTCGGCAAGGCGCTGGGCGGCGCTTCCGGCGGCTACACGTCCGGCAAGAAACAGGTGGTCGACTGGCTGCGCCAGCGCTCGCGGCCCTATCTGTTTTCCAACACGCTGATGCCGGCGATCGCCGGCGCCTCGATCAGAGTGTTCGACATGATCCGCAATGGCGATGCCCTGCGCGAGCGCCTATATGCCAATGCGGAACGGTTTCGGACACAGATGGGGAAGCTCGGCTTCACGCTGGCAGGCGCCGGCCATCCGATCATCCCGGTCATGCTGGGCGATGCCAGCTTGGCGCAGGAGATGGCGGCGCGCATGCTGCAACGCGGCATCTATGTCATCGGCTTCTCCTTCCCGGTGGTGCCCAAGGGCCAGGCGCGCATCCGCACGCAGATGTCGGCTGCGCATTCCAGCGCCGACATTGATCGGGCGGTCGAGGCTTTCGGTGCGGTTGGCAAGGAACTAGGTGTGATTTCCTGAGCGACCGGCGCCGCAAACCGCTTCCGGATCAAGAGATTCAAGGGACAAAAGAATGTCGAACATGATGAAGGCGCTGGTGAAGGCCAAGGCCGAGCCGGGCATCTGGATGGAAGAGGTGCCGGTGCCGGAAATCGGCCCCAACGACGTCCTGATCAAGGTGAAGAAGACCGCGATTTGCGGCACCGACGTCCACATCTACAATTGGGACCAGTGGGCGCAGAAGACGGTGCCCGTGCCGATGGTGACCGGCCATGAATTCGTCGGCACCGTCGCGGATTTCGGCGCCGCGGTCACCGAATACAAGGTCGGCCAACGCGTGTCGGGCGAAGGCCACATCGTCTGCGGACATTGCCGCAACTGCCGCGCGGGCAGGGGGCATCTGTGCCGCAACACGCTCGGCGTCGGCGTCAATCGCCCGGGCGCCTTCGGCGAGTACCTGGCGATCCCACAGCACAATGTCGTGCCGATCCCCGACGATGTGCCGGACGAGATCGCCGCGATCTTCGATCCCCTGGGCAATGCGGTTCACACCGCATTGTCATTCGATCTGGTCGGCGAGGACGTGCTGGTCACCGGCGCCGGACCGATCGGCATCATGGGCGCGCTGGTGGCGCAATGCGTCGGCGCCAGGAAGGTCGTTATCACCGATATCAATCCGGTTCGGCTGGATCTTGCGCGCAAGCTTGGCGTCCAGCACGTCGTCGACGCCTCCAAGGAAAAACTGAGCGACGTGATGCCGGCGCTCGGCATGACGGAGGGTTTTGATGTCGGCCTGGAAATGTCGGGGGCAGCCCCCGCCTTCCGCGACATGATCGACACCATGAACAATGGCGGCAAGATCGCCATCCTCGGCATTGCGCCGACCGGGTTCGAGATCGACTGGAACAAGGTCATCTTCAAGATGCTGCATCTCAAGGGCATCTATGGCCGCGAGATGTTCGAGACCTGGTACAAGATGATCGCGCTGGTCCAGGGCCCGCTCGACGTCTCAGGCCTGATCACGCACCGCATCGGCATCGATGATTTCCAGGTTGGATTCGACGCGATGCGCAGCGGCAGTTCGGGCAAGGTGGTGATGGACTGGTGATCGATGCGCCGGGAGTCTCAGGCTTCGAGGCTGGCGATGCTAGGGTCGCCTGGTTTTCAGCCATCGCACCTGTCGCCATGCGCGCCGCAACGCAGTTGCGGCGGCGCCGATGGCAATGGCGGCGAGCGCAAGCGTCAAGACTTCGTTGTGGCCATTCCAAAGGAATTCTCCGGTAGATAGCAGTGCCGCGACGGTTGCGACTGCCATGCGATGTGGCTTGGCCATCGGTCCGGTGAAATCGCTCGGCGTCTCGTTGGCCCGCCCCAATTCCCGCACATAGGCGGTGAGAACCGAAAAACAGGCCGCTGCCCAGCCAAGGCCAGGCATGCCGATGCCGTAACCTATGCCGGCCATGATGGCGATATCGGCGAGCCTGTCCGGGAACTCGTTCCAGAACGGCCCGTCGGCCGACGCCTTGCCGCCCTCGACGGCGACCATGCCATCGAACAGATTGCACAGCAGCCGCAGTTGGCAAAACAGCGCCGCGCCCAGCAACAGCAGCGAACGAGAAGTGCCGCCGCTCTGCCCGCCAAGCCAGAAAGCCGTGCCTGCCAGCGCGCCGGCGAGGATACTGGCCTGCGAAATCTGGTTGGGGGTCACGGAGAGTGCGGCGAGACGTCTGGCCGTCGCTTGTGCCCAGCGCGTGTCGCGGCTTGCAAGTGGTCTGCGATCGCCCGTGTTCATCACTGCCTCATCCCGGTGACCAGAAATAACGAGTGAGATGGAAGAAGATCGGAGCGGAGAAAACCACCGAATCCAGCCGATCTATCAGGCCGCCATGGCCGTCGATCAGATGGCCCCAATCCTTCACGCCGCGGTCACGTTTGATGGCGGACATCACAAGGCCGCCGAAAAAACCCATCAGCGTGATCAGGAAGGCCATCGCGCCCGCCTGAAGCGGAGAGAACGGCGTGATCCACCACAGGCCAGCGCCGATGAGGCTGGCGCTTGCAACGCCGCCGAGGAAACCTTCAAGCGTCTTGGACGGCGAAAGCTTTGGTGCGATCTTCGTATGCCCGATCGCCTTTCCCCAGATATATTGCAGTACGTCGCTCAATTGCACGACGATGACAAGGAAGGCTATCAGAAGCACATTGCGACCCTCGTAGCCGGGAATATGCAACGTCAGAAGAGCCGGGACGTGGGAGGCGCAGAAAACGCAGATCATCAACGCCCATTGCACCTCGGCAATTCGAACGAGGAAGTGCTGGGTGTCGCCCCGTGTGGCTGAGATGATTGGCATCAACAGGAAGGCGTAGACCGGGATGAAAACAGAAAAGATCCCGTAGTCCTCGATCCAGAGCAGCACATACTGTACCGGCAGCACGACGAAAAACGCCGTGGCCAGCGCCCAGTGGTCGGCACGCCGGGTGTTGGTCAGCGTCACGAATTCGCGAAGTGCGGCGAAGGAACAGAAGCCGAAGAGAAGCAGGACGCCGATCCGCCCGGCGATGAATGCTATGGCGATGAGGATCGCCATTACCCACCAGGCATTGATACGGGCGTTGAGGTTCTCGATGGCTGGGTTGGAGCCTTCTGGCGACAGCCGTCGCTCCAGGATATGCCCCACGAAAGAGGCCACGAGCAGGATCCCGCAGACGCCGAGCACGAGAACCATCATATCGAATTGGGTTGAGCTCATTCCGCTGCCTTTTTCGGTGCCAGCGCCAGCAGCGCCCCACGTGCCCGCTCGAGGAATATATCCTTGCTCTCGCCATCAGCCAGGTTCATTGGCTCGCCGAACGTCACGGTGCAGATCAGCGGGATAGGCACGAATTCCCCTTTCGGCATCACCCGGTTGAGATTGGCGATCCATACCGGCACCAACTCGAAATCCGGGTGCGATGCCGCTAAATGGAACAGGCCGGACTTGAATGGCTGCAAGGACGCGTCGGATTGGTTGCGCGTGCCTTCCGGGAAGAGAATGAGCGAAGAGCCTTCCCTCATCGCCTCTCCCATGCTTTCGACAGGATCCATCGTGCGTCCATCGCGATTGCGCTCGATCAGGACGGCATTGAAAACGTCACGGCCGATGAAGGCTCGGACTTTTGATTTCAGCCAGTAGTCGGCACCCGCTACGGGACGCACCCGCCGCCGCAGGCGCGGCGGCAGAACAGCCCAGATCAAGATGAAATCGCCATGGCTGGAATGATTGGCAAAGAAGATCGAGCGACGCCGAGGCAATCTGCCTTCATGCCAAAACGGCCGCACAGCGGTGATGGCTCTGGCAAACAGCAAGACGACCACGGCCACCGGCCTCGCGAGCAGCGACTTCATTCTTCCCCCAATTCGCCCGTCGATGATCACTGGCTGACATACAGCACTGAAAATCCGCCACCGAGCAAGCAGCGATCGAAAATGACCGCCAGACAGTCTCTGCTTCAAGGCGCTGTCGCGTCGAGCCACCGTCTCATATTCTATCGGCCGATAGCCGCTATCTCAGACCCAACGCGCTTTCCAATGACGCAACGCCTTTGACGATGGAGGCTTGCTGGTCGGCGCTCAGCTGGGCCAGCAGTTCCCGTTCGAAAGCCTTCGCCAGTGGCACCATCTCGCTATAGGCCGCAAGTCCGGCTCTGGTCAGCGCCAGGTGCTCGACGCGGCGATCGTTCTCGTCAGTGGTTCGGATGAGCCAGCGGCGACGCTCAAGCTCCGCCACGGCACGCGAAACCTTTGTCTTGTGCATCGCCGACTGCGCGCCGAGTTCCGTCGCGGTCATTGTGCCGCGCTGGCCAAGCCCCGAAAGCGTACGCCATTCCGGCCGTGTGAGGCCGTGACGCTCCTTGTAGATCCGAGAGAATTCGCGGCTCAGCGCATCGGCCAGCCGATACAGCCGGTAGGGCAGAAAGCTTTCGAGTTCCAGGATTTCGGATTCCATGACCAGCCATCGAGAAATGCCCGCGCACGGCATTGATAGTTACATTTTGGATGGTTACAAATGAAACCAATTTGGTCAAGCATTCGCGAGGAGGAAGCGATGGCCTTTTCCTACATGCCGGGTTTCGGTAACGATTTCGAAACCGAAAGCCTGCCGGGTTCGCTGCCGCAGGGGCGTAATTCACCGCAGCGGCCGGCCTACGGCCTCTATGCCGAGCAGCTCTCCGGTTCGCCCTTCACCGCGCCGCGCGGCACCAATGAGCGCTCCTGGCTTTACCGCATCAGGCCGAGCGTCAGACATACCGGGCGCTTCAAGTCGGTGAGCTATCCCTTCTGGAAAAGTGCGCCCAATGTCGGCGATCATGAGCTGGCGCTCGGCCAGTATCGCTGGAGCCCGGTGCCGATGCCGAAGGAGCCGACCGACTTCATCGCCGGCATGCGCTCGATCACCACCGCCGGCGACGTGCTTGGGCAGACCGGCATGGCGGCGCATGTCTATGTCGCCAACAGGTCGATGGTCGACGACCATTTCTTCAACGCCGACGGCGAGTTGCTGGTGGTGCCGCAGGTGGGCGCCTTGCGCTTCGTCACCGAGATGGGAGTCATCGAGCTCAGGCCCGGCGAGATCGCGGTCCTGCCGCGCGGTCTCGTGTTCAAGGTCGAACTGGTCGATGCCGAAGTGCGCGGCTATGTCTGCGAGAACTACGGCGCCAAGCTGACGATGCCCGACCGCGGCCCGATCGGCGCCAACTGCCTGGCCAATCCGCGCGATTTCAAGACGCCCTGCGCCTGGTTTGAGGAGAAGGAGACGCCCTGCCGGCTGATCGTCAAATGGTGCGGACATTTTCATGTCACGGAAATCGGCCATTCGCCCCTCGATGTGGTGGCGTGGCACGGCAACTATGCACCCTATAAATATGATCTGGCGGCGTTTTCGCCGGTTGGTGCGATCCTCTTTGACCACCCCGATCCGTCGATTTTCACGGTGCTGACGGCGCCGAGCGGCGAGGAGGGCACCGCCAATATCGATTTCGTCATCTTTCCGCCGCGCTGGCTGGTGGCGGAGGATACGTTCCGCCCGCCCTGGTATCACCGCAACATCATGAGCGAGTTCATGGGGCTGATTCACGGCCAGTACGACGCCAAGGAAGAAGGGTTCGTTCCCGGCGGCATCAGTCTGCACAATCTGATGCTGGCCCATGGCCCGGATGCACCTGGCTTCGAAAAGGCCTCGCGCGCGGATCTGAAACCGGTCAAGCTCGACAACACCATGGCCTTCATGTTCGAGACCCGGTTCCCGCAGATGCTGACCCGCTACGCCGCCGAACTCGACACCAGGCAGGACAATTACATCGACTGCTGGGCCGATCTGAAGAAGCGCTTCAATGGCACGCCCGAGGGCGATTGGTCCTGAATGGATCGCTGCCGTCGGAAAACTGCCTTCAGGAAAGTTGAGCCGGCGGCTTGACGATTGCCCATAACAGCCTTGTTGTGGGCCAAGCGGCGCAAGGCCGCGTCAGGAGAGGAAACCGCATGAAGCTTGCCACATTGAAGAACGGGACGCGCGACGGAAAGCTCGTCGTCGTCTCGCGCGATCTTACACGCTTCACCGATGCCTCCTTCCTGGTGCCGACGCTGCAGGCGGCGCTCGACGATTGGCGGCGGATTTCGCCGCATCTGGCCGCAATGGCGGAGTCGCTCGAGAGCAATGCGGTGCCGTCGGCGCGCTTTCACGAACATAATGCCCATTCGCCGCTGCCGCGCGCCTATCAATGGGCTGACGGTTCGGCCTATGTGAATCATGTCGAGCTGGTGCGGAAGGCGCGCGGGGCCGAGATGCCGGCGAGCTTCTGGACCGACCCGCTGATCTATCAGGGCGGCTCCGACAGCTTCATCCCGCCGCGAGACCCGATCCGCATGGCCGACGAGGCCTTTGGCATCGACATGGAGGCGGAAGTCGCGGTCGTTGTCGATGATGTGCCGATGGGCGCTGGCCTTGAAAAAGCGCGGGAGGCGATTCGCCTGGTGATGCTGGTCAACGACGTGACGCTGCGTGCCATTACCGGACCGGAACTCGCCAAGGGGTTCGGCTTCTTTCAATCCAAGCCGTCCTCGGCCTTCTCGCCGGTCGCGGTGACGCCGGACGAGTTGGGCGAGGCCTGGGATGGCGGCAAGGTCAGCCTGCCGCTGCTTGCCGACCTCAACGGCAAACCTTTCGGCCGGGCGAATGCCGGCGTCGACATGACGTTCGATTTCCCCGCGCTCATCGTGCACGCGGCGAAAACACGGCCGCTGGCGGCGGGCACCATCATCGGCTCCGGCACCGTCTCCAACAAGCTCGGCGGTGAGCCTGGCAAGCCTGTCTCGGCCGGCGGCGCTGGCTATTCCTGCATCGCTGAACTGCGCATGATCGAGACCATCGAGAGCGGCGAGCCGAAGACGCCGTTTCTGCGTTTCGGCGACACGGTGCGCATAGAGATGAAGGACAAGGCCGGGCATTCGATCTTCGGCGCCATCGAGCAGACGGTCGAGAAATATGAAGGGTGAGAGCGCAAGAAGTTGAAGGATGAACCTGCTTGATCATCTGCGCCGAATGGCCCGCAACAACCGCTGGTCGAACGACCGGCTCTACCGCGCCGTGCTTATGCTGGGGCCTGGTGAATTCGAAGCCAATCGCATCAGCTTCTTCCCGTCGATAAGGGCGACGCTCAACCACATCCTTGCGGTCGATCTTCTCTATCTCGATTTTCTGGAGCAGGGCGGTATCGGCGCCGCGGTGTACGATGATTTCGTGCCGTTCGATAACGCAGCCGATTTGTCAGTGGCCCAGATCAAGTTCGACCGCAGGCTGATCACCTTCTGCGATGCCTTGTTGGAAGCCGACCTCGACCGCCATGTCATCACTGACCGGCGTGGAGACGGCATGATCCCGGAAAAGATCGGCGATATCCTTGCCCATGTTTTCCTGCATGACATCCACCATCGCGGCCAGGTGCACGCGATGCTGTCCGGCACGTCGGTCGCGCCGCCGCAACTCGACGAGTTCCTGCTCGATTATGATTTGAAGCTGAGGCAGGAGGAGGTTGGACGGCTGGGTTTGTGAGACCACTGCTTATGTCAGGGCGACGTCGTAGCGGGCGAAATGCGGGTCGGATGTCATGATGGTTAGTTTGTCCATTTGCGCCTGCGCAATCAGTAGTCTGTCGAATGGATCGCCATGGTGGTGGGGTAGGCCAGCGACAGCGTTCGCATGCTGGAAGGTGACGGCGAGCGGCTGAAATTGCATCCTTGGAAGCAGTGTTGGCAGATCATCCGGCGCATCGAGTTTTCTGATTGAGCGCTTGATGGCAATTTCCCAGACGCTTGCCGCGCTGGCGAACACCACCGCTTCCGAAGCCAGGATGGCGCGGTAGTGCTTGCTGAGACGTCGATCGTCCGAAATCGACCAAAGGATGATATGTGTATCGGCGAGAAACGGGCCGATCATCATTTGACGTACTCGTCCCATTCGGGGCCGAGTTCGTCAAAATCGTCCGCAATCCAGATCTTGCCTTTCAACGCGCCGATACGCGGCAAGGGTTCCGCCGCTGCCGGAGGCACGATACGCGCAGCCACCTTGCCGTGGCGCGTGAGTACAATCTCTTCACCGGCTTCCGCGCGGCTGACGAGTTCCGACAATTTGGCCTTGGCCTCGGCGATGGAAACATTCATGGCTCGATCCTTTGTGACCATAATTTAGGTCATAATTTATCGAACCGCAAGCCGCCGGTCGGGATCGATCTACTCCGCGGCCTGCACCTTGATCACGCCGCGCTTGATCTGGTCCTGCTCGATCGATTCGAACAGTGCGCGGAAATTGCCTTCGCCAAAGCCTTCGTCGCCCTTGCGCTGGATGAATTCGAAGAAGATTGGTCCGATCACGGTCTTGGAGAAGATCTGCAAGAGGATCTTCGTCGTGCCGCCGTCGACCACACCTTCGCCGTCGATCAAAATGCCATGCTTCTTCATGCGTTCGAGCGGCTCGTCATGGCCGTTCACGCGTGCATGCGACATCTCGTAATAGGTCTCCGGCGGGCCGGGCATGAATTTCAGCCCATTGGCGGCAAGCTTGTCGGTGGCCTCGTAGATCGCGTCGGTGCCCACCGCTATGTGCTGGATGCCCTCGCCATTGTACTTCTTCAGATATTCGGCGATCTGGCTGGTGTCGTCCTTGGACTCGTTGAGCGGAATGCGGATCTTGCCGCAGGGCGAGGTGATCGCCCGGCTGACCAGCCCGGTGATCTTGCCGTCGATGTCGAAGAAATGGATCTGCTTGAAGCCAAACAGGTCGCGGTAGAAACCCCACCATTTGTCCATGTTGCCGCGGTAGACATTATGCGTGAGGTGGTCGAGGAAATAGAAGCCGACGCCTTCCGGCCTGGGGTCGCGTTTGCCCAGCCATTCGAATTCGGCATCATAGGCCGAACCCCTCTCGCCATAGGTTTCGATGAAGTAGAGCAGCGAGCCGCCGATGCCAACGATCGCCGGCACGTCAAGCGTCTTGTCGGCGCCTTCGTAAGGCGTGGCTCCTTTCGATACCGCGTGTTCGAAGGCATGCTTGGCGTCCACGACCCGCCACGCCATCGAGGAGGCGCATGGGCCATGCTTGTCGACGAACTTCATCGCATGCGAGCTGGGCTCGGCGTTGACGACATAGTTGATGTCGCCTTGCCGCCAGACGGTGATGTCCTTGGTGCGATGCCTGGCCACGGCTACGTAGCCCATGCGGGTGAACAACTCGGCCAGCTTCCGCGGCTCCGGATGCGCGAATTCGACGAACTCGAAACCGTCGGTGCCGGCAGGGTTGGTCTTGCTGATCTTGGCGGGCGGGGCGTCGTGCGGGAAGGGACCCATGATAATCCTCCGGAAGCTGGCTTGGCCTGGATGGGCCATCTCAACTCATCATAGCGCGGGCAGGTCGCACGGTGCTTGCATTCAAACGCTTGAAATGTTTATCTGATGCATGAAATGTGCATGGTTTTTGGAAGTATCATGAATGATACGCGTCTTGATCAGTTTGATCGCAAGATATTGGCGCTGTTGCAGTGTGACGCACGGCTCACCAACAACGACCTTTCGGAGCGGGTGAACCTCTCGGCCTCGCAATGCTCGCGCCGCCGCCAGCGGCTTGAGGAGGACGGCTATATCAAGGGCTATCGCGCCGTGCTTGACCGCGACCGGCTGGGCTTTTCGCTGGTCAACGTCATCTCGGTGACCTTGGCCACTCACAACCGCGACAATGCGCGGCGCTTCGGCGAACTGGTGGCGCGGCTGCCCGAAGTGCAGGAGGCGCACGCGCTGACCGGCGAAATGGATTATATCCTGAAGGTGGTTACGCCCGACCTGAAATCATTGTCGGAGTTCGTCAATGGCGTGCTCTTGCCCCACGAATCTGTGCAGCACGTCAAGACGGCGATTGTGCTCGAGACGCTCAAGGAGACGGGCGCGCTGCCAATCTAACCCTTCGACTGCTGAATCAGCCCATAGAGATTGGTGCAGCGGGCGCCGGAACGGCAGTAGGCGAACACCGGGCCTTCCAGCTCGTCGAGCGCTTGTCCCTGGTCCTCGACATTCTCCGCCGTGATCTGGCCGCTGATGACGGGGATGTAGCGGAAGGCAAGCCCGGCAGCCTCGACTGCGGCCTTGAGCGTGTCGGCCGAAGGCTGGCCGGGCTGCTCGTCGTCCGGCCGGTTGCAGATCACGCTCTTGAAGCCGGCTGCCTTGATGGCGGCGACGTCCTCGGGCTGGATCTGGCCCGAGACCGAATAGTCCTCGCTGATCTCGCGGTATTCCATTGTGGTGTCCTCGCAATCTGGTTGGGCAGTCTTGCCACTCCCCGGCACGGCCGGCAATCCACGCCGAGGGATTTCTCTGCCAAATAGCGAGTGCTGACCGGAAAATCCAACCGGGCCGCGAGGGCCCGGTTGGGTCGGAGCGGCTCAACTGCCGAGGATCGCGCCTTTGATCTGCGTGATGTTGTTGTGCATCATGTCGACATAGGTCGAGGCCGGGCCTTCGGGCTGCGACAGCGCGTCGGAATAGAGCGTGCCGCCGACCTTGATGCCGGTCTCGCTGGCGATCTGCTCGATCAGGCGCGGATTGGTGATGTTCTCGACGAAGATCGCCGCCGCTTTGTCCTGCTTGACCTGCTCGACCAGCTTGGCGACGTCGGCGGCCGACGGTTCGGAATCCGTCGAGACGCCCTCCGGCGCTAGGAAGGTCAGGCCGTATTCGTGCTCGAAATAGCCGAACGCGTCATGCGAGGTGATGACAACGCGTTTTGCCTCGGGGATGGACTGGATCGCCGCCTTCACCTCGCTTTCGAGCGCGTCGAGCTTCTTTGTGTAAGCCGCGGCGTTGGTCTGGTAGCTGACGCAGCCATCATTGTCGGCCGCGCAGAACGCTTCGGCAATGTTCTTCACATAGATCTTGGCGTTGGCGATCGACTGGAAGGCATGTGGGTCGGTGACCGTCTTGCCGCCGCCGGTACCCGCGCCCTCCGCCGCGTCCGCATCGGCGAATTCCGGTTTGAAGTCGATCGCCGCCACGCCCTTGGTCAGGGTGACGATCGAGGCCTTGGTGGCGCTGGCATCGACCAGCCGCTGTAGAAAGCCCTCGAAATGCAGGCCGTTGACCAGCACCAGATCGGCGCCCGCCATGGCTACCGCATCAGCCGGGCTCGGCTCGTAGACATGCGCATCGCCGTCGGGTCCCACGATGGTGGTGATGTTGACGCGGTCGCCGCCAACATTCCTGGCGAAATCAGCAATGACGGTAAAACTTGCGACCACTTTCAAGGGCGCCGCAAAGGCCGACGACGCGTCGAGAGCAGTTAATGTTATAACGCTCATCGTAAGGGCGGCGCGGATCGATTTCAACATGGGCGGTCTCCTTGGAGGCTGGAGTGGATCAGGCCGTCCGATGACGGTGATGGATGATGCGGGCGCGCAGCGCGCCGCGTGTGCCGAACAGGATCGAGGCGAAATAGACGACGCCTGCCGACAGGATGATCGCCGGGCCTGAGGGCAGCGAGGCGTGGTAGGACAGAAGCAGTCCGGCGATGCAGGAGGCAAAGCCGATCAGCACGGCCAGCACGCACATCGGTTCGACGCGCACGGTCCAGAAACGGGCCGCGGCGGCCGGCAGCATCATCAGTCCGACCGACAGAAGCGTGCCCAGCGCCTGGAAGCCGCCAACGAGGTTGAGCACGACGAGGCCGAGGAAAATGAAATGCACCGGACTGCCCCACCGGCTGACCGAGCGCAGGAACAGCGGGTCGAGGCATTCGGCGACCAAGGCCCGCCAGAAGACGGCGAGACTGGCAAGCGTCACCAGCACGATGCCGCCGATCAGCGTCAGCGCGTCATCGTTGAGCGCCAGCACCGTACCGAACAGCACATGCATGAGGTCGACGCTGGAGCCACGGACCGAAACCATCAGCACGCCGACGGCGAGCGAAATCAGGTAGAAGGCGGCCATCGAGGCGTCTTCGCGCTGGATGGTGAATCGCGAGACGGCGCCCGCGCCGAGTGCAACGACGATGCCGGCGATCAGGCCGCCAATGGTCATCGGCAGGATTTCCAGCCCGTAAAGCAGGAAGCCGGCGGCGGCGCCCGGCAGGATCGCGTGCGCCATGGCGTCGCCCGAGAGGCTCATGCGCCGCAACATCAGGAACACGCCGACCGGACAGGCGCCGAGCGACAGCATCAGCGAGCCGAACAGCGCCCGCTGCATGAAGGCGAAATCGGCGAAAGGCGCGATGAAGAGTTCGTAGAAGACGTTCATCATGCAGCCCTTGGTCCGGCGCCATGATGGTGGTGACGATCCTGTGCATGGGCAGGCTCATCATGATTGTGATCATGTCCGTCATGGTCATGATCGGGTCCGCCCGGCTCGCACCATGGCGCGTTCTCTTCCCACGCTTCATGGAAGCGCCTGGCCCGCAGGAGATTCTCAGGCCGCAGCGTCTCCTTCGTCTCGCCCCAGGCGACAGGCTGGCGGGCCAGCAGCAGCGTTTCGGGAAAATTCTGCCGGACAAGGTCGAGGTCGTGGACGACGACCATGATTGTGCGTTCCTCGCCATGCCAGCGCTTGATCAGCGCAATAAGATCGCCCATCGTCTTTGCATCGACGGCGTTGAACGGCTCGTCGAGCAGGATTAGATCCGCATCCTGCAACAGCACGCGGGCAAACAAGGTGCGCTGCAACTGGCCGCCCGACAGCGTGTCGATCGGGCGGGTCTCGAAGCCGCCAAGGCCGACCGCCATCAACGCCTCGCTGACGGATTGGCGATCCTCCTTGGTATGGCGGCCGAGCAGCCCGCGTTTCGGCCACAGGCCGAGCGAGACCAGATCGACGACCCGGGCCGGAAAGCTGCGGTCGAGTTCCGACTGCTGCGGCAGATAGGCGGCGCGCACGCCAGGCGCCCGCGTCACAGCGCCGGCCATCGGCTTCAGCACGCCGACGATACCCTTCATCAACGTCGACTTGCCCGAACCATTGGCGCCAACGACGGCGGTCAGCGAGCCTTTGCGTATGATGCCGTCCAGATGATGGATCGCCGGATGGCTGTTATAGCCAAGCGTCAGGTCACGGAATGTCAGGCAGGTTTCGGTCATTTGACGGTCCGTGGGGCGGTAGTGCGGCTGCCGGGCAGCGCCGATTGGATATGTGATGTTATTACATTAGTCAACAAGCCAATCGAGCGGAATTGTGGCTGCCGGCTCAACTTGCCGTGACTCTCCGGCGCCGCTGGTCCAAGGGGATTTGGAACGCTCGGCCTTGCCCGAAGCCGGTGCCAACTTTAAAGAGGCGCGACCACAAAGGAAGGAAACTCCCATGAGCATTCGTCGCATCGATGTTGGCCCACGCATGAGCCAGATCGTCATTCACGGCAATACCGTCTATCTGGCCGGCCAGGTCGGAGAGCCGGGCGGCAATGTCGCCTCGCAGACCCGCGATATTCTGGCGACGATCGACGAATTGCTGGCCAAGGCCGGCACCGACAAGACCAAGATCGTCCAGGCGATCATCTGGCTGGCCGACATGGGCACCTTCGCGGAGATGAACTCGGAATGGGACAAGTGGGTGCCGCAGGGCCACACACCCGCACGCGCCACCGGCGAAGCCAAGCTCGCCGGTCCGGAATATCTGGTCGAGATCATTATCACCGCGGCCATCTGAGGCGCTGCGCTTTCCCTTCTCCCCTTCCTTGCGAAGGCAAAAAGGGGAGAAGGGAAGAGATGCTATCCGTGTGACGGCGTGAATCTTGCCACCAACGTGTGGCTCTCGGCTGCATAGGTGAAGCGCACATGGGTGACCGGGTGCTCGGCACTCCATGTCCGGCGCTCGACCACAAGACAGGCCGCACCAAGACCGATGTCGAGGGCATCGGCAACACGCTCGTCGGCGGCAACAGCACGAATGCGATGCTCGGCCTCGCTCCACGGCACACGGCCGATCAGCCACGGGCCCGGCGCAATATCCAGGAACTCTTCCTCGCCGGCTTCCTTGACGGCGGAGAGATTGATCAGCCGCTCTTCGAGCGCGAACGGCCGTTCTCCGGCGAAATGCAGGCATTCCAGCGATAGCACCGAACCCGAGGCGGAAAGCCCGAGCAGCGACCGGTCTTGCGCGCTGCTGCGCCGCTTCAGGCGCGCAAGCCGCTCGTAGCGATAGGGCAGGCCGAGCGCTTCGACCTCGATCCTGATGTCATGGATTTCCAGCACCGCCGCTTGCGATTGCGGCCGACGCACGAAACTGCCTGAGCGCCGGCGGCGTTCGATCAGTCCTGACTTGGCAAGCTGCGACAGCGCCTTGTTCACCGTCATGCGCGAGCAATCATATTCGGCCGTCAGCTCGTGCTCGAACGGGATGCGATGCCCCGGCGCCCAGGCGCCGGACAGGATTTTCTCGCTTATGTCCGACAGGATGCGCTGATGCAGCGACACCGTCTCGCCGCCCTCCGTCTCCGCTGTCGCCACCATGCTCATGGGCGGTCCCTGATCAGCCTGCCGAAAGCGCGGTCATGACATTGCGGAAACGCGCCGCGATGGCGTCGCGCCTGGCGTGCCTGCCACCGCTGACTTGCTTTTGGCCGTGCACCCAGACGCAATCGACCTTGGTGCCGTTGGCGAAGATCCAGGCGTCGAGGATCGCGTCTCCGGTCTTGCCGGCAAGCGACGCCTGGCTGTGGTCGAGCGAGACGAGATCGGCGGATGCGCCAATGGCGATCCGCGAGGCGCCGGCGCCAAGGGCGACGCTGCCGCCGTCAAGCGCTGCGTCGAACAGCGCGCGGCCGGTCGAGCCGCCGGCGACCGCCAGCACGTTGCGGGCGCGGTGGGCAAGACGCTGCGAATATTCGAGTTGCCGAAGCTCGTCCGGCAGGCCGATCAGCACGTTGGAATCGGAGCCCACGCCGAAGCGGCCGCCATGTTGCGCGAACAGCGGCGCCGCAAAAATGCCATCACCGAGATTGGCTTCGGTGATCGGGCACAGCCCCGCGATCGCGCCGCTTTTTGCCATCGCCATGGTCTCGGCATCGGTCATATGGGTGGCATGGATCAGGCACCAGCGCCGGTCGACATTGGCATGGCCAAGCAGAAACTCGACTGGACGCGCGCCCGACCAGGCGATGCAGTCCTCGACCTCCTTCACTTGTTCCGCGACGTGGATGTGGATCGGTCCCTCCGGCGTCATCGCAGCGACTTGTCGCAACTCCTCGACCGTCGCCGCACGCAAACTATGGGGGGCGACGCCGATGACCGCTTGATTCAAGGTGCGAACGCATTCGCGACTTTTCTCAACCAGGCGTGAGAACCGGTTAACATCATTGAGAAATCTGCGCTGACCTTCGTTGGGAGCCGCGCCGCCGAAAGAAGAGTGTGCATAGAAGACCGGCAGCAGCGTCAAGCCTATGCCGGTTTCTGCGGCGGCGGCCGCGATGCGCTCGGCCATTTCGGCAATGTTGGCGTAGGGCTTTCCGTCGCGGTCGTGATGCAGATAATGAAATTCGCCCACACGCGAAAAGCCGGCCTCCAGCATCTCGACATAGAGCTGGGCGGCTACCGCCTCGACCTGGTCGGGCGTCATCGACAGCGCGAAACGGTACATCACCTCGCGCCAACTCCAGAAACTGTCGGCCGACGGGCCGCGCAACTCGGCAAGTCCGGCCATGCCGCGCTGGAACGCGTGGCTATGCAGGTTGGGCATGCCCGGCAGGACGATGGCGTGGCGCTCGTCGCCGGTGTTCGGCGCAACCCCGGCGTCGATTGCCGCAACGCGGCCTCCGCCCAGGGCGATGCGCACATTGCTTCGCCAGCCTTCCGGCAGAAGCGCCTGTTCCGCAAAGATCGCCGTCACGTTGTTCTCCGAATCCTGGCTTATGATGACAATAGCACTTGCGGTGCTTTTTAATATGTATATACATAGCCGCCATCCTTTCAAAGGGAAAATATGATGGCTGGAGAAAGCAGGAGCCGGGCGGCGGCGGTTCGCATATGGCGCAATGCGCGCCTGGCGACTTTTGCCGAAGGGGCAGGGCAGGGCGTCGTCGAAAAGGGCGCCGTCGCCGCGCGTGACGGCATCATCGTCTATGCCGGCGCCGAAGCCGATATTCCGGCGGCGTTCGAGCAGCGTGCCGAGATCGTCGATTGCGAGGGCCGCTGGATCACGCCCGGCCTGATCGACTGCCACACCCATCTCGTCCATGCCGGCGACCGCGCCAACGAGTTCGAGATGCGGCTGGCCGGCGCCACCTATGAGGAGGTCGCCAGGGCCGGCGGCGGCATCGTCTCGTCGGTTAGGGCCTTGCGTGCCGCGGGTGAGGACGAACTGGTCGCTCAGACACTGCCGCGTCTCGATGCGCTGATCGCCGAGGGCGCCACCACCGTCGAGGTCAAGTCCGGCTATGGCCTTGACCTGGAAAACGAGAAAAAGTCGCTGCGCGCGGCGCGCCGCCTGGGCGCCGAGCGCCCGGTGACGATCCGCACGACCTTTCTCGGCGCCCATGCCTTGCCGCCGGAAGCCAAGGGCGACAAGGACGCCTTCATCGATCTCATCACCGCCACGATCCTGCCGGCCATTGCTGCCGACGGGCTTGCCGACGCCGTCGATGGTTTCTGCGAAGGCATCGCGTTTTCGGTCGAGCAGATGGCACGGGTCTTCGAAGCCGCAAAGGCGCTTGGCCTCCCGGTAAAGCTCCATGCCGACCAATTGTCGAACCTGCATGGCGCCGAACTCGCCGCGCGCTATGGCGCGTTGTCGGCCGATCATCTCGAATACACCGATGAGGCAGGCGCGGCGGCAATGGCTGCATCGGGCAGCGTGGCGACGATCCTGCCCGGCGCCTACTATTTTATTCGCGAAACGAAGAAACCTCCGATCGAATTATTCCGCAGGCATGACGTCAGGATGGCCGTCGCCACCGACAACAATCCCGGCACCTCGCCGCTGACGTCGTTGCTGCTGACCATGAACATGGCGGCGACCTTGTTCGGCATGACGGTCGATGAATGCCTCGCGGGCGTGACCCGCGAAGCCGCCCGCGCACTGGGTCTGCTCGGACAGACCGGCACGCTGGAGGCGGGGAAATCCGCCGATCTAGCGATCTGGAGCATCGAGCGCCCTGCCGAACTCGTCTACCGCATGGGCTTCAACCCCTTGCACGCGCGCATCTGGAGAGGACAATGACCGAACTCGTACTGAAACCCGGCAACGTGACCCTGGCCGACTGGCGCGCCATCTATCGCGGCGCCGTGCCCAGGCTCGACGATGCCTGCCGGCCAAGGATCAAGGCGAGTGCGGAGGCTGTCGCACGCATCGTCGCCAAGGGCGAGCCGGTCTATGGCATCAACACCGGTTTCGGCAAACTGGCCAGCGTCCGCATTCCTGCCCAGGATCTCGAAACGCTCCAGCGCAACATCGTGCTCTCGCACGCCGCCGGCGTCGGCGAGCCGATGCCGGTCGCTGTTTGCAGGCTGATGATGGCCCTGAAGCTTGCCAGCCTGGCGCAAGGCGCCTCCGGTGTGCGGTCGCGTACCATCGAGCTGCTGGAAGCGATGCTGGCCAACGATGTCATCCCGGTGGTGCCGGCGCAAGGTTCGGTCGGCGCCTCCGGCGACCTCGCGCCCCTGGCGCACATGACGGCCGTGATGGTCGGCGTCGGCGAATGCTTCACCCCGCATGGCCGCTTCCCGGCCAAGGTCGCCTTCGTGTCGCATGGGCTGGAGCCTGTCATCCTTGGCGCCAAGGAAGGGCTGGCGCTGCTTAACGGCACGCAATTCTCGACCGCCTACGCGCTGGCGGCCCTGTTCGAGGCCGAGGTTCTCTACCAGTCGGCACTGGTCGCGGGTGCATTGTCCACCGACGCCGCGAGGGGCTCGGACGCCCCCTTCGATCCGCGCATCCATCTCTTGAGAAGGCATCGCGGCCAGATCGAGACGGCGGATGCGCTGCGCAGTCTGATGGCCGGCAGCGCCATCCGCGAATCCCACCGCGTCGGCGACGAACGCGTACAGGATCCCTATTGCCTGCGCTGCCAGCCGCAGGTGATGGGGGCGGCCCTCGACGTGTTGCGCAAGGCGGCCGACACGCTCGGCACGGAAGCCAATGGCGTCACCGACAATCCCTTGATCTTCGCCGAGGACGACACGGCCTTGTCGGGCGGCAATTTCCATGCCGAGCCGGTGGCTTTCGCCGCCGACATGATTGCACTCGCCGTCTGCGAGATCGGCTCGCTGTCGGAGCGCCGCATCGCCATGCTGGTCGACCCTGCGCTGTCGGGCATGCCCGCCTTTTTGACGCCGAAGCCCGGCCTGAACTCCGGTTTCATGATCCCGCAGGTGACGGCGGCGGCACTGGTTTCCGAAAACAAGCAGAAGGCCTATCCAGCAAGCGTCGATTCGATCCCGACCTCGGCCAACCAGGAGGATCACGTCTCGATGGCCGCACATGGTGCGCGCCGGCTGATCGGCATGGTCGAGAACGCCACGGCCGTCATCGGCATCGAGTTGCTGGCCGCGACCCAGGGCTGCGATTTCCACGCGCCGCTCGCTTCCAGCACCGCACTCGAAGCGGTGCGCAAATTGGTCAGGGCGGAGGTGCCGCATCTCGACAACGACCGGCATTTCCATCCCGACATGGAGAAAGCCATCGCCATGGTGCGCAGCGGTGCAGCGGTGAAGGCGGCGAGCGCGGTGGCGCTGCCGGGAATTGCCTCATGAGAGTGCTTGGCATGGTAGGTTGCGTTCCTTCTCATCCCAGCCGTAGAGCTCCAACATGCGGAGGCCTCGCATGACACCTCCTTGGCTGACGGTAAAACAAGGCACCGCGCCGCTGCTGGTTTCCATGCCGCACACCGGCATCGATCTCGCCGGTCTCGACAACCGGCTGGTCTCGAGCTGGCTTGGCCAGCGCGACTGCGACTGGTGGATCGACAAGCTCTATGATTTCGCCGCAGGTCTTGGCGCCACCGTCGTGCACACCGCCATCTCGCGCACCGTCATCGACGTCAATCGCGATCCGTCCGGCGCCTCGCTCTACCCTGGTCAGGCGACGACCGGGCTGTGCCCGACCGAAACCTTCGACGGCGATCCGCTCTACCGTACAGGCGAGGAACCGGGGCCGTCGGAAATCGACGAGCGTCGCCGAAAATTCTTCATGCCCTATCATGCCGCGCTCCAGGCCGAGATCGACCGGCTGCGCGGATTGCATGGCAAAATCGTCCTCTATGACTGCCACTCGATCCGCTCTGTGCTGCCGCGCCTGTTCGATGGCACGCTGCCGGTCTTCAATCTCGGCACCAATGACGGCAAGAGCACGGATCCGGCGCTGCAGGAAAAGGTCGCCGGGATCCTGGCCGAGACCGGCGAGACCTTCGTGGTCAATGGCCGCTTCAAGGGCGGGTGGATCACGCGCCATTTCGGCCAGCCGCAAAACGGCGTCCATGCGCTGCAGATGGAACTGTCCAACCGCGGCTACATGCGAGAGCCCGAAGGCAAGGGCGCGCCCGACAACTGGCCGGTGCCTTACGACGCCGCCTTCGCCGCGCCGATCCGCGCCACGCTGACATCCATCCTCGAGACCGCGATTTCGTGGGTCGAGAGCTGACGCCTCGCCGCACTCATCTGAAAGGGAAGTGACGACATGACCGATCCTCGCCACAACATCCGCGAAGTGCGCAGCCCCCGCGGCGACAAGCTCAATGCCAGGTATTGGACGACCGAAGCGCCGCTGCGCATGCTGATGAACAATCTCGATCCCGATGTCGCCGAAAATCCCAACGAACTGGTCGTCTATGGCGGCATCGGCCGGGCCGCGCGCACCTGGAACGATTTCGACCGCATCGCCGCTTCGCTGAAGACGCTTGGCGAGGACGAGACGCTGCTGGTGCAGTCCGGCAAGCCGGTCGGCGTCTTCCGCACCCATCCGGGCGCGCCGCGCGTTTTGATCGCCAACTCCAATTTGGTGCCGCATTGGGCGACCTGGGAGAAATTCAACGAGCTCGATAGGAAAGGCCTGATGATGTACGGCCAGATGACGGCCGGCTCGTGGATCTATATCGGCACGCAAGGCATCGTGCAGGGCACCTACGAGACCTTCGTCGAAGCCGGACGCCAGCACTATGGCGGCGATCTCAGGGGCAAATGGATCCTGACTGGCGGCCTCGGCGGCATGGGCGGCGCGCAGCCTCTCGCCGCCGTCATGGCCGGCGCCTGCTGCCTGGCCGTCGAATGCGATCCCGACCGCATCGATTTCCGGCTGCGCACCCGCTATGTCGACGAGCGGGCGGACACGCTTGACGAGGCGCTGGAGAAGATCGAGCGCTGGACCAGGGCGGGCGAGGCGAAATCGGTCGGCCTGGTCGGCAACACCGCCGATATCGTGCCGGAACTGGTGCGGCGCGGCGTGCGCCCCGACATGGTCACCGACCAGACTTCGGCGCACGATCCGTTGAACGGCTATCTGCCCAAGGGCTGGACGCTCACCGAGTGGCGCGAGAAGCGCACGTCCGACCCGAAAGCAGTCGAGAAAGCCGCCCGCGCCTCGATGCGCGAGCATGTCGAGGCGATGGTGGCCTTCTGGAACGCCGGCGTGCCGACGCTCGACTACGGCAACAACATCCGCCAGGTCGCCAAGGAAGAAGGCTTCGAGAACGCCTTTGCCTTTCCCGGTTTCGTGCCGGCCTATATCCGCCCGCTGTTCTGCCGCGGCATCGGCCCGTTCCGCTGGGCGGCCCTTTCCGGCGACCCGCAGGACATCTACAAGACCGACGCCAAGGTGCGCGAACTGACGCCCGGCAACACCCATTTGCACAACTGGCTGGACATGGCGCGCGAGCGCATCGCCTTCCAGGGCTTGCCGGCGCGCATCTGCTGGGTCGGCCTCGGCGATCGCCACCGGCTGGGCCTCGCCTTCAACGAGATGGTCGCCAAAGGCGAACTCAAGGCGCCTGTCGTCATCGGCCGCGACCATCTCGATTCCGGCTCGGTCGCCTCGCCGAACCGCGAGACAGAGGCGATGAAGGACGGCTCGGATGCTGTTTCCGACTGGCCTCTGCTCAACGCTCTGCTCAACACGGCATCGGGCGCTACCTGGGTGTCGCTGCACCATGGCGGCGGTGTCGGCATGGGCTTTTCCCAGCATGCAGGCATGGTCATCGTCGCGGACGGCACGCCTGAGGCAGCCAGGCGCCTGGAGCGGGTGCTGTGGAATGATCCGGCGACCGGCGTCATGAGGCACGCCGACGCCGGCTACGACATCGCCATCGACTGCGCCAGGGAGCATCAGCTCAATTTGCCCGGCATTCTGGGATAACAGGCCGACCGATGCGCGTCCTGCGGGCAGCCGAATACAAATCGATGCCATGGAAGAACGGCGGCGGCGTGACGACGGAAATCGCCGTCTCGCCGGCCGATGCCGGGCTCGACGCCTTCGACTGGCGTGTCTCGATGGCGCGCGTCGAAGGCAGCGGGCCGTTCTCCAGCTTTGCCGGCATTGACCGCACCCTGTCGGTATTGGAAGGCGAGGGGATCATTCTTGATGTCGCCGGCGAGCCGCCGGCGTGCCTGACCGCCGCTTCAGCGCCGTTTTCCTTTCCAGCCGACCGGCCGACCAGTGCCGAACTGATCGCCGGTCCGATCACCGATCTCAACGTGATGACCCGGCGTGGCCGCATGAGGCATTCCGTCGAACGCCTCGTAATGTCGAACCCTTTGGAAATCGGGATTGAAAGCAGAGCGACCCTCGTCCTGTGCCTGGGTGGGGAAGTCTTGGTTTCCGCCGCAGAGCCTATTCGCCTTAGCCACCTCGACGCACTCCTGACTGCCTCAGCCACAGCTGGCCTGCGCATCAAGCCCATCGACCACCCGACAGTATTCGTGGTCCGGATCGATGGCATTCGACCCAACGATTAACGCTTGTTTCCAAACATGATCGTGATGCCGGCGAAATATAGGGTAAGCTCCAGCCGGGATCACGAAAAAGCCTGAATCCTTTCCGTCGATCGGTCTCGGCGGGAGTGAGGGGCGTTCGTCTTTGAAACTGTCGAAAGACGATGCCTTGTCGTGGTGCGGAAACAATTTTCGGCAAAAGCTGGGCATGCAACCAATTGCATTTGAATCGGTTTTAGGGCCATTGCCGTGGCGGTGACGCCGCTGAGTGCCCGCTTACGGAATTTTCAATGAATATTCAGACGAATCCAGCACAAATCGAAAAGACTAGCGCGAGCTTCCCGCCCATCACGGAAGAACCGATAAGATCCATTTTCCTGCCGGAGGAACGCCTTCGGCTGCTCGGTGAAAGCCTGGCCAAGGGCGATCTCGCGGATCTGTTCGGCCTGACGCCATTCGATTTCCAGGCCCGCATCCGCGACAGCGCCAAGAAGATCCTCGAAGTCTACCGTTCGACCAACGCCGCGCAGGCGAGGGGCGAGACCATCACGCCCGCGGCGCAATGGCTGCTCGACAACAACTATCTGGTCGAGGAAACCATTTTCCAGGTCAAGCGCGACCTGCCGCGCCGCTTCTATCGTCAACTGCCGACGCTGAAGCTGCCGGACGGCGGCGGCGTGCCGCGCGCGCTGGCGCTGGCCTGGACTTATGTGGCGCATTCCGACAGTTCCGTCTCCGCGACCATGTTCAAGGCCATCGTCCAGGGCTTCCAGTCGGTCGAGCCGCTGAAGATCGGCGAACTCTGGGCGCTGCCGTCGCTGTTGCGCTTCGTTCTGATCGAAAATCTTCGCCGCCTTGCGGTCAGGGTCAACCGCACCCGGCAGATGCGCCAGATCGCCAATGATGTCGCCGACAAGGTGCTGGCGACCGACGATACCCGGGACCGGCAAGCGATCCTGGCCAATTTCAGCGCGCACGCCCAGGACACCACCTTTGCCACGCAACTGCTCTACCGCTTGCGCGACGGCTCGCAGAATGCAGGCAAGGCGCTGGAGTGGCTGGAAGGCGAACTCGAGAAGACCGGCTCGGACGCCGAGGAAATCATCATTTCCGAGCATCATACGCTGTCCAGCGGCAATGTGACGACCGGCAACATCATACGCGGCCTGCGGCTCATCAACGATATCGACTGGACGGTGTGGTTCGAGGGCGTCAGCCGTATCGACACGGTGCTGCGCGAGCGCACCGACTTCGCCGCGCTCGATTTCTTCTCGCGTGACCAGTACCGGACCGCGATCGAAGAGCTGGCCCGCCGCTCGAATCTGTCGGAATATCGCGTCGCCGAAAAGGCGATCGAACTGGCCGGCCAGATCACCAACGAAATTGCATCCGCCGCCCACGGCGCAGATGGCCTTGCGGCTCCTTTAGCGCACACGGATGTCGGTTTTTTCCTTGTCGGGCCACGCCGGCTGGAGCTGGAAAAGGCGATCGGCTACCGACCGACCGTCAGTCAGACCGTCAAGCGCACCTTTGCCAAGACCGGATGGCTGGGCATCGTCCTGCCGGTCTTTGCGCTGACCGTGCTGCTGCTGGTGGTTTCCGGCAATGCCCTTGCCAATCTCGGCCTGTCTGTGCCTTCGATCGTCTTGATGCTGGCGCTGTTTGCCGTGCCGGCCAGCGAAGGCGCGCTCGCTTTCTTCAATACCGTTGTCTCGCTGTTCCTCAAGCCGACGCGCCTTATCGGCTATGACTACAGGCACGGCGTGCCGTCCGAGGCACGCACGCTGGTGGTGGTGCCGTCGCTGATCGGCTCGCGCGACGATGTCGAGGAAAACATCCGCAACATCGAGGTGCATTACCTCGCCAATCTGGCGGACGAGATCCACTTCGCCCTGCTGTCGGACTGGCCCGACAGCAAGACCGAGATCGACGCGGCCGACACCGAGATTCTCGAATTCGCCCGTGACGAGATCGCCCGCCTCAACGCCCGCTATCCCGCCGAAGGCGCGCCGCGCTTCTATCTCCTGCACCGGCGCCGGCTCTATAATGCCGCGCAGGGATGCTGGATGGGCTGGGAGCGCAAGCGCGGCAAGCTGCACGAGCTTGACCTGCTGCTGCGCGGCGACAGCGACACCACCTTCCTGCCGCTCGATGTGCCGCTGCCGGAAAAAGTCGTTCACGTAATGACGCTCGACGCCGACACGCGCACCACCCGCGATGCGGTCGCTACGCTTGTCGGCAAGCTTTGCCACCCGCTCAACCGACCGCATTTCGATGCCACCAGGCGCGTCGTCACCTCGGGCTACACGATCCTGCAGCCACGTATCACCGCTTCGCTGACCAGCGGCGACGAGGCGTCGTTCTTCCAACGGGTCTTCTCGGCCAATCGCGGCCTCGATCCTTATGTCTTTGCGGTGTCCGACCTGTACCAGGACGTCTTCGGCGACGGCTCCTTCACCGGCAAGGGCCTCTACCACGTCGATGCCTTCGAGGCCGCGTTACAGGGCCGCATCGAGGAAAACACCATCCTCAGCCACGATCTGCTCGAAGGCGCGCTGGCGCGTTCGGCGCTCGTCACCGACGTCGAACTGGTCGAGGATTACCCGACCCGCTACTCGGTCGATGCCTCGCGCCACCACCGCTGGGCACGCGGCGACTGGCAGCTCCTGGGCTTCATCCTCGATCCGCGCTCCGGCGTGCCGGCGCTGTCGCGTTGGAAGATGGTCGACAATCTGCGCCGCTCGCTGACGCCGATCTTCTGGGTGATGGCGGCGATCGCCGGCTGGACGCTGCTGCCCTTCACGCAGGCAGCACAATGGCAGGCATTGCTGATCCTCAGCCTGTTCATGGCGCCCACTTTCGACGTCGTCAACGCCATACTGCCCAAGAGCGGTGACCAGACGCCGCGCGGCCATTTCTCCGCGCTGGCGCGCGACGTGGCCTTCGGCACCGCCATGGTGGCATTGAAGATCGTGCTGATGGCGCATAACGCCTGGATGATGGGCGACGCCATCGTGCGCACGCTCTACCGGCTGTTCGTCTCCCGGCAGAACCTGCTGGAATGGCGCACCGCCTCGCAGGCGCACAAGGCCGGCGACAACGATGTCGGCTCCTACTACGGCATGATGTACGGCGCCGTGATCATCGGCTTCGTCGGCCTCGCCATTCCGGTGCTGGCCGATTCCACCGGCGCCTTCGTCGCCTTTTTCTTCGCTCTGTTCTGGATCGGCTCCCCGGCGATCGCCAGCTGGATCAGCCGTTCGGCCGAGACCGAGGACCGGCTGCGCATATCGCAGGCCGACATCCATGCGCTGCGCACGGTGGCGCGCCGCACCTGGCACTATTTCGAAACCTTCGTCACGGCCGAGCATCATCATCTGCCGCCGGACAATTTCCAGGAGAGCCCGGCGCCAGTGGTCGCGCCGCGCACCTCGCCGACCAACATCGGCGTCTATCTCCTGTCGGTCGTCTCGGCCCGCGATTTCGGCTGGATCAGCCTGTCCGATGCCATCACCCGCATCGATGCCACCATGACGACCATCGAGAGCATGCCGCGCAACCGCGGCCATCTCTTCAACTGGTACGACACCACCACACTGAAGCCGCTCTATCCGCTCTACATCTCGGCTGTCGACAGCGGCAATCTCGCCGGCCATCTGGTGGCGGTGGCGGCGGCCTGCGCCGAATGGGCCGAGGCGCCGTCCGTTCATCTCCAGGGCGATTTCGAGGGCATCCTCGACACAGTGACCATCCTCGGCGAGAGCCTGGATGAGCTGCCCGACGACCGCCGTCAGCTGCGTCCCTTGCGCCAGCGTCTGGCCGACCGCCTCGACGGCATGCGGCGCGCCGTCGACACCATCAAGGCGCAGCCGGAAATGGCCTCGATCCGCACCATCAATTTGGCTGTGCTGGCCGGCGAGATCCGCAAGCTCGCCACCGCCATCCACACCGAGGCGGCATCGCCACAGAGCGATGTCATCGTCGACTGGGCGGCCAGGCTCGAAGCCACCTGCGAGGCGCATGTCCACGACGCCCACAGCGACGACAACGCCGTAGAGGCGCTGCGTGCCAAGCTGCTCACCCTGCGCGAGCGCACGCGCCGCTTCGCCTTCGAGATGGAGTTCTCGTTCCTGATGCGGCCGGAGCGCAAGCTGCTGTCGATCGGCTACCGGGTCGAGGAGCACCAGCTCGACGAGAGCTGCTACGATCTTCTGGCCTCCGAGGCGCGGCTGACCAGCCTGTTCGCCATCGCAAAGGGCGACCTGCCGACCGAGCACTGGTTCCGGCTTGGCCGGCCGATCGTCGAGATC
Source organism: Mesorhizobium sp. B2-4-1 (assembly GCF_006442185.1). NCBI lineage: Bacteria > Pseudomonadati > Pseudomonadota > Alphaproteobacteria > Hyphomicrobiales > Phyllobacteriaceae > Mesorhizobium > Mesorhizobium sp. B2-4-1. The sequence continues at coordinate 298,079 of NZ_VFVN01000002.1, read as the reverse complement.
GGCTTCCAGGGCGCGCTGATGTCCTGGTCCGGCTCGATGTTCGAGTATCTGATGCCGCCGCTGGTGATGAAGGAACCGCAAGGTTCGATTCTCAACCAGACCAGCAAGCTGATCATCAAGCGCCAGATCCAGTATGGCCGTCAGAAGAATGTGCCCTGGGGCATTTCGGAAGCGGCCTACAATGCCCGCGACCGCGAGCTGACCTACCAGTACACCAATTTCGGCGTGCCCGGTCTCGGGCTGAAGCGCGGCCTTGGCCAGAACACGGTGATCGCGCCTTACGCCACCGTGCTGGCCGCGCAGTTCAACCCGCGCGAAGCGGTGCAGAACCTAGCGCGCCTACGGGAGCTCGGCGCGCTTGGCCGCCATGGTTACTACGACGCCGTCGATTTCACGCCGCAGCGCGTGCCGGAAGGCACCGATCACGTCGTCGTACAGAACTACATGGCCCACCATTCCGGCATGTCGATCGCGGCGGTCGCCGACGCCATTTTCGAGGGTCGCCTGCGCGACCGTTTCCACAGCGATCCGGTCATCGAGTCGGCCGAGCTTCTGCTCCAGGAGAGGGCGCCGCGCGACATCCCGACCGCGACCGTCAGGACCGAGGCGGACGAACGGGCGAAGGACGAGACCGAAACCGAGAGTCCCGACACCCGCATCGTGCTCGATCCTGTGCGGGCTCTGCGTTCGACCAATGTGATGTCGAACGGCCGCTATTCGGTGATGGTCACCGCGACAGGCTCCGGCTACAGCCGGTGGGGCGATCTGTCCGTCACGCGCTGGCAACCGGATCCGACCGAGGACCGGCTCGGCTCCTACATTTTCCTGCGCGACGCCGGCACTGGTGATTGGTGGTCGGCGACGGCGGAGCCCAAGCGCGCGGCCGAGGAGCGCACCCAGACGCTGTTCTCCGACGACAAGGCGAGCTTCGTCAAACTGGTCGGCACGCTGCGCTCCGAAGTCGAATGCATCGTCATCTCGGAAGGCAATGGCGAAGGCCGGCGCGTGACGTTGTTTAACGAGGGACCGACCGACCGCCACATCGAAGTGACCTCCTTCGCCGAGCTGGTGCTGGGCCTGGAGGTATCCGACAACGCCCATCCCGCCTTCTCGAAAATGTTCGTGGAGACCGAAATTGCCCCCAACAATGGGGCGATCTTCGCCACGCGGCGCAAGCGCGAGACCAGCGAGCCAGACGTGACGATGGTGCATTTCGTCACCGACCCGTCCGGTCCGGCGCGCGACGCCGAAGCCGAGACCGACAGGCGCGCCTTTATCGGCCGTGGCCGCACCATCGTCGACGCTGCGGCTTTCGATCCGGGCGCCCGGCTTGGCGGCCATTCCGGCTTTACCCTCGATCCGGTCGCTTCGCTGCGCCGCCAGGTGCGCGTGCCCGCCAACAAGAAGATATCGCTGACCTTCTGGACCGTCGTCGGTTCCAACCGCGCGGAGCTGGAGGAGGCCATTGCCCGGCTCGACCACCCGGAGAGCTTTGCCCGCCAGGCCATGCTCGCCTGGACGCGCAGCCAGGTGCAGACCCGGCATCTCGGCCTCAGCCTGGCCGACGCCGCCAACGTACAGAAGCTGGCGCGCTACCTGATCTATCCGGATCCATTCCTGCGCCTGCCGGCAGAATCCATCGCTTCGGGACTGGGCAAGCAGTCGAGCCTGTGGCCGACCAGCATCTCGGGCGATTTCCCGATCTTCCTGGTCAGGATCGGCGACGTCGCCGATCTCGAAATCGTCGCCCAGGCGCTCCGTTTCCAGGAGTACATGCGCACCCGTGGCATGATGATCGATTTCGTCGTCGTCAACGAACAGGCCTCCTCCTATGTGCAGGACCTGCAGCGAGCAGTCGAATCCCTGTGCGAGAACAGCCGCTTGCGCGGCAAGGAGCTCGGACCGCGCCAGCACATATTCGCCGTGCGCCGCGACCTGATGGACGAGACCACCTACAAGACGCTGCTTGCGGTTGCCCGCGTGGTTCTGCACACGCGCAACGGCACCATCTTCGATCAGATCGAGCGGGCCGAAGTGGCCGCCTTGCAGGCGCGCGATGCCCAGCAGCCGGCGGCATTGCCCGAATTGGGGCCTATGACGCATTCCTTTGGCTCGCAGGCCCTGGCGGCGGACGGGCACGGGCTCAGCCAATGGAACGGGTTCGGTGGTTTCGAGGGCGACGGGCGGCATTATGTCGTGCGCCTGGCCGGCCGCAGCACCACGCCCCAACCCTGGATCAATGTTATTTCCAATGCCTCGTTCGGCTTCCACGTCTCCGCCGAAGGCGCTGCCTTCACCTGGAGCCGCAACAGCCGCGATTACCAACTGACGCCGTGGTCGAACGATCCGGTTTCGAACCGGCCCGGTGAGGGCATCTATATCTATGATCACGCCAGTGGCCGGGCATTCTCGCCGCTCGCCGCCGTGGTGCGCGATCCGTCGATGACTTACGAGACGTGGCACGGCCAAGGGTTCTCCACCTTCCGGTCGAAGCGCGGCTCATTGTCGATGGACCTTACCCATGTCGTCGACCCTGTCGACCCGGTGAAGATTTCCCGCCTGCGCATCCAGAATACCGGCCCGGCGCCGGCCAGGCTGCGCGTCTATGCCTATGCCGAATGGGTGCTGGGCGGACATCGCTCGCGGACGGCGGCGTCCATCGTTCCGTCGCGCGATGCCGCCACCGGCGCCTTGCTGGCACAGAACCCCTACGGGCTCGATTTCGGCGAGCGTGTCGCCTTCCTCGCCGCCGATGACGGCGTGCATTCGGTGACAGCAGACCGGACCGAATTCCTGGGCCGGCACGGCACCAGCGAGTTTCCGCAGGCGGTGCTGAGCGGTGCGGGACTGTCAGGCCGCGTGGAGGCCGGCGACGATCCCTGCGCTGCAATCGCCCGCGACATCGATGTTCCGGCCGGCGGCGACGTCACGCTGTTCTGGCTGCTCGGGGACGCTGGCTCGGCCGCGGAAGCGAGCGCCCTGGTGCGCAAGCATCGGGGCAGGGATTTCGACCAGCGTCTGGCCGACAACGAGCGCGAGTGGCGCGGCTTCCTCGACACCATTCAGGTCGAAACGCCGGACAAGGCGCTCGACGCCATGGTCAACCACTGGCTGCCCTACCAGAGCCTCGCCTGCCGCATCCGCGCCCGCTCTGCCTTCTATCAGGCCAGCGGCGCCTTCGGCTTCCGCGACCAGTTGCAGGACACGCTGGCTCTGCTGGCGCACGATCCCAAACTGGCGCGAGACCAGATCCTCAACGCGGCGCGTCGGCAGTTCCCTGAAGGCGACGTGCAGCATTGGTGGCTGCCGCGCACCGGGGCGGGTGTGCGTACGCTGATCTCCGACGACGTGGTCTGGCTGGCCCATGCCACCGCGCGCTACCTGCTGGTGACGGGTGACGCCACCATCCTGAAGGAGCAGCTGCCCTTCATCGATGGACAGCCGCTCGGCGAGGGCGAGCACGATGCTTTCTTCACGCCCGAAATTTCGAAAAAGACGGCGTCCCTTTACGAGCATTGCGCGCGTGCGCTCGATCTTGCCATTGCGCGCAGCAGTCCCGCCGGGCTGCCGCTGATCCTCGGCGGCGACTGGAATGACGGCATGAACCGCGTCGGCGAGCAAGGCAAGGGCGAGAGCGTCTGGCTCGGATGGTTCCTGCTGCGGACGCTGGGCGACTTCGCCGCCGTGGCCAAGACCGAGGGTGATGCCAAGCACGCGCAGGCCTGGGCAAAGCATGCCGACGCGCTGAAACGCGCGCTGGAGAGCACGGCGTGGGACGGCGAATGGTATCGGCGCGGCAGTTTTGACGATGGCACGCCGCTCGGTTCGCGCTCATCCCAGGAGTGCAGGATCGACTCCATCGCCCAGTCCTGGAGCGTGCTCTCGGGCGAGGGCGATCCGGCGCGTTCGACGACGGCGATGCAGCAGGCGACCAAGCTGCTCGTCGACGACGAACTCAAGATCCTCAAGCTGTTCACGCCGCCCTTTTCGAAGACGAAGAAGGACCCGGGATACATCAAGAGCTACCCGCCGGGCGTTCGCGAGAATGGCGGCCAGTATACTCATGCCGCCACCTGGTTCGTCATCGCGCTGGCCGAAATGGGGCTGAACGACGAGGCCTATCGCTGCTTCTCGATGCTGAACCCGGTCAACCACGCATTGGACGAGGCCTCGGCAGAGCGCTACCGCGTCGAGCCCTACGTGGTTGCGGCCGATATCTACGCCGGCGACGGCAATGCCAGCGACAACAAGGGCGGCCGCGGTGGCTGGACGTGGTACACGGGCTCGGCGGGCTGGCTGTACCGGGCGGCGGTCGAAGGCATTCTCGGCATCGAGCGGCGTGGAAAGCAGATCACGTTTAGGCCGAAACTGCCCAGCCATTGGGATGGCTACGCCGCCACGCTCAAAATGCTGGGGGCCGAAGTCACGGTGCGTGTCGTCCGCGACAAAAAGACCAAGTCGATCTCGCTTGAAGTTGATGGTTCGAAGACGAAATCCGCGTCTTTCCAACCGAAGGCTGGTAGCAAGGTCGAAGTCGTCGTGAAGATACCTTCGTAAAATCAACAGCTTCAACCCTGTCCCGCGCATTCTCCGGAATGCGCGGGATAGTCTTTTGTCTATTTGCAGATCTCCGCTTCGGCAGCCGGCGGATCCGGTCGGGCCATGCCGGGCAAGATCGCCGTGATTAAAAATGTGGCAGCGCTCAGCGGCTGCCATGATTTTGCCGCAAGGCTGACATTTCACCTTTTATCTCAACCCGTTAGGTGATCACGTGAGATTTCGCATCGTCGTCATCTTTTGTTCGCTAAACGGGAACGGAAGGGATAGACGGGCATTGTTTTGCAACGCGTTAACCGATACGTGTCAAGAAATGGTGCGGTGCACAATAAATGTTTTGGCGGAGTAGCTGAAGTGTCCCTTCTGCAAATCTACTGGCGAGCGCTCGGTTATTTGGCAGCTGACAGGAAACGCGTAGCGCTGATCTGCTCAGCCAATGTCGCGCTGGCCATCATCGCCATCCTGGAGCCGATCATGTTCGGTCGCGTGATCGACGCGATTTCCGCACACGGCTCCGTCTTTTCGACCCTCGCCCTCTGGGCCGGCCTGGGCGCCTTTAACATCATCGCGTTCGTTCTTGTGGCGCGCGGCGCCGACCGCTTCGCCCACGCCCGGCGCAGCGAAGTGCTCTGCGACTCCTTCGAGCGCGTCATCACCATGCCGCTCGCCTGGCATCATCAGCGCGGCACGTCCAATTCCCTGCACACGCTGCTGCGTGCCGTGGAGACCTTGTTTAGTCTCTGGCTCGAATTCATGCGCCAGCATCTGTCCACGGCCGTCGCGTTGTTCCTGCTGATCCCGACCGCGCTCAGCATGGACGTGCGCATGTCGATGGTGCTGCTGGCTCTCGGCGTGCTCTATGTCGGCATCGGCCGGCTGGTGATGAAGCGGACCAAGGCAGGCCAGGCCGCCGTGGAGCGCCACTATCACACCGTATTCGCCCATGTGACGGACTCGGTCAGCAACGTCGCCGTTTTGCAGAGCTACAACCGCCTCGGCCATGAGGCCGATACGCTGCGCCGCTACGTCAAGAACCTGCTCGATGCGCAGAACCCTGTGCTCGACTGGTGGGCCATGGCCAATGCGCTGCATCGTCTGTCGTCGACGATTTCGATGATGGTGGTGCTTTTGATCGGCGCCTATCTGGTCACCCACGGCCAGCTGCGCATCGGCGACGTCATCGCCTTCACCGGTTTTGCAACGCTGCTGATCGCCCGTCTCGACCAGATGTCGGCATTCGCCAACCAGATTTCGGAGGCCCGCGCCAAGCTCGAGGATTTCTACCATCTCGAGGACTCGGCGGCCGACGCCGCCGAACCGGACGGGCTGCGCGATCTCACGAACGTCACCGGCCATGTCCGCTTCGAGAATGTCGGCTTCGAATTCGCCAATTCGGGGCAGGGCATCCACGACGTCTCCTTCGAGGTCCAGGCGGGCCAGACCGTAGCCATCGTTGGGCCGACCGGCGCCGGCAAGACCACGCTCATCAATCTGTTGCAGCGCGTCTTCTCGCCGTCCACCGGCCGTATCCTGATCGACGGCATCGACACCCGCACCGTGACCCGCAAGTCGCTGCGCCATTCGATCGCCACCGTGTTCCAGGATGCGGGCCTGCTCAACCGCTCGATCGAGGACAACATCCGCGTCGGCCGCTCCGATGCGACCAACGACGAGATCCATGCCGCCGCCAACGCGGCTGCCGCACAGGACTTCATCCTGGCCAAGAGCAATGGCTACGACACGGTAGTCGGCGAACGCGGCGGCCAGTTGTCTGGCGGCGAGCGCCAGCGCATCGCCATTGCCCGCGCCGTGTTGAAGGATGCTCCGATCCTGGTGCTGGATGAGGCGACCAGCGCCCTCGACGTCGAGACAGAAGACCGCGTCAAGGAAGCGATCGACGAATTGCGCCGCGACCGCACCACCTTCATCATCGCCCACCGCCTGACTACCGTCCGCGACGCCGATCTGGTCGTGTTCATGGACAAGGGCAGGGTGGTCGAAATGGGTGGCTTCGCCGAGCTGTCGCTGCGCAACGGCCGTTTCGCCAGCCTGCTGCGCGCCGGCGGCCTGCTCAACGACGAAGAGGTCCGCCGCCTCAGCCGCTCGATACAGGGCGAGGCCGCCTGAGCGGGTTCTTTTACCTCCCCCCGTGGGAGGTCGGACCGAAGGTCCGGTCGGGGAGCGCCGCCGTCCTCACCCCGCTGCTTCGCAGCAACCCCCCCAAGGGGAGGTGACAAGGCCTGCGACACTCCCTCGATTGCCCCAGACGCATAGCCGGGCTATTTAAAGCGGCATGAGCGACAGCACTTCACGCCTGAGCGGCTGGACCGATCTTGCCAACCCGACACGGTTCGTGGCGCTTGCCGACCGGGTGGTGCCGTGGCTGGCGACGATTGCGGCGCTGACCCTTGCCGCCGGCCTCTATATGAGCTTCACCGCGCCCGAGGACTTCCAGCAAGGTATCACCGTCCGCATCATGTACATCCATGTGCCTTTCGCCTGGTTGGCCATGATGTGCTACATGCTGATGGCGCTCTCGGCGCTCGGCACATTGGTCTGGCGCCATCCGCTGGCCGATGTCGCACTGAAATCGGCGGCCCCCATAGGTGCCGTCTTCACCGCGCTGGCGCTGGTCACCGGTTCGATTTGGGGCAAGCCGATGTGGGGCACCTGGTGGGTGTGGGACGCGCGGCTGACTTCGGTTTTCGTGCTGTTCCTGATGTATCTCGGCATCATCGCGCTGACCCGCGCGCTCGATGATGCCGGCCGCGCCGCCTGGGCCGCCGCCATCATCACGCTGGTCGGCTTCATCAACATCCCGATCATAAAATTCTCGGTCGATTGGTGGAACACGCTGCATCAGCCGGCCTCGGTGTTCCGCATGGGCGGATCGACCATCGACCCCTCGATGCTATGGCCGCTGCTGGTGATGGCCATCGGCTTCACGGTGCTGTTCTTCGCGCTGCACCTGATGGCGATGCGTACCGAAATCCACCGGCGGCGGGTGATTGCGATGCGCAGGGTCGCGGCCCGGCAGGCTGAGCGTCAGCCGGCTTGAATCACCCGCGCCTGGCCAAAGAAGTCATCCCATCCGCCCACGTGCGGCCACCGGCAGGGTTTCCAGCACCGTCTCGCCGTCGATCAAATTGACCTCATTGAACAGGTTGGTGACGACGCAGCAATGGTCGGGCACCACGCGCACGCGCTCGCCGATGCGAAGCTTGCCATCGCCTGAGAGCGTGACCGTGCCGTGTTCCTCGCTCAGGCCCGTCACCCGCGCTCCCGCAACGCCGAGCAGCTCGCCGAAATCGGCGAGCCCCAGCGTATCGCTCGACAGCGCCTTGCTGCCGGCGTCGAGGATGGCACGCGTCCGGGTCGGATGGCTGACCACGGTCGACAGCACGCTCAGCGCGCAATCGTCGAGGCTGCCGACGCCCTTGGCGACCTGGTAGCGGTCGAGATAGATGTAGGTGCCGGGGCGGTATTCGGTGACGACGCTGTCTTCGCCCGAGCGCCACATGTCGGGCGTGCCGCCGCTGGAGATGCGCGCGCAGGCGAGACCGCAGGCGGCCAGCGCCTGCCTGGCGCCGGCGAGCCAGGCCTCGGCCTCCGCCGCACGGCCCGCGGCCGGATAGGTCATCAGCCCGCCGAAGGCGAGGCCCTTTGCCGTCTCGATCTGTCTTGCCAGGCCAACCGCTTCACCGGCCGTCTGCACGCCGCAGCGCCCCATGCCAGTGTCGCATTCGACCAGCACCGGCAGGGGATGGCCGGCATCGGTGAAGGTGGCGGCCAAGCCTTCGATCGTCTCCACGCTGTCCGCCGTCACCGATAGGGTAACGCGCCCATGCAGCGCCTTCAGCCGCTCCAGCTTGGCCCGGCCAAGGATGTTGTAGGGGAGAAAAATGTCGGTCAGCCCGGCATCGGCCATCACCTCGGCCTCGCCGATCTTCTGGCAGGTGATGCCGACCGCGCCCGCCGCCACCTGCTTCTTCGCCCAATAGGGCAGCTTATGCGTCTTGATGTGGGGCCTGAGCTTCAACCCGTGACGGTCGGCATGCGCCTGCGCGCGGGCAATATTGGCTTCGGCGCGCGCGGCGTCGATCAGGATCGATGGCGTATCGAGGTCGTGAATGGTCGGCATCATCTGTCACCCTGTGGAATCCGCAGGGGTTATGGCCCTGAAAGTGCCTTGTGTCACCCGGCCAGCCGAGCGGATCCGTGGTTCCATGCGGCCACGCCGCAAGCCGGGATCGGGCAATACGGATCGACACCGCATCGGCGTTCGGCTATGCGATTTGTCGGAAAAGTCGACACGAGGACCACGATCATGAAACGCTCCGCCATCAACGACATCATCCGCGAAGCCGACGCTTTCATCCGCTCGTTCGGTTACATCATGCCGCCCTTCGCCTATTGGTCGCCGGAAGAGATGAAGGCGCGCCAGGTCGATTCCTCTGCGATCTTCACCTCACGGCTCGGCTGGGACATCACCGACTACGGCCAGGAAAAGTTCAAGGAGCTTGGCCTGTTCCTGTTCACAGTGCGCAACGGCCGCTACGAGGACATGAAGAAGGGCATGGGCATGCTCTATGCCGAGAAGATCATGATCTCGCGCAAGGACCAGCTGTCGCCGATGCACCGCCACAACATCAAGGCCGAGGACATCATCAACCGTGGCGGCGGCAAGCTGGTGCTGGAACTGTTCATGCACGATCGCGACGGCGGCATCGATCCCAAGGCCGAGGTGTCGGTGCCTGTCGACGGAACCATCCACCGGTTGCCGGCGGGCGGGCTGCTGAAGCTCGATCCGGGCCAGAGCGTCACGCTGCTTCCCGGCGTCTGGCATGCGTTCTGGGCCGAAGGCAAGGACGTGCTGATCGGCGAGGTGTCGACCGTCAATGACGATCTCACCGACAACGTTTTTCGCGAGCCGATCGGCCGCTTCTCCAACGTCGACGAGGACGTCGCCCCGCTGCACCTGCTGGTGTCCGACTATGAGAAGTGGCTGGGGTAAATCAGCCGTGAATTGAGGCACCGGGCGGCTGACGGTCAAGGCTGGCAGCCTCGATGGCAGCAGCCAAGTCGAAAGTGAGTCGCCCCCGGTTGCCGCTACGGCGATCCCTGGTCGATCGATCCCACCGCTTCGCCGGTGAAGATGACCTTCGTGTCTTCGTGCACTTCGGAGGCGAGGTCTTCGGCGTCCCAATTGGTCAGCCTGATGCAGCCATGCGAGAAGGTTTTCCCGATCTTGCTCGGGTCCGGAGTCCCGTGAATGCCGTAACTTTCGATGGACAAATCAATCCACACCGATCCCACCGGATTGTTTGGCCCGGCGGCGATCGTGAAGGGGCGCTTGGTCCTGACCCCCTTGAAGGCGAAGTCGGGATCGTAGTGATAGGTGGGGTTGTGCACCACGCGTTTGACCTCTGCCTGGCCGCTCGGCGCCGGCTTCTCCTGGCTGCCGATCGAGGCGGGGTACACCGCAAGCACTTTGCCGGACGGGTCGAGCACGCGAAGCTGGCGCGCGCCCTTGTCGACCTCGACCTCAGCAACACCCGCGGGCGGATCGCCTCGGGTGACGGCAGGCACCAGCACCTTTTGCCCGGCCTTCCTGAAGCCGACGCCAGGGTTGAGCCGTTGAAGCAACTGTTGGCTGACGTGGAAGCGCTCCGCTATTTTTTCCGCCGCGTTGTGGTAGCCGAGCCTGCGCAGGCGGGCCATTTTCTCCATGCGCGCCGGAATTCGCCTGGTAAACGGTCCGCGCACATCCTTGCGCGTCAGCTCGTACGTCTCGAGCGCCGGGCTCGGGGAGGTCGCGACCAGCTTGTCCCAGGTCTGGCGGGTGAGCTTACCATCGGCGGGCAGCCCGTTGGCCGCCTGAAACGCCCGGACCGCCTTGGCGAAGTTCTCTGCTGCGCGGCCGTCGATCAGGCCCGGCGAGAAGCGCGCGCGATCCAGAAGGATCTGTGCCTTCAGCACGGTCGCATTGACGCCTTTTGCTTCGCTGTCGTCGAATTGCGCGTTGTTGACGGCTGCGACGTCCAGCTTTGCCGCCGCCGATACGTCACATGCCATGGCGAGCACGACAGCCGCGACGAGAAGGAGCCTGGTCATCGACGTCACACTCCTGCATGAGCACCTGCTTCTATGACGTTGCAGGGCCGATCTGGTTCCATTCCCCCCTGCATTTGAGCCGCGATCACCGACCGCCAGTATGAGGAATACGGATCGGGACGTCCGGCGGTCGCGCGGATGCATGTGATGATAGACTTAACGGCAAGAACTCGGCGCCGGCTGCACGCTCGTCCTGCACAGGCATGACGAGCTGATTGGTACATCCGTCTTGGCCAACCTTGCTTGCAGCGCCGGCAACGCCTCGCTTCGCCGCGCCGTGTCAGGCATTCCACCAGCCCGTGCAGCGCCTATGGCAACGCCGGGCTCACCCGCACCGGTGTCGAACGCCATTAACTGCCAGACCTGCCCTTGTTTTGTTTGCGGGCATAGACGACGCATGCGTCGACGGCGCTGACACACAGCCCATCGCGGCGGTTTGGAAGGTTGTTATCGCCCGCATAGGCGACCTCAGCCACACGGCCATCGACGATGCGAACCTGTGTGTTGCAATAACCTCCCGGAGCGACATTCAACGACCCGCCGACGGAAGGGATGGGGCCTACCGCGAAGGTAGGAAGCACGACATTGACATTGCCCCGCTGCACCGCGCGCTCGTAGCTCCAGATTTGCCCCGATGCTCCTTCGTCGGCGGTGGCGGTGGGGAACCCCGCGCACATTCGCAGGTCCGCTTCGCTGAGACCGACCATTTCCTTTTGGGCGGCCGCCGTCGTGGGATCCTCTTTCGCAAGCTTGGACGTATCGTCGGGAACGACGCAGGACCAGAGCGTGACCGTGCCGGTGAGAAGAAACAGGATAGCCGGTAGTCGAATCCCGCAAGACGCCAAAACCGCTCTCCGATCTGCTGGATTGTTCGCCCGCCCTTCACCGAGGTAAGAGGCCGCCCCAATATTTCAACCCGTGATCGGGCTGCCTGTTCGATCGCGAGACGGGCGAATCAGGCCGGTTGGTCTGGTGCGGACGGTGAGAATGAAGCTGGCTGGGGAACCTGGATTCGAACCAGGACTAACGGAGTCAGAGTCCGTGGGTCTACCGTTAACCTATTCCCCAGCAGGCGTGACTATCACGACAAACGTGAAAACCGCGCGGGTCGAGCGGGCGAACCGCTGTGAGCGCTGCCTTGTAGCCGCCAGCAGAAAATAGTCAAGCCTGCCGGTGTTTCAATTGTGATGTTTCGGCGCGGCTTTTCAATTGCCTGTCCGCCCGAACTGCGAGCGCTCGAAATAGAGCACGATGCCCAGGCCCAGAAACAGCGGGACGATGAGATAAAACAGCCGGAATACCAGCAGGGCCGCCAGCACGCCCACGGGGTCCATGTCGGAGAGCCCGGCCAGGAACACCACCTCGAACACGCCCAGCCCACCCGGCGCGTGCGAGATCTGCGCGATCGAGAAGGAGACGAGGAACACGCCGAGCACCACGAAATAGCCGGGGTTATGGGTCCCGGGGAGGGCAAAGAAGATGATCGCGGCTGCCGCCAGGAGTTCGATCGGGCCGATCAGTAATTGTCGCGCCACGATCGGCAGGGCCGGATAGTGAATCTGAAAGCTGCCGATCTTCAGCGGCCGCAGATGCAGCCAGCTGCCGAAGATATAGGCGGCGACGACGGCAAGCATGACGATGCCCGCAGCCCGCGACAGGCCGTGATGGGCTATGCCGGAGAAGCGGTCGATGATCTGCGGTTCGAGCACCAGAACGAGGCCGGAGGCAAGTACCGTCGACAGCACGAAGGTAATCCAGCAGATCGCCACCAGCACGCCGACGTCCTGTCCGCTCAATCCCCTCGTGCCATAGGCGCGATAACGGATGACGGCGCCCGAAAACACCGAGCCGCCGATATTGTGCGACAGCGCGTAGGTGGTGAAGGAGCACAGCGTGACGAACAGCCACGACACGCGTTTGCCGATATGCAGGAGCGCGATGTGGTCGTAGCCGGCGAGCGAGGCGTAGGCGACAACCGAGCTCAGCCCCGCGAGGATCCAGCCGCGGGCCGGGATCGCCGCAATACCGTCCCAGACATCATCCAGCGAAATGCCGCGCAATTCGTGCCAGAGCAGCAGGAGCGAGAAAATCACCGCCCCGACGCCGACGACCGGCCAGAAATAGCGTCTCCAGTTCATTGCCTGACTGCCATGCGTTGCGGGCCCGTTGCCTTCGCTGTCATTGCGGGAAAGCGGTCGGCGATTCCGATCGCTTTGCCCCGTCTATTTCAGAGATGCCTCATCGAAGCCGGCTATTCAACCGCCGGCCCTTGCCGCCATGGCAAGCCGCAATCGTTATCGTCGTCGAGAGGCGGAAAATCGACAGCCGAGCGGGAATATCGGCCCGGCCATGCGACCGTCTCCGCATGCATTTGTGCTGAAAGTCGCTGTTTACCCCCACTTTGCGTAAGACGCGGCAGCAGGCGGTTTGCGGACAGCCGGCAAAATTCGTGCCATGCGGCACTTGGTGATCCGGGCCGGCGCTGCTAGTCTGGCGGCAACTTGAAACAAAGAAGCGCCTGCTGCGTCCGTTCGCCGGTTCGCGCGGCGCCGGAAGGAACGACAGTGGAAGACCGCGACACCGGCGCCGGCGCGCCGGAGGTGGGCGCGTCCAGCGCTTCCCCGGGGCCGGCAGGCCCGGGGACCGCCAAATGGCAGCAACGCCGCCCGACGGAGCCACGCTCCGCCGACGGGCAGGCGAGCGACGCGAACCACCATCAAAAGGGCAAGGCCAAGAAAAGGCGCAAACGCCGGCGCGGGCGCAAGGTTTTTGCGCGCGACGATATCCGTCCCGCGGCGAACGGGGCGCCGACGGCACGCGCCGCCGCGGCTGGCGCGGCGCTTGCAGGCATAGCCACACCGCCCATCGCGGTGGCTCGGCCCGAATCGGGGGCTCATCGGCCGCCGATGCCAGAATTGCCGGTCTTCGCCGCGCTCGATCTCGGCACCAACAATTGCCGGCTGCTGGTCGCCGTGCCGGCGCGTCATGGCCAGTTTCGCGTCATCGACGCCTTTTCGCGCATCGTGCGACTGGGCGAGGGGCTCACGGCCAGCGGCCGCCTCGGCCAACCGGCGATGGACCGCGCGGTCGAGGCCCTGAAAGTCTGCGGCGAGAAACTGCGCAACCGCAAAATCAGAAAGGCGCGGCTGATCGCCACCGAGGCCTGCCGCTCGGCGGCGAACGGGGTCGAATTCCTGGAGCGCGTCGAGCGCGAGGCTGGCCTCAAGCTCGAAATCATCGACCGACAGACCGAAGCCCGGCTCGCGGTGTCCGGCTGCGGTTCGCTGGTCGAGCGCGACACGCAGGGCGTCGTGCTGTTCGACATCGGCGGCGGCTCCTCCGAGATCGCGCTGATCGATCTCACCGGCCGCCGCTCGCCGCGGCTCGCCAACCATATAGTGTCATGGACGTCGTTGCCGGTCGGCGTCGTCTCGCTGGCCGAGCGTTTCGGCGGCCGCACGGTGACGCGCGAGATTTTTGGCGCCATGGTCGACGACGTCGCCGCCCGGCTCGCCGCCTTCGATGGCCGCGATCGGCTTAGCCACCTCAAGGCCAGCCCGAAATTTCATCTGCTGGGCACTTCCGGAACGGTGACGACGCTTGCCGGCGTCCATCTCGATCTCGAGCGCTACGACCGCCGCCGCGTCGACGGCCTGTGGATGGACAGGGACAGCGTCGACCGCATGGTGGAAAAACTTGTCGGCTGGGATTTCCAGCAGCGTGTCGCCAATCCCTGCATCGGCGCGGACCGCGCCGACCTGGTGCTGGCCGGCTGCGCCATCCTGGAAGCGATCCGCGCCGTGTGGCCGTCGGAGCGGCTGCGCGTTGCCGACCGTGGCTTGCGCGAGGGCATATTGAGCGAGCTGATGGCCGATGACGGCGTCTGGCGCAACGATGGGCGCGGCAGAACATGATCCCGAACCGCAGAACCGCGTCAGCTAAAAGTGGCGACCGGTTTTCGCGGACAAACGGCTCCGTTTGTCCAGAAGTCACGCTCGGGCAAGCTGGCGCAAGCGTTGCTCCGGTGAGCAGTCGACCCCCACTCCGTCGAGCTTCGCTCGACACCTCTCCCCCGATCGACGGGGGAGAGGAATGGCGCGAGCTAGCCAATCTTGGCGCCCTTCCTCTCCCTCCGGAGGGGGGAGAGGTGGCGCTGCGAAGCAGCGACGGAGTGGGGGAAGCCGTTTGCCAAACGCGCTGCCGCCGAAAAGCGGCCACAACCCGGCAAGCGAGAAAACTTGGACAAGAAGTCAACCAATGACCAAGAAACCGGAAAAGCCGGGCTCAGCCGGCATTCGCGTGCTGAAGACGCGGATCAAGAAGAAAAGCGGGCTGAAGGAATCGTCGCGCCGCTGGCTGCAGCGCCACATCAACGATCCCTACGTCCAGCGCTCCAAGGCTGACGGCTACCGCTCGCGCGCGGCCTACAAGCTGATCGAGATCGACGACAAGCACCATCTGCTGAAACCCGGCATGAAGGTGATCGACCTTGGTGCGGCCCCCGGCGGCTGGTGCCAGGTCGCGGCCGCGCGGACCAAATCGACCGCGGAAAATCCGCATGTCGTAGGCATCGACTATCTGGAGATGGACGCGGTGCCCGGCGCGCCGGTGCTGTTGATGGATTTCCTCGATCCCGAGGCGCCGCGGAAGCTGGCCGAGGCGCTTGGCGGCGATCCCGATGTCGTGCTGTCCGACATGGCGGCGCCCACCACCGGCCACAAGCGGACCGACCACATCCGCACCATGCATCTGTGCGAGGTGGCCGCCGATTTCGCGCTGTCGGTGCTGAAGCCGGGCGGCCACTTCCTGGCCAAGACGTTCCAGGGCGGCGCCGAAAACGAGCTGCTCTCGATGCTGAAGAAGAATTTCCGGTCCGTCCACCACGTCAAGCCGCCTGCGTCGCGCGATGAGTCGGTGGAGCTGTATCTACTGGCGAAGGATTTCAAAGGGCGAGAATCCGGTCCGCCATCAGGCGGATCGGAACGTCCAGTGGATGTCTCGAAGAACTTGAGCGCACGGAGCCATGGCGAAGGGCCGGCGGACGGCGACGGCTGAACCGTCTCACTCCCCCGGCGACCTCACCGGTTCCAGCGGCTTGGGCATGGTCAGGCGGCCGTGGCCCGATACGGCGTTGCCGGCATCGGGCGCCAGCCGCATGAACGACAGCGATGCGGCGGCGGAAATTGCCGCGACGATGAAGAAGGCGGTATGGAAGTCCGGCAATGTCAACGGGCCGCCGTGGATACCCGTCGATACTTCCAGGATGCCGCCGGCAACCGCCACGCCCAGCGCGATCGACAGTTGCTGGAACACGGCGGCGATCGGTGTTGCCTTGCTTGTGTCCTCGGCTGAAACCTCGGCGTAGGCGAGGGCGTTGATGCCGGTAAAGAACATCGAGCGGATGAAGCCGCCCACCAGCAGCATGGCCAGCATCAAGAGATAGGGCGTATCGGGCGTGAACAGGCCGTTGACGGCGATCGACGCGGCGGCCACCAGCGAGCCGACGATCAGCACGCGACGAAAGCCGACGACGCGGAAGATCAGCGCTGTGACGAATTTCATGCCGATGGCGCCGATCGCGGAGACGAAGGTAATCATGCCGGACTGGAACGGCGTCAGCCCGAAACCGATCTGGAACATCAGCGGCAGCAGGAACGGCACGGCGCCGATGCCGATGCGGAAAAGTCCGCCGCCAAGCACGGAGGAGCGGAATACCTGGTTGCGGAACAAGTCGAGCGCCAGCAGGGGGTTCCTGGCACGGCGCGCATGCATGAGGTAGAGAGCGCCCGACACCAGCCCGACGCCCACGGTGATGAAGCCGGTCGCCGGCGGCAGATAGGGCAAGCTGATCACTGACAGGCCGAACACGACGCCGGACGCCGCCAGCCCGCTCAGCACGAAGCCGACGAAATCGAGCGGCGGCGTCTCCATCGATTCGGTTTCCGGCAGGAAGCGGGTGGCCAGCCAGATGCCGATCAGGCCGATCGGCACATTGATCAGGAAGATCCAGTGCCAGGTGAAGTAGGTGGTGATGAAGCCGCCGATCGGCGGTCCGACCAGCGGGCCCACCAATGCCGGCACGGTCAGCCAGGACATCGCCGCGACAAGTTCGCTCTTGGGCGTGGCGCGCACCAGCACCAGGCGCCCGACCGGCGTCATCATGGCGCCGCCTATGCCTTGCAGGAAGCGCGACACCACGAAGGCCGGCAGCGAGCCCGAAACGGCGCAGGCGACCGAACCGACGATGAACACCGCGATCGCGGCGCGGAAAACGTTCTTGGCGCCGAAGCGATCCGCCATCCAGCCGCTGATGGGAATGAAGATCGCCAGCGACACAAGATAGGAGGTCAACGCCAGCTTGAGCGCGATCGGGCTGGTGTGGATGTCGAGGGCGATCGCCGGCAGCGATGTGGCGATGACGGTCGAATCCATGTTTTCCATGAAAAGAGCGACCGCCAATATGAGCGGAATGGTTCGGTTCAAAGGAACGCGTCCGGGCTTGATTCCAGATGTTGCCGACCGGGAGTTTGCCGGCAGGCAGGGCGGTTATCACGGCTGGACACCAATGTCGTGTTAAATTGCTGTCACTTTTATGCGACCGCAACCTCCGGTGGCGGCTGCGATACGCGATTGCTTGCAAAAAGCGGACACTATCCCTATTGTAGTGAAAATAACTACAGGACGTTATGATCATGGAAGAGGCCGTTTCGGCAGCCGATGCCAATCGCAGATTTTCTCGCATCCTGCGTGAGGTACGCGAGGGCCAGAGCTACCTCGTGACAAGCCATGGTCGGCCGGTGGCACGGATCGTGCCTGCGGAGAGGCACGAGGGTGTGGCCTCCCGCTCGCGCGCGGCATTGCTGTCGCGACTCGAACGGCAGCCGGTTGCCGATGCAGGACGCTGGACCCGCGATGAGCTCTACGAGGATGACCTGTGAGGGTCGCGCTCGACACCAACATTCTTGCCTACGCAGAGGGCGTTAACAACGTAGCCAAACGCGACCACGTTCTCGAACTGCTGCGCAAGGTTCCACAAGACGCTGCCATTGTTCCGGTCCAGGTGCTGGGTGAACTGTTCAAGGTCCTTGTCCGCGAGGCTGGAAGGTCGCCCAAGGAGGCTCGGGATGCGCTGCTTAGCTGGCGCGACGCGTTCCCGGTTGCCGGGACGACGCCGGAGGTGATGACGATGGCTGTCGATCTTGCGGCGGACCATCGCTTCGGCATCTGGGATGCCGTCATTCTTTCGGCTGCATCCCAAACGGGTTGCCGGCTGCTTCTGTCGGAAGACCTGCAGGACGGCTTCACCTGGGGCGGTGTAACCGTCGTCAACCCCTTTGCATCGCCGCGTCACGCTTTGCTGGATGCTTTCCTTGGTTCGCAATAGAAGCTGAAGCGTCCGCAACGATCGGCTTTTCTTCCGTGCCGGGACGTGGTACCAGCCACCGCCAATCCTGAAAGGGAAGAAGAGAGTCGCGCTGTCCATCCCGGTCCAGCGCTTTTCCCGCATTCAAAGGGCTGGCCATGGCAAAAATCATCGAAACGTCCACCGGCGCGCTGGCGCTGACCTTTGACGACGTGCTTTTGCAGCCCGGCCATTCCGAAGTCATGCCCGGCCAGACCGACATCCGCACCCGGATTGCCGGCGACATCGACCTCAACGTGCCGATCCTGTCGGCGGCCATGGATACCGTCACGGAGGCAAGGCTTGCCATCGCCATGGCGCAGGCCGGCGGCATCGGCGTCATCCACCGCAATTTCTCGCCGGCCGAGCAGGCCGAGCAGGTGCGGCAGGTGAAGAAATTCGAATCCGGCATGGTGGTCAACCCGGTCACCATCGGTCCCGACGCGACGCTGGCCGACGCGTTGTCGCTGATGCGCACCTACTCGATCTCGGGTATTCCGGTGGTCGAGAATGGCGGCTCCGGCGGCCACAAGAGCGGCCGGCTGGTCGGCATCCTGACCAATCGCGACGTGCGCTTCGCCTCCGATCCGGCGCAGAAGGTCTACGAATTGATGACCCGTGAGAACCTGATCACGGTCAAGGAGAATGTCGACCAGGACGAGGCCAAGCGGCTTCTGCATCAGCACCGCATCGAAAAGCTCGTCGTCGTCGACAAGCAGGGCAATTGCGTGGGGCTGATCACCGTCAAGGACATCGAGAAATCGCAGCTCAACCCGCACGCCACCAAGGACGCGCAGGGGCGTCTGCGCGCCGCGGCCGCCACCAGCGTCGGCGACGACGGTTTCGAGCGCGCCGAGCGCCTGATCGAGGCGGGCGTCGACCTTCTGGTCATCGACACCGCGCATGGCCATTCGCAGCGTGTCCTCGATGCCGTCACGCGGGCGAAAAAACTCTCCAATTCGGTGCGCATCCTGGCCGGCAACGTCGCCACCGCCGAGGGCACCCAGGCGCTGATCGATGCCGGCGCCGATGCCGTCAAGGTCGGCATCGGCCCCGGCTCCATCTGCACCACCCGCATCGTCGCCGGCGTCGGCGTGCCGCAGCTGTCGGCCATCATGTCGGCGGTGGAAACTGCGCACAAATCGGGCGCCTCGGTGATCGCCGATGGCGGCATCAAATATTCCGGCGATCTGGCCAAGGCGCTTGCCGCCGGCGCCAGTGCCGCCATGATCGGCTCGCTGCTTGCCGGCACCGACGAAAGCCCGGGCGAGGTCTATCTGCACCAGGGCCGCTCCTTCAAGGCCTATCGCGGCATGGGTTCGGTCGGCGCCATGGCGCGCGGCTCGGCCGACCGATACTTCCAGGCGGAGGTTCGCGACACGCTGAAACTGGTGCCGGAAGGCATCGAGGGGCAGGTCCCCTACAAAGGACCTGTGTCTGGCGTGCTGCACCAGCTTGCAGGCGGCCTGAAAGCCGCTATGGGTTATGTTGGTGGCCGCGACCTTGCCGATTTCCGCGAACGCGCCACCTTTGTGCGCATATCCAACGCCGGACTTCGTGAAAGCCACGCCCATGACGTCACGATCACCCGCGAAAGCCCCAACTATCCCGGCGGAGCCTGATCGGCCCGACCAGTACACGTTCTGGCGCAATCTGGCCGCGACCATCTTGCGGCTATCGCGCCACGCTGCCGCCCTTTGCACCGCATCGGTGGCGGTTTTCATCGCCATGACGCTCATGGAATTCTTCTATTTCCGCCAGTTGAGTGGCGGTTTGCCGTCGCTCGACATGCGCGTTTTTGGCTTCACGCCGGATGAAGGCATGGCCTGGCTGACGGCGCTCGGCCGGCGCGGCGGCGAGATCATCCTGGTCTGGCACTATCTGACCTTCGATCTTCTGTTCCCCGCGCTGTTGTCGGTGACGCTGGTCAGCCTGATCCTGGCAACGGGAAGGCGGTTGAGGAATTTCCGCGTGCTTCCGGGCCAGATGCAATCGATCTTCGCACTGATCCTGGTGCTGCCCTACACGATCGCCAACTACGCCCAGAACATCGCCGTGGCCCGCCTTCTGTCGGATTTCCTGTCGGCCAATCCCGATTCCCTGGGTCTCGCCTCGGCGCTGATCGTCACCAAATTCGCGCTGCTCGCAATTCCGGTGATCGTCATCGCCGTCTTCTGGCTGGCGGGTCAGAAACAGAATTGATCTGACCCGGCACCGGGCGGGGGAGGGTTCATGAACCAGACATCGATTTTCTGGCCTGTTCTGGCGCACGTGTTGCTGGTCTACATCGTCTATGGCGCCATGGCCCGGCGCAGGTATGTCGCCATCCAGTCGGGCGAAGCCAAAGTCAGCCAGTACAAGGCGCGCTCGACCGAGCCGGCCTCCTGCGTGACAGTTGCCAGCAACCTCAGCAACCAGTTCGAACTGCCGGTGCTTTTCTATGTGCTGTGCCTGATGTTGCACCTGACCAACGGCGTCAACTATCTGACCTTGGCCCTGATGTGGATCTTTGTCGCGACCCGCTATTTTCATGCCTGGGTTCACCTGACCAGCAACAATCTGCTCCTGCGCAGCCGGTCTTTCTCCCTGGGGGCAGTGATTCTTTTGCTGGGCTGGATCTGGCTCGCGCTGCACCTGCTCCGGGTGGTTTGAGCAGTACTCCCCTTCGTTGGGGCGCTCCGCCTACAAATCGAACACCGCTATTTTGCGCTTGTCGAACTTGATGCCGATCTCGCCGCGCACCAGCTTCAGCGCCGCCTCGCCGAAAACGGCGCGGCGCCAGCCCTGCAGCGCCGGCACGTCGGCGGCTTCGCCTTCGGCAGCGATGCGGTCGATGTCGTCGCTGGAAGCCAGGACCTTCGATGCGACGCCTTGCTTTTCGGCCACGATCCTGAGCAGCACCTTCAACAGCTCCGCGGCGGCGCTCGATCCCTCGGGCGGCTGAAAACTCTTTGGCAGCTTCGGCAATTGCTCCTTGGGCAGAGCTAGTGCGGTGTTGACCGCGCCAAGCAGCGCCGCCGCGGTCGAGGAGCGCTCCCAGCCCTTCGGTATCGTGCGCAGCTTGGCCAGCGCGGCCGCGTCGCGCGGCGCCTGCTGCGCCACCTCGTAGATGGCGTCGTCCTTGAGCACGCGGCCGCGGGGTACGTCGCGTTCGCGCGCCTCGCGCTCGCGCCATGCCGCCACGGCCTGCACGATCGCCAGCTCCTGCGGCTTGCGCAGCCGCATCTTCAGCCGCTTCCAGGCATCCTCGGGGTGCGGATCGTAGGTTTCGCGCGAGGTCAGGACGTCCATCTCCTCGTTCAGCCAGTGGGCGCGGTTCTCCCGCTCCAGTTCGGCGCTGAGATGCTGGTAGACCTCGATAAGATGGGTGACGTCGGCAAGCGCATAATCGAGCTGCTTTTCGGACAGCGGCCGATGGCGCCAGTCGGTGAAGCGCGAGGACTTGTCGAGTCGCGCGCCGGTGACGCGCTGCACGAGCTGATCGTAGGAAACGCTGTCGCCGAACCCGCAGACCATCGCCGCAACCTGGGTATCGAACACCGGATGGGGAACGAGATCGCCCAGATGGACGATGATTTCGATGTCCTGCCGCGCGGCATGGAAGACTTTGACGACAGATTCATTGGCCATCAGCCTGAAAAACGGCTTCAGGTCGATGTCTGGCGACAGCGGATCGATCAGCGCCGTTATTCCGGGCGCCGCCATCTGGATCAGGCACAGGATCGGCCAGAAGGTCGTTTCCCGGATGAATTCGGTGTCGACGGTGACGAAATCCGATTTTTCGAAAGCGGCGAGAACGGTCTCGAGTTCTTTTTGGGTGGTGATGACGTGCATCAAATCGCTTTTGGCAGGAGTAGGGTCTTCCTAGATTTCAGCCGGGAAGGCTTTCGTCAAGCGCTGGCGCTCGCATCACGGCCCGTCCGGCCCGTCCGGATCGCCGTTTCTTCTGGCCAGCCGGGCGAAAACCGTCGAGGTGCGCAACAGCGCGGTGAAGCGGCTGCGCTTGCCAGCCGGCACGCCCGATCGTGCCCGCATCCGATAGAGGATGACGGCGATGAAGATTGCATAGACCAGCGCGCTGAACACGAACAGCGCGCTTGGGCCAAAATACTGCATCGCCGTCGATGCGGCGAAAGGGCCGCCAATGGCGCCGAAGGAATAAAACAGCATCAAGGCGGCGTTGATCAGAACGAACTCGCCCGCGCCGGCGCGGTCGTTGGAGTGCGCCGCCGACAGCGAGTAGAGCGGCATGGCGAAACAGCCGAAGATGAAGATGATGAGGAAGTTGAGAAACGGGTCGGCTCCCGCCACGAACGCAAGCGCCAGCGCTGCCAGCATGGCGCAGCATGTCGTCGCCAGCAGCACCGAGCGCCGGTCCCAGCGATCGGAGAGATAGCCTAGCGGGTATTGGATGAGTGCGCCGCCGAAGATACCGACGCTGACGAAGGTGACGACATCGGCGACAGACATGCCGATCTGCTCGGCATAGACCGGCGACAGCGTGCGGAACGCGCTGTTGGTGACGCCGACGGCGATGCAGCCGAAACAGCCGAGCGGCGAGATGCGCCAGACCCGCGCCAGGTCGAGCTTGACGTCTTCCGGCGGCGTCGGGTTGGAGCGATCGCCCAGCGATACCGGCACCAGCGACAGCGTGATCATCATCGACATGATGGCGAATATGGCGAACCCGCCCGCTCCGAAGATCGGGATGAGGAACTGCGCGCCGGTGACCGAGCCGATGTCGACCATGCGGTAGATGGCAAGCACGCGGGCGCGGTCCTTGTTGCTGACCCCGGAGTTGAGCCAGGCCTCCATCACCGTGAACAGGCCGGCGAAGCAGAAACCGCCGGCAAAACGCACCGCGCACCACATCACCGGGTCGATGACCAGAACCAGGAGCAATGTGCCGGCCGAGGCGGCCGCGGCCAGCGCCGAGAAGGTCCTGACATGGCCGACCGCCTTCAGGATGCGGGTGACGGCCAGGCAGCCGAGCAGGAAGCCGGCGAAATAGAACGTGCCCATCAGGCCGATGTCGGAAGCCGAAAAACCTTCCTGCGCGCCGCGCAGCGCGATCAGCGTGCTTTGCAGCCCATTGCCGCCGAGCAGGATGCCTGCGGCGATGAGGAGCGGGATCAGCGGACGGATGGATGACATTAGCGGGTGGAGCACATTAAGAAGCGATCACGTGTCTGTGATCCTTCTTGAACCATCGCCCTTGCCAATGCTAGCGGCAATTGCCAAGGCTCTCAAAGCCAAAAGGGAATAGTCTTCGCGCTTGAATTTAGGGGGGCGGCCTTGCGTGCATTTACGACGAATGGCACCCTCAATCGCAAATATTTTGGGGGCACCTTTGGATTACGCTGAAGTCAATACCATTCGAAGCCAGTTCCAAGCAGGCCAATGGCCACAGTTTCTTCAGATGGTGTCCATCAACGGCCTTCGTGGTTGGACCGGTCAGTCTGTAGAGTTCAACTTTCCCGTCGTTGCTGTTGTGGGTGAAAATGGGAGCGGCAAGAGTACTTTGCTCAAGGCGGCAACGTGCGTTTACGACCAAGAAAACAAGGATAAGAAATTCTACCCGTCCGCCTTTTTTGTCGATACTCATTGGGATGCGATTAAGGGCGTTAGCCTCACCTACAGGGTCAAGCGCGGTCATAACATTGATTCGTTCCGCGTCTCAAAGCCGACGAAGCGCTGGAGGGATCCGGAAAACCCTCCAAAGAGGAATGTCTACTTACTTGATGTTTCCCGAACGCTGCCTTTGGACGCTTCCGCAGGCTATGCGAAAATTGCTAGATCAGCTGCAGCCGAAATTGAGAGCGATGAGATTGACGATGAATTTCGGCAGCGTCTTTCCCATGTTCTGGGAAGAACATACCAGAAGGCAAGGTTTGCTACTTCGGACGTTGATGCACGTAGGCAGGTCGGCTTGCTACAGCGGGAGTGGGGAGAAGTTTCTCAGTCCCACCAAGGCGCCGGCGAAGACGCGACCCTAGATCTGTTCAGGATTCTCCAAAACGTTCCCAATAATGCCCTTCTCGTAATTGACGAAGTCGAGGCCTCACTACATCCGCGCGCTCAAAGACGGCTAACGCGCTTTCTTCTCTGGCTCGCGCGTCAAAGGCGCGTTCAGATAATTCTATCAACTCATAGCCCTTATGTTCTTGAAGAACTTCCTCAAGAGGCCCGTGTCTTGTTGTTGCCAGGGCCGCAGGGTCTCAGTGTTGTCTATGGGGCATCACCAGAATTTGCGATGAGTCGGTTGGATGACGAAGTTCACCCGGATGTTCACATCTTTGTTGAAGATCGCAACGCTGAGATCTGGCTTCGTGAGATACTTGCTTCTTCGTTAGAGACGTCGGAGCTATTGCATCGAATCGAGATAAATCCTGTAGGACCGGCCAACGTTGTGGGAATGCTGGGGAGCTTGGGAAAGGCGGGGAAGCTCCCTTACAAATCACTTGCAATTACTGACGGCGATCACCCGTATCCCGATTGTCAGAAGTTGCCCGGCGATCTCGCACCCGAGAGGATCGTTTTTAATGATTTGAAGGCTGCGAACTGGGCGAACCTGCCGGATCGGTTTGGAATTGGGGCTGGCTCACTATTCACAACGCTAGAGGACGCATTGCTTGAACCAGACCATCACAAGTGGCCTACTCTGGTAGGCAACCAAGTCGCGAAGAGCGCCACAAGTGTTTGGGAAATTCTCTGCACTGAGTGGTCCAAATCGTGTTTAAGTGCCGACGTTAGACAGGAAATGGCATCAGCAGTTAATGAGGCAATACAACAATAGTGACCATACTTGTTGGGTGTGCATTTTCGTCTTGCCTGTAGGCAGCTATATGACTTGCCGATGCCGTGTGCCGACGTTCGGATAGGTATGCGATCGAGCCTTGCTAGCCTTGACAAGCCCGGCCTCCCATGCGCTTTTCGCGCAAATTTTTCAGGCCGGGCCGCGATGCTTCGGCCGGCAACCCAACATCCCGGACTTTTGCCCATGACAATGCACCGTTACCGCAGCCATACCTGTGCCCAGTTGAGAAAGAGCGACGTCGGCGCTTCCGTTCGCCTGTCGGGCTGGGTGCATCGCGTGCGCGACCATGGCGGCCTGCTGTTCATCGACCTGCGCGACCACTATGGCCTGACCCAAATCGTCGCCGATCCCGATTCGCCGGCCTTCAAGATCGCAGAAACAGTGCGCGGCGAATGGGTGATCCGCGTCGACGGCGAGGTCAAGGCGCGCCTGCCTGAAACCACCAATGCCAACCTGCCGACCGGCGAGATCGAGATTTTCGCGCGCGAGATCGAAGTGCTTTCGGCGGCCAAGGAATTGCCGCTGCCGGTCTTCGGCGAGCCGGACTATCCCGAGGACATCAGGCTGAAATACCGCTTCCTCGACCTGCGCCGCGAGACGCTGCACAGGAACATCGTGGCGCGCACGAAGATCATCGCCGAGATGCGCAAGCGCATGGGCGAGGTCGGCTTCACCGAATTCTCGACGCCGATCCTCACAGCATCGTCGCCCGAAGGCGCGCGCGACTTCCTGGTGCCGTCGCGCATTCACCCCGGCACTTTCTATGCGCTGCCGCAGGCGCCGCAGCAATACAAGCAGCTGATCATGGTCTCGGGTTTCGATCGTTATTTCCAGATCGCGCCCTGCTTCCGCGACGAGGATCCGCGCGCCGACCGCCTGCCCGGCGAATTCTACCAGCTCGACCTCGAAATGAGCTTTGTCGAGCAGGATGACGTGCTTTCCACCATGGCGCCGGTGATGACATCGGTCTTCGAGGCCTTTGCCAACGGCAAGCCCGTCACGAAGGACTGGCCGCGCATTCCCTATGATGTTGCGATGCGCAAATACGGTACCGACAAGCCGGATCTGCGCAACCCGATCGAGATGCAGGCGGTCTCCGACCATTTTCGTGATTCCGGCTTCAAGGTCTTCGCCAACATCCTGGCCAACGATCCCAAGGCCGAGGTCTGGGCCATTCCGGCCAAGACCGGGGGCAGCCGTGCCTTCTGCGACCGCATGAACAGCTGGGCGCAAGGCGAGGGGCAGCCCGGATTGGGCTACATCTTCTGGCGCAAGGAAGGCGAGAAACTCGAAGGCGCGGGTCCGCTTGCCAAGAACATCGGCGAGGAGCGCACCGAGGCGATCCGCCTTCAGCTGGGCCTTGCCGATGGCGATGCCGCCTTCTTCGTCGCCGGCGATCCCAAGAAATTCGTCTCCTTCGCGGGTGCTGCGCGCACCCGCGCCGGCGAGGAACTGAACCTGGTCGACCGCGACCGTTTCGAGCTGTGCTGGATCGTCGACTTTCCGTTCTTCGAGTGGAACGAGGACGAGAAGAAGATCGATTTCGCCCACAATCCGTTTTCGATGCCGCAGGGCGGCATCGACGCCCTCAACAACCAGGAGCCGCTCGGCATCAAGGCATTCCAGTACGACGCCGTGTGCAACGGCTTCGAGATTGCCTCGGGCGGCATCCGCAACCATTTGCCCGAAACCATGGTCAGGGCCTTCGAGATGGTCGGACTGGATCGCCAGACCGTCGAGGAGCGCTTTGGCGGCCTTTACCGTGCGTTTCAGTACGGCGCCCCGCCGCACGGCGGAGCGGCATTCGGCATCGACCGCGTCGTGATGTTGCTGGTGGGCGCCAAGAACCTGCGCGAGATCACCATGTTCCCGATGAACCAGCAGGCTTACGACCTGTTGATGAATGCGCCGTCGGAAGCCACGCCGCAGCAGCTTCGCGACTTGTCGCTGCGTGTCGCACCGATCAAGAAAGAGGCATGATGGCGCTTCGGACGGCGCTTTAAAGAAGCCTCCGAAGTGACTCGTTCGATTGAGAATCGCAGACAAAAGCCCGGCATCGCTGCCGGGCTTTTCGTATCTTGAAGCAAGTCGAGGTCGCTTCGATCAGTCTTCGTTGGCCTTGACGGTGACGCCGAGCGTCTTCGGCAGGTCGGTCGGATTGGACATGGCGCCCGCCATGATCAGTGCGAACGGCACCGACGCCGGCGGCTTAGCCGAGATCTCGAGGCTCTTCGGATCGTCGAGATATTTGCCGACCGCCGCCGTTACCTGCGCCGTCAGCTCCGGATTGTTGAGCTGCGCCATGCCGAACGGCACGATCGCCTTGGCCTGGTTGGCGATATCCTTGCCCGACATGCCTTGCTGCTTGCCGACATAGTCCAGCACCTTGCCCGTCAGCGAATCGTCGTCGAAACGGATCGAGGCGCTGTTGAAGGAAAGCTGCTGCAACAGGCCGAGCATGGCCATGCCTTGCGCCGAGTTGTCGGCCCCTTCGGGCTGCGCGGCCATCTTCTTCTGCATTTCCTGCAGCGACTTGATGAAGTCGAGCGTGTAGCCGCCGAGATCGAAGGTCATGCCGAGCGTGCCGGCATTCTCGACCGAAATGTTGTATTTCGACAGCTCCATCTTGCCGTCCGTGGGCTGCCAGGTGCCGGCCATCTCGAAATTGCCCGCAATGTTCTGGTAGCCGAGTGCGTTGATGACTTCCTTCGATTTGGGATCCTCGACCAGCGTCAGGTCGGCATTGAACTTCTCGGTGGTGCCGGTGAATTTCATCGCTTGGCCGTCGGCCGGCGGCGTGATTTCGATGGCAAGCCCGTCCATCGAGAAAGCGGTCTTGTCGGCGATCTTGACCCTCATGTTCGAGAGTTCGGCGGACTTGTACATCATCAGCGAGCCCAGCGGGCCGCTGGCGCCGCTGGCCGGAACCATCATGTCGTGGATGACGAGGGGGCTTAAATTGAGGGTGACGCCGTCCGTGCTATGTTCGAATGCCGAGGTCGACACGGTTGCGATATCATAGCCGCCATTGGCTTCGGTCACGCCTTCGAGTTTGACGTCGCCGATCGCAAGGGCCTCTTTTTCCGCGCCCGGTTTGATGGATACGCCCTGCAACACCATGCTGGCGTTGTCGCCGGTCACGCCGGTCCAGGAGATGTTGACGCCCTGCGCGGCAAGTGCCGCCTTCAGCCGGTCGGCGACCGCGGTGTCCTGGGCGAGCGCCGCGTTCAGCGGCAGTGTGAGCAAGAAGGTCAAAAAGGCGAATTTCCTGAGAGTCGAGCGTTTGATTGTCATCGCGAATGCCCCTGCGAGTGTCCTGAAAATTATTTTCAATTTTTGGCGCCATCACCCTTCAGTGACGAACTGGACGGGAAAAAGGCGCATCCCGCCACAATGGTCAAAAATCGCGGCGAAAGGCAAACTCGATCCGAACATGCTGGAGACCGGGCCGCCGAGCGTCGTCGCGCTTCCCAATAGAGACGGCATGTAACGGATTGATGTTGGCTGGCGGGCTTGCCTGCGGCTTCGTGTTGCAGGGCAGGGCATGCACCCACTTCAAGGCTTGCCCTCTTGCCGCGAATCACCCGCTCGGCTAGTTCCAGCCCATGGGAAAAAGGCTTTTGCCGCCTGACAATGGTGGCGGCGATCACATCGAACCGGTCGATCTGAAGAAGGCGCTCGAAGAGCGCTATCTTGCCTATGCGCTGTCGACCATCATGCACCGGGCGCTGCCCGATGTCCGCGACGGGCTGAAGCCCGTCCATCGCCGCATCATGCACGCCATGCGCCTGCTGCGCCTCAACCCCGACCAAGGCTTCGCCAAATGCGCTCGTATCGTCGGCGAGGTGATGGGCAAGTTCCACCCGCATGGCGACCAGTCGATCTACGATGCGCTGGTGCGGCTGGCGCAGGATTTCTCGATGCGCTACCCCTTGGTCGACGGCCAGGGCAATTTCGGCAACATTGACGGCGATAACGCCGCCGCCATGCGCTACACCGAAGCGCGCATGACCGATGTGGCGACCGAGCTGCTCGCGGGCATCACCGAGGATGCCGTCGACTACCGGCCGACCTACAATGAGGAGGACGAGGAGCCGGTGGTGCTCCCGGGCGCCTTCCCCAATCTGCTGGCCAATGGCTCGTCCGGCATCGCTGTCGGCATGGCGACATCGATCCCGCCGCACAACGCGGCCGAACTTTGCGACGCCGCCCTTCACCTGATCGAGCATCGGGACGCGCCGGTGGCCAAGCTGATGGATTTCGTCCAGGGCCCGGATTTCCCGACCGGCGGCATCATCGTCGATAGCCGAGCCTCCATCCTCGAATCCTATGAAACCGGCCGTGGCGGCTTTCGCGTGCGGGCAAAATGGAGCCAGGAAGACCAGGGCAGGGGCACCTGGAGCATCGTCGTCACCGAAATCCCCTATGGCGTGCAGAAGGCGCGCCTGATCGAGAAGATCGCCGAGCTCCTGATGGCGCGCAAATTGCCGCTGCTCGAGGACATCAGGGACGAGAGCGCCGAGGACATCCGCGTCGTGCTGGTGCCCAAGAGCCGTTCCGTCGATCCCGGCATCCTGATGGAGTCGCTGTTCAAGCTCACCGAGCTTGAAAGCCGTTTCCCGCTCAACATGAACGTGCTGTCGCGCGGCAAGGTGCCTAACGTCCTGTCACTGAAAGGCGTGCTGCAGGAATGGCTCGAGCATCGTCGCGACGTGCTGATCCGCCGCTCGAAACACCGCCTCGGCGAGATCGAAAGACGGCTGGAGATCCTTGCCGGCTACCTGATCGCCTATCTCAATATCGACGAGGTGATCAAGATCATCCGTGAGGAGGATGAGCCAAAGCAGGTCATGATGGCCCGCTGGTCGCTCACCGACACCCAGGCCGAAGCCATTCTCAACATGCGCCTGCGCGCCCTGCGCAAGCTGGAAGAATTCGAGATCCGCAAGGAATTCGACGTCCTCACTGCCGAAAAGAAGCAGATCGAGGCGCTGCTTGCGTCCGAAGCCAAGCAATGGGGGACGATCAAGTGGGAGGTTGCGAGCCTGCGGGACAAATTCGGCCCCGAGACCGAGCTCGGTAAGCGCCGCACCCAGTTCGCCGATGCGCCCGAGCATGACCTGGCCGACATCGCACATGCCATGATCGAGCGCGAGCCGGTCACCGTGGTGGTCTCGGAAAAGGGCTGGCTGCGTGCGATGAAGGGTCATCTGACCGATCATTCGCAGCTTGCGTTCAAGGAAGGCGACAGCCTGAAACTCGCCTTCCATGCGCAGACGACCGACAAGATCCTGGTGTTCACCACCGGCGGCAAATTTTACACCATCGGCGCCGATCGGCTGCCGGGCGGGCGCGGCCATGGCGAGCCGATCCGCATCATCGTCGACATGGACAATGACCAGGACATCGTCACCGCCTTCGTCCACGATCCGAAGCGCAAGCTGCTGCTGGTCTCGCATGACGCCAACGGTTTCATCGTGCCGGAGGAAGAGGTCGTCGCCAACACCCGCAAGGGCAAGCAGGTGATGAACGTCAAGGCGCCCGACGAAGCCAAGCGCTGCGTGCCGGTCGGCGGCGATCATCTGGCTATCGTCGGCGAGAACCGAAAGATGCTGGTGTTTCCGCTGTCCGACATTCCGGAAATGAGCCGCGGCAAGGGTGTGCGGCTGCAGAAATACAAGGATGGCGGGCTTCTTGATCTCAAGCCATTTACGCTGGAGACCGGTCTTTCCTGGCAGGATTCGGCCGACCGCACCTTTACAAGGTCGCGCGAGGAATTGGCCGAATGGATCGGCGCCCGCGCGTCGGCTGGCCGCATGGTGCCGAAGGGTTTCCCGAGGACCGGGAAATTTGGGTAATCTCCCCCCTCGAGGGGGAGATGCCGCCGAAGGCGACAGAGGGGGTCGGTTCGACTGGACGCAACCTCATTGCTTTGAACAAAGAATGCTAGCGCCTTACGCGAGGCTACCCCCTCTGGCCTGCCGGCCATCTCCCCCTCGAGGGGGGAGATCCGCAGCTTCACCATCACCTTTTGAACTATCGTCACGATTGCTGCACTATATCAGAGCATAAGCCGCGGGATGGCCGGGGAGAGACGAGCGTTTGAAGGAAGCGAAAATCCAGAAACCGGGGCAGCGCCTGTTCGGTTTGTCGACGCCGCTCAGAGCCGCCGTCATCCCACCGCTCTCGGCGGCGCGCTGGCTGCTGGTGCTGATCGTTGCCGCCGGCGTCTATTTCTTCCACGGCTTCCTGTTCCCGGTGCTGGCCGCGCTGGTCATCGCCTTCGCAAGCTGGCCGCTTTACCGGCGGCTTTTGGCCGGTGTCGGCGGCAACCGCACCATCGCCGCCACCTTCGCCATATTGTTCATCCTTGCCTTCCTGGTCATACCGATCGCGCTCGCGGGCACCTACGCTATCAACGAGGTGCGCGAATGGGTCGGCTGGGCGATCGAGACCAACCGGCACGGCGCCCCGACACCGCACTGGATCGCCACGCTGCCTATCGTAGGAGAATGGCTGAACCAGCAATGGACGACCAATCTCGGCCATCCCGGCGGCATCGGCGAACTGATCCAACTGGTCAGCGGCGCCAATGTCGGCAGCATCTATCGCGGCGTCCTTGCCGCTGGCGGCAGCGCCTTCGGCCTGCTTTTGACGCTTCTGTTCATGATGATCGCGCTGTTCTTCGCCTATCGCGACGGCGAGCATTTCGCGGGCCAGGTCGACCGCCTGGGCGAGCGCATCCTGCCGACGAGGTGGGAGCGCATCTCGCGGGTCGTGCCGGCGACCATTTCCTCGACCGTGACCGGCATGACCGTCATCGCCATCGGCGAGGGGCTTGTGCTGGGCATCGCCTACTGGTTGGCCGGCGTGCCGTCGCCGGTGACGCTTGGCGCCCTGACCGGGGTCATGGCGCTGATTCCCGGCGGGGCGCCGCTGTCCTTCACGCTGGTTTCGATCTATCTCGCCGCCAGCGGCTCACCGGTGGCCGGCCTGGCTCTGTTCATCTGGGGAACGGTCGAACTGTTCATCGTCGACAAGACCTTGCGACCGAAGCTCGTCGGCGGACCGATAAAACTGCCCTTCCTGCCGACCTTCTTCGGCCTGATCGGCGGCGTCAAGACGATGGGCTTTCTCGGCCTGTTCATCGGCCCGGTGCTGATGGCGCTGTTGGTGGCGATCTGGCGCGAATGGCTGCGCGAGGTGGAGATGATGGACGAGATGCCCGCCTCCCCGGAACAGGAAGGCTCACCGTCGCTGATCGAGATCGACGGCGAGGCGAAAAAGATTCAGGCCGGATGACGCACCGCAAGGGCGGCGCGGCGCCTGCGTCCGTCATGCAACTGCCACATTGAATGGACCACCAATGTGACGATCAGGATCGCGCCGCCGATCAGGCTGTTGCGTGACGGCGTTTCGGAGAAGATCAGCCATACCCACACCGGTGCCAGCACGGTCTCCAGAAGGTAGAACATCGCCACTTCCGGTCCGGAGATGTATTTGGGGCCGGCCGCCAGGCAGAAGAACGAAATCGGCATGATCACGGCGCCGTTAAAGATGATCCACCAGGGCGCGCTCACATGGACGCCTTCACCTGACACCATGAAGGCCGCCAGCACGAGCGACGGAACCACCCCGACGAGCGCCGTGAAACCCATGTCCTTGCCGCTGGCCCGCGAAATGGTGATGGCCACGGAAATGAAGAAGGCCGAACACAACGCCATGAAATTGCCGAACAGGTGTCCGGTGCCGACAGATCCGCCGACGATTACCAGCACGCCGAGGATCATGACCAGCATCGCCGCGAGCGTCACCGCCCGCGGCTTTTCCTGGAGAAACAACCAGGACAAGAGCGCGGCGAACACCGTGTTGAAGGCCAGGATGAACACCAGGTCGGCGGTCGAGGTGTAGAAGACGGCGGTGACGAACGTGATCGAGGTCAGCCCGTAGCATATCGCGGCCGCCAGTCCCGACCAGCCTGGAATGAGCTGAGGCGCGTTTCGGCTGAGCGCCCGCCAGACAGCCCAGATGATCATTGCGGCGATGAAGGTGGCGGCCCCGCGCAAGAGCAGGATCGTCCATGCGCCGCCATCGGCGAGGCGGATCAGCGGAATGTCGAGGGTCAGCGTCAGGCCGCCAATGGCGGTTATCAGAAGGCCCTTCTGGTGGTCGCTGTGGGACGTCATTTGCAAACTTTCGTAATGAAATACAGATGGGACAGCCGATCGGCGCAATGACGCACTCTCCCGCCAAGCGGCTGAAAGACCAGCATCCCCTGCGTTGAAACAGCTAAACGTGGATCTTGGAAAAACTCAGCGTGAGACCGCTTCGTTGGTGTAGCGCTCCCAGCCCTTCGGGCCGAGATGCTCCTGCGGCATGAAGCGCATCTTATAATTCATCTTGCGCGAGCCGTTGACCCAGTATCCCAGGTAGACATGGGGCAGCCCCATCGCCCTGGCGCGAGCGATGTGATCGAGGATCATGAACGTGCCGAGAGACCGCTCCTCGAAGTCGGGATTGAAGTAGGAATACACCATCGACAGGCCGTCGGCCATCTTGTCGGTGAGCGCCACCGCGATCAGCTCGCCCTGTCCCTTGCCGGTGATGAAAGTATCGGGCCCGCGCCGGCGATATTCGATGACCTTGGTGTCGACATGGGTGTCCTCGACCATCATGGCGTAGTCCAGAACCGTCATGTCCGACATGCCGCCGCGGCGGTGGCGGGCATCGAGATAGCTGCGGAACAGCGAATATTGTTCGGTCGAGGGCTCGGCATTGTGCATGGCGCCGACGAGATCGGAATTGTGCTGCAGCACGCGCTTCATGTTGCGGCTGGCGACGAATTCCTGCGCCAGGATGCGCACGGAGACGCAGGCGCGGCAGGTTTCGCAGGCCGGCCTGTACGCGATGTTCTGGGAGCGGCGGAACCCGCCTTGGGTCAGGAGATCATTCATCTCTGACGCCTTGTCGCCGACCAGATGCGTGAACACCTTGCGCTCGAACTGGCCGTCGAGATAGGGGCACGGCGACGGCGCGGTCAGGAAGAACTGCGGCGACTGGGTCGGGTGCTGCGTCATCGAGTCTCGGAAACACTCCTTCGAATCGCTCTACCTTTGGCGCGGAAAGCGAAAAATTCAACAGGATTGTGAAGGCGTGGCCATGCGGACGCCTTCACATTTGTGCCGACGCCGCGGCGATGCTTGCGAAAATGCGCCTCAGCGGCCGGTGCGGCTGACCACCGTGCCGAGCAGCAGGTCGTGCAGCGTGCGCTTGCGATCGGAAAACAGCGTCACCAGCAGCACCAGCGGCGACAGGATGACGTTGCCGGCCCAGAACAGCACCGAATGGACCACTGCCGTGAGCCCGTCGATCGGCCTGCCGTCGAGCCGATCGAGCCGGATGCCCATCATCTTCATGCCCGTGGTCGCCTGGTCGGCGCTGCCAAGCGTGTTCCAGATGTAGAGAATCGCGACGGCCGGGACCAGGACGCCAAACAGCATCCAGCCAAGGCCGAGGGTCAAAAGTCCGAGGAAGAACACCAGGATGGCGACAGGGATGGTGAGCAGCGCGACAATGACATAGTCGATCATGACCGCCAGGACACGCCGCGTGCGTACCCCTTCATAGGCCCTCACGTCGTCGAGCCTGGTATTGATGATTTCACCGTCGAGAACGCGAGCGTTCATGTCATTTCCTCGTAACAGGGGCCTGCTTAGCCTGCGCCCCACCTGCTGGGAAAATGGTAAAGGCTGATGGCGGAATCAAGATCGAGCCTTTCCCGGTGCGCAAGGCGGGGGAAGCGGCCGGCGGGCCGGTTGAATTCGCGCCTGACATGGCGTTAGCTTGTTGCGGCGCACCAAAAGCGCCAAGGGGCAGGGACGGGCAGGATGGATTACGACATGCTGGTCATTGGCAGCGGCCCTTCCGGCCGTCGTGCCGCTGTACAATCGGCCAAACTCGGCAAATCGGTACTGGTCGTCGACAGGGGGCGGCGCCTGGGCGGCGTTTCCGTGCACACGGGCACCATTCCGTCGAAGACGCTGCGCGAAACCGTGCTCAATCTCTCGGGCTGGCGTGAGCGCGGCTTCTATGGGCGCGGCTATCGGGTTAAGCAGGACATCTCGGTCGGAGACTTGGTCGAGCGCCTGCACAAGACGCTCGACCACGAGGTCGAGGTGCTGCAGCACCAGTTCATGCGCAACACGGTCAAGAGCTCCCGCGCCGCGGTGAAATTTCTCGGGCCCAACAGGGTCAGCCTGACATCGGACAATGGCGACTACAGCGAGGTCGGCTTCGCCAATGCGCTGATCGCCGTCGGCACCAGGCCGCACCGGCCGGGCGACGTGCCGTTCGACAAGAGCCGCGTGTTCGACAGTGACGAAATGCTCGAGCTCGACCGCTTGCCGCGCACGCTGACGGTCATCGGCGCCGGGGTCATCGGCGTCGAATACGCGACGATCTTTTCGGCACTCGACGTGCCGGTGACGCTGGTCGAGCCGCGCAACACGATCCTCGATTTCGTCGACCGCGAGATCGTCGACGACTTCATCCACCAGATGCGCGACCGCGGCATGACCATCCGGCTGGGAAGCGCCGTGAAGGAGATTGCCTCCAGGCCCGACCATGCAGAGGTCACGCTGGCCGACGGGCGCACCATACGTTCCGAGATCGTGCTCTACGCCGCGGGCCGCACCGGCAATGTCGGTAGCCTCGGCCTCGATGCGGTCGGCATCGAGGCTGACTCCAGGGGACGCATCAAGGTCGATCCGCACACCTTCCAGACCAGCGTGCCCAACATTTACGCCGCCGGCGACGTGATCGGCTTTCCGAGCCTGGCCTCCACCTCGATGGAGCAGGGCCGGGTAGCCGCGTGCCATGCTTTCGGCGTGACATTGCCGCCGCCGCCGGAAACCTTTCCTTATGGCATTTACGCGGTGCCCGAGATCTCCACCGTCGGCCAATCCGAGGAACAGGTGCGCGAGAGCGGCGCCGCCTACGAGGTTGGCGTGGCCCGTTTCCGCGAGACCTCGCGGGGCCACATCATGGGCGTCAACACCGGCTTCCTGAAGCTTCTGTTCTCGATCGAGACACGCCGCTTGCTCGGCGCGCATATCGTCGGCGAGGGCGCCACCGAACTGATTCACATCGGCCAGGCGGTGATCAATCTGGGTGGCACGGTCGACTTCTTTGTCAACAATACATTCAACTATCCCACGCTGGCCGAGGCCTATAAGATCGCCGGGCTGGACGCCTGGAACAGGATGGGGCAGGGATAACCCTGTCGCCGGCCACTATTATCCTCACTCCGCCGCCTCCCGTTTGGCCGTGGGCGATCCGGTTGCGAGCAGCAGGGGCAGGCAGAGGACATAGAGCGTCGCGCCCGCGACCCACACCATGCCTGGGAAGACCATTCGAGTGCGAAAATAGAGCATGGCGATGACGAGTGGTCCGAGCACCGAGACCAGGCTCGTCATGCTGGTGAGCACACCTTGCAATCGCCCCTGGTGATCTGCCGCGACACGTGACGTCAGCAACGATTGCAGCGCCGGGGCTCCGATGCCCCCGAGACAGAAAAGCGGCAACAGCGCGAACGCCATCCAGCCTTGCCAGGCCAGCGCGATCGACACATAGGCCGTGCTGTCGGCAAGGATGGCGACCATGAGCGCTCGCCTTTCGCCCCAGCGCTCGGCGATCGGTCCGGCGACGAAACCCTGGGCTCCGGCATGGAAGAGGCCGAACAATGCCAGCGAGATGCCCACAGTAAAAAGGCTCCAGCGGAATTTGTCCTGCACGTAGAGAACCCAGACGGTGCCGCCGACTTCGCCGACAAGGCCGAGCACGGCAAAGGCGCCGAGCAGCGGCAGGAGGGCCGGAAAAGTCAGGGCCCAACGCAGCGGCGCCAGCGGGTTGAACGACAGCGGCTCGCCTGTGCCGCCGACCCGCTCCGGCTCCGGCAGCAGAAGGAAGGCCAGCACCAGATTGATGCCGGTGAACCCTGTCGCCGCCAGGAACGGCGCGCGCAGCCAGACATCGCCGAGCAGGCCGCCGAGCGCCGGACCGGCGATGAACCCGACGCCAAAAGCGGCGCTCAGATGGCCGAAGGCGCGGGCGCGCCGCTCTTCGCTGCTGATGTCGACCATATAGGCGGAGGCCACCGCCATGCTGGCGCCCGTTAGGCCGGCGATCAGTCGGCCGACGAACAGCAGCGGCAGCGACGGCGCGAAGGTCATGAACAGATAATCCAGCATCGACCCGGCAAGCGACAGAAGCAGCACCGGCCGGCGGCCGTAGCGGTCGGACAACGCGCCGAGCAGGGGCGAAAACAGCACCTGCATTGCGGCATAGGCGGCGAGGAACGCGCCGAAAATCCAGCCAATGTCCTCGACATGGCCAACCTCGCGCAACAGCCCCGGCAGCACCGGCATGATCAGCCCGATGCCGGCCGCGTCCAGCGCCATTGCCGTCAGCACGACGAGATAGGCCCTTTTCATCGAGATGCTTCTTTCCTAAAGTTTATCGGTGATAAGGTAGCGTTTATCACCGATAAATTGGCTGGGCAAGCGAGGTGCATATGAAGCTGGACAAGGCGCTGATCGTGGCGCAGGCGCTCGAACTGTTGAACGACGTCGGCATCGATGCGCTCTCGACCCGGCTGCTGGCGCAGCGGCTCAAGGTCCAGCAGCCGGCACTCTACTGGCATTTCAGGAACAAGCGCGCCCTGCTCGACGCAATGAACGAGGAGATCCTGCGGCGCGGCCATGGACATCAGGTACCGCTGCCGGGCGAGAGCTGGCAGGAATTCGTACGCAACAACGCCCGCAGCTTCCGCGGCGCCTTGATGGCCTATCGCGACGGTGCGCGCGTCCATGCCGGTACCGAGGCCGATCCGGGCGATCTCGAACATGTCGAACGGTTGCTCACTTTTCTGCGCGAGGCCGGCATGCCTTCCGTCATGGCCATGCGGTTGCTGATGATCGTCGGGCGCTACACGGTGGGCTGCGTCCTCGAGGAACAGGCAGAATATCCGGCCGGCCCGGGTCGAGGTGCGGCGCTCGATGCCAAGGCAAGCGGTTACCCGCTGCTCAGTCAGGCCCTGGCCGATTATCGTGCGGGCGGTCACGAGGCGCTGTTCGAAAGCGGCCTCGACTTGCTGATTGCCGGGGCGCAGGCCGGCATCGCTGAAGGAGGCTGAGCGCGGCGATCCGCGTCTTGCCCGTCAGGCGGCAGGAGCGGGCGGGGCAAGCCATTGCCGCACGATCGCGGCATCGGGGTCGCCGATTTCATGGCCCGAAGCGACGATACGCGCGTCGACCTCGGCGCCGCGCTGGCTGAGCAGCGTTACCAGGGCCGGCGCGAAGGGTCCGTAGGTCAGGTCGGCGGCGCCGGCGACAATCAGCGCCTTGATGCCGGTCAGATCGGTTGCCGGCGTCTCGTCCAGCACCGGCATCGGCCGCAGCAGTGCTGCCCGTCCGACAAGGCCGGGATGGAGCAGCATCAGGCTGGAAACCAGATTGGCACCATTGGAATAGCCGAGAAAGGCCATGCGCTTCGGATCGATCCGGTGCCGCTCCATGGCCTCGGCCACGAAGCGCGCGAAAGCGGCCGTCTCGCGCCGGATGCTAGCCTGCTCGAAGCTGGTCGGCGTGATTCGCTCGAACCAGCGGAAGCCGTCATCCTGAACGATGCGGCCACGCACGGCGACCAGGCAGGCATGCGGTGCGATCTGCCTCGCCAGCGGCACCAGGGTCGTCTCGTCGACACCTGATCCATGCAGCAGGAACAGGCATTCGTCGCTGGCCCCGCCGGATCCGAAGAAGCGATAGGGGAAGGCCAGATCCAGCCGCGGCAGGCTGTTTTCGACGCTTGTATCGCTCATGCCGTATCCTTTTGATTACATTTCGTTTCACTCAATTTGCCGGCTTCAAAACGCAATATTTTCATGCTCCGCGAAAGTTGATTGAACCGGGCGCATTTCAGTCCGTTTCTGCGCCGATATACTCCATCGCGGAGGAATCGAAGCGGTGCGCCGGGGGTCGCATTGCTGGGCATGAACAACCAGCTTTGAGGCCTTTTGTCGATGACCACCCCAGTTCCAACCGAGCGCGATACGCGCATCGATGTGCTGCGTGCGCTCGCGCTGCTGACGATCTTCGTCGACCATGTGCCGGGCACGGCTTTCGAGACCCTGACCTACAAGAATTTCGGCTTTTCGGATGCGGCCGAGGCTTTCGTGCTGATATCGGGCATTTCGGTCGCGCTTGCCTATGGCACGAAGTTCCGCCCGGGAGGCCGGCTGCTCGCGACGCTGAAAATGTGGCGGCGGGCAGGCGTGCTCTATATCGCCCATATCGTCACCACGATGGCGGTAATGGCATTGTTCTGTGCCGCGGCGGTGTTCGGCCGGCGGCCGGAACTGCTGAAGCTGATCAACATCGAACCGCTGATGAAGGACACGCCCGAGGTGCTGGTCGGTATCGTCACGCTCGGCCACCAGCTCGGCTACAACAACATCCTGCCGGTCTACGCGGTCCTGCTTTTGCTGGCGCCGGCCTTCTTGCTGTTCATCAGCTACAGGCCGCTTGCAGCGCTGACAGTGTCCGGCTTGCTATGGCTTGTTGCCGGCATCTGGCAGATCGCCCCGCCGAACTATCCCGAGCCCGGCCTCTGGTTCCTCAATCCGCTGTCCTGGCAGTTCCTGTTCAACATCGGCCTTGCCGCCATGCTGCATGTCAGGCGCGGCGGCGTCATTCCAGCCAACCGCTGGCTGATCGGTGCCGCCGCGGCCTATGTGCTGGCCGCGTTGGCATGGGTGCATAGTCCGCTTTGGGGCCAGGTGACCTGGTTCGACCTGCCGGTGGTGCTGACCGGCTTCGACAAGACATTCCTGTCGCTCCCGCGGCTGCTGCACATCCTGGCGGTCAGCTATCTGGTGGTGGCACTGCCTGCGGTCTCGAACCTGTTCCGCACCGGCCCCGACCATCCGCTGGCGATACTCGGCAAGCGTTCGCTTCCGGTGTTCATCGCCGGCACGCTGATCGCCATGGTTGCCCAGGTGATGAAACTGATCAATCCCGGCGGCCTCGCTTATGACAGCCTGTTGCTCGCCGCCGGCATCGCCATGCAGTTCGCGCTCGCTTTCTATCTCGAATGGTTGTCGACCATCGGCGGTTCGGGGAAAGCCAGGACGAAGCAAAAGGACGCCAAGCCCGTCCAGCCGTCTTTCGGTATCTCGGCCGTAGCAAGAGCCAACCACTGAGGGTCAGCGAGCCCGGTTTCAGCGGCGCGGTGGAGCCGAGGAGGCGCGCACGATCAGTTCGACCGGCAGCAATTGCCGACTGACCTTGCCGTCGTTTTCCAGGATCGCCTTGACCGCAAGCCGGCCCATCTCGGCGATCGGCTGTGCGACGGTGGTCAGTGGCGGCTCGGATAGCGCTGCTTCGGGAACACCGTCGAAACCGATGACTGAAACATCATCGGGAACGTTCAGCCCGCGCGCGCTCAGCCATTCAAGTGTTGCCAAGGCCATTCTGTCCGACATCGCCAGGATGGCCGTTGGTGGCTCGCGGGAAGCAAAGATCGTTTCCAGCCCCGCCTTTGTGGTGGCGGCATCGTTGGCGGTTTCGTAGACGGGCACTTTGGACGTATCGATGCCAACCCGCGAAAGCTCCCGGAAATAACCGGTGAGGCGATCGCGTGTCCCGGCATAGGCTGCGGCGCGAAGCTCCTCGGGCGAAATGAGGCCTGTCCTGCCATCGGCGAAAGGCAACGCCAGCACGGCGAAGCGACGATGCCCGAGATCCGCGAGATGGCGCGCCGCCAGACCGGCGCCGGCGATGTTGTCGACGCCGATCGCCGCGACGGACCCGTCTTCCGAATCCAGATCCAGCGCCACGAACGGCAGTTTGCGCTCGCGGGCCAATTCGACAAGGCGCGAGCCGCCTTCGATGCAGAAGACGATGAAGCCGTCGACCAGGGCGCTCTGGATATTCCAGGCAAGCTGTTCGTTGTTGGCGGCCGAGACTAACGAGATACCGGCCCCGGTCGCATCGCAGGCCTGCGAGATACCGGCCATCATCACGCGCGCGAAGGGATCCTCGAAGAAATAGGAGAGGGGCTCCGCGGTGGCCACGCCGATGGCGTTGACCTTGCCGGCCCGCAGCAGGCGGCCCTTGGGATCGGGGCCGGCATAGCCCATCGCCTCGGCCGCCGCACGGACCCGTTCGCGGACTTCTTCGCGCACGATCTCGGGGCGGCTGAAAACGTTGGAGGCGGTACCGTGCGAAACACCGGCTGCCTTGGCGATGTCGGCCAGCCGGACGGGTCGTCGATTGCCTGCGGTGAGTGACGCCATTTGCGCGTGCCTCCTGACATGCATTTAGCACGTTCCCGATCTGCATCTAGCACTTTCGTTGGATCGATTCAAATTTTGCTTGACCGGCGGCTTCCATGGGCCTATCTTTGAATCGATCCAACTCAGATATGCCTGCTGGATTAAACCTAGATGGGAGGTGCGCCATGCATCCTGTTAACTATCTGTTCGAAGACATCTACCGCAACGACTGGAGCATTGGGTCGGCCGCCAACAAGTCCAAGCGCCGCGGCGGAACAAGCCCGTGGATTCGCGATCTGCGCTTCCTAGTGGCGCGCAAGCGGAGCTGACTGGCGCCAATTTTTTGCGTCGGCCGATTGGATCGATTCAATCCAAATCAAGAGGAGAAGAGCCATGCATCCCATGAAGCATCTGTTCGACGACATCTATCGCAATTATTGGGGCATCGGCACGGCCGCGGAGCGGCCAGAGGCGCCGCGCCGCGCGACGCTCTCGGCGCGCCACCGCGATCTTTGGATCCGACTTGAACGTCGCCGGGATTGAAACCGGGCGCGCATCTCAGGGTCGCCGACGCACCACGGCGGAGACAGCTATGGCCAGCCAGCCTGCGATGAGCAGGGTGCCTCCGATCGGCGCCGACATCGGAAACAGCCTCGATCCGAGGAAATCGCGGGCGAGAAGATCGCCCGTGAAAAGCACGAGCCCGACGAGCAGCACCATGCTGGCTATCCGCAGCGGGCGATTCGCGTCGAGGAGACCGACGGCCAGAAACGCCGGTGCGTGCATCAGCAGGAACGATGCCGCCGTACCGGTGAAGGCGCCGCCGAGATGTGCGGCGGCCGCCGACAGCGCCACGCCCGCCGCGCCCACGATGCCGGCGGCGAGCACAAGCAGACGGCTGCCGGTCGTTTCGGCCAGGTTCATGTCGACGCTCCTTCGGTTGATTGGCTGGGCAGCTTGTCAGGGCTTGCTCGCTTCCATCAACATATGCCGCGTCCGCCGCGCCTGGACAATCCAGTTGTAGACCGCGCCGAGCGCCATCAGCACCGACGTGCCGAGAAACACCGCCCGCATGCCGAAATGGCCGCCGACGAAACCGCCGGCAAGCGGTCCGGCGACTTGGCCGACATATTGGGCCGAGATCGAAAGGCCGAGCACGTTGCCGCCGACGCCGTCGGGAATGTTGTGGCGGATGACGCTGGTGATGCAAGGCAGCAAACCGCCGAGCGCCAGGCCCATCAGGAAGCGCAGCCCGATCAGTTGCCAGCCGTCGGTGACGAAGGCCTGCGGAATGAGCAGCAGTGCCGACACGGCCAGCGCGCCGCCGACGACGTTCCAATGACCGACGCGGTCGGCGAGCCTGCCAAGCCACGACGCCGACAGGATGGCGCCGAGGGCGGCCGCCGACATCACCACGCCGGCAACGAGCGTCACCCGGCTCTGGTCCTCGATCAGCTGCTGCACATAGACGGTGATGATCGGCTCGATCGACATGGTGGCGAAGGCCAGCAGCATGCCGGTCGTCAGCATGGCCACGACCGGACGCTTGTCGACAATTTGCGACCAGCCGCTCTTCGGCTTTGCCGCCGTCGCGGCTTTGCTTGCTTGCAAGCGCTGGTTCTCCTTGATCAGGAATGTCGTCGCCAGGAAGGCAAGGAAGATGACGCCGCCGGACAACAGAAAGGTCGCGCGGATGCCGATTACCGGCGGCAGCGCGCCGCCGAGCAGGGGGCCGACCAGCGAACCTGCCGTGATGCCAGCGGACAAGACACCGAGTGCCCAGCCGGAGCGGTCCTTCGGCGTCTGCATGGCCACCAATATGGTCGAGCCGGAGGAATAGCCGCCGGCAAAGCCGATCAGCAGGCGCAGCAGCACCAGTTGCCAGACCGTCTCGACCATTCCGGTCAGCGACATGCAGATCGCCATGCCGAAGGAGGCGCGCACCAGCATCAGCTTGCGGCCGTAGCGGTCGCCGAGCCGTCCCCATAACGGCGCAACGAGCGCCGCCGCGAAGAAGGTCGCCCCATAGGCGATGCCCGACCATTGCACGATCGCCGCATGGCCCTCGACGCCCAGTTGCTCGACATAGAGCGGCAGGAACGGCAAGAGCAGGGTCATGGCGATGAGCGTGCTGAACGAACCCGCGAAGCAGACGGCGAGATTGCGCCGCCAGTGGATATTGTAGCCGCCCTGTTCCGTATCGTTCTGCGTCATGCCGTGCCTGCGTGTGCCAGGGATTGTTGTGGATACCATTTTGGGATACCAAGTCGGTATCCGTCATGGACCCACAGCCCGACCGCTGTCAATGCGGGCACGTGAAAAGGCAACAACGATGTCGCAGATGCACAACGTCGAACGGCAGCTCCGCGAGATGATCCTTGGACTTGAGATCGGCCCGGGTGAGAAACTCACCGAGCGCTGGATCGAAAGCCGCTTCGGCGCCTCGCGCACGCCGGTCAGGGCTGCGCTGCTGCGGCTCGAAACCGAAGGGCTGGTCGGCAGGGACGGGCGCGGCTGGACGGTCTCGCCCATCAACCTGGCCGAACTCGAGCAGATCGCGGTCTACCGCGAAGCGGTCGAGGTCGCGGCCTTGCGGCTGACATGCGGGCTTGCCGACAGAAGTGCCGTCGATGTCATCGAGGCTATGCTCGTCTCCTGCGACGACGACACTCCGCGCGAGGAATGGCATCGCGTCGGCATGGATTTCCACATCGAGCTGGCGCGACTGTCCGGCAATGAATTCCTGTTTCGGGCCGTCCGCGACGCGATGACCAGGCTTTCGCGCGCCCGTTGGCTGGAGGTACGCGATGGAGCGGCCCTTGGCCGCGCCTGGGCCGAACATCATGCCATCCTGGCCGCCGTGCGGAGCGGCGATGCACAGGAAGCCGCGCGCTTGCTCTCGCAGCATATCGTGGGCAGTCGCGACCGTCTGTTGACGTCGCTGGCCAATGATCGCCGCGGCCTTCGCGCCAGGGGATTTGCCGTCGTGGCGGCATAATGCGGCCTGCAGGGCAGGCCACTCGCCGCCGAAAAAAGGACCACCGGCCCCGAGCCCCACTTTCGGCCTCGCTTCGCGGACGCCGATGGCGTAGGACCGGGCAATGGAAAACAACCGATTTGAAGTACCCGTGACCGTCAAATCAGTCACGGCGGGAAGTACACAGCTCTTACGCTCGGCCCGCGAGGCTTCCGACTATCTCATGAACAGCTGGCCCGGCAAGCGCACCCCCAAGCATCGCGCGGCGCTGCAGGCCTGCCACGATGCGCTGGCCGGCGACAAGCCGGCCATGAACGCAAGGCGCGCCTTTATCGCGGCGGCGCGTGAAGTGGACGTCTTCGTCAGCGACAAGGCGCCGGCCTGATCCAGGCCGGATTGCCGCCGCGCGCCGTCATTCCTCTGTTTCAATCTCGGCGTCAGTCTCGGGTTTCTGACGCTCCCGCGCCGCAGCCTTGGCCGCCAGCTTTTCGGCCTTCTTGGCCGCCTTCTGGCGATCGCGTTCTT
Organism: Mesorhizobium sp. B2-4-1; assembly: GCF_006442185.1. Lineage (NCBI taxonomy): Bacteria > Pseudomonadati > Pseudomonadota > Alphaproteobacteria > Hyphomicrobiales > Phyllobacteriaceae > Mesorhizobium > Mesorhizobium sp. B2-4-1. Next base: position 253,357 of record NZ_VFVN01000002.1, on the reverse strand, counting down.
TGCGTTCCTGATCGTAATTTGGTGCTCGTGCCATAGCGGCTCCTTTTTTGCTGTTCTTGTGGGCTGACTACGCGTCGTTCGCCTTCCGACGTCTCGGAGCCGGCACCAGGGTTCCTATAAGCTGCTTCGATCGATCACAAGGTCGGCGGCGCCGAAACGCTCCTTTGCCGTCAGCTGCTGATGCCAATAGGGATAGAGCAGGGGCGGGCGGCTGACCGCGTCGAGGCGATCACGTTCCTCGCCGGCCAGCGTCAGGCTGGCCGCCGCGATATTGTCCCTGAACTGGGCCTCGTTGCGCCCGCCGATCACAAGCGAGCTGATAGCCGGCCGGCCAAGCAGCCAGGCAAGCGCCACCTGTGCGGCGGACACACCGCGGGCCTTACCGATTTCGACCAGCACATCGACGATCCGCCACAGCCGGTCCTCGTCGCGGATTGGCGGTTCGGACCAGCCGGCGACCTGGCGCGCGGTCGGGTTGTCACGGTGATACTTGCCCGACAGCAGGCCGCCCGCCAGCGGGCTCCACACCAGCACGCCCAATCCCTGGTCGACCGAGATCGGCAGCAGCTCGTATTCGGCTTCGCGTGCTTCGAGCGTGTAGTGGATCTGCTGGGTGACGAAGCGCGGCTGATGGCGGGTGTCACTGATGGAGAGCGCCTTCATCACCTGCCAGCCGGAATAGTTGGAGCAGCCGATATAGCGGATCTTCCCCTGGCCGACCAGCGTGTCGAGCGCGGCGATGGTCTCTTCGAGTGGCGTCACGCCGTCCCATTCGTGCAGGAAATAGATATCGATGACGTCGGTCTTGAGCCGCTTAAGGCTTTTCTCGCATTCGCGGATCAAATGATGGCGCGACAGGCCTTCGTCATTGGGACCGTCGCCGATGCGCATGCGCGCCTTGGAGGCGATCAGCACGTCGTTCCTGCGCTTGCCGCCGAGTGCCTCGCCGATGATCTCCTCCGACAGGCCGTCCGAATAGACATTGGCCGTGTCGATGAGATTGATGCCGGCATCAATGCACAGATCGATCATGCGCTTCGCCTCGGCGAGATCGCTGTTGCCCACAGCCGCGAACGGGCCGGCGCCGCCAAAGGTCATGGTGCCCATCGTCAGCGCCGAAACCTTCAGGCCGGAACGGCCGAGAGTGCGGTATTCCATGTCAGTCCTCGCGATTGAGAAGAATGGCCCGATCAGGTTGCTGGATTTGTAGGACAATCCGTGCGGCTTGTCGCCCTCCGGCCCCAGCACACCGATGAGCGGCCGTGGCGTGCCCCTGCAATAAAACCGTCATTGCCGGCCTATACTCAGTCGATCAGGGCGTTGCGCGCCGCCGTCAGGACGCGACCAGTGCGCCCGGTCGTTGCCGGAGGCGGCAGCTTGCAGATGGAGGAACACCGATGAATGAATCCATACCCAAGTCCGGCGCCCGGGACTGGCTGGAAGCCGAACTCGCCGACACGCTCGACGAGGACTATGAACTGGAGATGTCGGAACCGGCGCTGTCGCTGGAGATCGCCAGGATCTACAAGAACGCGCATCCGCCTTCTATCGACCGCATGCAGTATTTTCGCGACCTGATCGGGCTGCAATCCGAGCTGATCAAGCTGCAATCCTGGGTCGCCTACCACAAGAAGAAGCTTGTGGTGATCTTCGAAGGCCGCGATTCGGCTGGCAAGGGCGGCGTCATCAAGCGCATCACCCAGCGGCTCAACCCGCGGATCTGCCGCGTCGTGGCGCTTCCGGCACCGACCGAGCGAGAGACGTCGCAATGGTATTTCCAGCGTTATGTGCCGCACCTGCCGGCCGGCGGCGAGATCGTTCTGTTCGACCGCTCCTGGTACAACCGTTCCGGCGTCGAGCGGGTGATGGGTTTCGCTGGGCCCGATCAGGTGGAGGAATTCTTCCGTGACGTGCCGGAGTTCGAGCGCATGCTGGTCCGTTCGGGCATCACGCTGGTCAAATACTGGTTCTCGATCACCGACGAGGAACAACAGATGCGCTTCCTGATGCGCATCCACGATCCGATGAAGCAGTGGAAGCTGTCGCCGATGGACCTGCAGTCGCGGGTGCGCTGGGAACAGTACACCAAGGCCAAGGAAGAGACCTTCGCCCGTACCAACATTCCGGAGGCGCCCTGGTTCATCGTCGAGGGCAACGACAAGAAGCGCGCCCGGCTGAACTGCATCGACCACCTCTTGCAGCAGGTTCCCTATGAAGAGGTGCCGCACGAGGAGATCACGCTGCCCGAGCGGGTCTTCAATCCCGAATACGAGCGCCAGGTGCTGCCGCGCGAGCTCTACGTGCCCGAGAAGTATTGAACGAGAGTTTGTCCTTCTCCCCGTATAGTGACGGGGAGAAAGGATCTGCACCAAGGGTTGCCAATTCCCACTGTCGCAGACAACTAATTCCTAAGTCCGCTTGATGACGACATGCGTGGCAAGCGGCGTCGCTACTTGTTCGCTGCACGCGTAGCCGAGCTTCGGCATATCAATCCCGGCGAAGAGGTGCTCGCCGGAGCCGAGCAGCACCGGCGAGATCGCCAGATGCATCTCGTCGATGAGCCTCTCCTGGAGGTACTGCCGGATGGTGGCGACGCCGCCGCCGACCCGCACATCGCTGCCATTGGCCGCTGCCCTTGCCTGCTCGAGCGCCGAATGGATGCCATCCGTAATGAAGTAAAAGGTCGTGCCGCCCTCCATGACGATCGGCTCGCGCGCATGGTGGGTCAGCACGAAGACCGGCACATGATAGGGCGGGTTGTCGCCCCACCAGCCCTTCCAGTTTTCGTCAGGCCATTCGCCGCGGATCGGCCCGAACATGTTGCGGCCGAGGATCCAGGCGCCGACATTCTCGAAGCTGCGCGCCGCGAACGCCTCGTTGATATCGGTTGTGCCGTCATCGTCTCCGAGCACCATCTTGCGGAAGGTGCGGGTACCGATCATCCATTTGTGCAGGGCTTCCCCACCGACGCCGAGCGGGTTTTTCAAATCCTGGTCGGGACCGGCGCCGTAACCGTCGAGCGACAAGGTGAATGCGTTGACGCGAAGTCTGGACATGGAAAGCCTCCTCAGACCAGTTGTATTTTGCAAGCAGTTACTTTCTAGCAAACCGATTGCAAATTGCAAGTAGTATTTTCCGCGATCGAAAAGATGCATATCCGTACTTCGCCTATGCGATGTCCAGAGTGTTGCCTGATGGTTGGTGCGGATGCCAAAATGGCGGTTGCCGAGACAGCCGCTATACCGGCTCATTTGCCGGTGGGTCCATGAAGAGCATATGGTTTGACGGCGCTGGGGAAACTATGCTCTCAGCATCTCCGCCACCTCAGGGGCGAAATAGGTCAAAATGCCGTCACAGCCGGCGCGTTTGAAGGCAAGAAGCGATTCCAGCATGACCTTTTCGCCGTCGATCCAGCCATTGGCGCCCGCCGCCTTGATCATCGAATATTCGCCCGACACCTGGTAGGCGAAGGTCGGCATCGCAAATTCGTCCTTCAGCCTGCGGATGATATCGAGATAGGGCAGGCCGGGCTTGACCATCAGCATGTCCGCGCCTTCGGCCAGGTCCTGCTCGGCTTCGCGCACCGCTTCGTCGGAATTGGCGTGGTCGATGTAATAGGTCTTCTTGTCGCCCTTGAGCAGGCCGGCCGTGCCGACCGCCTCGCGGTACGGCCCGTAGAAGGCGGAGGCGAATTTCGTCGCATAGGACATGATCGCCACGTCCTGAAAACCGTTTGCGTCGAGCGCGTCGCGGATGGCTCCGATGCGGCCGTCCATCATGTCGGACGGCGCGATGATGTCGGCGCCGGCCGCTGCTTGTATGACGGCCGCCGCGGTTACCTGTTCCACCGTCTCGTCATTGACGATGAGGCCGTCGCGCAGGATGCCGTCATGACCATGGCTGGTGAACGGGTCGAGCGCGGCGTCGGTGATGACGCCGATCTCAGGCACCGCGTCCTTGATCGCGCGCGTGGCGCGGTTGATGACGTTGTCGGGGTCGAGGATATGCGAGCCGGTCTCGTCGCGCAGCGAAATGTCCACATTGGGAAAGGTGGCAAGCGCGGGGATGCCGAGCTTCGCCGCGCGTTCGGCCTCCTTGACGGCAAGGTCGATCGACAGGCGGAAGACGCCCGGCATGGCGGCGATCGGCTCGCGCACTTGTCTGCCGTCGACGACGAAGATCGGCCAGATCAGGTCGTCGACGGAAAGCCTGTTCTCCTGCACCAGGCGCCGCGACCAGTCGGCCTTGCGCATGCGTCGCAAGCGGCGGCTGCCGGTGATGTCGTCGACGCTGCGCGCGCCGGCAGGTTTTGCGGGGGTGAATCTGTTCATCGCCAAAACTCTCGTTTGGCCGGCTTTTATCACGCACCCGTGGTGCTGACCAATGCGACACGTTTGTGCCAGCAATCCGGCCGGGTCCTTATTCGGGTTGCCCGTTGCCCGAAAGGATCTGCGCCGCACCGCGCATGCCGACACGGAACGCCTCGTCGAAGCCGACGCCGCGCACTTGCCAGGCGTAGGTCTTGCCGGCCTTCGCCAGCCGCCAGTCGGCGATCCAGCCCAACTCCTTGTCGCTCCAGACGATGCTGCCGGAAAGCGCTTGGTCGGCGCCGGCCATTTTCGCAACCGTGTCCAGCTTCGCCATGTCGGCCTCGCGCATGATCCTGTCGTCCAGCCCCGCCTTCGACAGCAGCGCTGCCGTTGGGAAGGTTACCTGCATGGCAACCGGCGCGGCGGCATTGCCGAACGACTCGCGCATCAGCACGCCGCGCTCGTCATCGGCATCGAGCGCGAAATGCTTGACGCCGCGCTCGGTCGACAAGAACACCGCCAGCCGTGGCCTTTCGGTCAGCCATGGCCTGCTGCCGAGCGAAGCCAGCACCGGATCGATCATCGCCGGGCTGTACTGGCAGTAGAGATTGTGAGGCCGATCATACGTGCCCTGATCGTCATGGTTGGGAATGCCTTCCATGCGATCGCGGTAGCGAAAGGCCGCCACGAAGCTGCCGGCCTTGTCGCGCAGCGCCGCCATCTCCGGTTTCGCCGGCAGGCGCTGGTCGCCGGAAACCCGGACCAGAACCGCGTCGAGGCAACGTTTGAAGCCGGCCTGGCGGTTCTTCTCGTACCGACCGTTGACGATGGTCTGCGACTGGTAAAGATCGGCGAGGCTTGCCGCCAGGGTCGGTTGCAAAGCCAGGCAAATGATGATCAGCCCGATCGTCATCGGCACGAGGCGCGCAAATCCAGCCATGAGCAACACCCCGTTGGAAACCCGCTACAGCTGCGCAGTCGCCGTGGTTCTCGGCGTTGCGGCCACAACGGCTCTTTTAGCACTAGGCTCCGGCACGAGCCAAGACGCGCTGCCGGCATGCCGGCATTGACGCGGCCATGGGCCACGCTTTAGCACTTCAGTCCCGGCGGAGCGGGGGAGGGATTCTTTCACGATGGATTTTGGCGGAGGCGACGAGATCCGCTTCGAACATCTGGGCCGGGCCGGCATCGTCACGTTGACGCGGCCGCGGGCACTCAATGCGGTCACGCACGGCATGGTCAATGCACTCGCCAAGGCATTGCACGCTTGGGAGCGGGACTGGAGCGTCGACGTCGTCGTCGTCAAGGCCGAGGGTAGGGCGTTTTCGGCCGGGGGCGACATTCTCCACATCTATGAGGCCGGCCGGGCCGGTAAGCCGCCTGTCGAGTTCTTCGCCGACGAGTATCGGCTGAACGCCCAGATCGCGCGTTTCAAAAAACCCTATGTGGCGCTGATCGACGGCATCGTCATGGGCGGCGGCGTCGGCATCTCCTTTCATGGATCGCACCGGGTGATGACGGAAAATGCGCAGTTCGCCATGCCGGAGGTGGGTATCGGCTTTTTCCCGGATGTCGGCGCCAGCCATCTGCTGCCCGATCTTGGAGGTTCCTTCGGCATGTACCTGGCGCTGACCGGCAATCGTATCCGCTATGGCGACGCGTTGTGGTCCGGGCTGGCCACGCATACGATCAAGGCGCAGGACCAGGCTGGCTTTCTCGACCAGCTCGCCGCCACCGGCGATCCCGAATCGGTGCTGCGCGGCTTCTTCATCCCGGCGAAGCGCGAGACGGACAGGCAGGTGCTGGAGGCGATCGCCCATCACTTCGCGCAGGCGTCGCTTGCCGATATCATCGGCAGCCTGGAGCAGGCGGCAGGGAGCGATGAGTTTGCGGCAAGGACGCTGGCGACGATCCTGACGCGCTCGCCGACCAGCCTTCGTGTCGCCTGGCGCCAGATCACTGCCGGCCTGACGCTGCCGATGGATCAATGCATGAAGATGGAGTTCCGCATCCTCAACCGGATGCTCGCGGGCCACGATTTCTACGAAGGCATACGCGCCACCATCATCGAAAAGGGTTCCAAGCCGCAATGGCTGCCGGCAACCCTCGATGCGGTCGACGACGCGGATGTCGATGCCTATTTTGCCTCGCTCGGTGAACGGGAACTCGCGCTATGAGTGAGGTGACGTCCAGACGCGTCGTGCTTCAGCCTTCAGGGGTGGAGGTTATCTTCGCCTGGTTCCAGCGAATCATATCAGGATACTGCCTGCTGTTCGGTATCCTGTACTGGATCAGGCTTATCGGCTTCTATCCCGGCTCGCTGTGGCGCTTCGACCTGATGCCGGTCCACTGGCAGGTGGCAGCGGTGATGCTCGCCGTGTTTTTTCCCTTTGCCGCAGCCGGCCTATGGATGCTGGCTTCCTGGGGGCCGGTGATTTGGTTCATCTGCGCCGCGACGGAGATCGTCATGTATGCCGGCTTTCCCGAACTCTTCGGCCGCCGCCCGCTCATCGTCGTCTCGCATGCGGGGGTGGCGCTGCTCTATGTCGTTTTCCGCCTCGTCATCTATCTGCAGAAGCGGTCGCCCCGGACCTGAAGCCGGCACGCGCCGCCGGCGATCCGGCGGATCGGATTTCGCCCTGAAATCATTGGCTAAATCTTTAGGTTAATTATCCTTGCTCGAGTGACCGTTCGTTAAGCGTCTTGCGAAACCTATTACCGGTAAGCTCTTGTTAGCCTTGGCGTTTAAGTCGAATTTTATGAGTATTCGATAGTGTCGCGATCAAGGTGAAAAACAAAAAATCACCAGGGCGACAAACGAGAGGCAAAGACAATGATCAATTCGCGTCCGGCGGCAAAGACCGCCAACGTTTCCGACGATCGCCGCGAGGCAATCCGTTCCCTTTACATGGAATCGCTCCAACTGGTCGAGCGCCTGCACCGCCGTCTGCTCGACGTGATCAAGGACGAGTTCGACCGCAATGGCCGTTCCGACATCAACGCCATCCAGGCGCTGCTGCTCTTCAACATCGGCAATTCGGAGCTGACTGCCGGCGAGTTGCGCTCGCGGGGCTACTATCTCGGCTCGAACGTCTCCTACAATCTCAAGAAGCTTGTCGATCTCGGCTTCATCAACCACCAGCGCTCGCGCATCGACCGTCGTTCGGTCCGCGTCTCGCTGACGCCGAAGGGCAACGAGGTGGCGGACGTGGTCGCCGGTCTCTATGAGCGCCATGTCGGCTCGATCGAGCAGGTCGGCGGCATCAACACCGATGAATTCAAGCAGATGAACCGCGCCCTCCAGCGCCTCGACCGCTTCTGGAACGACACCATCGCTTACCGGATGTAAGCCACATCCCCAATCAGAAGCCGCGCCACAGAAGCGCGGCCGCAACAGCGACCTCCAGTCAGGGCCGGTGCCGAAAAGCATCGGTCTTTTCTTTTCGTTGCGCTGGCCGAAGCAAATTGCGGGCCAAGGCCACGTTGCCGCCATATTCCAATGGAACCGAAGATGACAGTGATGCTGTGGTGAAGACCATGAGTTCACCCGCAGCCGCGTAGCCTTGCGCGTTTTCACACCGAGGTGATGCGGACCATGGTTGGCTAATTGTTAAGATTGCCAATTTTAGAGTGCGGGCGAGATCGCCCGATGATCAACGCAGCAAGTGTTCGAACTGCTACAAATGTCTGGAACGTCCATGAGAACCAGCCGCCGTTTCTTCCTTTCCGGAGCCTCCGCGCTCGCAGCCGCCGTTGTTGCCGGCCGCGCCAGCGCGCAGGATGTGATCGGGGACATCCTGAAGTCCTCGGCGCGCGGCAACTGGGACGATCAGTTCGACGCCCGCGCCAGCGCAGGCGGCAAGGTGGCCTCGACGCTGCCGATCTTCAGCCCGCAGACCGTGGCCTTCACCGAGCAGGCTGTGGCGCAGTACCAGAACATTGTCGGGCAGGGCGGCTGGGTCGAGGTTCCCGCGACCAAGAAACTGCAGCTCGGCGTCGACGATCCCGATGTCGTGCCGCTGCGCAAGCGCCTGATGGTCGCCGGCGACCTGTCGCAGAGCGCCGGCATCTCGACGGCCTTCGATTCCTATGTCGACTCGGCGGTCAAGCGCTTCCAATTGCGCCACGGCCTGCCGGCCGACGGAGCGCTGGGCAAATATACCTACGCGGCGATGAACGTTTCGGCGCAGATCCGGCTCGGCCAGTTGCAAACCAATCTCCAGCGATTGAAGGAGAAGGCGGGCACGCTTGGCAGCCGTTATGTGCTGGTCGATATTCCGGCAGCGCAGGTCGAGGCGGTCGAGAACGATCGCGTCGTGCTTCGCCATACCGCGATCGTCGGCAAGATCGATCGCCAGACACCGATCGTCAATTCCAAGATCAACGAGATCATCGTCAATCCATATTGGAACGCGCCGGTGTCGATCGTGCGCAAGGACATCATCCCATTGATGCGCAAGGACCCCGATTATCTCAAGAACAGCCATATTCGCCTGTTTGCGCCAGACGGCAGCGAAGTCGATCCGATGAATGTGGACTGGTCGACCGATGACGCGGCCAAGTACCGTTTCCGCCAGGACCCCGGTTCGGACAACGCCATGGCGTCGGTGAAGATCAATTTCCCGAGCCCGGACGGTGTCTACATGCACGATACGCCGCAGCAGAGCCTGTTCGGCAAGATGATGCGCTTCGATTCCTCGGGTTGCGTGCGCGTGCAGAACGTGCGCGACCTCGTCACCTGGATCCTGCGCGACACGCCCGGCTGGGACCGTCAGCATTTCGAGGCTGCGATCAAGACCGGCGAAAACACGCCGGTCCAGGTCACCAACCCGGTGCCGGTGCATTTCCTCTATCTCTCGGCCTGGTCGACGGGCCCCGGCGTCGTCCAGTTCCGCGACGACATATATGGCCTCGACGGAAACAACGAGCTGCAGATCACTTCGTCGCTCTAAGCGATTGATTATTCAGGGAAAAGGCCGCTCTTGAGCGGCCTTTTTCTGTCGCCGCCGCTAGGCCGTTCACACCGCCGCTGACCTCCAACTCTGCGTAGGCGCGCTCCGGCTGGACGAAGCGCGGGCGATTGCGCATGGTCGGCAAAACTGCCGGAATCGGACCATGCAAGTTGCCGTCTTCATCCTCGTCGTGCTCGTCCTAGTGGCGCTTTCCGGTGCATTGGTGCGGCTGGTGCGGGTGCCGCTGCCGGTGCTGCAGATCGCCATGGGTGCTGCGCTGGCCTGGCCGGCGCGCGGGCTGCATGTCGAGATCGATCCGGAACTGTTCCTGCTCGTATTCATTCCGCCGCTTCTGTTCGCCGATGCCTTTGCTGCGCCCAAACGCGAGCTTGTCGCCTTGCGTGGCCCTATCCTCGACCTTGCCATTGGACTGGTCTTCTTCACCATCGTCGGATTTGGCTACGCCTTGCATTGGCTCGTGCCCAGCATCCCGCTCGTCGTCGCTTTCGCGCTCGCCGCGGTGCTGTCGCCGACCGACGCGGTGGCGGTGTCTTCCATAGTCGACAGGAACATCGTTCCGGCGCGGCTGATGCACATATTGGAAGGCGAGTCGCTGCTCAACGACGCGTCGGGTCTGGTCATGTTCCGCTTTGCCGTGGTGGCGGCATTGACCGGCAGCTTTTCCTTTGCCGCGGCCTCGCTGAGCTTTCTCTATGCCGTGGCTGCCGGCATCCTCGCCGGCATGGCGGCGCTGTTCGTTGCCGCCAAGGCGCTGCAACTGCTCAACCGCATCGGCGGCGTGCCGGCGGAGGCGCAGGTTCTGGTCATGATCCTGGTGCCTTTCGTCTCCTATCTCGGCGCCGAGCATATCGGCGCCTCGGGCATCCTGGCGGCGGTCACCGCCGGCCTGTTGACCGGAGTTTCCGGCATGTTCCGCTTTCTCGGTGTCTCGGCGCGCATGCAGACGATGTCGCTGTGGTCGACGCTGTCCTTCGTCTTCAACGGCGCGCTCTTCATTCTGCTTGGCCTGCAATTTCCCGATATCATCCGTAAGGTGCCGCCGGAGTTGTCCAGCCGGCACTGGATCATCGAGCCGGTGCTGACAGTCCTGCTGCTGACCCTTTGCCTGATCGGCCTGCGTTTCCTGTGGATATGGATCGGCGACATGGCGGGCGCCATGGCGGCGCGGCTCGGCAAGCGAAAGGCCGAGCCGTTCGGCCTGCGCGTGCGGCTCGCCGGATCGGTCGCCGGCGTGCGCGGAGCGATCACGTTGGCCGGTATCCTGTCGCTGCCGCTCACCTTGCAGGACGGCTCGCCGTTCCCGGCCCGCGACGTGGTGATCTTCCTCGCCGCCGGGGTCATCATCTGCTCGCTGGCCATCGCCAGCCTCGCGCTGCCGAAGATCGCTCGCGGGCTGGTCGAACCGGGCGAGGACCCGGCAGCGGCCGAGGAGCGCCGGGCGCGGGTCGGCGCAGCCAATGCGGCGATCGCCAGGATCGAGAGCATCGCCAATGAGGCAGGCGAGGGCGGGGCCGTCGAGGCACGGCTCGCCGTTGCCGACAGCATCGTCGCCGGCTACCGGCGCCGCATCGCCGCCTCCGACGAGGCCGACGAAGCGCGTGCCGAGGCGCGTGAGGCGAGCCGTCTGGAGCTTGAACTCAGGGCGGCCGGCATAGAAGCCGAGCGCGCCGCGCTACGCGCCATGTTTCTCAGCCGCGAGATCAATGACCATACGATGCGGGCGCTGTTTTCCGAGATCACCTTGACCGAGGCTCTTCTGAAGCAGCGGCGCGACAGGAAATAACGGTTCGCCGCTCTGCTTGCCGCAATCGGGCCAGCAAATTTCGCGCCGCAAACGTGGCGAGGCGAAAACAACTGTGTTAATGGCGCGGCGAACCCAATCCTGTCACACAAAAATGTGCAGGGGTTTGGGACAACGGCATGCGCAAGACAAAACCGACCTCCGGACCTAAGGAATTCAGGCCATGGCAACAGCAGCGGCAGCGTCGAACAAATTCGAATCCTTCTTCGAAACCACGCTGGAAGATGCCGATCCGGAAATTTTCGGCGCGATCCGCAACGAACTCGGACGCCAGCGCCACGAGATCGAACTGATCGCGTCTGAGAACATCGTCTCGCGCGCCGTGCTCGAAGCGCAGGGTTCGATCATGACCAACAAATACGCCGAGGGTTATCCGGGCAAGCGCTACTATGGCGGCTGCCAGTTCGTGGATGTCGCCGAGGAGCTGGCGATCGAGCGCGCGAAAAAACTGTTCGGCTGCAACTTCGCCAATGTGCAGCCCAATTCCGGCAGCCAGATGAACCAGGCGGTGTTCCTGGCTCTCTTGCAGCCGGGGGACACCTTCATGGGCCTCGACCTCAATTCCGGCGGGCATTTGACGCACGGCTCGCCAGTCAACATGAGCGGCAAATGGTTCAAGGTCGTGTCCTACGGCGTGCGCAAGGACGACCACCTGCTCGACATGGACGCCATCGAGAAGACGGCGCATGAGACGAAGCCGAAGCTGATCCTGGCCGGCGGCACCGCCTATTCGCGCATCTGGGACTGGAAGCGCTTTCGCGAGATCGCCGATGCGGTCGGCGCCTACCTCATGGTTGATATGGCCCACATCGCCGGCCTCGTCGCCGGCGGCGTGCATCCCTCGCCGCTGCCGCATGCCCATGTGGTGACGACCACCACGCACAAGTCGCTGCGCGGCCCGCGCGGCGGCATGATCCTGTGCAACGACGAGGAGATCGCCAAGAAGATGAACTCGGCGGTGTTCCCCGGCCTGCAGGGCGGACCGCTGATGCATGTCATCGCCGCCAAGGCGGTTGCCTTCGGCGAGGCGCTGAAGCCGAGCTTCAAGCTCTATGCCGAGAGCGTCGCCGCCAACGCCAAGGCGCTGGCGTCCAGCCTACAGGAGACTGGCCTCGACATCGTGTCGGGCGGCACCGACAACCACCTGATGCTGGTCGACCTGCGCCCCAAGAATGCCACCGGCAAGCGCGCCGAGGCAGCGCTTGGGCGCGCCAACATCACTTGCAACAAGAACGGCATCCCCTTCGACCCGGAAAAGCCCTTCGTCACCTCCGGCGTGCGGCTCGGCACGCCCGCCGGCACAACGCGCGGCTTCGGCCAGGCCGAGTTCCGCGAAATAGGCAAGCTGATCGCCGAGGTGCTGGATGGCCTCAAGGCCGCCAATTCCGATGAGGGCAATGCCTCGGTCGAGGCCGCGGTCAAGGCCAAGGTCGTGGCGCTGACCGATCGATTCCCGCTCTACCCTTATCTCGGTTGACCTCGCGCCACGCGTCATCTCTTATCCGCCAGCGGCGCGCCGACCCCCGATCGGTCGACGCGCCGAACTGGAGACCAGACGATGCGTAATTTCCGTCCCGCCATCCTTGGCGCCCATGGCTTGCTGGCCGTTTCCCTGACATTGCCCGGGACTGCCCTTGCGCAGACCGCCCCTGAAGTGCCCGCCACCGCTACCTTCGGCAGATGGACAACCATCGTCGATACGCTCGACACCGGGCAGGATGCGCGCAAGACCTGCGCCGCTTCGACTGCCTTTTTCGATGCCAGCGGCAATTCGGGCACGCTGACGCTGTCGATCTCGAACGGCGACGCCATGCCGCCGGACGCCTACCCGGCCATCATGCTTATTGTCGACAACCGGAACCTGCCCACTGGCAAGAAGATCGCCGCGACTTTTGGTGATCCTGGCGTCAAGGTTTCCGCCACCGTCTATTCGAACGATGCCGTGAACGGCCGTCCCAGCTGGACGGTCGACAACCAGCCCAAGACCAGTCTCGCGCTCTTGCGAGCCATGCGCAAAGTCACCTCGCTCGATGTCGCTTTCGGCAAAGAGGCTTTCGCCAGCATTCCGATGGACGGCTTCACTAAAGCCTACCGCAACCTCGGCACATCATGCGGCTTTCCGACCAAGGACGTTGCACCCTAGCCAAGCGCGCGAAGGCGGGTGCTGGCAATCTGCCTCGCGGCTCGCTATCTCTGACGCGAAAGGGTCTGCGTGCCTTGCCATCGTGGCAAAAGGCTCTAAGCCTTTTCGCCTCACCAGATTCGTGAACCCAAGGCTCTCAATGCGCTGTCCCTATTGCCAGTCCGAAGATACGCAGGTGAAGGATTCGCGCCCCGCCGAGGATGGCGCGGCGATCCGCAGGCGTCGCGTCTGCCCCGATTGCGGCGGCCGTTTCACCACCTTCGAGCGCGTGCAGTTGCGCGACCTCGTCGTGGTCAAGAAGTCGGGGCGAAAAGTGCCTTTCGACCGCGACAAGCTCTTGCGCTCCGTCGAGATCGCGGTGCGCAAGCGCAATGTCGATCCCGAGCGCATTGATCGTGCCGTGACCGGCATCGTGCGCCAGCTGGAAAGCTCCGGCGAGACCGAAGTGGCCTCGGGCGAGGTTGGGCGGCTGGTCATGGAAGCGCTGAAGTCGCTCGACGACGTCGCCTACGTCCGCTTCGCCTCGGTCTACCGCAATTTCCGCGAGGCCAAGGATTTCCATGAGCTGCTGGGGGAATTGAAAGGCGACGAGGACAAGAGCGAAGAGGACGCTGGCTGAGCATGGCGGAACACAGCGAGGCCGGACAGGCAGCCCTTGACCGCCGTTTCATGGCAGCCGCACTCAGACTGTCGCGCAGGAATGCGGGCCGGACCTCAACCAATCCTTCCGTTGGTACACTCATCGTGCGCGACGATGGCTTGGGCCCGATGATTGTCGGCACCGGCGTCACCGCTGTCGGCGGCCGCCCGCATGCCGAGACCGAGGCGCTCGCCGAAGCGGGCGAACTGGCGCGCGGCGCCACCGCCTACGTCACGCTGGAGCCTTGCGCGCATCACGGACGCACGCCGCCTTGCGCCAACGCTCTGGTCAATGCCGGCATCGCGCGCGTCGTTGGCGCCGCCAGCGACCCCGATCCGCGCGTGTCAGGCCAAGGCTACGCGATCCTGCGCACCGCGGGCGTCGATGTTGTGGAGAATGTCCTGGCGGCGGAGGCCGCCGAGCAGATGGCCGGCTATCTCATTCGATCGCTTAGGAAACGGCCGGAAGTGACTCTCAAGCTAGCGCTTTCCAGCGACGGCAAGATCGGCATGGAAGGTGTTGGGCAGGTGTCGATCACAGGCGACATTGCGCGCCGTGAAGTCTATCTAATGCGCGCCGAAGCCGATGCCATCCTGATCGGCATTGGCACGGCGCTGGAGGACGACCCGGCGCTGACGGTGCGCTTGCCGGGATTGGAGAACCGGTCGCCGGCGCGCATTGTGCTCGACAGGCAGATCAGGCTGCCTGAGACTTCGAAACTGGTGTCCGGTGTCGACAGGGTGGCGCTCTACGTCGCGGCTTGCCTGGAAGCCGATCCTCTGCGGCGGGCAACGCTCGAACGCGCCGGCGTGCGTTTCATCGGCACCGAGACGCATGAAGGCGGCGTGGCGCTGCCGGAACTGCTCGAGGATCTTGCTGCGCTCGGTATGGCCAGCGTGCTGGTCGAAGGTGGAGCCAAGGTGGCCAGCGCCTTCCTGTCGGAGGGCCTGGTCGACCGCATCGTGCTGTTCCGAGGACCGGAGGCGATTGGCAAGGGGGGCATTGCATCGCCCATCGATGCCAACCATGTCCCGGCGGGATTTCGCAAACTGCGCGAGATGCGGTTCGGCGAGGACAGCTACGCCGAGTGGATAAGAGACTTTTAGGATCAACACCGATGTTTACCGGCATTGTTACCGACATAGGCACCGTCGCGGCCGTCAAGCCGCTGCGGGAAGGCGTGGGATTGCGTATCGACACCGCCTATGATCCCGAAACCATCGCCATCGGCGCCTCGATATCATGCGGCGGCGTTTGCCTTACCGTGACGGCCTTGCCCGACAGCGGCTCGAACGCGCGCTGGTTCGAAGTCGAGGCCTGGGAGGAGGCGCTCCGGCTGACGACGGCGATGGGCTGGAAGTCAGGCACGCGCATCAATCTTGAGCGGGCGCTGAAGATCGGCGACGAGCTTGGAGGCCATATCGTGTCGGGCCATGTCGACGGCACCGCCGAGATCGTCGAGCGCAAGGACGAGGGCGATGCGGTGCGCTTCACGCTGGAAGCGTCGCGCGAGCTGGCGAAGTTCATCGCGCCGAAAGGCTCCGTCGCGCTCGACGGCACCTCGCTCACCGTCAACAAGGTGGAAGGCACCCGCTTCGACGTGCTTCTGATCCACCATTCGCTGACCGTCACCACCTGGGGTGAGCGCCAGGTCGGCGACCGCGTCAATCTCGAGATCGATACCATGGCCCGCTATGCGGCGCGCCTGGCGGAAGCGGCGAAAGAGGGGCTTTGAGCATCGCCGAGCTGTTCATGAGGAACTAGCGGTGATGGAAAACAGGAATTCCAAAGTGCAAGCGCGGCTGGGGTGGCCGATGTAGATGCTGGCCGAGTAGTGGCCCACGCCATTGTTGCCTGGGCTCAAAGCCTCGCTACAGACTGTCCGATCTCGGTACCCCGTCCCAATGAGGCAATCTTGTGCTTGCGATCAATCCGGCTTCGGCCTAAGTCACCGGCGATCCCGGAGACATTTATGGCTGGCACATCCCAACACGGCAAAGCGTTCATTCGCCCGAAGAAGAAGGCCCACCTTCTCGTTATCGAGGCACGCTTCCACGACGATCTTGCCGACGCGCTGCTCGAAGGCGCGACGAGCGCGCTTGACGAAGCGGGTGCGACCTACGACGTCGTCACCGTTCCAGGTTCGCTCGAAATTCCCGCCGTCATTACCTTCGCGCTGGACGGCGCGGCGGAAGGCGGCATGAACTATGACGGCTTCGTCGCGCTTGGCACCGTCGTCCGCGGGGACACCTATCACTTCGATATCGTCGCCAATGAATCCAGCCGCGCACTGATGGACCTGTCCGTGCAGGACTCGGTCTGTATCGGCAACGGCATCCTGACCACGGAAAACGACGCACAGGCCTGGACGCGAGCCAAGCGTTCGGAGGGCGACAAGGGTGGCTTTGCCGCGCGCGCGGCGCTGACCATGATCGCGCTCAAGGAACGACTGGGAGCGCGATCGTGAGCGACCCCGCTTCGCCCGGACAGCCCACGGTGCGCCACGCCAACAAGCGCGGCGCGGCGCGGCTTGCCGCCGTGCAGGCCCTCTATCAGATGGATGTCGCCGGCAGCGGCGTCTTCGAGATCACTGCCGAATACGAAGCGTTTCGCCTTGGCAAGGAAGTCGATGGCGCGCTTTACCGCGAGGCGGATGCCCAATGGTTCCGCGCCATCCTCACCGGTGTCGTCGAGGACCAGAAAACCATCGATCCGGTTATCCGCCAGGCGCTGACCGATGACTGGCCGCTGTCGCGCCTCGATTCGACACTGCGCGCAATCCTGCGCGCCGGTGTCTACGAACTGATGAAGCGCGAAGACGTGCCGGTGGCGGTGATCGTTTCCGAATACGTCGATATCGCCAAGGCTTTCTACGAGGAAGACGAGCCGAAGCTGGTCAACGCCGTGCTCGATCGCGTCTCCCGTCGGGTGCGTGGCGAGGGACGCGGCAAGGACGCTTCATGACGGCGGTCGCCATCGAGGCGGCCAGGGAGGCGCGGCGCACCGCGTTGATCCTCGCCGCCTCGCAGGCGATCATCGGTTCGGCAGCGCCCATCGCCATCTCCATGGGCGCGCTTGCCGGTCAATATCTGCTCGGCCCGGACAAGTCGCTGGCGACGGCGCCGATCACCGGCTTCAATCTCGGCGTGGCACTCGGTGCGCTGCCGGCGGCGGCCATCATCCGCGCCATGGGCCAGCGCGGCGGCTTCATGACCGGTACGATCGTCACCGCGCTTGGCGGTCTGGTCGCGACGCTGGCACTCTTCCATGGCAGTTTTTGGCTGTTTGCCTTCGGCCTGACGGTGATCGGTGTCGGTGGCGCCTTCGTCCAGCAGTTCCGCTTTGCCGCCGCCGACAATGCGCCGCCGCAGTTCAAGGCGCGCGCCATCTCCTTCGTGCTGGCGGGCGGCATCATCACCGCCATTCTCGGACCGCAGATCGTCATCTTCACCCGCGAGTTGTTCGCACCGGTGATGTTTGCCGGTTCGTTCGCATCCATCCTGGTGCTAGCCGCCGTCGGCGCGGCGATCCTGTCATTGCTGCGCCTGCCGGCGAGGGCCGCCGCCGGCGGAACGGAAATTGCCGGCAGCGATGCCCGGCCCTTGGCCGAGATCGTCACGCAGCCGCGTTTCGTCGCGGCACTCTTCTGCGCGGTCGGCAGCTATGCCCTGATGAGCTTCGTCATGACCGGCGCGCCGCTCGCCATGGTCGGCTGCGGCCTGTCGGAGGACGATGCGACGCTCGGCATTTCGTGGCATGTCATGGCAATGTTCGGGCCGAGCTTCTTCACCGGATCGCTGATCCATCGCTTCGGTGCTGAACGCATTGTCGCGGTCGGCCTCCTGCTGCTGATCGGCTGTGCGGTCGTCGCGCTGTCCGGCTTGGCGCTATGGCAATTCTGGACGGCGCTGATCCTGCTCGGCCTCGGCTGGAATTTCGGCTTCATCGGCGCCACGGCCATGGTCGCGGCAAGCTACCGGCCTTCCGAAAAGGGCAAGGTGCAGGGGTTCCACGACTTCGTCCTGTTCGGCTCCGTGGCCTGCGCCTCGCTGATGTCGGGCATGGTCTACAATGCCTGGGGCTGGACCATGCTGAACTGGATGATCTTTCCCGTCACCGTGCTATGCTTCGTCGCGCTCGGCGCGCTGAGGATTGCGAGCTTGCGTCTGGCTTGACGCCCAATTTGAATCTATGCGTCCGGCGGCAGAACCTGAAGCACTCGCGCTATGAACATGTGAAACTCAGCCATGTAGTTGCGCAGGAAGTCCTCAGTGGATTCGACCGTCACCTCGCCGTCGTCGGTGATCAGCCCCGGCGTGAACTGTATGTAGGCTTCAGGCGCGTTCATCTGGGGCGAATTGCAGAAACTCAGAACGCTTCGAAGGCTTTGTTGGGCGACGGCGGTCGCGATGGCGCCCGGCGATGTTCCGATGACAGCCGACGGTTTGCGCGCGAACGAATTCTTGCCGTAGGGCCGACTGGCCCAGTCGATTGCGTTCTTCAATCCACCAGGGATCGAGCGGTTGTACTCCGGGGTGACGAACAATACGGCCTGGACGGAGGCGATCGCCTTTTTGAAATCCCGGGCTGCCGGTGGGAAGTCGGCGTCATAGTCGTAGCTGTACAGTGGCAGATCCTTGAAGGCGATTTCGGTCATGTCGAGTTCGGGAGGGGCAAGTTGAACGAGCGCCTTCGCGAGCTTGCGGTTGATGGATTCCCGGGCAAGACTGCCGATGAGGTAACCGACTTTGTGTATGGCCATGACACGCTCTCCGTGTTTGCCACCCGCACCCTCACCGCATTATCCGCCAGATGGCAGCAGATCGCCAGCGTCGCGTCGCAATTGGCCTTCCGAACAAAAATATTGCGTCTGTACCACTTGTTATGAAACCGTGTGCCCCGACGAGACGTTGGAGCCGTGCTCATATGCGGCACCGAATTCCGGTTCACAGCAAGGGATTTTCACAATGTTTTCAATCAAGCTTCTGGCTGGCGCGGCGCTCGCGCTCGGCATCACGGCGGCATCGGCGAATGCTCAGGTGGTTGTTTCCTCAAAGATCGACACCGAGGGCGGCGTGCTAGGCAATATCATCCAGCTCGTCCTCAACGCCAACAACATCAAGACCACTGACCGCATCCAGCTCGGCGGCACGCCGGTAGTGCGCAAGGCGATCACCGCCGGCGAGATCGACATCTATCCCGAATACACCGGCAATGCCGCCTTCTTCTTCGAGAAGGCCGACGACCCGGTCTGGAAGGACGCCGCCAAGGCCTATGAGACGGCCAAGAAGCTCGATTACGACGCCAACAAGATCGTCTGGCTGTCGCCGTCGCCGGCCAACAACACCTGGGCGATCGCACTGCGCAAGGAGGTGGCCGAAACCAACAAGCTCGCCACCCTGTCCGATTTCGGCAAATATGTCGCCGGCGGCGGCAAGGTGGTGCTCGCGGCCTCGGCCGAGTTCGTCAATTCAGCCGCGGCCCTGCCGGCGTTCCAGACCACCTACGGCTTCACGTTGAAGCCTGACCAGTTGATCACGCTCTCCGGCGGCGACACGGCCGCGACCATCGCGGCGGCAGCCAACCAGACCAATGGCGCCAACGCCGCCATGGTCTACGGCACTGACGGCGGCATCGCGCCCTCCGGGCTGGTCGTGCTCGACGACGACAAGGGCGTGCAGCCGGTCTACCAGCCGGCGCCGATCATCCGCGAGGCGGTGCTGAAGGAGCATCCCGAGATCGAGACGTTGTTGAAGCCGGTCTTCGCCAAGCTCGACCTCATCACGCTGCAGGAACTCAACGGCCGCGTCCAGGTCGGCGGAGAGCCGGTCAAGGGTGTGGCGGAAGACTTTTTGAAGAAGAATGGGTTCTTGAAGTAGTCAGCGCTTAGCTGACCGTGATGCTGGTGCGAGGCGCCCCCCTCTGGAAGCTGCCGATCTCCCCCCTTGCGGGGGAGATGTCCGGCAGGACAGAGGGGGGTGCTGTCCCGCCGACCTCTCAACTCGTCACAGCTGCGCGCTCGGATAGGACCGTTTTCGAACAAGCCGACGCTCGAAAGTTGGCGATCCTTCACACCCCCCTCTGGCCTGCCGGCCATCTCCCCCGCAAGGGGGGAGATCGGAAATCGCGTCGGCTTTCGCCAGTCGCCAGCCAACTGTGTACCTCGTGGCAGATTTCCCCCTTTGAGGGGCAGCCATGACCCTCCGCTTCGACAAGCTCGGCGTGGTCATCGCCGCGATCGCTGCCTATGCGGCTTTCGTAGAACCCTTCGCCACGTTCCGCGCCAATCGCATCGTGCCCGGCCAGGCGCGCTCGATCGTAGAGGCACTTCCGGCACTGGCCGGCCCGCTGCTTTTGGCCATCGTTGTCACAGCCGCGCTTGTCGCGCTGCTGAAAACGCCGCTCGTCCTGCGCCTTGCCGCGAGCGTGATCACGCTGGCGGCTCTCGCGCTGTTGATCGGCGTCACCGGGACATTCCTGACCCCGGCAGGCAATACCTTCGCGCGCGTTTCGCCGGCCTCCGGGTTTTGGCTGCTGATCTTTGCCTTTACCCTCCTGCTGGCCGACGTGCTGACGAGAATGAACCTGTCTCCCTGGTCACGTGTCGGCGTGCTTGTCGTTGCCGCGCTCGCCATCGGGCTGCAGCTCATATCGGGATCCTGGGACAGCCTTTCGATCCTCAAGGAATATTTCAACCGTGCCGACAGTTTCTGGGCCGAGGGCGCCAAACATGTCACGCTGGCGCTTGGTTCGCTGGCGGCGGCGGTGATACTGGGCCTGCCGCTTGGCATCCTGTGCCATCGCGTCGAGCGCCTGCGCGCCGGCGTGCTCAACGTGCTCAACATCGTCCAGACCATTCCCTCGATCGCGCTGTTCGGCCTGCTGATCGCGCCGCTCGGCTGGGTGGCGGCGCATGTGCCGGGAGCGGCCGCGCTCGGTATCCGCGGCATCGGAACGGCACCTGCGTTCGTGGCGCTGTTCCTCTATTCGCTGCTGCCGGTCGTCGCCAATACCGTGGTCGGCCTTGCCGGTGTGCCGCGTGCCGCCAATGACGCGGCGCGCGGCATGGGCATGACGGATCGCCAACGCCTGTTCGGCGTCGAGTTTCCGCTGGCCTTCCCAGTGATCCTCACCGGTATCCGCATCGTGCTTGTGCAGAACATCGGCCTCGCCACCATCGCCGCCCTGATCGGCGGCGGCGGCTTCGGCGTGTTCGTGTTCCAGGGCGTCGGCCAGACCGCGATGGACCTGGTGCTGCTTGGCGCCGTGCCGACGGTTGCGCTCGCCTTCGCTGCTGCCATCATTCTCGACGCGGTGATCGAAATGACCTCAACCAAGCGCAGGGCGGACCCCGCATGATCGAGATCGAAGGCATTACCAAGCGCTACGATGCGACCACGGTGGTCGATGAAGTCTCGATGATCATAGAGCCCCGCACCCTTTGCGTCATCGTCGGCACCTCGGGCTCCGGCAAGACGACGCTGCTTCGCATGATCAACCGGCTGGTCGAGCCGACTTCCGGCGTCATCAAGCTCGACGGCGCCGACAACCGCTCGGTGCCCGGCTACGAGCTGCGGCGCAGCATCGGCTACGCCATCCAGGGCCACGGCCTGTTCCCGCACCGAACGGTGGCGCAGAACATAGCCACCGTGCCGGTGCTGCTTGGCTGGGATAAGGATCGCATCAAGGCGCGCGTCGACGAACTGATGACGCTCTATCAGCTCGACCCGCAGGCCTACGGCCCGCGCTACCCGCACGAGCTCTCCGGCGGCCAGCAGCAGCGCGTCGGCGTCGCCCGCGCGCTCGCGGCCGAACCCAACGTGCTGTTGATGGACGAGCCGTTCGGCGCGCTTGACCCCATAATCCGCACCAAGGCGCAGGAAGACCTTCTTGCGATCCAGAGGCGCTTCGGCACCACCATCATCCTCGTCACCCACGACATGGAAGAGGCCGTGCATATGGGCGACAAGATCGCCGTCATGGATGCCGGCAAGCTGGTACAATATGCCAGGCCGGCGGAGATACTGGCGAGGCCGGCCAGCGGCTTCGTCGAGACCCTGGTCGGCGCCAGCGAAAAACCGTTCCGGCTGCTGTCGCTCGGCCGCGTGCGCGACGCAGTCGAAAAGGGCGCGGCGGAAGGTGAGGGGATTCCTGGCGACGCCAGCCAGCGCGACGCGCTGGCCGAACTTCTCTGGTCTGGCCGTCCGGCGCTGCCGGTCAAGGATGCCGACGGCAAGCCACTCGGTCGCGTTACCATCGACGGCTTGGTGAAGCGTGCGGCGAGGCCGGCATGAAAGCCTGGCTGCCGTTGCTGCTCAGGCTTGCGCTGGTGGTGCTGCTGGTCGCTTTCGTCACCAGCCCCGGCTGGTTCGAGCCGCTGCTCAAGCCGCTGACCGAGAACGGCGCGCCGGTGATCTACAATCAGGGCAGCTTGCTGACGCTGATGCTGCTGCACCTGCGCACCGTGCTGATCGCCACGCTCGCCGCCACCATCGTGGCGGTCGCGCTCGCCATCCTGGTCACCAGGCCTGCCGGCGCCGAATTCCTGCCGCTGTCACGCAGCCTGGTCAATATCGGCCAGACTTTCCCGCCGGTGGCGGTGCTGGCGCTTGCCGTGCCGGCGGTAGGGTTCGGCGAGAAGCCGACGCTGATCGCATTGTTCCTCTATGGTCTGCTGCCGATCTTCGAGAACGCGCTGACCGGCCTGACGACATTGCCCGGCAATGTCATGGAAGCGGCGCGCGGCGCCGGCATGACCGGTTGGCAAAGGCTGCTGAAGGTCGAATTGCCGCTCAGCGCGCCGGTCATCCTCGGCGGCATAAGGCTGTCGGTGGTTATCAGCCTGGCCACCGCCACCATCGGCTCGACGGTTGCAGCGAAGACATTGGGCGAGGTGATCATTGCCGGGCTCTTGTCCAACAATCTCGCTTTCATCTTGCAGGGCGGCCTGATCGTCGCCGCCTTGGCCGTGCTGATCTATGACGGATTGTCGGCGGTCGAACGCTATGCCGCGCGGCGCATGGGGAGGCAGGCCGAGTAGGCTTCTGTCCCGGTGCTCCGATCTTTCAACGTCCACTTGAACGAGCAGGGTGGTCGAGCGTCAGTTCGAGTTCGATGCCTTGCTCTTTGCAGATCCAGCGGCGGCAGACGACGGCAAAGTCGTGTTGTATGCCGGCTTTCACGAGCGAGACAAGATCACCCATGGCGCAATCGCTGCCGAGCTGGAGCGCCTCGATGGGTTCGGCGATGACTTGCTTGCCGGCATAATGTCTTGCGCTGGCCGTGAGCGTAATCAACACCCGCCTGCCAGTTGCGCGATCTTCGGGACTCGGCGATTGATTGGGCCGATGCCCCGATCCTTCAGCAGGAGTTCTTGCCATGACCTTGCGCTTCTCCAAGATCGTCATGTGTCTCTGTCTGGCGGCTTTCGCCTTTCTTGTCGCTTTCGGCAACGTCACCGATTACGGCTCAAACTTCGCCTTTGTCCAGCACGTGCTGAGCATGGACACGACCTTTCCCGGCAACGCGCTGATGTATCGCTCGATCACCAACCCCTCGCTATGGACGACGGGCTACTGGCTCATCATCGCCGGCGAGGCGCTGACCTGTCTGCTCTACCTGATCGCGGCCTGGAACCTGTGGCAAGCGCGCAATGCCAGCGGAGAGGTTTTCAACGATGCCAAGAAATTCGCCGTTATCGCCGCGACGATGGGATTCCTGATCTGGTATCTTGGATTTATGGTGGTGGGCGGTGAGTGGTTCGCCATGTGGCAATCGAGCATCTGGAACGGCCAGCAGAAGGCATTCATGTTCTACATGACCATGCTGGCGGTGCTGATCTTCGTCATCCAGCCAGACGGTGATCTGCGCCAAACCTGAGTGCTGATCCGTGATTTCAATCGATATAAAGCAGCAGCGGCATGGCGACACCTGCCGCCGTCTGGCTCTTTTGGGCGAAAGCCGGGCAAAAACCGAACAATATCTTGACGTTCGCGGCCCTGTTTCGCATACACCGCTGCGAAGAGGGGGATTCCGCGCACGGGATTCCGTCTTTGTCTCAACGGCCCAGGGAGGGGTTCTTTTGGGCCAGCAATCGAGGAAAACCCGGCATGACCATAATTTCCGCCGTCATCGCCTGCGGCCTGCTTTCTGTCCTTTACGCCATCTGGGCGACACGTTCGGTCCTCGCGTCGGACCAGGGCAATGCACGCATGCAGGAAATCTCCGCCGCCATCCGTGAGGGCGCGCAAGCCTATCTGGCGCGCCAGTACACCACCATCGCCGTCGTCGGCGTGGTCGTGCTGCTGCTCGCCTGGTGGCTGCTGTCCATCACCGCCGCGATCGGCTTCCTGATCGGGGCCGTGCTTTCGGGCGCGGCCGGCTTCATCGGCATGCATGTTTCGGTGCGGGCCAATGTTCGCACGGCACAGGCCGCTTCCAACAGCCTTGCCGCCGGCCTCGACATCGCATTCAAGTCGGGCGCCATCACCGGCATGCTTGTTGCCGGCCTTGCCCTGCTTGGCGTGTCGATCTACTACCTGATCCTCACCCATTTCATGGGGCTTCAGCCCAATGACCGTATCGTCATCGACTCGCTGGTTTCGCTCGGCTTCGGCGCCTCGCTGATCTCGATCTTCGCCCGTCTCGGCGGCGGCATCTTCACCAAGGGTGCCGATGTCGGCGGCGATCTGGTCGGCAAGGTCGAAGCTGGTATTCCCGAGGATGATCCGCGCAACCCCGCCACCATTGCCGACAATGTCGGCGACAATGTCGGCGACTGCGCCGGTATGGCGGCCGACCTGTTCGAGACCTATGCGGTGACAGTCGTCGCCACCATGGTGCTGGGCGCCATCTTCTTTGGCGGCACCGCGGTTCTGAGTGCCGCGATGCTCTATCCGCTCGCTATCTGCGGCGCCTGCATCCTGACCTCGATCGTCGGTACTTTCTTCGTCAAGCTCGGCTCCAACGGTTCGATCATGGGCGCGCTCTACAAGGGGCTGATCGTCACCGGCCTGTTGTCCATCGTGGGCTTGGGCGTCGCCACCTCGGCCACGCTTGGCTGGGGCGAGGTCGGCACTGTCGCCGGCATGGTCATCACCGGCAAGAACCTGTTCATCTGCGGCCTGATCGGCCTCGTGGTGACCGGTCTCATCGTCGTGATCACCGAGTACTACACCGGCACCAACAAGCGTCCGGTCAACTCGATCGCCCAGGCGTCGGTGACCGGGCACGGCACCAACGTCATCCAGGGCCTTGCGGTCTCTCTGGAATCGACGGCACTGCCGGCCATCGTCATCGTCGGCGGCATCATCTCGACCTATCAGCTCGCCGGCCTTTACGGCACGGCGATCGCCGTCACCACCATGCTCGGCCTTGCCGGCATGATCGTCGCGCTCGATGCCTTTGGCCCGGTCACCGACAATGCCGGCGGCATCGCCGAAATGGCCGGCCTGCCCAAGGAAGTGCGCCACTCCACCGACGCGCTCGACGCGGTCGGCAACACCACCAAGGCGGTGACCAAGGGCTATGCCATCGGTTCGGCGGGCCTCGGCGCACTGGTGCTGTTCGCGGCCTATTCGAACGACCTGAAATTCTTTGCCGCCAATGGCGACAAATATCCCTACTTCCAGGGCATGGGCGAGGTCTCCTTCGATCTTTCCAACCCCTACGTCGTCGCCGGCCTGATCTTCGGCGGCTTGATCCCGTATCTGTTCGGTGGCATCGCCATGACGGCCGTCGGCCGCGCGGCGGGCGCCATCGTCGAGGAGGTGCGCAAGCAGTTCCGTGACGACCCGGGCATCATGGCCGGCACGTCCAAGCCGAACTATGCGCGCGCGGTAGATCTTCTGACCAAGGCGGCGATCCGGGAAATGATCATCCCGTCGCTGCTGCCGGTGTTGGCGCCGCTCGTCGTCTATTTCGGCGTGCTGCTGATCTCGGGCTCGAAAGCGTCGGCCTTTGCGGCTCTCGGCGCCTCTCTGCTCGGCGTCATCGTCAACGGCTTGTTCGTCGCCATCTCGATGACTTCGGGCGGCGGCGCCTGGGACAACGCCAAGAAGTCGTTCGAGGACGGATTCACCGACAAGGACGGCATCAAGCACCTGAAGGGTTCCGAGGCGCACAAGGCCTCGGTGACCGGCGATACGGTCGGCGATCCCTACAAGGACACGGCCGGCCCGGCGGTCAACCCGGCGATCAAGATCACCAATATCGTGGCGCTCCTGCTGCTGGCGGTGCTGGCGCACGGCTGAGCGGCAAAGCTCGACAATGAAAACCCGCGGGGAGCAATCCCCGCGGGTTTTTATTTGACGGCGGTTTTGGAACGCGGAAAACGAATTTCAACGGCTGCGTCCGCGTCCTGCCGTCGCTGTCTGCCCATCGTCGACGAGCCGGCCTCTCCCGCCCCATGATAACAAAAACCCGTGGGATCGCTCCCACGGGTTTTTGGTCGCCTGAGATGGTGCTGCCATCCCCAAGGGGAGGCGGGTCTGAGATCAGGGAGTGCCGCCGCCGGGAATGCCGGGCGCCAGCTTGCTGGCGCCGTTGATGATCTGGCTGAGGAAGTTCTGGTCCTTGCCGCCAGTCGGCGTGGTGCGCGAGATGAAGTCGAAGATCTTGCCGTCCTTCAGGCCGTAATTGGCGATCTGGGTGACCCGCCCATCGGCCCCGAAATAAACCGCCAGCACATGCTGATCGATCAGCCGGGGCTTGTCGAAGGCGACATAGCGCTTGCGAGTCTGCGAGATGTAGTAAAAGGCTTCATTGTCGAAGGTCGCCGTCGTCGAGGGCGTGCCGAGCGCGAGCAGCACCTGCTCGCGGCTTGAGCCGACCGGCACCGAATCGATCGCCTGCTGATCGATGACATACCCCTGCGTCAGCGTTTCGCTGGGGTTCAGATCACCGATCATCTTGGAACTGTTGCAGGCCGAAAGCGCCGCAATGATGGCCAGCAGCGAGATCGCGCCAGCGGGCCTGGAAGAGAAGGTCGACTTGAAATTCAGCGCGCGCAACAACAATTCTCCATTATATCGCCGCAACTTGCGCTGGGCCGCAAAACCGGTAAACCAGCTTGCTTGCCGATGCAACAAGGCCAATTCAACAAACGGTCCCCGGAGACCATCCCCATGTTCCAGCGCCTTTTTGGTCGCGAACGCCACGCCAACCGCGCCATCACCGACGCGCTTTACGCACAAATCGTGGCGGCCGCGCGGCAGACCGTATTTTATTCCCACTGGAATGTGCCGGACACGCCGCTTGGGCGTTTCGAAATGCTGTCGCTGCACATGTTCCTGGTCCAGCACCGGCTGCGTGGGGAAGACGGCGTGGCGCAGGAGATCGCGCAGGTGCTGATCGACGAGTTTTTCCTCGACGTCGACCATTCGCTGCGGGAACTCGGCATTGGCGATGTCGGAGTGCCCAAGCGCATGAAAAAGCTGGCGAAGATGTTTTATGGCCGCACCGCCGCCTATGACGACGCATTGGAGCGCAATGATCATGATGGGCTCACCGCCGCCCTTGCACGCAATGTCCGGCCCGACGCCGCGGCCTGGGCGGAAGCGTCACGACTGTCCGACTATGTCGCCGATGCCCGCAACCGGCTGGCCACGCAGCCGTGCCGGGCGATCGTCTCCGGCACGGTGACCTTTCCGCTCGCCCAGGAGGCAGATCGATGAAGCACGCCGATCCGCAAAGTCCGGTATCGTTTTTTGCCAACGTCGCCCGCCTGCCGCAGAAGGGCTTGCCGGTGGTCATCGAGGCCGACGCCACCCAGCGCGCGACACTCGCCGAAGAGCACAGCTTGCGCTCGGTCGAAGCCTACCGTGCCGAATTCCTGGTGACGCCGTGGAAACGCAATGGCGTGAAGGTCAGCGGCCGGGTCGAGGCCGACATCACCCAGGCCTGTATCGTCACGCTCGATCCGGTCGGGGCGCATATCGACGAATCATTCGAGGCTCTGTTCCTGCCCGAGGATTCCAAGCTTGGACGACAGGGATTCGAAGGCGGCGGCGAGATCCTGCTCGACGCGGATGGACCTGACAGTCCCGAAACATTTTCAGGCGACACGATCGATGTCGGGGCACTCGCCGAGCAGTTCTTCGGACTGGCCATCGATCCTTATCCGCGCAAGCCGGGTGCGTCGCTTGATGCCGGCCGCGAGGCCGAACCGGTGGAGAATGAATTTCAGCAGAAACTGCGGTCGCTGTTGGGAAAATCCTGAAAACCTCACCCGCGACGGAAAAGTCGGTTGTGCGAATGTCCAAAACCGCTATTTTCGCCGAACCTTCGCGATCACTAAAACGATCCGCCGCCTAAGCAAAACCGTGAGATGAATACCGCGTGATCAGGATTTCCATCGATGCCATGGGCGGCGATCACGGACCAGCCGTGGTCATTCCGGCGCTCATGACGGTCGCGACCCGCCGTCCCGACGTCCGCTTCGTCATCTACGGGCGGGAGGAGGCCGTACGACCCGAACTGGCCAAATTTCCCAAGCTGGCCGGTGTGAGCGAATTCTTCCACTGCGAGGTGGCCGTCAGGATGGACGACAAGCCGAGCCAGGCGCTGCGCCATGGCCGCTGGAAATCGTCGATGTGGAAGGCTGTCGAGGCGGTCAAGTCGGGTACGGCGGACGCGTGCGTCTCGGCCGGCAACACCGGCGCGCTGATGGCGATGTCGAAATTCTGCCTGCGCACCATGGCCACCATCGACCGCCCGGCGATCGCGGCACTTTGGCCGACGCTGCGCGGCGAAAGCGTGGTCCTCGACGTCGGCGCCACCATTGGCGCGGATGCGCACCAGCTCATCGATTTTGCCATCCTTGGAACCGGCATGGCCCGATCGGTCTTCGGCGTCTCGCGGCCCAGTGTCGGCCTACTCAATGTCGGCGTCGAGGAGATCAAGGGCCAGGAAGAGGTCAAGGAGGCTGGGCGCATGCTGCGTGAAGCCAATATGGCCTCGATGAACTATCACGGTTTCGTCGAGGGCGACGATATCGGCAAGGGCGTGGTCGACGTCGTCGTCACCGAAGGCTTCGCCGGCAACATCGCCCTGAAGACGGCGGAAGGCACGGTGCGCCAGATTGGCGGCTACCTGCGGGCGGCGATGAGCCGTACGCTGATGGCCAGGATCGGCTATATCTTCGCCAAGGGCGCGTTCGATCGCCTGCGCGAAAAGATGGATGTCGGCCGCTCCAATGGCGGCGTTTTCCTGGGGCTGAACGGCATTGTGGTGAAAAGCCACGGCGGCGCCGATTCGGATGGTTTCGCCGCCGCCATCGAACTCGGCTACGATATGGTGCGCAACAATCTGCTCGACCGCATCGAGGCCGACCTGGACTTGTTCCATGCGCGCAATCCGCATGCCCAGACATCTAGGAAATCCGACGTCGTCAGCGACGCAAAGGAATAGGAAAGAACTTTGATCAGATCAGTCGTGCGCGGCATGGGCGCCGCGCTGCCCCGCCGCATCATGAAGAATGCCGACTTTGAAGGCATGGTCGAAACCTCGGACGAGTGGATCGCCCAGCGCACCGGCATCCGCCAGCGCCATATCGCGGCCGACGACGAGACCACCGCTTCGCTGGGTGAGGCGGCGGCGCGCGCAGCGCTCGCCGATGCCGGCCTGACACCCGGAGACATCGACCTGATCGTGCTGGCGACCTCGACACCCAACAATACTTTTCCGGCCACGGCCGTCGAAATCCAGAACCGGCTCGGCATGCATCACGGCTTTGCCTTCGACCTGCAGGCGGTATGCTCGGGCTTCGTCTATGCGGTAACCACGGCCGACCTCTATATTCGCGGCGGCTTGGCCAAGCGCGTGCTGGTGATCGGCTCGGAAACCTTTTCGCGCATCCTCGACTGGACCGATCGCTCGACCTGCGTACTGTTCGGCGACGGCGCCGGCGCCCTGGTTCTTGAAGCCGGCGAAGGGGGCGGCAGTATTGCCGACCGCGGCGTGCTGGCGATGAGCCTGCGCTCCGACGGCGCGCACAAGGACAAGCTCTTTGTCGACGGCGGGCCTTCGACGACGGGAACGGTCGGCTACCTCAGGATGGAAGGCCGCGAGGTCTTCAAACATGCGGTAGGCATGATCACCGACGTCATCGAGGCGACGTTTTCGCAGGCCGGCATCACCGCCGACGACCTCGACTGGTTCGTGCCGCATCAGGCCAATAAACGGATCATTGACGCTTCCGCCAGGAAGCTCGGGATAGCTGAGGAAAAGGTGGTGGTGACGGTCAATCTGCACGGTAACACCTCGGCTGCTTCCGTGCCGCTGGCGCTTTCCGTGGCTGTTGCCGATGGCCGCATCAAAAAGGGCGACCTTGTGCTTCTGGAAGCGATGGGCGGCGGCTTCACCTGGGGCGCGGTTCTGCTTCGCTGGTAAGTGCCGAACGGTCCGGTTCGGTCCTTGACCTTGCCGGATCAATTACTTAGGCTCTGCCGCTGTTGTGTCGATTTTATGTTTGAGCTGATGGGACGGTCGCATGGGGGGAAAGACACTTACGCGCGCCGACCTTGCCGAAGCCGTTTACCGCAAGGTAGGTTTGTCGCGCACTGAATCGGCGGAACTTGTCGAGGCGGTGCTGGACGAGATCTGCGAGGCGATCGTCCGTGGCGAGACGGTGAAACTGTCGTCTTTCGCGACGTTCCACGTCCGCTCCAAGAACGAGCGCATCGGGCGCAATCCCAAGACCGGCGAAGAGGTGCCGATCCTGCCGCGTCGGGTGATGACCTTCAAGTCGTCGAACGTGCTGAAGAACCGCATCTTGCGCTCCCACCAGAGCGGCAAGGCGAAGGGCGGCAAGTAGGCTCGCTGCAAATGCACGGTTGAAAACAGGCCTTGCGATGATGCCGGGCTTGAATATTGCCTCACAAATCGCTGAAATGAGACCCGATTCGGCAACATGGCCGGATTGGTGTTCCGCGTGATCGTTACGCGCAGCCGGAATGAGCTCCCCTCCTGTCGAGGGAATCTCGTTCGAACGCCGGTTCCCATGTCCCGGGATCATGCTCCAGTGTGAGGATTTCGCCCATGGACAAGAGCCCTGACGCCTTTCGCACCATCAGTGAGGTCGCCGAAGACCTCGATCTGCCGCAGCACGTGCTGCGCTTCTGGGAAACGCGTTTCAACCAGATCAAGCCGATGAAACGCGGCGGCGGCCGCCGCTACTACCGGCCGCAGGATGTAGAACTGATCAAGGGCATTCGCCATATGCTCTACGACCAGGGCTACACCATTAAGGGCGTGCAGAAGCTGTTGCGCGAAAACGGCAACCATTTCCTGGTTGCCATCGGCAATGGCGATATGGCCGCCGTCGAGGCGATCTCGCAACGAAAGCAGGCCGACCAGGTGCCGTTGACGGCGGCAGCGCAGCCGCGCGGCGGAGATGACGAACTGGTTGGCCAGCCGAGGGTCAAGCCCAGCCGCCGTTTCTTCGGTCTTGGCAAGAGCGACGAGGAAGGCCCGGTCCAGCCGGACGCTTCGAAACTGTCGCGGGACAATCGCGCGCTGTTGCAGGAAGCGTTGTTCGACCTCCTCGAATGCAAGCGCCTCCTCGACCAAGTGCGCTGACGGGCAACCGGCCGGCGCCTGAAGAACGGGAACCCGCCTTTGGGTGATGCGTTACGTTTTCTTGAGCAAGACAAGGCTTGAGCAGACAAGGAAACGCATCATGGCATTATTCTCGACCCTCTCGGACGTCGATCTCGACAGGCGGGTCGCTGCACTCTCCAGGGAATTGGCGGCCCTGAAGAAGGCTGCGTCCAGGCGGGGCGGCGCCTATTACGAAGACGGTCGCGACGCGGCGCTTGACACGTATTCCGACCTTGCGGAACGTCTGCACGATGCGTTGCCGGCGATCCGCGAGCGGGGCAGGGCGATCGAGAAATCCGCCCGCGAGCATCCGGCGGCGGCCGCGGCGATCGGCTTTGTGGTGCTTGGTCTGGTCGCCAGTCTGCTGTTCAGCCGGCGCTGACCTTTATTTTATTCCTCGGTTCCGCTGGATCGGTGCGCGGGCGATTCATGTTGCCCGAAAGTGCACCCGGTTTAGGACAGCGGCGCCTGTGGGTGCCACGAAAAAAGGGCCATAGCCCCAGCTTGTCGGTCTGCAGCACGAACAGGGGTTTTTTCGTCAGAGCAGGCGCTCGTTGTAGCGCTGCGAGATCGCGCTGATACGGCGCGTATCCGGAGGAAACCAGGAGAAGACCGGCTTCGAACAAGAAGCCAAAGCCGGTCTTCTCATTGGCAGTCGGTTAAGCTCAGGCCTTCTTGCCCATAACCTTGTGGTGGTGGTGATGATGGTAGTGGTGGCTGCGATGGTGCTTGCGATGATGACGGTGATGCTTGTGCATCGGCGCGGCATCAGCGCTGGTCGCGCCGAGGATTGGCATGGTGAATGCAAGTGCAACTGCAAGCCCGAGGGCCGAGAGGAGGGACTTCTTCATGGATATCTTCCTTTTTTCGCAGGCAATCTGAATCAGGCCAACAGCCTGTTCGCCGCGAGCGGGATTACGCTCCCGATTTTTTTCGTCAGTATTTCCCGAATATAGAATTTTGTTTCTGGAATGTGTCTGGCGGCGCAGCCTGTGGGCTCCGCCGACAGGCTGAGCCCACAGCGCCGATGAGCGGGAGAAATTTCGGTACGGGGCCGCAGACGCAACCGGCTTACATGGGCGGGACCACGCCATTGTTGCCGACCACGACGCGGTTGGCACTCAGCGTGCCGTCGGCGCCGCGCGTCGCGGTGACCACGACGGGCGCGCCGGGCTTGAGATCGCCCGGCGTGGCCGGCGCGAAGGTGACGACCGGCGTCTTGTCGGGGATTGAGATCTTCTTTGTCTGGCCGTTGTCATAGGTCAGCGTCACCGCGCGGCCATTCACGTCGGTCACGTCGGCGACGGTGCCGTTGGTCATGCGGCTGTTGGGCTTGAGGTCCCAGGCGCGGTCGCCTTCGCCCGTGCCTTTCAAGGCTGCGGGAAACACCACGACCTCGAG
Source organism: Mesorhizobium sp. B2-4-1 (assembly GCF_006442185.1). Lineage (NCBI taxonomy): Bacteria > Pseudomonadati > Pseudomonadota > Alphaproteobacteria > Hyphomicrobiales > Phyllobacteriaceae > Mesorhizobium > Mesorhizobium sp. B2-4-1. Next base: position 220,491 of record NZ_VFVN01000002.1, on the reverse strand, counting down.
CGCGCCGCTGCCGCCATCGGCTTTCGACACGGATGCTATGCCGAGGAAATCGCCGAGCTTGATGTCCTTTACCGACGCGCCCGCGACGCCCGATATCTTCCATCCGGCAGCGAGCTTGATCTTATCCATGCCACCCTGGCGGTTTTTCACCGTCAGCTGGGATTGGTCGGAACTGGCCACGACGCCGCGCACCCGCACCGTGTCTGCCGCCGGCGCGCTGGTTGCAGCAAGGCTGGAAAGCGTGCCGAGCACGATCGTGATTGTCCGCAGCAATTTCATCGCATTGATCCTTTCAGGAAAATGACAGCCGCGCCGGCAACGTCTTGGGTTTCGCGCCGGCGCAATTGAACCAACGAACGGGGTCGTAAAAATCATCGAGGGACGAGGTGATCAGGTGTTCAAAAGAACTTGATCGAGAGCGGTTGCGAGCGGCGTCCGCCAGGCATGGTTCACGATGCTGTGACGGCCAGTTTGTGACTTGGCAAATCACCCGCAAGCGGGCATGTTCTCGCCGTCTCAGGCAACACCATTTTCATCAAACTCTTTCAGCCAACGGAGTTGCCAATGCCATACAGTGCAAAGCGCGAACCCCTCCCGGAACTGGTTGCCAGCGAAGCCGGGCAAGGCCATAGCGCCCTCAGAACGATTCGGGAAACCAGGGGATACAGTGTCGAGGAGCTTTCCCTGACAACCGGTCTGTCGGTCGACGAAATCGAGGATATCGAGAACGGCAGGACGGCCGATCCGTCGCAACTGCGCCGTATTGCGTCGGCGCTTCGGCTTCCTCAGGAGGCGCTGCTCGGCACGGCCGTGCAGGCGCGGGCCGCGCAAGACCGCCCCGCGCTGTAGCGCCAGTGCCATGCATGTTCGAAAACCCGCCGGGGACCTTGGCGGGTTTTCTGTTTGCCGTGACTGAAGGCCTTGGCACGTGTCTATGGACGCGCCGGCCTAGCTTGCTGCTTCGTCATTTCGATCCGCGGGGTTTCGATGAGCCTGGAATCCGTTCGTGCCTTTTTCGCCAGCAAGGCGCCCGATACCGACGTGATCGTGACCGAGGCGAGTTCGGCGACCGTAGCATTGGCTGCGCAGGCACACGGCGTGTTGCCGGCGCAGATCGCAAAGACGATCTGCCTTCGCGTCGGCGAACGCACCATGCTGGTCGTGACCAGCGGCACCGCCAGGCTGGACAATCGCAAGTTCAAGGATCGGTTCGGCAGTAAGCCGCGCATGCTGGAGGCCGCTGAGGTTATCGAGGCAACCAGCCATCCGGTCGGCGGTGTCTGCCCGTTCGGCCTGCCGGCGCCGCTGCCGGTCTATTGCGACGTGTCGCTGCGCGGTTTCGAAGAGGTCGTGCCTGCCGCCGGCGCCACCAACGCGGCGGTGCGGATCGCACCGCAGCGCATGGCTGATCTCACCGGCGCCGAATGGGTCGATGTGTGCCAGGGGTAGATGGCGATCGATGAGACGGACTTTGGGGGTAAGTCCTTGTTTAAAATGGTCGGAGTGGCCGGATTCGAACCGACGACCCCTTGACCCCCAGTCAAGTGCGCTACCGGGCTGCGCTACACTCCGGACCGCGCAAAGCCATATATATTCGAGGCTTGGCGCGCAAGCGCTAAAACCGCCTCCGGAAGCAGAACCAACCATCGCCGATAAATCGCGTCAAACCTGACCGGAAGTCCCACGGGCGTTCGCGGGTCGCTCCGTGGACCATGCCATGAGCAAGGCTTCCTTCAGAGTAAATGCCTCCACCTGTCGGGGCCCTCTTGGCCGGGAATTGCTTTCCAAACGTGGCGTCGCCGTTCGAGGCGGGGAAGATGTCGCCCTGCATTCAGAGATGACGGGCCCGGCGATGGCTCAATCCGGTGGCGGAAATAAATTCCCTTTCGCCAACTCCCGCCTTGGAACAAACCGCCCCCGGTCCGGTTTGGCAACCGTCCGGGGAACTTAGGAGGGACGAAATGACCGGCAAACTCCATATCGGCCTTCCGTGCGCGATCATCGTCGCGGCGGCCAGCATCAGTGCGTTCTCGGATCCGCTGCCTCCTGACATCACCTATCGGCCATTGCCGAGCCAGCCCTTTTCCGCGGTGAAAGCCGATGACGAGGCGCAGAAGCCTGGCGTGATGGAGCGTCAGAAGAAGCTTTTGGAGCAACGTTATGATCTGGCTGACCGTCCGATACCGGGCGTGATGATGACCGACGGCAAGAAGCCGGTCCAGGGTGGCGTCAGGGTCAAGCTGGCGGGTGGCTCGACCTGGGACAGGCTAAGCTCGATGAGCCCCGGCGATATTCGTGACCAGGGTCTTCTGCCGGCTGGCTTCCTGCCGCTACCTCATGTCAAGCAGGCTGCCGGAGGCCAAGTGTTTCCCGAGAAGGAAATCCGCGAGATCGGCCGCCAGGAAGGCCGTGATCTGCGCCGCTTCGACGTCGATTTCGATCTTCCCGATCACCTGACGCCCGAATTCCCGCCACCGATTTTCCTGACCACCCACCCTGAACTCGGCGATGTCTCGCGCGGCGAACTGCTTACCATCCGCAATTACTACGAGATCATGAACGGCATCATCACCCCAGTACAGATGGAGGGTTTGCGGCTTCTGCTGACGCCATTCCCGCAGGAAGAGTTCAATCAGACCGAGGACCGCAAGGTCGCTGGCCAGAGCATGGGTGTCGCCTGCCTTGATTGCCATTCCAATTTCAACACTAACGCCGCCTTCCATCAGACACCCGACATCAGGCCGCAGGCGGCGCGCTTCCGTCTCGACACCACCAGTCTGCGCGGCCTCTTCAACCAGCAGATACATGGATCGAAGCGCTCATTGCGGTCCGTGGAGGATTTCACCGAATTCGAGCAGCGCACCGCGTATTTCAATGGCGATCATGTCAGTGCCACCCGCAAGGGCGTCAACCTGCCTGACCGCCCGAACCAGGTGGCGATGATGGCACAGTTGCAAAACATCATCGATTTCCCGCCGGCGCCTAAGCTCGATCCGTTTGGCCGCCTCGATCCGGCACTGGCGTCAGCAGAGGAATTGAAAGGGGAAGCGGTGTTCATGGGCAAGGGCCGCTGCTCCCAATGCCACAATCCGCAGACGTCCTTCATGGACAACAACATGCACGATCTGAAGCTCGATCGTTTCTACAAGCCAGGACAGACCGTCAACGACATGGTCGAGCTTCCCGACGGTCCGATCAAGACGTTCACGCTGCGCGGAATCAAGGACACGCCGCCCTATTTGCATGACGGCCGCCTGATGACGCTCGCCGACACGGTCGAGTTCTTCAATCTGGTGCTGGGCACCAAACTCGACCAATCGGAAAAGGACGCGCTGGTCGCCTATCTGCTCGTGCTCTGAGAAAGCGCGCCGTGATATCCGGCGCGATACGCTTCCCGAGGAGGTTCGCATGCGTCTACTCGCAACTGTCGTGGGGCTTGCGCTTCTGCCTGCCGCCACCGCCTTCGCCCAGTTCGGCAATCCGGCTGGCATGGCGCCGGACACGATGAAGGAATCTCCCGGCAAGCCAATGCCTCACCAAACCAACTATCAGGACCGGCTGTTCGCGCAGCTTACCGCTGCTGGCGGTCTGGCCGAGGTCCGCTTCGGCGAGCTTGCCGGAAAATCCGAAAATGCCGCGGTGAAAGACTTTGCCCGCAGGATGGTTGACGACCACCAGAGGGCGAACGACAGGCTGAAGTCGCTCGCCGAAGCGGCCAAGATGCCGCTTCCGCCTGGGCTGGATGCCGAGCACGAGGAGATGCGTACCAGGCTGGAAAAGCTTACAGGCGTCGAATTCGATCTGGCTTACATCAGCGGCCAGATCGTCGAGCATCAGAAGACTGTGCAACTCCTTGAATGGGAGATCGGCTCCGGCCAGGATCCGGATGTCCAGCATTTCGCCTCGGATATCCTGCCGGCCGTACTGGAGCATCTGCGAATGGCGCGGGACGTCCGCAGCAAGCTGGTGAACCCGGCATTGGCCGATGCCTCGGGCCAGAGCAAGAAGTGACCGTCGCGTCGGCGGCCAATCCGCGCGTTGGCAGCGCCTCTGGCCGAACCTGCCATAGCCCGGGCGGAACAATGCTCTCCACTCGCGGTTTGGGCGAGCAACCCAAGGGAGACCTTCATGACACAATCGCGCGACTGGTTGATACAGTGGCTGAGAGACGCTCACGCCATGGAGGAGCAGGCCGAGACGATGCTCTCCGGGCAACTGTCACGCCTCGAAAGCTATCCGGAACTCGGCGACCGCATCCGTCAGCATCTCGACGAGACGCGGCAGCAGGCCTCGCGCCTCAAAAGCTGTCTTGACCGGATCGGAGAGGGATCCTCCGCGATGAAAGACGCAGGCGGCAAGCTCACCGCCATGGCCCAGTCGATCAGCGGCGTGTTTGCCGGCGACGAGGTGATGAAGGGCTCGCTCGCCAGCTATACTTTCGAGCATATGGAGATTGCCTCCTACACGATGCTCATCGCCGCGGCCAACGCCGAAGGGGAGGCCGAGGTGGCGCGTGTGTCTGAGCAGAATCTGCGCGAAGAGGAGGCGATGGCGGATTGGCTCAAGAGCCATCTCGCCGAGACGACGCAGATGTTCCTGTCTCGCGCCGCGGCCGACAGCGATGCCGCAAAACGATAATCGGGCCTGTCATCGCGTCGAATTTCGCCGGCCATGATCGTGCGACAGCGGCAGCGCGCGCTGCCTGTCGGCGGCGGCGACTATCGAGCCGATAGCGCTCCGCGGTCACGTGAAGCTTTCGGCATCGCCAGCCGTAATTGCCGCTGATGACGGTGTTCCAGCGCGATCGCGCCCCAGACCAATCCGAGCAGCAGGTAGACGTGGCGCCAATGGTCGATATCGATGAAGGTGCCGAGCCCGACATTGCCGATGAAGGCGACATAGGCGCACAGGAGATAAGGCTGCCATGGCCGGTCGCGCAGCAGGATGCGGAATCCGGCACATATCGTCCAGATGACGAGCGTCAGGAACGACACGAAGCCGAGCCAGCCATAGTCCATCAGCATCTTCAGCCAGATATCGTGGGTGTCCTCGCCGAAGATGGTGCCGAACACCAGAGGCCCGATGCCGAACGGATGCTCCATCGCCATCTGGAAGCCGATCGCATAGCGGGCGAAGCGGCCGAGGCGGGCGGTGTCGTAGCTCTGTTCGAGATGGGCACGGTTGGAGAACATCTCCGCCACGCCGGGCAGCTGCAGGATGACGATCATGGCGATCGCCAGCAGCGACAATGCCGCGATGGTCATCACCACCACGCGCAGCCGGAACATGCCGCTGTTGCTCTGAAGGAACAGACAGCCGGTGAGCAGAACGGCAGAGACGGCAAACATGCCCCACGCGCCGCGCGAGAAGGAAAAGAAGATGCCTGATGTGATGATGAGCAGCGGCACCGCCAGCAGCGGCATGCGCGAGACCGGCCCGGTCAGCAGCAGATAAAGCAGATAGATGCCGGGCAGCACCAGGAACGGCCCGAACACGTTCGGGTCCTGGAAGGCGCCTGCGGCGCGGTCGTATTTGGTGAACATCTCCGCGCCCGGGAAGGCATGGAAATACCCTGCTATGCCGAGTAGCGAAGTCATCACCGCGGATACGACATAGGCAATGAAGATCAGCCGGTAGAGGCTCGGCTGCGTGGCGGTGACCGATGCGAAGAAGACCGCGCTGAAGGCGAGAAACAGCGACACTGCAAGGTAGAGCGGCGTGTTGGCGAGGTCTGACATCTGCGTCATGGCGATCATGCCGCCGATATTCATCGTCACCAGAAGCACCAGCAGCGGCGCGGCCGCGTGCGAAATCCTCAAACCGAAAAGCGCCCAGATGGCGATCAGGCCGGCCATGTAGATCTCGTAAGGAGCCGGCTCGCTGATGACGAAGCCGGAAAGCAGGATGCCGAGCCCGACCGCGCCCGAGGAAATCAGCGCGATCAGCTTCGCATTGACCGCCGCGCGCGGCAGGTCATGGGTGACCGCGCTCAATAGGCGTTTTCCGTGTTGAGCAGCCGAATCGGCGTCAGGAACAGGATCCGCAGGTCGAACAGCATCGACCAGTTCTCGATATAATAGAGGTCGTATTCCGTCCGCATGCGGATCTTCTCGTTGGTGTCCATCTCGCCGCGCCAGCCATTGATCTGCGCCCAGCCGGTAACGCCGGGCTTGACCTTGTGGCGCGCGAAATAGCCGTCGACCACTTCGTTGTAGAGCAGGTTGTGCGACTGCGCGGCAATCGCGTGCGGCCGCGGGCCGACCAGCGACAGCGAACCCAAGAGCGAATTGAAGAACTGCGGCAGCTCGTCGATCGAGGTCTTGCGGATGAAGCGGCCGACGCGGGTAACGCGCGGGTCGTTCTTGGTGACCGTCTGTCTGGCGGTCGGGTCCGACCGGTCGGCATACATCGAGCGGAATTTGTAGACTTCGATCACCTCATTGTTGAAACCATGCCGCTTCTGGCGAAACAGCACCGGTCCCTTGCTGTCGAGCTTGATGGCGATAGCGGTCGCCAGCATCACCGGTGAGAACACGACGATGCCGATCAGGCTGAAAACGATGTCGAAGGCGCGCTTGGCCACCGAATCCCAGTCGTTGATCGGCTTGTCGAAGATGTCGAGCATCGGCACCGAGCCGATGTAGGAATAGGCGCGTGGACGAAACTGCAGCGCGTTCGAATGCGCCGACAGCCGGATGTCGACCGGCAGCACCCACAGTTTCTTCAGCAATTGCAGCACGCGCGATTCGGCGGTCAGCGGCAGCGACACGATCAGCATGTCGATGCGGGCGATGCGGGCGAATTCGATCAGCTCCGAGATTGTGCCGAGCTTGGGATAGCCGGCGACGATAGGCGGCGAGCGTTTGTCGCTGCGATCGTCGAAAATGCCGCAAATGCGGATGTCGTTGTAGGGCTGCCTCTCGACCGAGCGGATCAGGACCTCCGCTGCCTTGCCGCCGCCGACGATGACGGCGCGCCGCTCCATGTGGCCGTCGCGCGCCCAGCGCCGGATCAGCTTCGACATCACCAGCCGCAGGCCGAAGATGAGAATGAAACCGACGGCGAACCAGGTGCCGAACAGCAATCGTGAATAGTTTTCAGATATCTTCATCACGAATGCCGTCAGCGCCATGAGGGCGAACGTGCCGGCCCAGACCAGCAGCAAACGTCCAAAATTGGCGATCGGCCGCATGAGCGAGACGATCTGGTAGCAATCGGTGACGTCGAGCAGCACCACTGCAAGGAACGACGCGGCGGCGATCGTCAGCGGATATTGCCAGGCGAAATAGTTGAAGAAGCCGACAAAGTAGAAATAGACGCCGAGGCCGGAAAGGAACAGCACTGCGAACTCGACCATCCGCAGGACGCCGCTGACCATGATCGGCGACATCGTATCGCGCCGGTATTGCGAGGCGACCTGACGGGCGACATCATTCATGCCGCCCGGCATGCCGCCATCGGTCGGGGTGTCGAGTTTGCGCACAGCCTCTGCCGAAAAGCGGTGCACGGGATCGATCTCGTTCATGGGATTTCCGCAAGCTTCCCCCAGGCAATAGCAAAAGAGAGCTAAGAAACCCTTGAAACAACGCGTGGCTTTGGAAGGGCTTGGGCCGGTGGTTTATTTGGCCAGCGCCGCGAAATACGCTTTCTCGATCTCGGCAGCCATGACATCGGCTCCGAAGCGTGCCTCCAGATCGGCGCGATCGGGCATCAGTTTTCGATAGGCGGCGGGATCGGCCAGCGCTTCGGCGATCTTGTCGGCAAGCTGCAACGGATCAGGTCTGATCAGGGCAGGGGAATCGGCGCCGAAGATCTCCGGTATGCCGCCAACGGCCGTGGCGATCATCGGTTTTCCCGCCGCCAGCGTCTCGAGCACGACATACGGCAAGGCTTCGGCGCGCGAAGGAACGACGACCAGCGCGGCCAGCGCAAAGGCATCCCTGGCCGGCATCGGCGGCAGGAAACGCACATTGCCGTCAAGCCCGAGCCGCCTCACTTGCGCGCGGTACCGAGGCAGGTTGTCGCCGTCGCCCACCATGACCGCGCCCAGCGGGCGTCCGAGCCGTGTCCCCGCAAGGGCCAGCGCGTCGATGAAGATGTCGGGTCCCTTGAGGTCACGCATCATGCCGATGTAGAGCAGGTCCACCATTCCGGGCTTCTCCGGAACGGGGTCGAACTCAGCCGCGCGCAGGCCATTGTAGATCAGCGCGTTCGGAATGGGCGCCTCGCCGACCTTCCTGCGATAGGTGCGTCGCTCATAGTCCGAGACGAACAGCAGACAGTCGGTGAAGTGAGCCATGGATCGCTCGAGCGCGAAGAACAGCTTTCCCGTGAACGTGCTCTCGTCATAGTGGAGAGAACCGCCATGCGGCGAATAAAGGCGGGCTACGCGAGACCTTGATACCCGCAACAGTGAGCCGAACAGACGGGCATAGGCGCCACCCTTGGCGCCGTGCCCGTGCAGCACGTCCGGCCGCAATTCCTTGATGATTCCGTAGGTGCGCGAGGCCGAGGCGAGATCGCCCAGTCCGACATGGCGCTGCATCGGCGTGCGATGGATGCCGAGCGCCAGCATGGCCTTCATCCGCCCGAACAGGCGCTCCTCGTATTCCCCGCCTGTGGTCGAATCGCACACGATGCCGACCGAATGGCCGGCGGCGACCTGAGCTTCCGCGAGGTCCCGCACATGCCGAAAGATCCCGCCGACAGGTGAACGAAAGCAATGGACGATCCTGAGTTTGTCCGCCACGTGTGTTCGTCAGAACAGACGTTCACGCACATAGACAGTATCTCCGGGCAGCAGCGGGTCCGACGTAACAACCCGGCCGGTCATCACCTTGCCGTTGATATCTCGGGTGATGTCGACGCTTTCCTGGTTGGCGCGCGGCGTGAAGCCGCCGGCAATGGCGACGGCTTTCTGAACGGTGAGGCCGGGCACATAGGAATACTGGCCGGCGGCGCCCACTTCGCCCATGACGAAGATAGGCCTGTAGCGGTCGATCTCGACGGAAACGTCAGGATCGCGCAGATAGCCTTGGCGCAATTTGTCGGCGATTTCCTTTTCCATCTGCTGGGCGGTGTGGCCACGGGCCGGCACGGCACCGACCAGCGGGAAGGAGAGATAGCCGGACTGGTCGACACTATAGGTGTTGGTCAGCCCGTCCTGCTCGAACACGGTGACGCGGACGCGGTCGCCGGCGCCCAGGCGATAGGGTTGATCGAGCACCTCGTGGAAGGCGGCCGGCGTCGGCCGGTAGCTGGAGCAGCCGGCAAGCATCGACACGGCAAGCAGCGCGCGAAAAAGGGAAGCAGTGCTTTTCATGACAGGACACATACCTTCGACTGGCCGCTGCGGCGTCGCAGCAAACATCTGAGAGCGCGTCCGTTATCGTCCTGTTAGGGTTAATGGCCGGTAAAGGGTACGACCGATACGGCATCGATCGACAGGAGTTTTACAACTTTGGCGATTTTGCTTGGCGCCTCCCAGTAAGTCCTAGCGGAAGCTTGCTGTGATCTTAACGGCTGAGTTACCATAGTTGTTTACGGTGCACGCGATCCGTATCGGAGTAGGATGCATGTCCGTTCAGTCCACGGCCGCAGACGTTGACGTCGATCTTGGGCAGCTCTTCGCCAGCCTGGAGAGGAACTGGCTGCGAATATTGGTCGTCTCCCTGGTGGTCACCGGGTTGGCGTTTGCGCTCGCTTCGCTGGCAACCAAGCACTACAAGGCCCAGACGCAGGTTCAGATCGATACGCGTGAATCCGTCTACACGCGCCCCGCCGGCAGTAATGACAGCGACAAGCCGATCCTCGATGAGCAAGGCGTCGCCACCCAGGTCCAGATCATTTCGTCCAACGAAATCCTGAAGCGGGTGGCGCAGAAGCTTGATCTGTCGCGATTGCACGAATTCGATGAAACTGTCGATATGTCGCCTCTCAGCCGCCTGCTGATCCTGGTGGGGTTGAAGAACGATCCCCTGGATATCCCGCTCGATGAGCGCGTCCTGAAGAAGATGCGCGAGAAGCTCAACGTCTATGGCGTCGAAAAGACGCGTATCATCGCCATCGAGTTCTCCTCGGAAGATCCCAAGCTCGCGGCTGCTATCCCCGATGCCATTGCCGCCGCCTACATTGCCGGGCAGGGCGCGGCCAAGCTCGAATCCAACACGGCCGCGGCGGACTTCCTGGCTCCCGAGATCGCCGATCTGCAGAAGCAGGTCAGGGATGCCGAGGCCAAGGTCGCCGCCTATCGCGCCCAGTCGGACCTTCTGGTGGGCGGCAACAATTCTGTGCTCGCCACCCAACAACTGGCCGAACTGTCGACCGAATTGTCGCGGGTGCGGGCCAACCGCGCCGCCGCCGAAGGCACCGCCGACAGCGTGCGCAAGGCGCTGCAGAATGGCGGCTCGCTGGATTCGCTGCCCGAGGTGCTGTCATCCGATCTGATCCAGCGCTTGCGCGAACGGCAGGTCGAACTGCGCGCCAACATCGCCGACCTGTCGACGACGCTGCTCGACAATCATCCGCGCATTCGCGCGGCAAAATCACAGCTGGCCGATCTCGACGCGCAGATCCGCAGCGAAGCTCAGAAGGTGATGAAGGGGCTGGCCATGCAGGCCGATGCCGCCAAGTCACGTGAGAGCCAGCTCGTCGCCGACGTCAACACGCTGAAGGCGGCTTCCGCGGAGGCAGGCGAACAGCAGGTCGGTCTCGATGCGCTGCAGCGTGACGCTGCCGCCAAGCGCCAGCAGCTCGAACTTTACCTGACCAACTACCGCGAGGCGGCTTCGCGCCAGGATCGCAATTACGTGCCGGTCGACGCGCGTGTCATCTCGAAGGCCGTAGTGCCTTCCGAGGCCTACTTCCCCAAGATCGGGCCGATCGTCGGTGCTGCTTTTGCCGCCTCGCTTTTGCTCATGTCGGTGTTCACGCTGCTGCGCGAACTCTTTTCCGGCCGCGCCATGCGCCCGGCCAGCGGCGCTCGCTTCGAGCCGATCGACGAGGTGGCGATGCCGGTCGCGGCCAGGGAAACGACGATCATTCCAGAGTCCGGGCCTGAGCACCACGCTGAGAAAGCGGTGGAACCGGAGATGATGGTGGAACCGGATCTGCTCTCGCCGGCGGAATCTGCCATAGAGGTCGAACCCGCCGCCGGCGCACCGGTCGCCGAAACCGTCCCTGTTGCCGAGGCCGTCCCGGTCGCCAAAACCAGGCCGCGTTCGGTGCTGGGCGAGATCGACGTTGAAAAAGCGGCGGAAAAGCTGATCGCAAGCGGCGCCGCGCGCGCCATCTTCGTGTCGCCCGAAGGTGACGAGGCGGCCGCCTCCGCGATCCTGGTGGCGCGTGAGGTCTCCGACGCCGGCCTGCGCGTGCTGCTGCTCGACCTCACGGCTTCCGGCGCCGCCTCGCGACCGATGCTCGACAGCGGACTGTTCCCGGGCATCACCAATCTGCTCGCGTCGCAGGCGCAGTTCAGCGAAGTCATCCACCCCGACCTCTATTCCGACTGCCATGTCATTCCTGTCGGCACCGCCGATCCGGTTCGCGCCATGCGCGCCGCCGACCGGCTGCCGATCATCATGCAATCGCTGACCACCGCCTATGACCTGGTGGTAGTCGAATGCGGTCCCGCCGACGCCCAAGGCATCAGCCGTCTGGGTGGCGATGCGACCGAAGTGTTCCTCTCCATGCTGGAGCCGGATGATGAGGTGACGCAGGCCGCCGTCAAGCTTATCGAGAATGGCTATCCGGAGTTGACGCTGGTGACCCCGCTCGGCCACGAACCGCCGGGCACCCCGGTGCCAGGAAGGCGCTCGGCGGCTTGAGTCCGATGAGCGGCGCTTGTGGTCATCACGTTGGAAGGTGGGCGGGTTAGCTACCGTCCTCGGCGGGCGCCGGCGCCTGGCCAGCGGCCTTGCGACGCAGCAGCTTGGTCAGCTTCCAGATCGTCGGACTGTTCTTGACGACGGCTTTCAGCCTGGCGCTTTGCCGCAGCCCCAGCGCCAGTGCGCGGCCTTTCGACGTCAGCGGAACCAGCACCTCGAAGTGCTGCGTTTCGATATCGCACCATAAACGCTTGTACGGCTCGTCGCCGACCGAGAAATCATAGACGTCGAAACCCGCCTCGCAGGCTTCCTGGATATTGTCGAAGAACAGGAAGTCGCCGGGGCTGGTGTGGGCGAGGTCATCCTCGGCGATCGCGCCGAACTCGCAGATCAGCCGTTTGCCCGAGCGGCTCGATCCGGTCACGGCGCGAAGCTTGCCGGCGACCTCGAGCCCGTGCAGCACGAAGGAGGGCTTATCCTCGGCAAGCGCCTCGGTGAACAGAGCACGGAAGAACGCGCGCACTTGATTGTCGCCGAAGACGTTGGCGATGCCCATCCTGCGGAAGCGGGATTCCTTCATCTCGAAAAAGCCGTCGAGCAGCCGGCCGACCTCGTCCACGGTCCGCGCCTCGATGCGCCGATGGCTGCCGATGGCCTCGAACTTGCGCGTCTGCGAGCGGTGCTTCTTGCGTTTGCGCTTTCCGTTTGCCCGAGAGAGCAGTGCATCGAAACCGCCGACCAGGTCGACGGCGAGCGACAGGTTCGGGCTGTCGAAATAATCGAACGAGGCGAGTGGGTTGGCTACGCCATCGAGGTCGGGCAGCAGGCGTTCGAAGGCGACGAGATCGATGTCGGGGCGAGCCTCGGCTATGGCCGCCAGGGTCGAACGAATAGCCGCACTGTCCGCCCTGGCAAGCCATTGCGGGTCGGCGGCGACGAAATTGCCATTGGCGTGGCGGCCGCCCATGAAGCGGGCAACACGGAATGGCCCATGGCCGACGACCTCCAGCGCCAGTGCGAAAACCGGTCTGCCTTCGCAATTCAGCATCGCCACGACCGGGTCCGGCTCGACCTGCGCGGCCCAGTTGCGGATCCAAACCGCGCTCTGCGCCGGCGCGAACACGGCGGAGCGGCAGAACGCGGCATAGGCCGCGAGCCCATCGGCGGAAGCGGTGGAAACCGACAGCCCAGCCGGCTCTATCGGCGGCACACTGGGCGGGGCTTCGATTGCCGCCAGGCGATTGCCGTCAAATGACGCGGCCGCGTCAACCATACCTCAATCCTTAGGGCGTATTGCTGCCGATTTGGGGGCGCTCAGGCGTATCCGTGCTTGGTTCAGCCTAGGCGCAAAAGGTGAAGGAATGATCGACGGCGGGGAGGCAATCCGAAAGCTGGCGCTCAACGTCGCCCGCTATACCGGCCTCGCACCGCTGGCCAAACCGCTGGTCGGCGGTATTGGCGCCATCCTCATGCTGCACCGCGTTACGGCAAAGCCCGAAAAGCCCGACAGCGTCAACCGTCATCTCAACATTGCGCCCGGCTTCCTCGACGCCATGATCGCCGGCCTGAAGGCGGATGGCTACGCCTTCGTCTCGATGGACGAGGCGGTGGAGCGTATCGCGGCGCGCCGCAAGGGCGGCCAGTTCGCCGCCATCACCGCCGACGACGCCTATCGCGACAACATGACCGAAGCCTTGCCGGTGCTGGAAAAGCACGGCGCGCCGATCACCATCTATGTGGCTCCGGGGCTGATCAACGGCACTGCGGATCTGTGGTGGGACGTGGTCGAGGATCTCGTCAACGCGGGCGATCGCCTGACCCTGACGACGTCCGACGGGCAAACGACGATCGACTGCACCAGCCCGGCCAAAAAGCTCCAAGCCATCGCACGGCTGCACACCTATCTCACCACCGAGGTTCGCGAGGAGGACCTGCGCGCCGTGCTGCGCGAACTGGCGCATGCGAAAGGCGTCGACGCCGGCCGGCCGCGCGTCGACACGCTGATGACCTGGTCGGAGATCCGCGCGATCGCAGCGCATCCGCTGGTAACGATCGGTGCTCATACGATCAACCACAGCAATCTGAAGCGGCTTTCAGAAGCCGACGCGCGGCACGAAATCGTCGGGGTGAAGTCCATCCTGCGAGCCGAGCTGGGCGAGGAGCCGCGCCATTTCGCCTATCCCTACGGCTATGCCAGCGCCGTCGGCTGCCGCGAAGTGGGCTTTGTCCGCGATGCCGGCTACACTTCGGCCGTGACCACACGCCATGGCGTGCTGCGCGCCGCACACGCCGGCTTCCTGCACGCATTGCCACGCATCTCGGTGAACGGCCGCTACCAGAATCTCGCCCACATCCGCACCATGCTGTCTGGCGTGACGACGCCGCTCGCCAACGCCGGAAAGATGGTGGTCACCGTCTGAGGCGGGCCGGCAACGGTTCAGCGCTTGGGCCGAGGCTCCAGCATCAGCCATTTGATGATGCCCATGGCCGGCAGCACCCAGAGCAGGCCGCTTAGCAGGAAGAACAGGAAATGCGTCCACGGGCCCGCCTCGGACAGCCGGGCGACCGCGAAGATCGATGCGACCAGCGCATAGATGATCACAAGCGCCACCAGCAGGAACGTTCCGATCAGCTTTTTCAGGCGCACGGGCATGGTTGGCCTCCTGGAGCCGGGGTAAAGTGCGGCCCAGCTCAATGTGTCGGCTTCGCCATAGGCCTTGACGCGAAGCTGTGCAACCCGACAGACGCGGCGCGACGGCGTGCCGCGCCGCCCGGTCTTGCATGCGGGAATGCGATGGTCCACCAATCCGCGACTTCAACCTGCCGGGATAAATCCATGGCCGCCATTACTGCCGCGCCTTACGAGGCGCGTGACCGCGATCTGCACAACCGCGCGCTGGTGCGCGGCTGGCTCTACGTCGTGCTTCTGGTGCTGTTCGCGCTGGTGCTGGTCGGCGGCGCCACAAGGCTCACCGAGTCCGGCCTGTCGATCACCGAGTGGCAGCCGATCCACGGCGTCATCCCGCCGCTCAACGACGCCGAATGGCAAGAGGAATTCCAGCGCTATCAGCAGATCCCGCAATATGCCGAGCTCAACAAGGGCATGAGCATCGAGGCATTCAAGTCGATCTTCTGGTGGGAGTGGGCGCATCGTCTCCTGGCGCGCAGCGTCGGTCTGGTTTTTGCCTTGCCGCTGCTGTTCTTCTGGGCGGCGCGCCGCATCGAGCGCGGACTGGGGCCGAAGCTGGTCGGCATCCTGCTTCTCGGCGGTCTGCAGGGCGCCATCGGCTGGTGGATGGTTGCCTCCGGTCTGGTCGACCGCGTCTCGGTCAGCCAGTACCGGCTCGCCACCCATTTGACGCTTGCCGCGCTGATCTTCACGGCGACCATGGTCGTCGCGCGCGGCTTGGCGCCGCATTCGGAACCTGCGGCCGATCGTTCGACCCAGAAACTGGCTGGTCTCGTAGTGCTTCTGGCGCTGATCCAGATCTATCTCGGCGGTCTGGTCGCCGGGCTCCACGCCGGCCTGAGCTACAACACCTGGCCGCTGATGGACGGAAAGATCATTCCCGGCGATCTGCTGATCCTGGAGCCGGCATGGCGCAATTTCTTCGAAAGCCCCAAGACGGTGCAGTTCGTGCACAGGATCGGCGCCTATACGGTGTTCGTCGTCGCCTTGTGGCACATGATCGCCGCGCGTCGCCGTCTGCCCGGTTCAACGCATGCTCGTCGCGCGACGCTGTTGTTTGCCCTGGTGCTGGTGCAGGCCTCCGTCGGCATCGGCACGCTGTTGATGCATGTGCCGCTGCACATGGCGCTGATCCACCAGGGATTCGCGTTGATCGTGCTGGGGTTCGCCGCCGCGCATTGGCGCGGCACCAAGGGCGCATATCCCTTGCCCCACGAGATCGCCCTCGGACGCTGAGTCTCTCCGGTCACATCCAGAACGTTCGACTGCGCCATCGTCTTGTCGCCGTCGAATTCCGCCTGACGCAAGGCGGCACGGATCAGAAGCCGAGCCGTACCGTTCGGATCGCTGCTGCGACCGACAGTTCGCGGTTCTCCTCGATCGCGTTGTCGTCCTCATGGTGCCAGGAAGCCGACAGGCAGCCATAGGCGATGGCGTGATCCAGTATTGCCGCCGGCGTCTGGCTCAGCGTTCGCGCAAAGACTTCAGCCATCCCGGCAATCCGTGGGGGATCGAGACAAAGGTCGTCGCGATCAAGAGGATTGTAGAACATGTTCGCGGCATCGAATCCCGGGTCGCCGAGAACGCCCTTCGGATCTATCGCCAGCCAGCCGCGTGCTCCGTGCATGATGTTGTCGTGATGGAGGTCGCCATGCAGCGGCCTGACATCATGCGGACCACCCAGCAGCCGGTCGGCGATTTCCGCCGCTTCGACATAAAGGCTGTTCCGGCCAACGACACGGTCGGCCTCCGCTTTCTTGAACAGGCTGGAAAATCGTTCCCGAAGCGGCTGCAGGTCGGGCGGAGCGGGGTGATCCGATGGCGAAAACAGCTTTGCCATCACCTCCGCCGCGATTTCCGTGGCGGCCAAATCTCCCTGCTCGGCAAGAACATGCGACAGCATGGTCTCCCCGGCATATTCGAGCAACATGGAATGCCCGTCGCGGCCCAGCAGCCGCACGGCGCCTTCGCCGCGCCGCCAGGCAAGGAAATGCTCGCCGCGCAACTCGTCTGCGACGTCATCGAATGGCTTCAGCGCCTTGACGATCGCCGGCGAGCCGTCCTCGCGCCGCACCTTCCAGATGCGGCTCGAAAAGGTCTCGGCGATGAGCTCGGGCGCGCTGATCTTCCAACGGTCCGGAAATGCCGGTGCCGCCATCAGAGGCCGAGCATCAGGTCCATGTTCTGTACGGCAGCCCCCGATGCCCCTTTGCCGAGATTGTCGTAAACGGCGAGCAGCAGGGCCTGCGCGCGCTTGTCATTGGCAAAGACGTAGAGCTTCATTCGGTTGGTGCCATTGTAGATTTCCGGATCGATCTCCGGAATGCGCTCCACATGCGCATAGGGCGCCACTTCGACCACGCCGCCCTTGATGGCGGCGAAATGGTCGGCGATGGCTGCATGGAGTTCCGCACCGGTCGGCACATGGTCGAGGCCACCGAGCTGCAGCGGCACCACCGTGATCATGCCTTGCGCGAAATTGCCCACCGCTGGCTGCATGATCGGATCGTGCGACAGTTTCGCATAGGCCCTGAGCTCCGGCACGTGCTTGTGCTGGAGGGTGAGCCCGTAGGGCAGGAATTCAGAGGCGTCCTCGCCCTTGGCGACATAGTCCTCGATCATCGGGCGGCCGCCGCCCGAATAACCCGAGATGCCGTTGACTGTGACCGGGAAATCCGCAGGCAGCAGGCCGGCGGCGACCAGCGGCCGCAGCGTCGCGATCGGTCCCTGCGGCCAGCAGCCGGGATTGGCGACGCGTTTCGCCGCCCCGATCTTCTTCGCCTGCTCCTTGTCCATCTCGGCAAAGCCATATTCCCAGCCTTGCGCTACGCGATGCGCGGTCGAAGCATCGATGACCCTGGTGGTCTCGTTGGAGATCAGCGACACGCTCTCCTTCGCCGCATCGTCCGGCAGGCACAGGATCGCAACGTCGGCGGCATTGAGGAATTCGGCTCGCGCCGCCGTTTCCTTGCGGCGCTCGGCGGGAATTGAAATGATCTCCAGGTCGCCGCGCTCGGCAAGCAGCGCCCGGATCTGGAGACCGGTGGTGCCGTGCTCGCCGTCGATGAAGATTTTCGGTTTCATTGGCTGATCAAATTCCCTGATATCGAAAACTATATGCCGTTGCCTTGGTTCACCGCGGCACCGTTGTGGCTGCCGTTGTTCAGCTCTTCGAGCCGTGCTTTCCGCTCGGCCAGCAGGCCGAGATACTGCATGGCGATCATCGAGCCGGCAATCGCCGTTATATCGGCGTGATCGTAGGCCGGCGCAACCTCCACGACATCGGCCCCGACAATATCGATCTGGTTGAGCTGGCGCAGCGTCGACAGGATCTTTGCAGAGGACGGCCCGCCGGCGACCGGCGTGCCGGTGCCGGGTGCATAGGCGGGATCAAGGCAGTCGATATCAAAGGTGAGATAGGTCTTCTTGCCGCCCGTCCTGTCGACGATGGCGTAGGCGATGTCGGATGCACGCATCTCCTCGATCTCGTGACCGTAGAGGATCTTGATGCCGAACGTGTCGGGCGCGTGGGTGCGGATGCCGATCTGGATCGAGCGGTCGGGATCGATAATGCCTTCCTTGACCGCGCGGCCGACGAAGGATCCATGGTCGATGCGTTTGCCGTCATCCTCCCAGGTATCCTGGTGCGCATCGAACTGCACCAGAGCGAGCGGGCCATGGATTGCGGCATGTGCCTTGAGCAGGGGCCAGGTGACGAAATGGTCGCCGCCCAGCGACAGCAGGAAGGCACCTGACTTCAGGATCTTGGCCGCCTCGCGTTCGATCGTCCCCGGCGTCTTCTGGTGGTTGCCGGTATCAAGCAGACAATCGCCATAGTCGACCACCGCGAGGTGCTCGAACAGATCGCGCGAAAAGGGATATTGCGGATCGTTGTCGAGGATTGCCGAGGCGCGGCGGATCGCCTGCGGCCCGAAACGCGCGCCGGGCCGATTGGTGACGGCGGCATCAAAAGGGATGCCCCAAACCACAGCGTCCGCGCCCTTCACATCCTTCGTGTATTTGCGTCGCATGAACGACAGCGCGCCGGCATAGGTCGGCTCCAGCGAAGCGCCCGTCTTCGAGCGGGCTGTGAAGGCATGGTCGATGTTCTTGTTCGCCATTACGGATCCTTGGTTTTCATCGGGGTGCAACAACTACAGAACCGGCACGCAACATGCCAGTCACAGCTTGGGGAAACGAAACGGCGCGGGCGCGGTGCCGCCGCGAGACAGGATTGTATCATCATGACGCAGACCGCGTTTCTTGATTCTCCCCATGGCGCGGCGTCGATCCAGTCCGGCACGGTGGCGGGTGAGCGGTTCCTGGTTCTCGATTCGTGGCGCGGCATCTGCGCCCTGCTGGTGGCGCTGTTCCACTTCCCGACCGCTTCGACGATCTCGCAAAGCGCCTTTGTCGGTTCGTCCTATCTGTTTGTCGACTTCTTCTTCGTTCTCTCCGGTTTCGTCATCGCCAGCTCCTATGGCTGGCGGCTGAACCAGCCGCGGGAGGTCGCACGCTTTGCGCTGGTGCGCTTCGGCCGCATCTATCCGCTGCACTTTCTCATGCTCGCCGCTTTTGCCGGATTCGAGCTGCTGCGGCTGATGCTGCCTCAGGTGCATGGCGCCGGTGCCGCTCCCTTCACCGGCGGCTTCAGCCTCGAGAGCCTGCTTAGCAATCTGCTGCTGCTCCAGGGGGTCGGCTTCGATGACCAATTGACTTGGAATGCGCCAAGCTGGAGCATTTCGGCGGAGTTCTTCGCCTACCTGTTGTTCGCGGGAGTGGTCTTCACCGCCGGGGCACGCGCCTGGGTGTGGTTCGTCGCCGCCGCCATCACCGCGCCTCTGTTTCTGCTTGGCTTCTCGACCCACCATATGGATGTGTCCTTCGATTTCGGCTTCATACGCTGCCTGTACGGCTTCTCGCTCGGCGCCTTGCTTGCCTCGTTCCAGCATGATTCCATTGCAGGCGCGCGACAGGCGCTTGCCCGGACCGGCCCGTTGCTGAGCTGGACCCTTGCCGAAATCGTCATGGCGGCTGTCATTGTGCTTTTCGTCGCACTGGCGGGCGACAATGATGCCGGGATCGCAGCACCGCTGGTGTTTGCACTGGCATTGTTTCTCTTTGCTCATGAGGGGGGCTGGATCAGTGTCTTTCTGAGAACCCCACTCATTCTGACGCTCGGCGCGCTGTCCTACTCGATCTACATGGTCCACATCTTCGTCCAGGCGCGCATGATCAATGTCGCCGGCCTGGTCGAGCGCAAGCTCGGCCTCGGTCTTGTCGGCGACATCGTCTTGCGCGGAGAGCCGGCGACCGGCTTCGGCGCCGGCTGGGCGGGGGACGTTGCGATCCTCGTCATGCTCCTTGCCACGATAGGTGTCTCCTGGATTACCTGGCGTTTCGTCGAGATGCCTGCGATGGCCTGGTTCCGCCGACTGTCGAAACGCATCTGAGGCGACATATCGCTGGCAACCGCTAGCCGGCTTCGTTCACCTAGACGTCACGGGCATCGCCTATTCCCGGTTCGATCCGGAATGGAGCGATTCTCGATGCGGACCTTCTGGCCGAGCCTTCTGCTTTCCGTCACGCTGGCGGGTTTCGCCAGCCAGTCAATGGCGGGCGAAACCCGCGCCAGGCAGATCCTCGACCGCTTCGAACATGCCAACCAATGGCGCGACCACGTCATGGTGGCCGCGCATCGCGCCGGCAGCATGCAGGCCGGCAAGACGCTCTATGCGGAAAATTCGCTCGCCGCCGTCGAAGGCTCGATCGCGATCGGCGCCGAGATCGTCGAGGTCGACATCCGGCGCTCGAAGGACGGCGAGTTTGTCGTCATGCATGACAGCTGGCTTGATCGCACCACGACCTGCAAGGGTGAGGTGGTTAAGTACACGCTGGCCGAACTGAAGAGGTGCCGGCTGGTGATCGAAGGCACGGGCGCCGTCACCGACGAGACAGTCTCGACGCTGCGCGAGATGCTGCTGGCGACCCGGGACAGGATCCTCATCAATCTCGACAACAAGCTCGAGGTTGGGGACCTGTCGGGTATGGTCGCGGTGGCGCGAGATCTCGGCATGGCCGACCAGGTCATCGTCAAGGAAAACCTGTGGAACCAGACCAGGATCGCTACGGTGAAGGCTGCCATGGAAGCGGTCGGCGGCGGCGTTCACTTCATGCCGATCATCGCCGACGACGCAGTGCATGACGCCGGTTTCGCCGCGACGGTCGACCATGCTTTTGCGCCGCGCGCGATCGAGCTGATCAACTGGCGCGCCGGCGCGGAGACGTTGACCGAGACTGGCGGGCCGCTGTTCAGCACGCGCATGCGCGCGGCCGCGGTGAGGGGCGACTGGCACATCTGGGCCGACACCTACGCCATCGTCGACAAGCCGGGCGGCTTCCTGGCCGGCGGCCGGGGCGACGAACTGGCGGTTCAGGCCAGCCTGCCGCGCGAAGCCTGGGGTTTCTGGGCCGATCGCGGCGCCACCATCATCCAGACCGATGAGCCGAAGGCGGCGATAGGCTGGCTGGCGGCGAATGGGTTTCGCGTGCCCTATGCGGGGACGGGCGAACGCGTCGAACCTGCCGCGACCGCCAGCATCAATTGATTTGCCGCGGCTGAAGTTCCGGCCTGGTTGTCGCAGGCCGGCGCCTGCTGACGCAACGGTGTCAGGGGAAACCCGTTATCCATGGGCATGCCCGATACCATCGTTATCAAGCGCCCTGCCGCCTATGCCGCCACCGTTGCTGCGACCAGCCTCGGCTTCGTGGTCGTGCAGCTCGATGTCTCCATCGTCAACGTCGCGCTGAACAGGATCGGTACTGGGCTGTCGATGGGGGTCGGCGGCCTGCAATGGGTCGTCGACGCCTACACGCTTGCCTTCGCCTCGCTGCTGCTCGCCGGCGGCGCCCTCGGCGACAGGGTCGGCGCTCGCCGCGTTTTCGTTGGCGGCATGGCGCTGTTCAGCATTGCTTCGCTGGCTTGCGGCCTGGCTCAGAGTGCCTGGTTGCTAATTGCGGCGCGCGCTGCACAAGGCGCGGGTGCCGCCTTGCTGATGCCGTGTTCGCTGGCACTCCTCAATCGCGCCTACGCATCCGACAAGGCGCGCCGGGCACGCGCCGTTGGGCTGTGGACGGCGGCGGGCGGCATCGCGCTGTCGGCAGGGCCGGTGCTCGGCGGCTTCATGGTCGCGTCGCTTGGCTGGGCCAGCATCTTTCTGGTCAACCTGCCCATTGGCGCTCTCGCCATCTGGATGGCTTATCGGTTTCTGCAGGAAACGCCGCTCAAGGCCGAGCGGCCGCCGATCGACTGGGTGGGGCAGGGACTTGTCGTGCTGGCGCTGTTTTCGCTGACCGGCGCCTTTATCGAAACCGGTTCATCGGGCTGGACCTCGATGCCGGTCATCGGCGGACTGGTATTGGCGGCGGTGGCCGCAAGCCTGTTCCTGCTGGTCGAGAGCCGGACGAGGGCGCCGATGTTTCCGCTCGGTCTCTTTGCCAGCCGCGTGCCGGCTGTGACGAGCCTCGTGGGACTGGCCGTCAACCTGACGCTCTATGGCACGATCTTCATGCTCAGCCTGTATTTCCAGCAGGAAAGGCATTTTTCTCCCGAAATGACAGGGCTGGCCTTCCTGCCGTTCATGGCGGCAGTCACCCTGTCGAACATTGCCGCCGGGCGCATTGCCGCAAATCATGGTCCACGATCGCCCATGGCGATTGGCCTGTTCGTCGGGGCAGCCGGTTTCGGACTGATGGCGCTGATCCAGGCCGATACGTCCTACCTGTCGCTGCTGTGGCGCCTGCTGTTCCTGCCGGTCGGCATTGGTCTTGCCGTACCGGCCATGACCACCGCGCTGTTGTCTTCCGTGCCGGCGGAGATGTCGGGAACGGCATCGGGCGTGCTCAACACCGTGCGCCAGTCGGGTGGCGCGATCGGGGTGGCGCTGTTCGGATCCGCCTTGGCGCTGGGCACGATCGAGGGCATGCAACTGGCATTCCTGGCCTCGGCGCTCGCGGTGGCCGGCTCGGCACTTTGCGCGTTCCTGTTCATCCGCGACGCCGACCATTCCGCTCAATAGTGATGCGCAACGCAAAAAGGCCGCCCGCAGGCGGCCTTTCGGTTGTGAAGCTGCGATGCGCTTAGCGCTTCGAGAACTGGAACGAACGACGGGCCTTCGCCTTGCCGTACTTCTTGCGCTCGACGACGCGGCTGTCGCGGGTCAGGAAGCCGCCCTTTTTGAGCACGGCACGCAGCGCCGGCTCGTAATAGGTCAGCGCCTTGGAGATGCCGTGACGCACAGCGCCGGCCTGGCCCGAAAGGCCGCCGCCGATGACCGTGGCGACGATGTCGTACTGGCCCGAGCGGTTGGCGGCGATGATCGGCTGGTTGAGGATCATCTGTAGGACCGGACGCGCGAAATAGGTCGCGAATTCCTTGTCGTTGACGACGATCTTGCCCGAACCTGGCTTCACCCAAACACGCGCGATGGCGTTCTTGCGCTTGCCGGTGGCATAGGCGCGGCCCGACTTGTCGAGCTTCTGGACATGGACGGGTGCCGCGGCCTGCGTATTGGTGTTGCCGGTAGCGGCGCCCAGTTCTGCGAGCGAGGAAAGCTCAGCCATCTTATGCGACCTTCTTGTTCTTGGAATTCAGCTTGGCCACGTCGAGCACTTCTGGCTGCTGGGCGACATGCGGATGCTCGGCACCTGCATAGACGCGCAGGTTCTTCATCTGGCGACGGCCGAGCGGGCCACGCGGCACCATGCGCTCGACGGCCTTCTCGACGACACGCTCGGGGAAACGGCCTTCAAGCAGTTGGCGCGCGGTGCGCTCCTTGATGCCGCCGGGGTGCCCGGTGTGCCAGTAATAGACCTTGTCGGTGAACTTCTTGCCGGTGAACACCACCTTGTCGGCATTGATGACGATGACATTGTCGCCGTCGTCGACATGCGGGGTGAAGGTCGGCTTGTGCTTGCCGCGAAGATGATTGGCGATAACGGTGGCGAGACGGCCGACGACGAGACCTTCGGCGTCGATCAGGATCCACTTTTTCACCACATCCGCAGGCTTCTGCGAAAAGGTTGTCATGTTTTCTGCTTTCGGTTCGGACCTTCCCCAATCCACAAACGATAAGGAAGGCGTTTCTTGTTGCTTGGATTGACGAAAAGCGCTTGCCCGCCGCCAATAACAAAACGGCGGCCTTTGCGGGCCGCTGCTTCGTGAGGGCTTATAGGGGAGAAGGGTAGCCCTCGTCAAGCATCATTGGGAGTCAACGAAAACGAAAAACCGTTAAATTTCAATGGCTAAACTATGTGGTATTATTTTACAACACGGCCTACCGCCAAAACGGCTGGTATTTCGCTCACCGCCGGCCACTCGTCACTGCAAGCAGGAGTCTGATGCCGACGGCGACCATAATGGCTCCGGCTAGCCTTCCCTGCCACACGACGAAGCTGCTTCGGCGCGACAGCCAGCCGCCGACCGCGCCGGAGGTCAGCGCGACAGCGCCGAGGACAACCATTCCCTTCATCTTCATAGTCGTGCCGAGAATGACGAACTGCAACGCCGCTGGACCGGCCCAAGGGTGAACGAATTGCGGCAGCATCGCTAACATGAAGGCAAGCGTCGTCGGATTGGTGAGATTGCAGATCATGCCTTGCCGGAAAGCGGCAGCAGTGCCACCGGTGTTGGCAAAGGCAGAGGTACGACTTTCATCCTGCCGGCGCGCCAACAGGAATTTGACCCCGATGGCGATCAGATAGATGGCGCCGACGATTTGGAGAAAGCTGTAAAGAGGCGGCGAGGATGTGATCAGCGTGGCAAGTCCCATCGCAAGTAATGGAATTTGTACGACGCCGGCCGATACGCAGCCTGTCGCGGCCGCCAGCGCGTGGCGCCAGCCCTGTCCGACGCCGCGACTGATCACAAGCATCATATCGGGCCCGACGCCGGAAAGCTGGTAGGCAAGCACGGCGCCGAGAAAGGCAAGGTATGTGGTCAGATCGGGCATGCCGCAAAACGGACGTGTCGATCGGGAGTTCCGGCCAGGATGCCGGATCGGCCTTCTCCGTGTCAGCGTTTCGGCGGGATCGAATAGGTTCCGGTGGCGTGCGCCACTGTCTGCCCCTCCGGGCCGGCGACGATGTCGATGTCGAAGACCATCAGGTTCTTTCCGAGCTTCAGAATGCGGCAATGGCCATCGATCGGTCCTGCCTCGGCCTTGCGGACGAAATTGATGTTCAGATTGGTGGTGACCGAGAGCGCATCGGGCCCGGCATGGCTGAGCACGCAGACATAGCCGCCAATGTCGGCCAGCGTGAACAAGGCAGGGCCGGACACCGTACCGCCGGGACGCAAATGCCGTTCGCCGGCATTGAGCCGCACGGTGCAGCCGCCGGGAAACACGTCGGTTGCCTCAAAGGCCGCGCCCTTTTCGTTGAGCTGCGGAAACACGGTCTCCATCAGCGCATTGACCTGGGCTGCTGTCAGCACCGGCTCGAGCTTGGTCTGGGCGGGCATCTCGGTCCTCATTCTGCGCCAAGCCTGTATGGGCGAAGCGGCGCGTTTCTGGCAACACCTTCATCCTACTGGCGCAAGCGATACGGTGTTGATGAAACCCCAGCCGATATTAGATACCTTGCCAGCGGAACGGAATCGCGGAGACCTTAGCCATGGCCGAAATCCTTGCCATCAAGCCTGTCGCAGTTGAAGGGCCGGTTGTGGCTAGGCGCGACGAGGGCCTGCTGCGCCTGACGCTTGCCAATCCCCCCGCGAACGCGCTTTCCCTGGCGGCGATGACGGCGCTGACGGAGGAACTGGACCGTGCCAGGGCCGACAAGGCCGTTCGCGTCATAGTGCTGTCGGCGGCCGGAAAGGTATTCTGCGCCGGCCACGATCTCAAGGAGATGACAGCGCGCCGCGCCGACGCCGATCGCGGCAAGGCCTTCTTCGAAGAGACGTTTGCCGCCTGCGCTACGCTGATGCAGGCGATCGTGCGCCACCCCAAGCCGGTGATCGCCGAAGTGGATGGCCTTGCCACCGCCGCCGGCCTGCAGCTTGTCGCCAGTTGCGACCTCGCCATCGCCTCGCATGAGGCGACCTTCTGCACGCCGGGCGTCAACATCGGCCTGTTCTGCTCGACGCCGATGGTGGCGTTGTCTCGCAACGTCTCGCGCAAGCACGCCATGGAAATGCTCCTGACTGGCGAAACCATCGATGCCGCGACCGCCAAGGAGTTCGGCCTGGTCAACCGCGTCGTGCCGCGCGAGTACCTGAATCAGATTGTCAACAAATACGCCCAAACCATTGCTTCAAAATCATCTTCGGTGCTGAAGACCGGCAAGGAAGCGTTTTATGCGCAGGCCGAGATGGGGCTGGCGGATGCCTATGGCTATACTGGCCGGGTCATGGTCGAGAACATGCTGGCGCGTGACGCCCAGGAGGGCATCGGCGCCTTCATCGGCAAACGCAAGCCGGAATGGACCGACGAATAAGGACGAAAGTCATGGAGCCGCGCATCTCCATCATCACCATCGCCACCGATGATCTCGATCGTGCGGTGCGCTTCTACGAGACGATGGGCCTGAAGCGCCATGCGGGCATCACCGATGGCGTCGCCTTCTTCCAGATGGGTGGTGTTATACTCGGCCTGTTCCCGCGCGCCAGCGCCGAGGAGGATTCCGGCATCACCTTCGCCAAGGCGCCTGCCGCCGTCTATCTCGCCTACAACACCCGCTCCGATGCCGAAGTGGACGCGGTGCTTGCGATGGCTGAAGAGGCCGGCGGCCGCATCGTCAAGCTGGCAGGCCGTGCCTTCTGGGGCGGCTGGTACGGCTATTTCGCCGATGCCGACGGACATGTCTGGGAAGTGGCGCACAACCCGGCCTTTCCGATCGCGGAAGACGGTACGATCTCGCTGCCCGATTGATGGCTTACCGCAGGCAGTTGACGCGGCTCAAGGCGCCCTATCTCAAGCGCATTCTGCTCGATTCCGAGCGGGTGACCGATTGGGAAAAATACCCGTGGAACCTGCCGCTGTTTCGTGGTCACGCCTTCGAACTCGAATTCACCACACCAATTACCATCATCGTCGGTGAGAACGGCACCGGCAAATCGACATTGCTCGAGGCGATCGGCGCGCTCGCCGGCTACGACGAAGCCGGAGGCGGCAAGGGCTATCAGCCCGTCGACCATTCCGGCGCCATCGACAAGAGTGGTGCCGCGCTGGCAGACACTTTCCGTGGCCATTGGTTGCCAAAAGTCACCGCCGGCTGGTTCTTTCGCGCCGAATCCTTCTACTCGGTGGCTCGCTATCTTGACCAGGTGGCCCTGGAAGATCCGTTCAAGCCACCTCCGCCCGACTTTCTGTCCTGGTCGCATGGCGAAGGGTTCATCCGCTTCTTCGAGGAACGTTGCCGCAGACAAGGCATCTACATCCTCGACGAGCCCGAAAGCGCGCTGTCTCCATCGCGCCAGATCGAGCTTCTCAAGATGCTGCGGCGCATGGATCGGTCGGGCACCGCGCAAGTGATCATGGCGACGCATTCGCCGCTGCTGATGGCCTGTCCGGGCGCGCGGCTGTTCCGCATCAGCCGGTTCGGGCTCGATCCGACCGATTTTCGTGATACGGACCACTTCCGCATGATGCGCGATTTCAGCAGTGATCCTGATGGCTTTCTCGCCGAGGCGTTGTATGAGGACGAGCCATGAATCACGATAGCTATGACAACGCCTACATCGCCGGCATCCTCAATTCGGTGAAGACCATCGCCATGGTCGGCGCGTCCGCCAACGACGTTCGTCCAAGCTATTTCGTGTTGAAATACCTGCTGGCCAAGGGGTTTGAGGTGTTCCCCATCAATCCGGGCCATGCTGGCAAGGAGATACTCGGCCGTACGGTCTATGGCAGCCTTGCCGAGATTGCCCAGCCCATCGACATGGTCGACATCTTTCGCGCCTCGGCGGCGGTGGCCGGCGTTGTCGACCAGGTGCTGAAGCTCGATCCCCTGCCGAAAGTGATCTGGATGCAGCTCGGCGTGCGCCACGACGAAGCCGCCGCGCGCGCCGAAGCCGCCGGCATCAAGGTGGTGATGAACCGCTGCCCCAAGATCGAATACGGCAAGCTGTCCGGCGAGATCGGCTGGACCGGGGTCAATTCCGGTGTGCTGTCGTCGAAGAAGCCGCTGATGCGGTCGGGGTTCCAGAGTTTCGGCGTGCGGCAAAAATAGACAAGGGGAAGGCGCAAAATTATTCCGGCAGGAGCCGTATTTTCCTGCTATCTGGTCGAAGATGACACGCCGAAGGGTATTTTCTTCTTTGCATTCGTGGTCGAGCTTGGCCAAGAATGGCCGGCGAATTTCAGAAGTTTTGTTCGAGGGAGGTTTCAGTGACCCGCACGCCCGGTTTCAACACGCTCGCCGTCCATGCCGGCGCCAAACCCGATCCGGCCACCGGCGCACGCGCCACGCCGATCTACCAGACGACCTCCTTTGTTTTCGACGACGCCGATCATGCCGCCTCGCTGTTCGGGCTGAAGGCCTTCGGCAACATCTACACCCGCATCATGAACCCGACGCAGGCGGTGCTCGAAGAACGCATAGCGGCGCTCGAGGGCGGCACGGCCGCCCTGGCGGTCGCGTCCGGCCACGCCGCCCAGGTAATCGTGTTCCACAATCTGTTGCAGCCGGGCGACAATTTCGTCGCCGCCAACAAGCTCTATGGCGGTTCGATCAACCAGTTCGGCCATGCCTTCAAGAACTTTGGCTGGGAGGTGCGCTGGGCCGAAGCGAACGATCCGTCAACCTTCGAGAGCCAGATCGATGACAAGACCAAGGCGATCTTCATCGAGAGTCTGGCCAATCCCGGCGGCACCTTCGTCGACATAGAGAAGATCGGCGACATCGCGCGCAAGCATGGCCTGCCGCTGATCGTCGACAACACCCTGGCCTCGCCCTACCTGATCCGGCCGATCGAGCACGGCGCCGACATTGTCGTCCATTCGCTGACCAAGTTCATTGGCGGTCACGGCAACTCGATCGGCGGCGCCATCGTTGATGGCGGCACGTTCGACTGGTCGAAATCAGGGAAGTACCCGATGCTGTCGGAACCGCGCCCCGAATATGGCGGCCTGGTGCTGCACGAAACCTTCGGCAATTTCGCCTTCGCCATCGCCGCGCGCGTGCTTGGCCTGCGCGATCTCGGCCCGGCGATTTCGCCGTTCAACGCCTTTCTCATTTTGACAGGCCTCGAAACCTTGCCGCTGCGCATGCAGCGCCATTGCGACAATGCGATCACCGTCGCGGGCTGGCTGTCCAACCATCCCAAGGTGGCCTGGGTCAACTATCCCGGCCTTCCCAGCGACAAGAACAACGCCCTGCAAAAGAAATACTCGCCGCAAGGCGCCGGCGCGGTCTTCACCTTCGGCCTCAAGGGCGGTTACGAGGCCGGCGTCAAATTCGTTGAAGCGTTGGAGTTGTTCTCGCACTTGGCCAATGTCGGTGACACCAAGTCGTTGGTCATCCATCCGGCGTCGACCACGCACCGACAGCTGTCCGACGAGCAGAAGGTCAAGGCGGGTGCGGGACCGGACACGGTGCGGCTGTCCATCGGCATCGAGGACGTCACCGACATCGTCGCCGATCTCGAACAGGCACTCGCCAAAGTTTGATCTATCCTCCCCCTCGTGGGCGGGTCGGCGCAAAACGCCGGGGTAAGGCGAGCCGGCCCGAGGCCGGTTCTTCATGGAGGCAAATCCTGTCCGAGCATTACCTGACGATATCGACGGATTCTGTCGACGCCGAAGAAGGCGCGCCGGCGCCCGATCGCCTGATCTCGGGCGATCCGAAATTCCGCACCTGGAACGTCGAGGAGCGCGAAGGCGGCCTTTATGCCGGTATCTGGGAATCGACCCCGGGCAAGTGGCGCATCGTCTACGACGAATGGGAATTCTGTCACATCCTCTCCGGCGTTTCGGTGATCGAAGAGGAGGGTGGCCAAGCGCGCACCGTCAGGGCCGGCGACAGCTTCGTGCTGCGGCCTGGCTTTAAGGGAAGCTGGGAAGTGCTTGAAACCACCCGCAAGGAGTATGTGATCAGGCTGTGATCCTTTGCTGCGCGCAGCTCACAGCTCAGGCCTGCGCTCCTTCAGAAGCCGACGGTGAGCGCTTCCAGCCCGTGGAAGTGATACGTGTCGCGGAAGCTTGGGCTTTCGGCAAGACGAAGCTTTGGGTGCCGCTCGAACAATGTTTTCAGCGACACCTGCAATTCGAGCCTGGCCAGGGGCGCGCCGATGCAGAAATGGATGCCGGCGCCGAACGACACGTTCTTCTGGTCGGCACGATCCGGCCGGAAGGCCCGCGGCTCGGCAAAGGCATGAGCGTCATGGTTGGCCATGCCAAGCAGCAGACCGATCGTCTGGCCGGGCTGCACGACGATCCCGGGAGCGATTTCGATCTCCTGGTAGGCGTAGCGGGTGAACATGTGCAACGGCGCGTCGAAGCGCAGGCATTCCTCGACAGCGGCCGCCGTTGCCTCGGCTGAGGTGAAGAAACGGCGCGGGTCGCCGCCTTGCGCCAAGATCGAGCGCACCGCATTGCCGGTCTGGTGCACGGTCGCTTCGTGGCCGGCATTGAGCAGCAGGATCGCCGAGGACACCATTTCGTCTTCCGACAATTTTTGGCCGCCCTCCTGCGCCGAGATCAGCAGCGACAGCAGGTCGTCGCCGGGATTTTTGCGCCGTTCGGCGATGGTGCCGCGCAGGAAATCGGCGAAATCCTGCGCCGCGCGATTGGCCGTCTCCTCGATCTCGCGAGTGCGGCCATGCACGTACATGGCGACCATTCGATGTGACCAGTCGAGCAGTTGCGGTCCCATTTCGACCGGCACGCCGAGCATCTCGGCGATGATGGTGATGGGCAGGGGAGAAGCGAAGGCGGGCAGCAGGTCGACTTGCTTGCCCGGCTCGAAACGATCGATCAGTTCGTTGGCGAGTGCCTCCACGCGCGGCCGCAGCCGCTCGACCTGGCGCGACACGAAGGCGCGGTTGACCAGTGTTCGAAGCTGCGTGTGTACCGGCGGCTCCAGTTCCAGCATGGAATTGGCTTCGATGCCGTCGAATGCCTTGAGATGTGTTCTATCCCGGCCGATGCCACGACTGTCGGGAATGCCCGCCGGGTTCTGGCGGCCGAAGCGGCGGTCGCGCAACAGCTTGTTGACGTCGTCGAAGCCGCCAAAGCACCAGAATCCGAATTCTTCCCAGAAAAAGGCATTCGATGCATCGTGCAGGAACGTGTAGGCCTCGTACGGATCCTGGAAGAAAGCCCGCTCGTGCGGGTCAAGCCTCAGGTGACGGGTCGCTGGATCAAAGGCGAGGTAGGATGGCGTCGATTTGGTCATGCCAGACCAATAGCGCGGCTTGCCAGCCTGGTTCCAGACCGTATGTTGGCGGCCGCAATCCAATGCGTTGAGCCAGCCGCAACGGCTGCGGAAAGTCTGATTTGATGAATGTGATCGTTGTCGGCGCGGGCATCGCCGGTCTCTCCACCGCATGGTCGCTGGTCAAGGCTGGCCATAGCGTTTCCATCGTCGAGCAGGGGCCGATCCCCAATCCGTTGGCGGCATCCGGCGACCATCACCGCATCATTCGCCGTGCCTACCGGGCCGGGACCGGCTACGGCCGGCTGATCAGCGAGGCCTATGAAGCCTGGGACGAAATGTGGGCCGACCTCGGCGAGAACCATCTCGATTCCAGGGGCTTCCTCTGCGTCTCGCGCGAGCCGGGCGACGAAGCCGAGGAATACCGGGAAGGGCTGGAGGAGGGAAACTATCCGTTCGACCTGCTGGAACCTGATGCCGCGGTCGAACGCTGGCCTTTCCTGGAGCCGGGCTCGTTCCGCTACGCCTACTTTTCGCCGGAAGGCGGCGCGCTGCATTGCCGCAAGATCGCGTCCGGCCTGGCCAAGTGGCTGCGCGCCAACGGCGCCAACGTCTACGAGAACAGCAAGGTGACGGCGGTCGACTCCGAGGCAGGGCATATCGTGCTCGCGTCCGGCGAGACGATGCAGGCCGACCGCATCGTCGTCGCTGCGGGCGCCTGGGTGCTGAAACTGTTCCCCGAACTCGGCGGCGAACTGAAGACGTACCGAACCGCGCTCGCCTATGTCGAACCGCCGGCGGACCTCAAGGCCGTCTGGGAAGTTGCGCCCGTGGTCCTCGATGTAGGTGGCAAGACCGACGGCTACATGATTCCGCTGACCCGAGGTGCCGGCATGAAATTCGGTTCAGGCCTGCACAGGGTGCCGACCAGCGACGCCGACTGGAACCGGCAGCCGGTGCCGGGCGAGGGCGAGGCGATCCGCAACCTGTTTTCACCGCCGATCGCCCGCATCGAGGAGTATGAGGTGACCGAAGTGGTCACCTGCGCCTACACATTCACGGACGATGAGAAATTCCTGGCGCATGAGACGGGCAAGTGCCTGATCGTCTCGGCCTGCTCGGGCCATGGCTATAAATTCGGGGCGGCGGTCGGCCGGCGTGTGGCGGCGGCTGTCGATGATGGCGATATTGCCGGCCTGAAACGTTGGTTGCGAGCCGAAATCGCCTGAATTCAGTCCTGGCAATGCCTGGGAATATGCACGCGCCGCCAGCCGGATGAGCCTTCGCGCACCAGCACGCGCCGCGCGACGGTCTGGTAGGCGCCGGGAATGTCGATGACGCGCCTTTGCTCCGGTCGCACCAGCACCTCCTCGGCGATCCTGTCATATTGCGCCGGAATGACGACGCGCCTTGTGCGCTCCGGCCGGATCACCACCGTTTCGGCGACGCGTTCATAGCGCGCCTTGTGCCGGACCTTGCACAGCACCTTGCGGCCGTGGATGACGCGCCATTCCCAGGAATAGCCGCCATCATCGACCTTGACTGTGTGGTAGACCGTACGGGTGATTGCGGGCACCACCTCATAGGTCACCTGTGCCGGAACCGTCATCACCACCCGCTCGCGCGTGCCGTAGATCGGCGCTTCATAATCGACCTGCTGGCTGGGCGGACTGATCATCACGTCCTCGTAGACCGTGTCATAGACATCAGGCGTTTGGACCGGCTCATAGCATTCGACGGCGCGGCCGCCGGCCGCCGTCTGCGAAATCGAGCCGAGCATGGTCAGCCCGGCCATGGCGAAGCATGCGGTTTTCCTGGACATGACGTTCCCCCTGTTGAACCGCGGACACAAGTTCAACGTTGAATTGTAGGGGAAGCGGTCCGCGAGAAAAGCGGGTTCGGCGCATTCGTTAAGTGACGCGGTTAAGAAACTGCTACCTGTCAGGCCGCAGGTGCCGTCGCGAGCCGGCGGAAGCGCCCGCCGTTGCGAATCTCGCCTGGAAAGCTTGATTCGACTTACCCAGATGGCTAGGAGGGGTCGGCCTTGCACAAGGATGAGCCGGCATCCTATTTACACAATAACGATCCAGAACCGATTCTGCCCGAGTTGCCAGCATGTCCGGCGCCGGAATCCCACCGCGAGACAAGAGATAACGAATGAAGAACCCCGTCGAAACCTACATGAACCTCGTTCCGATGGTGGTCGAACAGACCAATCGCGGCGAGCGGGCCTACGACATTTTCTCGCGCCTCCTCAAAGAGCGCATCATTTTCATCACCGGTCCGGTCGAGGACGGCATGGCGACGCTGGTCTGCGCGCAGCTTCTGTTCCTGGAAGCCGAGAATCCGAAGAAGGAAATCAACCTCTACATCAATTCGCCCGGTGGCGTCGTCACCTCGGGCATGGCCATCTACGACACCATGCAATTCATCAAGCCGGCCGTGTCGACGCTGTGCATCGGCCAGGCGGCCTCCATGGGCTCGCTGCTCCTGACCGCCGGCCACAAGGACATGCGCTTCGCCACGCCCAACGCCCGCATCATGGTTCACCAGCCGTCCGGCGGCTTCCAGGGCCAGGCGTCCGACATCGAGCGTCATGCCCAGGACATCATTAAACTGAAGCGCCGCCTCAACGAGGTGTACGTCAAGCACACCGGCAAGAGCTACGACGAGATTGAAAAGACGCTCGACCGTGACCATTTCATGACCGCGGACGAGGCCAAGGACTTCGGCCTGATCGACAAGGTCATTTCGTCGCGCGAAGCGGCCGAAGGGGCGCTGGCATAACGGCATATTGGCAGTTGGATGGCGGCATCACGCGCTTTTGGCGCGTCTTGCGGCATTTCGGCCACAATTGGCTGTTCCCTCGACGATCGGGATTGCCTACGTTAAGGCTATGTTGATTTTCGACGGCTTAGCTTTGTGTGGGGTTGCTGCGAATCATTGCCACGTTTTCTGATTTGTGTTTCGTACGGAATACGTTGCGGGAGCCGGGATACTGGCGGCGGCGGATTCCCGCGATAAATAGAGTATGCGCCCTTTCAGCCAGACCATCGGCGGGCGGCCATGAAAGGACATGAAAATGAGCAAAGTCGGCAACAACAGCGGCGATTCCAAGAACACGCTTTATTGCTCGTTTTGCGGCAAAAGCCAGCATGAGGTGCGCAAGCTGATCGCCGGCCCGACGGTCTTCATCTGCGACGAATGCGTCGAGCTGTGCATGGACATCATCCGCGAGGAGAACAAGACCTCGATGGTGAAGTCGCGCGAGGGTGTGCCGACCCCGCAGGAGATCCTCAAGGTTCTCGACGACTACGTTATCGGCCAGCCGTACGCCAAGCGCGTGCTTTCGGTGGCCGTCCACAATCACTACAAGCGCCTCGCCCATGCCGGCAAGAACAACGATGTCGAACTGGCCAAGTCCAACATCCTGTTGATCGGCCCAACCGGTTGCGGCAAGACGCTGCTGGCGCAGACGCTGGCCCGCATCATCGACGTGCCCTTCACCATGGCCGATGCCACGACGCTGACCGAGGCCGGCTATGTCGGCGAGGACGTCGAGAACATCATCCTGAAGCTGTTGCAGTCGGCCGACTACAATGTCGAACGCGCCCAGCGCGGCATCGTCTACATCGACGAGATCGACAAGATCTCGCGCAAGTCCGATAACCCGTCCATCACCCGCGACGTGTCGGGCGAGGGCGTGCAGCAGGCGCTGTTGAAGATCATGGAAGGCACTGTCGCCTCCGTACCGCCACAGGGCGGCAGGAAGCATCCGCAGCAGGAGTTCCTGCAGGTCGACACCGCCAACATCCTGTTCATCTGCGGCGGCGCCTTCGCCGGGCTGGACAAGATCATATCGGATCGTGGCCGCAAGACCTCGATCGGGTTCGGCGCCACCGTGGCATCGCCCGAGGATCGCCGCACCGGCGATGTCTTCCGCCTTGTGGAGCCGGAGGATCTCTTGAAATTCGGCCTCATTCCCGAGTTTGTCGGCCGTCTGCCGGTCCTGGCGACGCTGGAAGACCTCGACGAGCCGGCGCTGATCCAGATCCTGACCGAACCGAAGAACGCACTGGTCAAGCAATACCAGCGGCTGTTCGAGATGGAGAATGTCGACCTGACCTTCCACGAGAACGCATTGTCTGCGATCGCCAAGCGCGCCATCGAGCGCAAGACCGGCGCGCGTGGCCTGCGCTCCATCATGGAAGCGATCCTGCTCGACACCATGTTCGAACTGCCGGCGCTCGAAGGCGTGCGCGAAGTGGTGATTTCGGAAGAAGTGGTGACCGGCAGTGCCCGGCCGCTCTACATCTATTCCGAACAGAAGGAAAAGAAGGGCAATGTCAGCGCCTGACATGCCACTTGAACCCATATTTTTGTGGAACGGCGCCCTCGGGGCGCCGTTTTGCCATGAGAGGCATGCGACCTTCGCGAGGGAATGGAACGCCGGCGATGTTAACTCTTGATCTTTGGCCCTCCTGCATCCACCTAACACGAGAAGGCCGAGGTGCCCGATTTCTGTGCTGTAAAACTCCCGTCACAACGGTGGTAGGCGGAACGATCCCCGGTCGTTAATATAAGATTCGCGGTTGGCCGATTGGCGGCCGCGACATGAAAGGTTGGACAATGGCCAAAATAACCAAGGCTCCCAGCGACGGCGTCTTCGCAGTCCTCCCACTGCGCGACATCGTGGTGTTCCCGCACATGATCGTTCCGCTCTTTGTCGGGCGTGAAAAGTCGATCAAGGCGCTGGAAGAGGTGATGGGTCAGGAAAAGCAAATCCTGCTCGCCACCCAGATGAATGCCGCCGATGACGATCCGGAGCCCGATGCCATCTTTGATATCGGCACGCTCGCCAACGTGCTGCAATTGCTGAAACTGCCCGACGGCACCGTCAAGGTACTGGTCGAAGGCGCCTCGCGCGCGAAAATCACCGCGTTCACCGACCGTCCCGACTTCCATGAGGCCCGCGCCACCGCGCTGGTCGAGCCGGAAGAGGAAGAGGTTGAGGTCGAGGCGCTGGCTCGTTCGGTCGTCACCGACTTCGAGAACTACGTCAAGCTCAACAAGAAGATCTCGCCCGAGGTGGTTGGTGCCGCCAGCCAGATCGACGACTATTCCAAGCTCGCCGACACGGTCGCTTCGCACCTCGCCATCAAGATCCCCGAAAAGCAGGAGATGCTGGCCACGCTCTCGGTCAAGGAGCGGCTGGAAAAGGCGATGGGCTTCATGGAAGCCGAGATATCCGTCCTGCAGGTGGAGAAGCGCATCCGCTCGCGCGTCAAGCGCCAGATGGAGAAGACGCAGCGCGAATACTACCTCAACGAGCAGATGAAGGCGATCCAGAAGGAGCTCGGCGAAGGCGAGGACGGCCGCGACGAGGCCGCCGAGATCGAGGCCCGCATCAAGAAGACCAAGCTCTCCAAGGAGGCCCGCGAAAAGGCGGAAGCCGAATTGAAGAAGCTGAGGACGATGTCGCCTATGTCGGCGGAATCCACCGTGGTGCGCAATTATCTCGACTGGATCCTGTCGATCCCGTGGGGCAAGAACTCCAAGGTCAAGCAGGACCTGGCGTTCGCGCAGAACGTGCTCGACACCGACCATTTCGGTCTCGACAAGGTCAAGGACCGTATCGTCGAGTATCTCGCCGTGCAAAGCCGCCAGAAGAAGCTCAAGGGGCCCATCCTGTGCCTCGTCGGCCCTCCCGGCGTCGGCAAGACCTCGCTCGGCAAGTCGATCGCCAAGGCGACCGGCCGCGAGTTCATCCGCATGGCGCTGGGCGGCGTGCGTGACGAGGCCGAGATCCGCGGTCACCGCCGCACCTATATCGGCTCGATGCCCGGCAAGGTCATCCAGTCGATGAAGAAGGCGAAGAAATCCAATCCGCTCTTCCTGCTCGACGAGATCGACAAGATGGGCCAGGATTTCCGCGGCGATCCGTCGTCGGCTTTGCTGGAGGTGCTCGACCCCGAGCAGAACTCGACGTTCATGGACCACTATCTGGAGGTCGAGTACGACCTGTCGAGTGTGATGTTCGTGACGACGGCGAACACGCTGAACATCCCTGCGCCCTTGATGGACCGCATGGAAATCATCCGTATCGCCGGCTACACCGAGGACGAGAAGATCGAGATCGCCAAGCGGCATTTGCTGCCGAAGGTGGTGCGCGATCACGCGCTGCAGCCGAAGGAGTTCTCCGTCAGTGAGGACGCGATCCGCGCCATCATCCAGACCTACACCCGTGAAGCGGGCGTCAGGAGCCTGGAGCGCGAGCTGATGAAGCTCGGGCGCAAGGCGGTGACCGAGATCCTGAAGACGAAGAAGAAGACTGTGAACATCACGGCGGACAATCTCGCCGATTATCTCGGTGTTCCGCGCTTCCGCTTCGGTCAGGTCGAGGCAGACGACCAGGTCGGCGTCATCACCGGACTTGCCTGGACGGAAGTCGGCGGCGAGCTGCTGACGGTCGAAGGCGTCATGATGCCCGGCAAGGGCCGCATGACGGTGACCGGCAATCTGCGCGACGTGATGAAGGAATCGATTTCGGCGGCGGCCTCCTATGTCCGCTCGCGCGCTCTCGATTTCGGCATAGAGCCGCCGCTGTTCGACAAGCGCGACATCCACGTCCACGTGCCGGAGGGTGCCACGCCCAAGGACGGGCCGTCGGCCGGTGTGGCGATGGCGACCGCGATCGTCTCCGTGCTGACCGGCATTCCGGTCAGGGCCGATGTCGCCATGACCGGCGAGATCACGCTGCGCGGCAGGGTGCTGCCGATCGGCGGTCTGAAGGAGAAGTTGCTTGCCGCACTGCGCGGCGGCATCAAGAAAGTGCTGATCCCGGAAGACAACGCCAAGGATCTGGCGGATATTCCTGACAACGTGAAGAACGGTATGGAAATCATCCCGGTCTCGCGGGTCGGCGAGGCGTTGCGCCACGCGTTGGTGCGTATGCCGGAGCCAATCGAATGGGTCGAACCGGTCAATCCTCCTGCCGCGACGGACACTGCGGATGACGCCGGAAAGTCGCTTGCGCATTAGTTCTTGCTAAAGTTGCAGCGCACAAACAGAAAGCCGGGCCTCGCGCCCGGCTTTTTCATGTGAAAAACCCCGGAATTCCGGGCTTTTTTCCATTCTTTCCCGGCTTTTCGACTTGGTTGCGCGAGCGCTTCTTTCTAAAGTCCGTTTCCTGCCGGATGAGTCGAGAGTTCCGGTGTTCTCATGGAAGGGAATTTTTATGAACAAGAACGAACTGGTGTCCGCTGTCGCCGACGCCGCGAGCATTTCGAAGGGTGACGCGCAGTCGGCTGTCGATGCGGTATTCTCCGTCATCACCGGCGAACTGAAGAAGGGCGGCGATGTCCGGCTTGTCGGCTTTGGCAATTTCACCGTGTCAAAGCGCGCAGCCTCGACCGGCCGCAACCCTCAGACTGGCGCCGAAGTAAAGATCCCGGCGCGCACCGTGCCGAAGTTCTCGGCCGGCAAGGGTCTCAAGGACGCCGTCAATTAAGCGCCTTTTTTAAATTTCAAAATATCAGAAAAGCCGGGCAAGCCCCGGCTTTTCTTTTGCGCTCGTGCCGGTCGATAGGTTCGCGATTGCGAGCTACCCGGTTGGCGCGTCCGCCCGCATCAGGCCGGCCTTCTTCAGGTCGGCCCAGAGTGCCGCCGGCAGTTTCGCGTCGAGCAGTGACCGATTGCTTTCGACCTCGCTTGGCCGCTGGCCACCGGGGATCACCGACACGACGGACGGATGCAGCAACGGGAACTGCAGCGCTGCCTCGATTAGGCGCACGTCATGGCGTCGGCAGACCGCCTCGATGAGCGCCACCCGGTCGAGCACGTCCCGCGGCGCTTCGGTGTAGTTGTAGAAGGCACCCGGCTTCGGCCCCGTGGCCAGGATCCCGGAATTGTAGGGGCCGCCCAAAACGATGCCGATGCCGCGCTTCTGGCAGAGTGGCAGGAAGGATGTCAGCGCCTCCTGCTCGAGCAGCGTATAGCGGCCGGCAAGCAGGAACAGATCGAAATCACCGCGCTCGGCCAATGTCTGGGCAACCTGCCATTCGTTGATGCCGCCGCCGAAGGCCTTGATGACGCCCTGGTCGCGCAAGGCAAGCAGTCCGTAATAGCCGGAGCGCATAAACTCCTCTATGCGCTGGTCGGACGCTTCCTTGCTGCCATGGGTGAAGATGTCGACGTCGTGCACGAACAGAATGTCGATGCGGTCGACGCCGAGCCGTTCCAGGGACGCTTCGAAGGAGCGCATCACGCCGTCATAGCTGTAGTCGTAGACCTCCTTGCGCGACGGCGTGTCGAAGAACTTGCCGATGCCGGTGCGTTCTTGCCGCGGACAGGCGCGCATGATGCGGCCGACCTTGCTCGACAGCACGTAGTCGTCGCGTTTCTTGCCGCGCAGGAAGGGGTTGAGCCGCGTCTCCGACAGGCCAAGCCCATAGAGCGGCGCGGTGTCGTAGTAGCGGCAGCCGGTCGCCCATGCAGCCTCCAGCGTCGCATTGGCGTCCTCGTCGGAGACGGCGCGGTAGAGGTTGCCGAGCGGCGCCGTGCCGAAGCCGAGTTCGGTGAAGCTGATACCGCCATTGCCGATGCGGTCGAAATGCCGTGTCTTCATATCCTGCCGTTTGCCTCATTGATTTGTCTGACATGACACTATCATGCTCGTGGCACAGCAAAAGCGCGCAGGGGCGTTGGACACGGATTTTCGCGGTGGTAGCATCAATAAAAACAAGCTGTTCGGGGAGAGACGTGACCGGGAATTTCCACTCTTCTTCGACCTCGGATCGTTGGACGGCACCATCATGAGCGATGCGGGCTCGCAGATGTTCAGGACCGCTCTGGACGAGCTCGGCACTGTGCTGGCGCGCGTCGACGACGGCCGGATCGATGCCGCCTGCGAGATGCTCGCAGGAGCACGGCAGATCGTCGTCTATGGCTGCGGCCGCGAGGCCTTGCAGGTCAAGGGCTTCGCCATGCGGCTCCATCATCTGGGCCTGCCGGTATCGGTGGTCGGCGACATGACCACGCCGCCCGTGGGGCAGGGCGATGTCTTCCTGGTCACTTCCGGGCCTGGAGAAACCGCGACCG
Organism: Mesorhizobium sp. B2-4-1; assembly: GCF_006442185.1. Taxonomy (NCBI): domain Bacteria; kingdom Pseudomonadati; phylum Pseudomonadota; class Alphaproteobacteria; order Hyphomicrobiales; family Phyllobacteriaceae; genus Mesorhizobium; species Mesorhizobium sp. B2-4-1. Next base: position 180,507 of record NZ_VFVN01000002.1, on the reverse strand, counting down.
TGCTGACCCTGATGCAGGTGGCGCGCCAGGCCGGCGCGACGGTTCTGCTTCTGACCGCTCAGCCGGGCGGCAGTGCAGCGCGCTTGGCTGACTTCACGCTGCTCGTGCCGGCGCAAACCATGGCTGACGACCAGGGTCCGCAAAAAACATCGGTCCTGCCGATGGGATCGGTGTTCGAAGGCGCGCTGTTCCTGCTGTTCGAGGTCATGGTGCTGAAACTCAGGGGTCTGACCGCGGCCTCGCCGGAGGCGATGCGGGCCCGTCACACCAATATGGAGTAGTGCGATGCGCTACGAGTTGATGCTGCCGCACCAGATCCGCAAGGCGATCGCCCAGAACTGGCCGATCGCGCTGCCGCTCGGCGTGCTCGAATACCATGGCGAGCACATGGCGGTGGGCATGGACACGCTGGCGGTCGTCAAGACGCTGGAGCTGTTTGAGAAGGAGCGGGAGATCGTCATCCTGCCGCCCTTCTACTACGGCGCGGCGAGCTACGCCGTGGCGCCGCCGGTGGGCACAGGCTCGGTGCAGGTTGGCGGCAATCAACTGGCGCCCTTCGCGGAGGAACTGTTCTACAGCCTGCTGCGCATCGGTTTTCGCAACATCCACGCCATAATCCACCACCAGACCGAGAATTTCGCCGCCGGCATGCCGACCGATCTCGCCTTCAAGGCCGCCGGACGTCAGGCGATCTTCCGCTTCCTTGAGAAGGAACGAGGTGAAGGCTGGTGGGGCTCCGAGGTGATGGCCGCCTACTATGCCGAGCATGCCGAGGGCAGCAATTTTTTCAACTGGGTGCAGGTGCATCCGCTGATGCCGGCCTCGATGAACGGCAAGTACCCGTTCGATCATGCCGGCATCGGCGAGACCTCGCTGATGCTGGCGCTATGCCCTGAGGCTGTCGATGCCGGCCATTTCGCCGACAATACGAGCTGGTATACGGCCAGCGCTCCGGATGCCTCGGCTGCGCTCGGAGCAGAGGGCGTTGCCATGATCATGGATCACCTGCGCACGATCCTGAGGGGCTAGCGCGGTTCTCCTTCTCCCTTGTGGAGAAGGTAAGGACGGCGCCGCCTATTTCACCGCTCCCGCGGTCATACCCATGATCAGGTAGCGCTCCAGCGCGATGCCGATGACGGCCAAGGGCGCGATTGCCGCCGTGGCAAGCGCTGCCATCGACCACCAGTTGATGCCTTGCGAACCGGTCTGGCTCGCCACCATGACCGGAATTGTCTTGGCGTCGGTCGAGGTCAAAAGGGCGGCGAAGAAATACTCGTTCCAGCACAGCACCATCGCCAGGATGAAAGCCGCGACCATGCCGGGCAGGGCAATCGGCATGACGATGCGAAAGAACGCGCCCCAGATCGACAACCCGTCGACGAGGGCCGCTTCCTCGAGCTCGACCGGGATGGAATTGAACTGGTCGCGCATGATCCAGATGACGATCGGCAGCACCATCAGCGTGTAGAGCAGGATCAGCCCGATGCGCGTGTCGAGCAGTCCGACTTCGCGGTAAAGCACCAGGAACGGCAGTGCGAGCACGACCGGCGGCAGGATGAGCTGCGACAGGAAGAAGAAGGAAATGTCCTCGTTCTTGAACCAGGCGAAGTGATAGCGGTAGCGCGTGAGGCCGTAGGCGGCGAGGCTGCCGATGACGATGGCGAGGCTCGACGCGCCGACCGAAGTGATGACCGAATTCATGAAGCGCTTGAAGAATTCGTCGCGGACGGTCGACGTCTGGAAGATCGAATCCGGCGACAGGCCAAGCGATCGCCAGCCCTTCCAGTCCGGCTGGAAGTCGACGAAGGGGATCAGATGCCCCTGGGTCACGTCTACCGCCGACTTGAACGAGGTCGTGATCGTCCAGTAGATCGGAAAGAGGCAGATGAAGGCCCAGAACACAAGCGCGCCATAGATGAAGACGCGGCTGGTGATGAAGCTCGCCGGCGAGTGGATTTCGGAGACGGTATAGTCGGTGGTCTGAACGCTCATGATCCCTGCCGCACTAGTTCACATTGCGCACGAAGCGGTTGGCGACCTTCAGCAGCCAGGTCACGAACACCACGATGATGACGAGATAGGCCATCGCCAGCATCGTGCCGTAGCCGACATTGGAACGGTCCCGGTACTCGCGATAAATAAAGCTCGACACGGAATCGGTGGCGCCGCCCGGACCACCCGAGGTGACCGTGATGATGATGTCTGCCAGTTTCAGCTTGAAGATGATGCGCAACACGACGGCGGTCACCGACACCGGCAGCATCAGCGGGAAGGTGACCTGCCAGAAGGTTTGCCAGGCCGTGGCGCCGTCGACGCGCGCGGCCTCCAGCACCTCGCGCGACATCGCCTGCAAGCCGGCAAGCAGCATGATCATCATGAAGGGGATGAAGGTCCAGGCGTCGAGCATCATGATCGAGATACGGGCGGTGATCGGGTTGGAGAAGAAGGCGGGGTTGTCCCAGCCGAGGTGGCGGGCCAGTGTCGCCGCCGGCCCGAACCGGTACTCCATCAGCGATTTGCCAATCATCCACGAGACCGCGACCGGCGACAGCATCAGCGGCATCAGGAAGACGACGCGAAAGAATTTGCGCGCCCGGATCTGCGCGTTGAGCAGCAGCGCCAGGCCGAAGGCGATGACATATTCGACCAGCACCGCCAGCACATAGAGCACCATGTTGAACAGCGCGTTGCGATAATAGGGATCGCCGAGCATCTGCCAGAAATTGTCGAGCCCGTTGAACTTGCGGCCCGAGAATGAACTCAGGTTCCAGTCGGTCAGCGCGATGTAGAAGCCGAACAGGGTCGGGAAGATCACCATGGCGATGGTGAACAGCAGCGCCGGCAGCAGGAACAGCGCCCGCTGGCCGTCTTCGCCGCGCGTCAGCACCTGGCCGACGCCGAGCGCCACGCCCCACAGCACATAGGCGTAGACCACGGGCCGCCATGTCTCGAAGCCGATCGTGTCGACCTCGCTCTTGTAGAGGATTTGCACCAGGATCGTTGCCAGAAGGCCGAGCGTCGCGACGGCCATCAGGGCCCAACCAAGCCGTTTGCGGCCGGGCGAGATCAGATCGGTCGGTACGGAATTTGCCGGCCACGCATTCGTGGTCGAAGTCTGGTCAGCCACGCCTCTTGCCTCTTTTGCGCAAATGACCGGCCGAAGCCGGCCGAGATACGGCCCGGCGAACAGGTTCCGCCGGGCCATAACGCCTGCCTACAGACCGAGCGAGGCCTTGTAGAGCTTGATCTGGTTGTCACGGCCGATCTGGTCGGTCAGCTTCTCCCAGGCCGCGGCAATGGCGTCTGCGCCCTCCTGGGCCTTCATCTTGCCGGCGAAGGTGTTAGCCAGAATGTCCTCGGCGGCTGAATAGTATTGGAAGATGCCGGGAATGCGTGGCTCGATCGCCGCGTTCGGGTGGTTGTAGCTGTCCGATTCCGACTTGAGATAGGAGGTGATGAAGGCTTCGTCATAGCCCGCCGCCACCCACTCCGGAATGTCGAAATGTGAGTTGCGGTAGGGCTGGAAGCCAGACGGGTACATCGCCGTCCAGATCGACAGGTCCTTGCCGCCGAGATGGGCGGCGGCGGACCATGCCGCCTTCTTCTTCTTCTCGTCGCTATCGACGCGGGCCATGACGTATACGCCCCAGCCGAGATAGGCGCAGTTCGGCGCATAGTTCGGTCCGCTGGCGAGTTTGTCCCACTGCCCGGTCTTGGAGTTGTAGACATCGTCGGAGCCGGGCAGGATCGAGAAGCCGGTGACGTCGCCCACGACGGAGGAGTCGTTGGTCTTGACGTTCGAGCCGACATCGCCCCACCAGGTGACCATCGAGCCGGTGCCGGCCAGGAACTGCTGGAAGGCGGTGGTGTTTGGATCGGCGTTGATTTGGTCGGCAGGCTCCGAAGGCAGCGCGTCGATCACGTCCTGTATGGCGCGCACCCAGGCCGGATTGTTGATGCGCGGCTTCATCGTGTCGGCGTCGAACAGCCAGGCCTTGTCGTCGGGGTGCTTGGCGTAGGCGGTGGCGCGGCTGCCGAGGAAATAGAAGCCGAATCCGCCCCAGGGTTTCGGCGCGTCGAGATAGCCGTAGACGTCCTGACCCTTGACCTGCTTGCCCTTGAGGAACTTGGTGACCGCCTGGACCTGCTGCCAGGTCTTCGGCACGCCCCATTCACCGCCGCCGCCGCCGTCCTTCCAGGCCTTGGCGAGGTCGGCATCGGAAAACACATCGGTGCGGTAATTGAAATTATGAGCGTCGCCGTCGACGGTCACGCGGTACTGCTTGCCGTTCCAGGTGCCGACAGGCGGCTTCAGATAGTTGACGAGGTCGTCGAAATCGATCTGGGTCTTGACCCAGTCGGGCATCTCGGACGTGAGGCCCTTGCCGCAGACGTCGCCCTCGAACGGCGCGCCCATCTCGATGATGTCGAAGTCGACCGTGCCGGTGGCGATCGACTGCTGCAGACGGGCATTGTAGTCGGCCTGCGCCAGATCGATCCAGTTGATCTTGGCGCCGGTATAGGTTTCCCAAGGCTTCAGGAAGCCGCGGAACAGCACATTGTGCAGGTTCTGGTTGTTGAGACCCATGAAGGTAAGCTCGACGCCGGCGAATTCGCCTTCCTTGACATTGGCCTTGGTCGCCTCGAGGCAGAGCTCGCCGACCTTCTGGAAGTCGGCGTCGGTCGGCTGACCCTTGCCCACGCCGGGGATCTGCAGGATTTTCGAGCGCAGCTCACTGGCGGCGGAGGCCGGGCGCGTGAGGGCGCCGAGCCCGGCGCCGGATGCGGCAGCGATCGCGGCCATCGAGGCCGCGCCCTTCAATATGTCGCGTCGGGTTGCCCCCGCGCGGACCAGCGTTTCGTAGAGACCTGTTTTCATCGATGTTCCTCCCAGAATATCTGTTGTGAATGCGGCCAAATTTCTCAGGCGCTGGAGCGCCAAACGATTCTCCCGGTTCGGAAACGAACGATGCAGGACCCCACCTGCTCGATTGAGGTTCCGTTTTTTTGGTTCGGGCAACCGGTATTCGGACCAGCGCCCGTCACTATTCTCGCAACCAAACGCCGTGTCAACGAGACCGGGTTTTGTCGGGAAGAGACCGGCTTGCCCTGGCAGGTCGCGTTGGTTAGCTTCTGCGCATACGGCAATGGAGCCGATGGGGGAGATATGGCTCAAGTCGCGATCAGCAAAGTGGCCAAGGCGTTTGGAACCGTCAAGGTTCTGCACGAAGTCAGCGTCGATATATCTGACGGCCAATTCGTGGTGCTGGTCGGTCCTTCGGGTTGCGGCAAGTCCACGCTGCTGAGAATGGTGGCGGGGCTGGAGACCGTCTCCGGCGGCACGATCGCCATCGGCGACCGTGTGGTCAACCACTTGCCGCCGGCCAAGCGCGACATCGCCATGGTGTTCCAGAACTATGCGCTCTATCCGCACAAGACAGTCGAGCAGAACATGGCCTTTGCGCTCAAGCTGCGCAAAACCGATCCGGCCGTGGTTGCCGAGCGGGTCAAGCGCGCCGCCGACATCCTCGACCTCAACCCTTATCTGAAACGCTATCCCCGGCAGCTTTCCGGCGGCCAGCGCCAGCGCGTCGCCATGGGCCGCGCCATCGTGCGCAACCCGCAGGTGTTCCTGTTTGACGAGCCGCTCTCAAATCTCGACGCCAAGCTGCGCGTGCAGATGCGCACCGAGATCAAGGAATTGCACCAGCGGCTGAAGACCACCACCATCTATGTCACGCATGACCAGATCGAAGCCATGACCATGGCCGACAAGATCGTGGTGATGCGCGACGGCCGCATTGAACAGGTCGGCGCACCGCTGGAACTGTTCGACCGGCCTGCCAACTTGTTTGTCGCCGGCTTCATTGGCTCTCCGTCGATGAACCTGCTCAAGGGCGTCGCGCGCAAGGGCGGTGTCGACATCGCCGGCGCTCTGTTCCCGGTCACGCCCGGCAGCGCCGTGGAGGAAGGGCGCGCCGTCGTCTATGGCGTGCGGCCGGAGCATCTCGAGATTCATGCCGATGGCGTGCCTGCCAAGATTTCGGTGGTCGAGCCGACTGGCTCGGAAACCCTGGTCTTCCTGCGTTTCGGGGACGGCGAGATGGTGGCGCTGTTCCGCGAACGCCACGACTTCAAGCCCGGCGATACGCTCAAGCTCAGGCCGCGGCTCGACCACATCCATCTGTTCGATGCCGAGACCGGCAGGCGTCTCTGATCTCAAACTCATTTCACGAGGAATATCATGCTCAAAGGGATCAATCCGCTCCTCAATGCCGACGTGCTCCAGGCATTGCGGGCGATGGGACACGGCGACGACCTGATTGTCGCCGACACCAACTTCCCCTCCGATTCGGTGGCGCGCCAGACGGCGCTCGGGCGGCTGCTGCGCATCGACGCGCCGGCGGCGCAAGTCGTGAAGGCGGTGCTGTCGCTCTACCCGCTGGATACGTTCGTCGACGATTCGGCCGCGCGCATGGAGATCGTCGGCAAGCCGGACGAGATCCCGCCCGTCCAGCAGGAAGTGCAAAAGGAGATCGACGCCGCCGAGGGCAAGCCATGGCCGATGCTGCCGGTCGAGCGCTACGCTTTCTACGAGCGCGCCAAGCAGGCTTACTGCGTCATCCAGACCGGCGAGCGCCGTTTCTACGGCTGTTTTGCCTTCCGCAAGGGCGTGGTCCCGCCGGATGCGGAGTAGCGGCATGCTGGCCGGCAAGCCGATCGTCATCCTCGGAGTCTTTGTCGCCGACACGGCCTATCGCGCCGCGCGGCAGCCGCGCATGGGCGAGACGATCCTTGGAACGTCCTTCACCCTCGGTCCCGGCGGCAAGGGTTCGAACCAGGCGGTTGCGGCCGGTAAGCTCGGCGCCGATGCAACCTTCCTCACGCGCCTCGGCGTCGATGCCTTCGCCGACATGGCCAAGCGCACCTGGAAGGACGCCGGCGTGAAGAATGCCGTGATCGACACGCCCGACAGCTATACGGGCGCTGCCTATATTTTCGTCGAGGAGGGCACCGGCAACAACGCCATCATCGTCAGCCCCGGCGCGGCGATGCTGATCTCGCCCGACGACATCGAGGCCAATGCCGCCCTGATTCGTGGTGCCGGCGTCTTCGTGACGCAACTCGAACAGCCCATCGAGGCGGCGCTGCGGGCGTTGGAGATCGCGCGCGGGGCAGGGGTGACGACCATCCTCAACCCGGCTCCAGCGGCCAGGCTCCCCGACCGCATCTATTCGCTCTGCGACTACCTCACGCCCAACGAGACGGAGACGGAGGAGTTGACCGGCATGAAGGTCGCCTCTGTCGATGACGCCCGCGCAGCCGCCGGCAAGCTGCTCGAAAAGGGCGCCGGCGCCGTCATCGTCACGTTGGGAGAGAAAGGCGCATTGCTGCACACGAGGGATCGGTCCGAACATGTCGCCGCCGTCAGCGCCGGCCCGGTGGTCGAGACCACGGGAGCCGGCGATGCCTTCAATGGCGGCCTGGCCGCCGCGCTGTCGCGTGGGATGGAGCCCCTGCAAGCCGTGCGCTTTGCCTGCGCCGTTGCGGGCATTTCGGTGACGAGGCCAGGCACCGCGCCGTCCATGCCGGACTTGCACGAGGTCGAGGCGCTGCTGGCAAGGGGCTGAGGCGTTTTGAATGAAAGGCGCCTGAATGGTGGGCGATGACGGGCTCGAACCGCCGACATCTTCGGTGTAAACGAAGCGCTCTACCAACTGAGCTAATCGCCCGCTCCGGGCCGGACCTTTAAGCGGTCGGGACCAGCTTCGCAAGGCCAAATGAGTGTGGGACGCCGTGGTTGCGGGCCGTATTTGCGAACAAAACGCCGGCTGTCAAAAAACCTTCTCCAGTTTGATGTTATGATGGTTTCGTGCGCTTGACACCCGGTGGCGAACCCCTTATCCAGCGCCCAACGACGAACACGGCTGACACGTGCTCGTCAATGCGCGGGTGTAGCTCAGTTGGTTAGAGTGCCGGCCTGTCACGCCGGAGGTCGCGGGTTCGAGCCCCGTCACTCGCGCCATTAGTTTCAAGGGGGTAGCTACCGCCCCTTGAAAAAGTTTCAACTCTCATTTTCCGGAGAGTTTCAACTTTTCGTATTCATTCCGTTCCTGGCCGAGCAGTTTCCTGCCCCTACGTCGGGCTGCGCAGACGGCTACCAGATTGACCGGCATGTACGTCTTCTGGATCGCCTTGTTCTGGTCGATTGAATTGGCCATCTTGGCCGAGATCGCCTCGATCGAAGCGCCGCTGGCGCGGCGTTGGCCTCGACCGCACCGGAACGCCCAACGTCCATGAACCGGGCGGGCCGAGGGGGGACGCATCGCGATATTCAAGCGGTTCAACCGCTACGGCACCGGTATAGTCTCGGTTTGTGTGAAGACTGCATGTCCGGCCGTGAACACTACGGTATTGGCTAGCAGCGGAGAAATGCCCCCATCGTGCGGATAGACAAAGAATTTTTGCGGGCGCACGCGGATGCTTTCACAGGATCCTGTTAGGCAGGGCAACAAACTCAGACCATCGTGAGGTCGGTTAGGCTGGTGCCCGATCGCGTCCATTATTGTGGGATAGACGTCGATCAACTGCGATTCTCCGTCAGATACCGCAAAATCAGAGTCCGATTGAGATGGCTTAATCATGAGGGTTGCCATCGACCTGCTTTCAAATGCTGCGGTGGTGCCTCCAAATGCGGTGATGCCGGAGTGATACGGCGGACTCATCTCTGAGCCACCGAGTGCATTCAAAAAGCCTGCCCACCCGGACCCGTGGTCGGATTGTATGACGATAATGGCGTCGTCATAGCGGCCCAGTCGCTTGAGCTCTTGCAAGAACTCCACAACAAGCTTCATGGCGCAAGTGGCCTGAGACTTGTAGGCAGCCTGGATCCCCACAGCCGCACGTTCGGGATCGACCATGCAATTTGCATCGAGCACGTAGGGGCCATGAGGAAGGATCGCTTGGAACAATGTGTATCTACCGCGCGCGGCAAACCGCTGTTCATTCGCGATCAGATATTTCATCCCCACAACAGCCTGAAATGGATGGACGCCTTGTTCTACGGTCTTCGGGATGTAGCTTTCCGCTTTGCGCTCAAATACCGCGCTAATCCGCTCGCCGGCCGAGTGTCCCCACCCCAAGGCCTCATTTGTCAAGAAATTTGGAAACAATTTTGCAAACAATAATCCAGAAAATTCGACAATTTGCGGGTGTTTGAGCGAGTATTGGTACTTGGTGATCTGCTCTGGCGTGAAGAATACATCTGCAACATTTGTCTGCAATATCTCCGGAAGCCCCACAACATCAACTGCGTAACCATCCGTCCGAAGATCTTTCAGCAATCCTTGATCGAAGGCTGCTCTCCAGGCGGGAAAGCTTCCGCTCCGAAATATGGTACCGGTCAGATAGCTCGCAACCGACGATAACGTATACGGATAGTTTGAAATATTCCGGCGCATAAACGTAAACCCGCGAAAAATGCTCCGGTCATTCATCTCTTCGATGGCGGCAAGTGCAAAATCTGACTGCATCTCATCGAGATGAAAGTGATATATATTTGGAAGGTCCGAGCGGCCATTTATAGACAAGCCGGATTTAGGAGAGTTTTCGGTTTCAGCCGGTGGCACTGGCAGGCCCGCAGCAACAGTGGCCAATCCGGCAATTAACGCGATCGACAGGATGGCAAAAACCCGAACCAGCGTGCCTAGAGTCGTAACTGCACCCACCGCCAACAGCGCGACCAAGATAGCAACTTCTACCGCAGTGATGGAGATGGGCTCCGGGCTTGTGAATGCTGCGCCATCTAAGCGACTCAGCTGAACGGGGGCAAAAACGTCGGCGAGTAATACGAAGGCCCCTAGAAGCAAATACGCCTTTTTTATGAAATCCCGAATTCCGAACAAGGTTAGAGCGCATACAAATATCAAGATAAATGCGCCGCCATAAAAGAAAATAGTGGGGAGCCAAATATCATACCCCAATTCCTTGGCGTTTTTCGCATAAAGCTCCAACGGAAAAAAAACGAAAAGGACTAATATTGGAAACAGTAAGGCAAGAAATGCCGTCGAAATTCTAACAATGCGATTGGCGTTAATACTCATTCGAAAATACCCGATAAAGTACCATCTCTTTTTATTTCATCGCCTATCGAATTGATAAAGTGTACGGCCGGTGGCCGACACTGTTTGTTTCTTCGCAATGCGGGAAACGGACGTAAGTGCGCATTCGAACGAAGAAGGGCTATAATCGGGGAAGATATCCTCTCGAAGAGCAAGCATCTGTCGAATTGTTGGATCATCCTTGGGGACGAACTCGATTATGCCGGTGGGAGCAACGTCAACAATCCATTTGACGGCCTGGTGCAAAGGCACGTTTCTGCCAATGGCAAGATGGTGCTCAAAAGCGAGAGCAAGAACCGCATCAGCTCTGAATCTCGACGAGAAACCCTTTCGTTCCTTCTGAGCCCATCCTTGATCAGGGCTGGGGTTCGCAGCATCCAGCCACAACGGAAGAAAGTTCATTTTAGCTGACGCGGCCCGCAAAAATCCGATGTCGACTGCGGTCTGATCGAAATCGAAGCCAACTACCGCTTTCGCGCCACCCTCCAAGGCGGCGACCGAAAAGTCGCCAGTATTGCAGCCCAGATCGATTGCGGTGGCGACATGGCCGGATGCCGCAAAATCGTGGATCATTTGCCGTTTTGTCGAGGCCTCTTGACTGGAGTAAGTGTTCATACTCGCGTATGCGCCCCACACAGTCTTGCCGGTGTCGGCCGGCTCTAGGCGTGCGATCCACCGGCGCAATTGGGATAAAATGCCGTGATACCCCGCCCGCGGTAGCTTTCTGCTTCGGCTAACCCTTTTGACAGCGTTGCTGGGATCATTCACGGAGCTCTGTTCAAGGCGACTTTGCAGCGTGACGTGGGTCAACATGTTCCACGAAAATCGCTCAGAAAATGTGAGCAAGCGAGCAAAATCGCGGGTGGAAATGCCCTCCAGCGCACCCCTGAACCATGAATTGTGGGCGATTCCCTTCACCGCTCGGAGAAGCAGCGGATTAAGAAACTGCTCGCAGAATTGTCTGTGACCCGTCCAATACTCCCCGTCGCGATATGGCCTAAGAGAGAGGATATCGATGAAGATGGGCTTGGAGCCAACGAACTGCACATTATAGGCACTTGCGTCTGAAAGGACAAAATTCTCGGTCAATAGTTGTATTTGCAGGTCAAGATGATGCAGGGCTGCTGCCTTCAACGCACCGAAAGACCATTCGTAGGGATAGCTCACAAATGGTATCGCTCCGTGTTCCAACACGTAAGCTGGTTTTCCTACAACCTCGGGCCAATCTGCGGGGGCAACCTCACTGGTCCGGACTATTTTATCCAGCTCGGCGTAACGTAGCAGGATGCCCGCATCCCGGGCGGCCTCATAGCTCGCTTTGCCCTGGTCGGTCACTGTGCGGAAAACCCGGCCATCGGAAACAAAGACCGACCCGGAAGGATCTCGGAACGATCCGTCCTCAAAAACTAGTCCTGAACCTTTCATTTCCGGTCTGTACGATTCTTACCGAAAATGCGCGCCAACAGCAGTTTGAGGCGATTGTAATAGATGGTTAACACGGTAGTGCCCGCCGCGACACCCGCAATCAAGCCCTGCAGCAGCATGCTCCCGGTGCCCGGGTCGAGATATGCGTGAGCCGACACCGTCAGACTCAATAAATATAGCATCCCAAGTGAAGCTGTCAGTCTCATCTTGTACAAAGGCCCATACTCCCCATCGGCTCTGCGCGCGGTTGCTGTTTAATGCGCCTTTAATGCGATCCAACGCGTTTGACCAGACATTTGTCACAAATCTTTCACACTTCGAGAAACTTATGGTGATGGAAATGGCCGCGACAGCGTGTCGCTAGTGAGCCACTCCGTCGCCCGTGCGGCGCCAAACATCTCGGATTTTTGCGATCGGGTTTGGGATCGAACAGGTCTCCGCCAAAATGGCCAAGGAACGCCTTCGTCGCGGCGGGGTTGGCGAAGCAGTGAAGGCGATAGTCCTCATATTTGCCGCTCGACCATATCGCCGGCACGTGCCCGTTCGATGAATGATGCCGCCGGGGGGACACGATTGCGTTTGGCATCAGTGGGAGATCGGCTTCTCGGTTGCTGCCGCTAGGGCGTCGATTGCGTCGCTCCTTGACCTGTAACATCATAGCGTGGGGCTGCTTGAACAACGATGTACTTGGCGCCGTGCCGAGCCGAGGTGGCCGGCGCCCTTTTTTGGGGGCGGGTGGGGTAAACCCGACTTGCAGGACGCCGGCCAGGCGGGTTGGGGTCCGCCAGGAACTATAGTGCCAGAAAACCTTATGGTTCGATATTCCGCGATAACGGAACATCTGCGCCACATGGGCGAGTTCCAGCCGATCTCAAGGGCCTATGATCCGGCTGTTCATCCACCGGCGTTGGTGGCGCATATCGGCTTGCTGGCCGCAGATCTTGCAGGTGTAGACGTTGTGCCTTTTTGCGCGCCGGAGCGCCATTATGCCGATGACCGGGAAGGGCGGAGAGAGCCCGCCGACCGCTGGCATAACGGCTCTCGGCAAAGACGCCTCCCCTGGCAGCTCTGCTATCTACCAGCCCTGCCGACTATACCAGTCGTCGACGTCCCGGCGTACGCGATCCTTCTCGATGCCGTAGCGTTCCTGGATAATGCCCTCAAGCTGATCGCGTTTGCCGGCGATGCGGTCGAGATCATCATCAGTGAGCTTCCCCCACTGCTCCTTGACTTTACCCTTGACCTGCTTCCAGTTTCCTTCGACGCGGTTCCAATCCATTGTGGCTATCTCCTGAATCACACATGGAAGAACGGGTGTATCGCCATGAGGTTCCGGTGGGCCAAATCCCCGTCGATCACCGCCAGCGGGAACGCTGCGGTTGCGCTTGGCATCAGTGATGATGTGCGCTGGCTTTCTTGTTCCCCTCACGCGTTGTTCACGGCGGCGCCAGCCTGAAGTCGCTCCCCTCCGGCAGCAATTGCCCGCCATCGACGACAATCGTGGTGCCGGTGATGTAGCTGGCATCGTCGGAGGCCAGGAACAGGAAGGCATTGGCGACGTCGCGCGGGCTGCCCAGCCGGCCGAGCGGAATGGCGTCTTCCATGTTCTTGATGAAGGCAGCACCCCGGTGAAGCTCCATTCCCTCGGTGAGAATGTTGCCGGGTTCGACGCCGTTGACGGTTATGCCGTAGCCGGCGAATTCGAGCGCCGCCGAACGGATCAGCCCGTTTATGCCTGCCTTGGTCGCGGAATAGTGGCCGTGGCCGGGACTGGTGACGTGCGGTCCGGTGATCGAGGAGGTGAACAGCATGCGCCCGCGGCGCTGCGCCTTCATCGGCACCAGTGCGGCGCGAGCGGCATTGAAACTGCCGCGCAGATTGACCGCCATGACGCGATCCCAGTCGTCCGGGCTGGTGTTCTCCAGCAATTGCCAGGGATAAATGCCGGCGTTCTGGACGATGACGTCGAGGCGGCCATGGTGCGCGAGCGCCAGCGCGACGGCGGCCTCGACATCGGCCAAAAGCGAGATGTCCGTGCCGATGAAGGCGGCGTCAAGTTCACTGGCGGTCGCTCGCCCCACCTCGATCTCGGTGTCGGCAAGCACAAGCCTGGCGCCTTCTTCGGCGAAACGTTGGGCGATGCCCTTGCCGATGCCGCGCGCGGCGCCGACGATCAGCGCTACTTTGCCCGACAGTCTTCCGGTCTCTGGCCGTACGGTCATGCGAGCCTCTGGCGAATGGTTTGCTTGAAGGCGTCGAGCAGAACCGCCGCCAGCACCAGCAGGCCGTGAATGACCTGGGTGAAGTTGGCGGGCAGGCCCATCAGATTGATCGCCGTGTTGATTGCCGACAAAAGCAGCACGCCGGCATAGACGCCGGGTAAGGTGCCGACGCCGCCCTTCAGGCTGACGCCGCCGATGACGACGGCGGCAAAGGCGTTGAACAGCAGGCCGACGCCGAGATTGGCGGTGGCGCCCGATGTGCGGATGGCGAGCAGCCAGCCGGCAAGGCCGGCTATGGCGCCGGCAAGCACGAAGGCGATGATCAGGTTGCGGTTGACGCGAATGCCGGCGCGGAAGGTCGCTGTCTCGTTGCCGCCGATCATCACCAGATGCCTGCCGAAAGGCGTCTTGGCCATGATCAGCGAGAAGACGACGAAGCAGGCGATCGCGATCCAGGCGGTGAGCGGCAGGCCGATCAGCCGCTGGATGCCGAACCAGCGGATGGCAGGCGCCAGATCCTGCGCCGAGCGGCCGCCCGAAATGACCAGCACCAGGCCGCGCACCCAGATGTAGGAGGCCAGCGTGATGATGAAGGCGCTCATCTTGACCTTGACGACCAGGAATCCGTTGAAGGCGCCGATGACGCCGCCGACGGCAAGCGCCAGCAGCAGCGAGACCGGCACCATCAGCCAGTCCGGATGCAACTGCACGCCGATGCCGATGCCCGAAGAGCAGAACAGGATGCCGACCGCCATGGCGCTGAGCGCGGCCACCGATTCGACCGACAGGTCCATGTGCCCGGCGATGATGACCAGCGCCAGGCCGATCGACATCACGCCCAGCACGCTGGAGGCTTCGATGATGTTGGCGAAAATACCGAGCTGGAAATAGTTGGGAATGAAAAGGGAGAACACCACCAGCACGAAGACCAGCATGAACCAGACGAGATTATCGAGGACGAACTCGAGGATTTGACGGGTGCGGGGGCTCATGGGCTGATCCGGTTTGGGTTCGAATGCCGCGGCGGCTCTATGCCGGGCAATTCTGCCGGGCAGGGCGGCTCCGGGCGGGTGGCCCGGAGCCGTTCTGGGGAAGGTTTATTCGACGGACTTCACGGTGTCCTTCGGCGGCTTCTGGTTGCCCCAGAAGGCCGGGTCGTCGACGTTCTCCTTGGTGATCGCGGCACCCGGGATCTTGATGTTCGGGCCCCAGGCCTCCTTGGTCACCACCGATTTCAGGCCAAGCACGTCATAGTCGCCGGGCTTGATCTCCTGCTTGTTGACGACCTTGTCCATGAACATGGCGACCGCCGCGGCCTGCGCGTAGAGCGGCTGTTCGACTTCGACGTTGAGCCAGCCCTTGCGGATCAGGTCGAGGCCGACCGGCGCGCCGTTCGAACTCATCAGCATGACGTCGCCCGGCTTCTTGCCGGCGGCCTCGAGCGAGGCGACGGCGGCGACCGAAAGATGCGCGGCGTGGCTGAAGATCAAGTCGATGTCGGGGTTGGCAAGCATCTGGTCGGCGACGATGGTGCCGGCGTTGCTGGCCTCCCATTGCATGGCCGGCAGCGAGATAATCTTGACGTCCGGGAACGCCTTCATCTTCTCTTCAAAGCCTTTCTGGATGTCGAGCGTGTAGGGATCGCCGGGGTCGCCGAGCACCTGCAGGATCTTGCCCTTCACAGCGCCGTTCTTGGCCTTCAGCAGCGCTTCGGCCTGTTCGGCGGCGACGTGGCCGATCTCGACAGTGCCGGCTACCGAGGTGAAGTCGGACGGAGTGGAGGTGATCTGGCGATCGAATTCCACGACAGGTATGCCGGCCGCGCGCGCGGCCTCGATCGACGGCTTCAGCGCGTTGAAGTCGACGGCGGCCAGGATGATCGCCTTCGGTTTCAGCGCGATGACGTCGTTCATCTGCGATTGCTGGGCGTCGGTCTTGTTGTCGGCGTTCAGCGTCTTCATCTCGTAGCCGACCTGTTTCAGGAACAGTTCCAGCGCGCTCACCGAGCCGGTCTGGAACTCATCGAGCAAGGTCGGCACCATGTAGTAGACGGTACCCTTGGACTGGGCGAATGCCGGCGTGAGCGTGGCAACTGCCAGTGCCAGGATACCGAGGACAGAAAGAAGTATTCGTTTCATGTCGTTGGCTCCTCTAGTGCCGGACCCCTCTTTTGTCCCTCAGCCCGCCGGTCCGGCACCGGCAAGCGTCTCCCCGGTGATCATGTTGATCACCGCATCGGGACTTGTTTTGTTGCGTGCGACATCGCCGGCCACGACGCCTTGCCGGATCACTACGATCCGGTCTGCGACCTGGAAGGCCTGCTGCATGATGTGGGTGATGATGACGACGCCGATGCCCTGGTTCGCCACCTGGCGGATCATGTCGAGGCCGCGCCGCGTCTGTTCGACGCCAAGCGCTGCAAACGGCTCGTCGAGCAGCACCAGCTTGCCGCCCCAGTGCACGAAGCGGTTGAGCTCGATGGCTTGCCGCTGGCCGCCCGAAAGATGCTCGACATTGGTGCGCAAAGACGGAATGCGGGTGCCGGCGCTGGCAAGCGCCTTGCCGACCACGGCCTCCATCGCCCGCTCGTCGAGCACTGGAATGCCGAGCACCTTGCGCGTGATCTCACGGCCCATGAAGAAATTGGCCACCACGTCGACATTCGTGCACAGCGACAGGTCCTGATAGACGGTCTCGATTCCCGCCGCCTTGGCCTCGGCAGGGGATTTGGCAAGGAACTCCTTGCCTTCGAACAGCATGCGGCCGGAGGTGGGCTCCAGGCCGCCGGCGATGATCTTGACCAGCGTCGACTTCCCGGCGCCGTTATCGCCCAGCAACGCGACCACCTCGCCCTTGCCGATCGAGAAGCTGATGCCCTTCAGCGCCTGGATCGCGCCATAGTTCTTGGTGACGTTGTCGAGCACCAGCAGGGGTTCGCTCATCAGGCAACCTCCCCGGCTGTCAGAATATCGCGGCCGCGTTCGCGCTCGGCGGTGAACATCTGGCCGAAGCGTGGCGACAACACGCCAGAGACGGCCAATGCGGCCGCGCCGCGCAGCACGGCTTGCTGGCCGCCGCCGGCGACGACGATGCGTGGCGTCTTGCGGTCCTTGCGGGCCGAAACCGAATTGTGCAGAGGCGCAGCCGATCTCGCCAGGCGTTCGAGCAGGTCCGGCGCCGCCAGCCCGCCGAGCACGACCGTCTCGGGGTCGAAAAGGTTCTCGATGATGGCAATGGCGTTGCGGAAGATCGGGCCGACCTCGGCGACCCAATCGGCATCGCTGCCCTTCCAGCGCCCTCGCGCTTCGAGCGAGACATAACGTTCGAGGCAACCGCGATTGCCGCACGGGCAAAGCTCGCCATTGGGAACGACGGGAATATGGCCGATCTCGCCGGCATTGCCCCAGGCGCCGCGCAGCACGCTGCCGTCATGCATCATGGCGCTGCCAAGTCCGACGCCGAAATAGAGATAGTAATATTCGGAATGCTGGGCGCCGATGCCGTAGAGGCGCTCGCCCACGGCGGCCGCAGCCATGTCGCCGTCGAAAAAGGCCGGCAATCCTGTCGCCGCCGTCAGCCGCTCGCGCAGCGCCACGTCCTTCCAGCCGGCCATTGTGGTCGGCCCGATGAAGCTCATCGTGTCCACGCCGAACGGGCCGGGAAGCGCCATGCCGATGCCGATGACGCGGCCCGCGGCGCGCGTTCCGGTCAGGTCGCGGACCATGGCGCGGACCTGGTCGAACGCATGATCGGGCGTCGCGTTGGGGGCCCCGCGGTGCAAGCTGTCGATCACGTCACCGCTGAGATTGATCAGCGCCGCGTCGATCCCCAGCGGCGTCAGGTGGATGCCGACGGCATAGCCGCCCTCGGGATTGATGCGCAGCGTCGCCGGTGGCAGGCCACGGCCCTTCGGCTCCTCGCGTACGGACAGGACGTAACCCTGCTCCTCCAGTTCGCGAACGATGGTCGATACGGTTTGAACGGTGAGGCCGACATGCCTGGCGATATCGCCCCTGGCGATGGGACCGTACCGGCGGATCGATTCGAGCACGATGCGTCGGTTGTACGGCCGCCCGAACTCCTGATTGGTCCCTCGCAATGCCATGCCTTGCGTCCCCGGTTGAGGCAAGGTTGGCACCAAATATTTATTCAGTCAAATGGAATTCAAAAATGCACCGCATTTGAGCGACGCGCCCGCTACGGCGGAAAAGCCGGCCGGTGTCCGGCTGATCACCGCGCCCTAGATGGCGGTACATGGATAAGATTTATGTCTTGCTGATCTTCGCCGCGGCCATTGCCATCATCTGCCTGGGCGGCAGATGGAACACATCTGATACCGACCACTATATGGGCTTCGACAATTTGCGGTCGCCTCGAAAGGGAAAAGCCCTGAACGGCGACAAGGATGCGAAAAAGCAATGAGGACGGCGCGGGATGGCGGCGGCCTGGGCCCGTGCGTTAGAGATACTGCGCGACCTTCTTGCCGACCGTGAGGAAACGCAAAGGATCGATCGCTTCGCCATTGCGGCGGACTTCGTAATGCAGATGCGGGCCGGTCGAGCGACCGCTGCTGCCGGTCTTGCCGATGACAGCGCCGGCATCCACTTTTTCGCCCACGGTCACGTCGATTTCGCTGAGATGTCCATAGCGCGTGGCAAACCCATTGCCGTGATCGACTTCGACCATGCGGCCATAGCCGCCATTCCAGCCCGCCTTGATGACCACGCCTGGCGCGGTGACCTTGGCCGCCATGCCGATCGGCGCCCTGAAGTCCATTCCCGAATGCAGGGCGGCCGTGCCGAGGATCGGGTCGGTGCGCACCCCGAACGGGCTGGTGACGGAATGACCGGGTGCGGGATTCGCGAGCGGCAGCCGGCGTGCTTCCTTCTTGAGCTGGTCGAGCGTGTCCAGCGCCTCGTCCAGTTCCTTGACCTTGCTGTCGAAAAACATCGAGCTGTCAAGCGGGATCAGCGGTCCGCCGACATCGCTTTCGTTCTTGCCGAAGTCGCTGTCGACCGGCAGCCCGGCCGCCTCGAGCGCCTGGGTTATGGCGTCGGCATTCTTGTAGGCGTTGTCAGCAAGTATGCTGATGCGCGTGAGCTGGTCATTCTCGATGGATTTCAACGACTTGTTGATCGAAATGAACAGCTTGTCGGCACGATCGGCGGCTGAATCGTTCGGCAGCGGATCGGAGCGGGTCGCCCACAGGGAGAACGGCCTGGTGTCGGCGGCGCCAGGGGCGGCGCCGAGGCTGGCCAGCGCGTAGCTTTGAGCAGGCTGGGCGATGCTGCCGGTCACTTCGGCGTGTTTGTCAGGCTTTGCCGGCACTGCCGGATCTTCGGCCGTCGCTGCGCCGACTTCATTTTCGGCGCGGTCGAGCAGCGGGCCGAGGCGGCCGTGGCGCTGGCTGAGTTGCGTCTGGCGCTCCAAAAGCTCGCTCACCTTGGTTTCCATCAATTGCTGGTCAAGCAACTGCCGGCTGGTGATGCGGTCGACCTGGGCGCGAAGCGCCGAGATGCGGTCTTCGTAAGCCTGCTGCATGCGCGCCTGGCGCGCGGTGGTGGCGCCGATCAGGTCGTCGCGCAGCACGAGATAGGAGGTGGCCAGCAGGTAACCGATGGCGATCGCCGCCAGCGCCGAACCGAGAAATACAACCAGCCAGGGCCGGATCGTGAAGTGCCTGATCTCGCTGCCGCGGGCGATGATGACTGTATGCGGTTCCTTGCGCCTGCCAAAGATCGCGGACTGACCGGTTGCGTTCACGGGACCAAGCTTTCGTTTACGACACCACGACAGCCCGACTACACATTATTAAGGTTAACAAAGCTTTGCCGAAGCAAGACGCCGGCAAGAATTGCCCGCAAAGCGAGCATGGGGTTGCTTCGCATCGCTTTCTGAAAACAAGGGCGCGGAGGCGCCCCCCTCAAATCGCCCGCACAGCTTCCAGCACCTCCTCGGCATGGCCCTTGACGCGCACCTTGCGCCAGATCCTGGCGATGCGCCCGTCGCGGCCGATCAGGAACGTCGCGCGCTCGACACCCATGTATTTGCGGCCATACATCGATTTTTCGACCCAAAGGTGGTAGGCCTCGATCACCTTGCGCTCCTCGTCGGAGGCAAGGTCGATGGTAAGATCGTATTTCGACTTGAACTTGTCGTGCTTCCTGGCGCTGTCGGGCGACAGGCCGATCACGACGGCGCCGGCCTTCTCGAACTCCGGCTTCAGCTGCGAAAAGCTGATCGCTTCGGCGGTGCAGCCGGTGGTGTCGTCCTGTGGGTAGAAGTAGAGGACGACAGGTCTGCCGGCAAAGCCGGCCAGGCTGAGCGAACCACCGCCGTCCCGCGGCAACTCGAATTGCGGCGCGGGATCGCCCACATTGAGGTCAGCCATATCCATGCCCTTGTTTGAGGTTACGCGCGAAGCCACACCGATATAGTGTCGAGCGGGGATTCGTCCACGAGCGAGTTCGTAGAACGGAAAATTGCGTGGATCAGGAGCAACCGCAGCACGAGAAGATCAGGTTCAGGCGGGATGAAATCACCGACCTGGGCGCCTTGCCATCGGCTTGCCGCGTTCCGCCGCTCGGCCAGGCGGCGATCGGCCGCGGCTTTCGTATCCTATCGCGGCTGTTTGCCGGCGCCGTTGCGCTGGTGCTGCTGGCGGCGGTGGCTGTCTATCTCATCGGTGTCTCCGGAATAGGGGCCGACCGGCTGCGCGTCGAGGCGGAGGCCGCCATCGAGAAGCTTGCGGGCGTCGATGTCGATGTTGCGGTCGGGCCCGCCCGCATCACCCTCGACAGTTCGAGCTTCGTCGCGCTCCAGGTGAGCGACGTCAGCCTGAAGGCCAGCGACGGTAAACCCATGGCCGATGCGGGCAGGGTGCGTTTCGGCATCCGCCTGCTGCCGCTGCTTCGAGGCGAGGTGCGGCTGACCAGCGCCAGGATTTCCGATGCGCGCATCGTTACCGCGGCGATGCCGTCGGGCGGCGACTGGACGGCCGAGCTGCGCAATCGGGACGGGCTGATCGATCCCGAAAAACTGTCCGATGCGCTCTTTGCCAACATCAATCACGCT
This sequence comes from Mesorhizobium sp. B2-4-1, assembly GCF_006442185.1. Lineage (NCBI taxonomy): Bacteria > Pseudomonadati > Pseudomonadota > Alphaproteobacteria > Hyphomicrobiales > Phyllobacteriaceae > Mesorhizobium > Mesorhizobium sp. B2-4-1. The sequence goes on along the minus strand of NZ_VFVN01000002.1, from coordinate 159,665 downwards.
CTCGATGCGGTGCGCGAGGAATCGCTGCACCGTATCGATCTTCACAATGTGGCATTCGTTTTGCCCGACACCGAGGCGGTCAGGTTGATCACAGTCGCCGACGCGGTCGTCCTGCAGTCGGGGACAGGCGGCATGGAGTTCTCCTCGCAGGCAAATGTCGACGGCAAGGCGGTGACCGTCGCCGCATCCGCCAGCCGCGATGCCGAGACCCGGCGCGTGATATCGCTGGATGCCACCGTCGGCATCGCCGAAGACGGCGGCGAGAGCGGCGCCACGGCGTCCGGCGGCAAGTTGGGGGCGCTCAGCGTGACGCTCAAAGGGTCGCAAGGAGCCGGCGACACCGCGTCGCGGCTGACGGCTGCCCTGTCGTCCAGGGGATCGGTGCTTGATCTCGGCACGCGTGGCCTGCTGTCGGCCGATGTCGATCTCGGCGCCACGCTCGTCCGCGGCAGCAACAAGATCCAGGTGGACAGGCTGTTGCTGAAGACCGGCCGCTCGACCTTCGATTTCGCCGGCTCGATCGGGCCCAGGCCCGCGACCGGCGCCGCCGGAGAGGAGCCGGCCTACCGATACGATCTGACCAGTGACGGCTCGACACTGGCGCCTTCGGAATCGCCGGAGCCAGCGCTCACCTTCCTTGCCCGCATCGCCGGCGTCTACCAGACCAAAAGCCATAAATTGGTAGCCGATCAGATCGCGGTCCGGTCGGCCGCTTCCAGCGAGGTCCTTGGAACCGCGGCCGTGCAGTTCGTTGACGGCAAGGCTCCCGGCATCAATCTGGCGCTCAACGTGCACGACATGCCGGTCTCGCACGTCAAGCAGCTTTGGCCATGGTTTTCGGCGCGCAACGCGCGGCTCTGGGTATTGGACAATCTGTTCGGCGGCCGCGTCGTCGACGCCAATCTTCAATTCCAGGTGGTGCCTGATCGCCTCGGCAATGGCGTGCCGCTTTCCGCCGACGAGGTGTTCGGCCGCTTCCAGATCGAAGGATCGCGTTTCGACACGGCTGGCCGCATCCCGCCGATACGCGATGCTGTCGGTGTCGTCGCCTTCCACGGCAATGACGTCGATATCTCCCTGTCTTCCGGTACTGTCTTCATGCCCAGCGGCCGCACGGTGGCGGCCAGCAACGGCACGCTGACGGTCAAGGCGGCCAACCGCCCGCCGGTCGTCGGCGCGCTCGACATCGACGTTGCCGGCGAAGCGTCCGCGGTCGCTGAACTTGCCTCCTACGAGCCGATCAATGCCATGCGCCATGTCGGCTTCCTGCCCGAAGACCTGTCCGGCAGCGTCACCGGCCATGTCAGGGCCGATATTCCGCTGCAATCCGGCGTCGACAGCTCGAAGCTCGATTGGCTGGTATCGCTCGACTACAGCGGGCTTTCACTGGCCAAGCCGTTCGAAGGCCAGAGCGTCAAGGATGCCGACGGTTCCGTCACGGTCGACCCTGAAAAGGCTGTGATTTCCGCCAAGGCATCCCTGAACGGCATTCCGGCCGAACTCGACCTGATCGAGCCGCTGGAGGATGGCGGACCGGCACGCAGCCGCAAGGTGGCCCTGGTGCTCGACGACAAGATCCGCGCCGCCGCCATGCCGGGGCTGGCCCCGTTGCTGGGCGGAACCGTGAAAGTCGCGATCGACAAAAGCGGCGACGGCAACCAGAACGTCTCGGCCGACCTGACCAATGCCAGGCTCGACATTCCCTGGGCCGGATGGAGCAAGGGGGCAGGGGTCCCCGCAAGTGCTACATTCGTCATGACCACGTCCGGCGATACCACGACGCTGTCCGACTTCGACCTCGGCGGCAAGACATTTTCCGTCGACGGCAACATCGTGCTGGTCAACGGGGCCCTGTCGTCGGCAAAGTTCAGCAAAGTCGCGCTGAACCGGGGCGACGACGTGGCGGTATCCGTCAAGCGATCGGGCAGGGGCTATGCAGTCAACATCAGCGGCAACGCCCTGGATGCCCGCTCAGTGATCAAGCAGTTCACCTCCGACGTCGACACCGCGACCAAGACGACGGGCGCCGACGCGATTTCCGTCAGCGCCGACGTCGATCGGCTGACCGGTTTCCACGACGAGCAACTGTCCAACCTCAAGCTCGACTACAGCGCGGCCGGTTCGAAGGTGAACGGGCTGAAGGTCAGCGCCACTGCAAGTTCGGGAGCCGCCATAGCTATCAGCAACACGAGCAGCGCCGGCCGACGCTCGCTCAACGTACAGTCGGCGGACGCCGGTGCGATACTGAGATTCCTCAACATCTACGAGCACATGGAAGGTGGGGCGATTGCCCTGGCCTTGTCGGGAGCGGGCGACGGGCCGATGAAGGGCAAGGTGGACACGACGAACTTCTTCGTCGTCAACGAACCGAAGCTCGCATCCATCGTCTCGACCACACCCGCAGGCGACAGCCGCAGCCTTAATCAGGCGGTTAAGGGCAAGCTCGACACCTCGCGGGTACAGTTCGAACGCGGCTACGCCGAGATCGAGAAGGGCAGCGGCTATCTCAGGCTGGCCAACGGCGTGCTGCGCGGTCCCCGCATCGGCACGACGTTCCAGGGCACGCTCTATGACCAGAACAACAATATGGACATGACCGGCACCTTCATGCCGGTATACGGCCTCAACCGCATCTTCGGTGAACTGCCCATCGTCGGCGCGCTTTTGGGCAATGGCCGCGACCGCGGCCTGATCGGCGTGACCTACCGGCTCAAGGGCAACGCCAACAAGCCGCTGCTCGACATCAACCCGCTCTCGGTGATCGCGCCGGGGATATTCAGGTCGATCTTCGAGTACCGGTGAAGCGGCCTCAGATCGGCCGCACCAAAATGTGTTTTTTCCTGCCCAGTGAAAGCTTTACGACGTTTTCCGGACTCAAATCCTGAAGCGTCACCGTGCGACGGTCATCGCTGACAGGCTGATCATTGAGCCGCACCGCACCGCCTTGCACATGCCGCCGCGCTTCGCCGTTGGACGCCGCCAGCCCGGCGGTCACCAGCAGCGCCAGGATGCCGACGCCGGCTTCGAGCTTGGCGTTTTCAACCTCGACGCTCGGCAGCGTCTCGGCGAGGGCACCTTCCTCGAAGGTCTTGCGTGCGGTTTCGCTGGCCTGTTCGGCGGCGCCGCGACCATGGAGCAACGCGGTGATCTCCGTGGCGAGGATCTTTTTCGCCTCGTTGATCTCGGACCCGCCGAGCTTCTCCAGGCGCGCCACCTCGTCCAACGGCAGCGTCGTGTAGAGCTTCAGGAAGCGGCCGACATCGGCGTCCTCGGTGTTGCGCCAATACTGCCAGAATTCGTAGGGCGAGAGCATCTCGGCATCGAGCCAGACCGCGCCCGTGGCGGACTTGCCCATCTTGGCGCCCGACGAGGTGGTGAGCAGCGGCGTCGTCAGCGCATAAAGCTGCGCGTCCTCCATGCGGCGACCGAGATCGATGCCGTTGATGATATTCCCCCACTGGTCGGAGCCGCCCATCTGCAGACGGCAGCCGAGGCGCTTGTAGAGCTCGACGAAGTCGTAGGCCTGCAGGATCATGTAGTTGAATTCGAGGAAGGACAACGACTGCTCGCGGTCGAGCCGCAGCTTGACGGAATCGAACGCCAGCATGCGGTTGACCGAAAAGTGACGGCCGACGTCGCGCAGGAAATTGACGTAGTTGATCTCCATCAGCCAGTCGGCGTTGTTGACCATGATCGCGTCATTCGGGCCGCTGCCGAATTTGAGATACGGCATGAAATTGCGGCGGATGCCGGCGAGATTGTCATCGATGTCGCGCGGTGTCAGAAGCTTGCGCGCCTCGTCCTTGAAGGAAGGGTCGCCGATCATCGAGGTGCCGCCGCCCATCAGGGCGATCGGCCGATGGCCGGTCTGCTGCAGCCAGTGCAACATCATGATCTGGATCAGCGAGCCGGCGTGCAGGCTCTTGGCGGTCGCGTCGAAGCCGATATAGGCCGTCACCGTCTCCTTGGCGAAGAGATCGTCCAGCCCGGCATCATCCGAGGTCTGGTGGATGAAGCCGCGCTCGCTCATCGTGCGCAGGAAATCGGATTTGAAGGCAGGCATTTTTTCTTTCCCGAAAGCGTCCGCCCGTCCGGCGCGGGCGTATGTGAAAGCGCGCGTTTAGCACCCAAGCGCGATCAGCAAAAGTGGATTCCGGTTTTGCGCCCGATCGCACTTCGACCAGGGGCTTGGCAATCACTTGTTGTTGAAACGCCGCAAGCCGCCCCTCGGCGCGGATGCTTGCTTCATTGTTTGTGCTGGCGTAATGAGGCGCGCGCCAAAAGGTCCTTGCAGCCCACGACCTCAAGCGGCACCGCACGGCATCCACCCAATGCCATATCCGACGACAGAGCCCCACGCGACATGCCGGACGCATTGATATCCATCGTCATTCCTTGCAGGAACGAGGCGGCAAACCTGCCGCTGCTGATCGATGAGATCGAGGCGGCGATGACCGGGCGCGACTTCGAACTGATCATCGTCAACGACGGCTCGACCGACGAAACCACAGCCGTTCTCGCCAGGCAGGCAGCACTTCGCCCGTTTCCAGTCAGGGAATTGCGGCACGAGAAATCCGCCGGCCAGAGCCTCTCGGTACGCTCCGGCGCCTGGGCGGCGCGCGGAAGCATCGTCGCCACGATCGACGGCGATGGCCAGAACGATCCTCAGTACATTCCCATGCTGGTCGACGCCTTGCGGCGGGCCGGGCCCGGCTACGGCGCCGCGCAAGGGCAGCGCCTGAAGCGCCGCGACAGCAAGGTCAAGCAACTGGCATCGCGGTTCGCCAACTGGCTGAGAAACGCCATCCTGCATGACGAGACGCGCGACACAGGCTGCGGCCTGAAGGCGGTCCACACCGAGATCCTGCGCAAGCTGCCGTTCTTCGACGGCACCCATCGTTTCGTTCCGGCGCTGGTCATCCAGGAAGGATACCATGTCGTGCATTGCGACGTCGTCGACCGCTCCCGCCGCCACGGCAAGTCGAACTACGGAATTTTCGACCGTGGCCTGCAGGGCGTGCTCGATCTCTGCGGCGTCTGGTGGCTGCGCCGCAGGCGTCGCCGGATGCCAAAAGTAGAGGAAATCACCCATGGTTAACGTGCTTCAGGAACTGGTGACCTGGATCCACCGGGTCTTCATCGAACAGTTCAACGCGTGGATCCTGCTCGGCTTCGTCGCCCAGTTCTTTTTCACCATGCGCTTCGTCGTGCAGTGGCTCGCATCGGAAAAGGCCAAGCGAAGCGTCGTGCCGATCGCCTTCTGGTTCTTCTCGCTGTTCGGCGGAGGTCTGTTGCTGATTTATGCGATCAAGCGGCAGGACCCGGTGTTCATCGCCGGCCAGGGCATGGGCTTGTTCATCTACATCAGAAATCTCTGGCTGATCGCCAATGAACGCAAGGCGGCGATGACGAAGGTCGATTGAGCGGCTTTGCGCATCAGGGAAGAATGGTCGGAGAGGCTGGAATATGGCGCTGAACAGGAACTACATCCTTCTTTTCCTGTTCAGCCTGGTGATGACGGTGTCGGGACTTGCGTCCATGCCGCCGCTGGACCGTGACGAGCCGCGCTTCGTCCAGGCCACCAAGCAGATGGTCGAGAGCGGCGATTATGTCGACATCCGCTTTCAGGACGCTTCGCGCTACCAGAAGCCGATCGGCATCTATTGGCTGCAATCCGCGGCCGTGGCTCTGAGCGGCAAGGGCGCCGCCGCACCAATATGGGTCTACCGCCTGGTGTCGACGCTGGGCATCGCCCTGGCCGTTCTCGGCATCGCCTGGACGGGCACCAGGCTTTTCGGAGCCAGTGCCGGCATCGCCGCCGGCCTGGTGATGGCGGCGATCTTCGCCACCGCCTTCGAGGGCCGCGACGCCAAGACCGATGCGATGCTGCTGGCCTGCTGCGTGGCGGCGCAGGGCGCGCTGGCGCAGATTTACCTGGCATCGCGCCGCAACGAGCCCGTCGCCGGCCATCTGTGGTGGGTATTCTGGCTGGCGCAAGGGGCCGCGATCCTCATCAAGGGGCCGATCGCCCCACTGCTGTCGGCGCTCACCATCGCTGTCTTGTTTGCATTCGAACGCGACGGGCGCTGGCTGTCGAAGCTCAAGGTGGGGCGCGGCCTGCTGCTCGTCGTGCTGATCGTGTTGCCCTGGCTCGCCCTGATCACCTGGAAAAGCCACGGCGCCTTCCTCCAGCAGGCCGTCGGCAAGGATATGCTCGGCAAGGTCGCCCAGGGCGAGGAATCGCACGGCCTGCCGCCCGGCTTCTACATGTTGACCTATTCGCTGTTCATGTGGCCGTTCGGCCTGATCGCCGTCGGCGCCGGCCTGCAAGCCCTCAACCGGCTGCGCGACGATGTCAGGCTGCGCTTCTGCCTCGCTTGGTACATCCCCTTCTGGCTGGTATTCGAACTGATTCCGACCAAGCTGCCGCACTACGTGCTGCCGGCCTATCCCGGCATGGCGCTGCTGATCGGCTGGCTTTTGACATTGCAGCCGCAGGAAGCCAATGCGCCGCTCCGGCGTTGGCAGCAATGGTTGTGGTGGTCGACGGCCTTCGGCCTGGTCGTGGTCAGCTTTGGCCTGGCTGCGGTCTGCGTGGGCGCCCCGATCTATCTCACCCATACTTTCTCCTGGTGGAGCATTCCGGCGGCCGCATCAGCGCTCGGCGCCGGCTACCTGGCCTTCTCGCGACAGCTGCAAGTGCCGCTTGCCCGTATCGGCGCCGTCGCGGCTTGTGCGGGCATCACCTACGGGTTGCTGTTTGGTGTCATCGCCCCGTCCTTGAAGCCGATATGGCTGAGCCCGGCGATCAACCAGGCTGTGCGCGTCTACAAGCCTTGCGACACCTCGGTGCTGGCGTCGGCGCGGTATCACGAGCCGAGCCTTGTGTTCCTGGTGGGCACGAAAACGATACTGACCGACATCGATGGCGTGGCAAAGCATCTGCTTGCCGACCCCGCCTGCGCGCTGGGGCTAGCGCCGGTCGAGGATGAGCAGAAACTCAATGGATTGCTGGCGGGGCAAGGCAAGGCGGCGAGCCATCTTACGACGATCGACGGGCTCAACTTTTCATCGGGAGACAAAATGTCGCTCGGCCTCTACCGTATCGCCCAATGAGTTCGACAATGGGATCCGGTTTTCAATGCTGGTGAAACCGCGCCCTTCCGTATCCGTTGCGCCCGCTGCGGTGGTGCGTCGGTCCGTTGGCAATTTCCGCGACACGCTGCGGATCGTGAGAGGGCGCTTCGCCGCTCGTTCCGCCTCGTATCCCAAGGTCCTATGGCCGCTCTGGATCTCGGCCTGGATTTTGCTTACGGCAGCGGCGTTCGTCGGCCTCGACACGCCGGCGGGACTGCTGCACGGCCGGTGGTCGGCGGGCTTCGGCCGGCTCGCCGAGTTCCTGACACAGTTCGGCCTGGGCGGCTGGTATCTCATCCCGCCGGCACTCTTGCTCATAGGGGCCAATCTGACGGACTGGCGAAGCCTGTCGCGGCGGTCATTGATGCTCGTCTACAACTGGACCTGCCTGGCGTTCCTTGCACTGAGCGCCGTCGGTCTGTCCGGCCTGCTGGTCAATGTCCTGAAATATGCGGTCGGCCGGGCGCGTCCGCTCTATTTTCAGGATCTCGGCGTGCTCTCGCTGCGTCCCTTCGCCTTCGATGCGCGCTTTGCCGGTTTCCCGTCCGGTCACGCCACGACCATGGGGGCCGTGTTCGGCATCCTGCTGCTTTTGTTCCCGCGGCGCTGGTACATCGCCTTGCCGATCACGGCCTGCATCGCCTCGACGCGGGTCTTCGTCGGCGCGCATTATCCGAGTGATACCGTCGCCGGCTTTGGTCTTGGCTTTGCCTTCGCGCTGGTTTGCGGACTGGCCTTTGCCCGGCTCGGCTTCATCTTCAGCCCGACACGATCGGGATTGCCGGTGCGCAAGCAGACGTTTCGGCTGATCGGTCGAACAAGCCGAACGGCCGTCTGATCCATCGAGCCTGGGATTTAGTCGCCGTTCAGTCCGCCATAGGACCTTACCAGGTTCACCATGTCGGACGAATTGGCCGTCTCGCTTTCAAGCCCGTGCGCAACGCCTGCGCGATCCGCGACGGGACGGTTCTGGCTGACCTTCCATTTGCCATGGATTTCGGCGATCTCGATCTCCAGCCCGATGATGCCCTTGATCTGCGACTGGATGAACGGGGCAGGCGCATCCGTTACCGCCCATGGCGCCTCACGCGTGCCTTCCTGCGATGCCGTCAGGTCGGCGATCTGCCGCGCCAGCCAGTCCTGATCATCGATCACCTTCGCGGTGCCGCGTACCTGCACGATGGCATAGTTCCAGGTTGGCACCACCTTGCCGGTCTCGCGCTTGGTCTCGTACCAGGACGGCGTCACATAGGCGTCGCTGCCCTGGAAGACGATCAGCACCGTCGAGGCCGGATTGTCGGCGATAAGCCGCCATTGCGGATTGGCTTTGGCCAGATGTGCGCGCAACCTGCCATTTGGCCCGACATCGGCGTCGATCAGGAACGGAATGGCGTCGGCGACCGGCCCTTCGGGTCCGCTGGAAACCAAGAGGCCGAGCGGATGTGCCCGGATCAGCCCGTGCAGCACCTCCGGCCGTGTTTCCTGGAAATGAGGAGGCTGGTACATCGCGATCATCCGTCCTTTAGCGCAGCCGCTTCGGGCGCGGATCCGACAATTCGCCGGCCAGCCGGCGATCGAGATAATCCGCGCATTCCTCGATCAGCAGTTCGGCATCGTTGGCGAAGAAATGATTGGCGCCGGGCAATGTCTTCTGCGTGATGGTGATGCCCTTTTGCGTGTGCAGCTTGTCGACCAGGCCTTGCACGTCCTTCGGCGGCGCCACCTTGTCAGCGTCGCCATGGATGATGAGCCCCGAGGAGGGGCAGGGCGCCAGGAAGGAAAAGTCGTAGGTGTTGGGTTGCGGCGCGACCGAGATGAAGCCTTCGATCTCGGGCCGGCGCATCAAAAGCTGCATGCCGATCCACGAGCCGAACGAATAGCCGGCAACCCAGCAACTCTTGGAATCCGGATGCAGCGACTGCACCCAGTCGAGTGCGGCGGCCGCATCCGACAATTCGCCGGTGCCGTGATCGAATTCGCCCTGGCTGCGGCCGATGCCGCGGAAATTGAAGCGCAGCGTGGTGAAGTCGCGCTTCTGGAACATGTAGAAGAGGTCGTAGACGATTTTGTTGTTCATCGTCCCGCCGAATTGCGGGTGCGGATGCAAGACAATGGCAATCGGCGCGCTCTTTTCCTTCGAGGGCTGGTAGCGACCCTCCAGACGGCCGGCCGGACCGGTGAAAATGACCTCAGGCATGAAATACTCCAACTTGGGTAATAGAATGCGCGGCGCCCGGAGAACCTTCCTCTGGCCTTGACGCAGGGCGAGCGTCTTCATAGAAGCTAGTTTAGAATTGTTCAAAACTGGGTGGCCGGAACGCAATCGTCCGGCTGCCCGCGCCGCAAGCCGCGTAAATAGGACGGCTTGCCTTGGAATTTCAAGGAAATAACGCGATATCTCGGTGGAATGGCTTCTGACGGGACCAACTGGAAGAAAATGGCCGGAATGCGCGCCTATCTCGACTACAATGCCAGTGCGCCGCTGCTTGCAGCGGCACGCGAGGCTATGGTCGCGGCGCTCGATGTGGCCGCCAACCCATCATCGGTCCATGCCGAAGGGCGTGCGGCGCGTCGCCTGATCGAAACTGCAAGGCGTGATGTGGCGGAATTGGTGAAGGCCAAGGCTGGGCATGTCGTGTTCACGTCAGGCGCCACGGAAGCCGCCTCGACGCTGCTGACGCCCGATTGGCGGATGGGGCGCGGGATCATCCGCATGAGCCATCTCTACATCTGCGAAGCCGACCACCCCTGCCTGTTGAACGGCGGGTCCTTCCCGGCCTCGCAGGTGACGCGGATCGGCGTCGACGCCAATGGAATTGTCGACCTCGAAGCAATGGCAAACGCGCTTGCCGCGCACGATAAGGCCGCCGGCCTGCCGCTGGTGGCAATCCATGCCGCCAACAATGAGACTGGTGTCATCCAGCCGGTCGATCGTATCGCCGAAATCGTAAAGGCGGTCGACGGTGTCCTCGTCGTAGACGCGGTTCAGGCGGCAGGGCGCATTTCGATCGACATTTCGGCGGGTTACGCCGACTATCTGATACTGTCGTCGCACAAGATTGGCGGCCCCAAGGGCGTCGGCGCCATCGTCGCCGCTGCCGATCTGATGATGCCGAAGCCGCTCATCAACGGCGGTGGCCAGGAAAAGGGCCATCGCGGCGGCACCGAGAACCTGCCCGGCATTGCGGGATTTGGCGCGGCGGCGCGGGAGGCTCTCATCGGATTGGAGGCCATCGACGCCCTGCGTCGGCGTCGCGACGAGATCGAGGCCATCGTTAAAATGTTGATACCGGACGTGGAAATCTTCGGAACCGGCGCACCGAGGCTTGCCAACACGACATTCTTCGCTATTCCCGGCGTCAAGGCCGAGACTGTACAGATCGCCTTCGACCTGGCCGGTGTGGCGCTGTCGGCGGGTTCCGCCTGCTCGTCGGGTAAAGTCGGCCCGAGCCATGTGCTGAAGGCCATGGGTCACGGTGACAGTCCGGGTGCGTTGCGCGTGTCGATCGGCGCGGCGACCGGCGCGCAGGAGGTCGAGGCGTTCCGCCTGGCGTTGGCAGAAATCGCCGCACGTCGGGTGGGCAAGGAGAAGGCCGCGTAGCGGTTGGACGAATTTGGGCCTTTCGGCCTGGTAGAGCCGTGCGTTTCATGCTGGCCGGGTGAATTTCCGGCCGAGGCGCACTATATGAAACTTACGCCGCCGCGGGTGCTCCTTGGGTGCTCATCCGGCGGTGCCATAGTTTGAAAACTGTCGGGCCTTGACCCCGGCGTGGATGGAGAACGCATATGCCTGCTGTGCAGGACACGATCGATCGGGTCCGAAAGATCGACGTCGACCAATACAAATACGGGTTCCAGACCGAAATCGCTGTCGACAAGGCCCCCAAGGGCCTGAGCGAAGACATCATCCGTTTCATTTCGGCGAAGAAGGACGAACCGTCCTGGATGCTGGAATGGCGTCTGGAAGCCTATCGGCGCTGGCTGACGCTGGAAGAGCCGACCTGGGCGCGCGTCAACTATCCCAAGATCGATTTCCAGGACATCTATTACTACGCGGCGCCGAAGAGCACGCCCGGACCGAGCTCGCTCAGCGACGTCGATCCGGAGATCTTGAAGGTCTACGAGAAACTCGGCATTCCGCTGAAGGAGCAGGAGATCCTGGCCGGCGTGCAGAAGACCGATGCGTCCGAGCTCGAGGAAGCCAGCGACAATGTCTACAAGTCCGGCCGCGTCGCCGTCGACGCCGTGTTCGATTCGGTATCCGTCGTCACCACGTTCAAGAAGGAACTGGCGCAGGCGGGCGTCATCTTCTGCTCGATCTCGGAAGCCATCCGCGAGCATCCGGAACTGGTGAAGAAATATCTCGGCTCGGTCGTGCCGACGTCGGATAATTTTTATGCGACGCTGAATTCGGCCGTCTTCACCGACGGCTCGTTTGTCTTCGTGCCCAAGGGCGTTCGCTGCCCGATGGAATTGTCGACCTATTTCCGCATGAACGAGAAGAACACTGGCCAGTTCGAGCGCACGCTGATCATCGCCGAGGAGGGGGCCTACGTCTCCTATCTCGAAGGCTGCACGGCGCCGCAGCGCGACGAGAACCAGCTCCATGCGGCGGTCGTCGAACTGGTGGCGCTAGACGATGCCGAGATCAAATATTCGACGGTGCAGAACTGGTACCCCGGCGACGCCGAGGGCAAGGGCGGCATCTATAACTTCGTTACCAAACGCGGCGATTGCCGTGGCCACCGCTCGAAGATCTCGTGGACGCAGGTCGAGACCGGCTCGGCGATCACGTGGAAATACCCGAGCTGCATCCTGCGCGGCGACGATTCCAGCGGCGAGTTCTATTCGATCGCCGTGTCGAACGGCTACCAACAGGTCGACAGCGGCACCAAGATGATCCATCTCGGCAAGAACACGTCGAGCCGCATCATCTCCAAGGGCATCGCCGCCGGTTTTTCGCAGAACACTTATCGCGGCCAGGTTTCGGCGCATCGCAAGGCGACCAATGCGCGCAACTTCACCAATTGCGACTCGCTGCTGATCGGCGACCAGTGCGGCGCCCACACGGTTCCCTACATGGAAGCCAAGAACGCGACGGCTCAGTTCGAGCATGAGGCGACGACGTCGAAGATTTCCGAGGACCAGAAGTTCTACGTCATGCAGCGCGGCATTCCGGAGGAGGAAGCGATCGCGCTGATCGTGAATGGCTTCGTCAAGGACGTCATCCAGCAGCTGCCGATGGAATTCGCCGTCGAGGCACAGAAGTTGATCGGGATTTCGCTCGAGGGCTCGGTCGGCTGACCGGACAGATATTCAGGAAACAAAAGAATGCTTGAGATCAAGAACCTGCATGCCCGCATCGTCGATGACGGCACCGAAATCATCCGCGGCCTGAACCTCTCGGTGAGAGCCGGCGAGGTCGCGGCCATCATGGGGCCGAATGGCTCGGGCAAGTCGACGCTGTCCTACATTCTCGCCGGCCGCGAGGACTACGAGGTCACCGAGGGCGATATCCTCTACAACGGCCAATCGATCCTCGAAATGGATCCGGCCGAGCGCGCGACGTCGGGGATTTTCCTGGCCTTCCAGTATCCGATGGAGATACCGGGCGTGGCGACTATGGAGTTCCTGAAGGTTGCCATGAACGAGCAGCGCAAGGCGCGCGGCGAGGAGCCGCTGAAGATCCCCGAATTCCTGAAGCGGGTGAAGGAAGCCGCCGGCTCGCTCAACATGGACATGAACATGCTGAAGCGGCCGCTCAATGTCGGCTTCTCCGGCGGTGAGAAGAAGCGCGCCGAGATCCTGCAGATGAAGCTTTTGGAGCCAAAGCTCTGCGTGCTTGACGAGACCGATTCCGGGCTCGACATCGATGCGCTCAAGATCGTTTCCGATGGCGTCAACGCGTTGCGCTCGCCCGAGCGCGCCATTGTCGTCATCACGCACTATCAGCGGCTGCTCGAACACATCGTGCCCGACACCGTGCACGTGCTCTACAGGGGCCAGGTCATCAAGTCCGGCGACAAGTCGCTGGCGCTCGACCTCGAGGCCAATGGCTATGCCGGCGTGATCGGTGAAGCCGCGTGAGATGCCAGAAGGCAAGGTCAAACTGATGAACATGCACACACAACCCCAGCGGACACCGGCCGAAACAGCGTTGATCGACGCTTTCGGCGAACGGTTGTCGCTGCTGCCGGGCGACGGCGCGGTGATGTTGAAGCGCGACGACGCCATCGAGGCGGTGAAGCACGGACTGCCGACCCGGCGTATCGAATCCTGGCACTACACCGACCTGCGCCGGCTGCTGAATGCGGTGCCGGACTTCGACCCGACGGCCGTGGTCAAAGCCATCGCGCCAGTCGTTGAAGGTTCCACCGTGTTGCCGCTTCTCAACGGCGTGTCGAGCGCCAAAACGCCCGCAATCGAAGGCGTCAGCGTCCAGTGCCTGTCGGAGAAACTGACCGACGGCAGCATCGCGCCTGGGCTCGATCCCTACGGCAGCGACGATGCCATCGGGGCGTTGAACACGGCTTTCGTCGCCGACGGTTATTTCGTCGACATCGCCGATGGCACCCAAATGGAAAAGCCGATCGAATTGCAAAACCTGCAGGCCGGCGGCCAGACGCATATACGCCTGGCCGTGCGCGCCGGCGCCGACGCCAAGGCTGTGATCGTCGAACGCCAGGCCGGCGAGGGCGCGGCCCTTGTCAGCTCGGTCAGCCAGCTCGTGCTCGGCGAAGGCGCCGAGGTGACGTGGCTGATCATCCAGGAGCAGCCGGACACGGCAACGCATCTGGCGCAGTTCAAGGCTCATATCGGCAAGAATGCGAAGCTGACGCTGTTCGTCATGAACGCCGGCGGCAAGCTCGTGCGCCAGGAGGTCGTGGTGAAGACGACGGGCGAGGGCGCTGACTTCCAATTGCGCGGCATCAACCTGCTGGCCGGCGACGCCCACACGGACACCACCATGGTGCTCGATCATGCGGTGCCGCACACCACGTCGACGGAAGTGATCCGCAATGTCGTGACCGGCAAGGCCCGTGGCGTCTTCCAGGGCCGCATCAACGTCCATCAATACGCGCAGAAGACCAACGCCAAAATGGCTTGCAACACGCTGCTTCTGTCGGACGACGGCGAGTTCTCGACCAAGCCGGAACTCGAAATCTTCGCCGACGACGTGGTCTGCGGTCATGGCGCCACCGTCACCGAGATCGACCACAACCATCTGTTTTACCTGATGGCGCGCGGCATCGACGAGAAGAGCGCCCGTGGTCTGCTGGTGAAGGCCTTCATCGCCGAGGTGATCGAGGAACTGGACGACGAGGTGATCGTCGAGGCCCTGGAGACCAGGCTCGACGGCTGGTTTGCGGCGCATGGATGAGTGGATAGGGCTCGCTCCGGCGAACACCCCTGATCCGGCCGCTTCGCGGCCACCTTCTCCCACAAGGGGAGAAGGAAGAGCGCCTGACCTTCTCCCCTTGTGGGAGAAGGTGGATCGGCGCGAAGCGCCGAGACGGATGAGAGGCGTTGCACGGAATGAGGCGGTGCCTCAAGAGAGCTTATGATGGACCAGAAAGTCGAAACCTACGACGTCGAGGCGATCCGCCGCGATTTCCCGATTCTGTCACGCGAAGTCTACGGCAAACCTCTCGTCTATCTCGACAATGGCGCCTCGGCGCAGAAGCCGCAGGCGGTGCTCGACGCGGTCCAGCACGCCTATGCCCAGGAATACGCCAACGTCCATCGCGGCCTGCACTTCCTGTCCAATGCAGCGACCGACGCCTATGAGAAGGCGCGGGAGACGGTTCGCCGCTTCCTCAATGCGCCGAGCACCGACAATATCGTCTTCACCTCGAACACGACATCGGCGATCAACACGGTCGCCTATGGCTATGGCATGCCCAATATCGGCGAGGGCGACGAGATCGTGCTGTCGATCATGGAGCACCACTCCAACATCGTGCCATGGCATTTCATCCGCGAGCGGCAGGGCGCCAAACTGGTCTGGGTGCCGGTCGACGATCTCGGCGTCTTCCACATCGAGGAATTCGAGAAGCGGCTGACAGACCGGACGAAGCTGGTCGCCATCACGCAGATGTCGAACGCGCTGGGCACGGTGACGCCGATCAAGGAGATCGTGCGCATCGCGCATTCGCGCGGCATTCCCGTGCTCGTCGACGGCAGCCAGAGCGCCGTCCATATGCCCATCGACGTGCAGGACCTCGACTGCGATTTCTTCGTCTTCACCGGCCACAAGGTCTACGGTCCCTCGGGCATCGGTGTACTCTACGGCAAGAAGGACATCTTGCAGCGCATGCGTCCGTTCATGGGTGGCGGCGAGATGATCGAGGAGGTGACCGAAGACATCGTCACCTACAACGACCCGCCACACCGCTTCGAGGCCGGTACGCCGCCGATCGTCCAGGCGATCGGGCTGGGCGCCGCGCTCGATTACATGGAAAAGATCGGCCGCGAGCGCATCGCCGCGCACGAGGCCGATTTGAAGGACTATGCGCACGAGCGGCTGCGCGCCATCAACTCGCTGCGCATCTTCGGCGATGCGCCCGGCAAGGGGGCCATCATCTCGTTCGAGCTGCAAGGCATTCATGCCCATGACGTGTCGATGGTGATCGACCGGCAAGGCGTGGCTGTGCGCGCGGGCACCCATTGCGCCCAGCCCCTGTTGAAACGCTTCGGCGTAACCTCCACATGCAGGGCGTCGTTCGGCATGTATAATACGCGAGCCGAAGTCGATGCTTTGGCTGATGCGCTGGAAAAAGCACGCAAGTTTTTCGGGTGACGATAATGGAAGATGCCAGCACAGCCACCGATGCTGTTCCCGACGCGGCCGCCAATGCGGTGGTTTCCGCGTCCGCCATTCCCGCCGACGAACTGGCGCGGCTGACCGACGACATCGTTTCGGCGCTGAAGACGGTCTACGACCCGGAAATCCCGGCCGATATCTACGAGCTTGGCCTCGTCTACAAGATCGACATCGAGGACGACCGCTCAGTCAAGATCGACATGACGCTGACCGCGCCCGGCTGCCCGGTGGCCGGCGAGATGCCGGGCTGGGTTGAGAACGCCGTCGGCGCCGTCGAAGGCGTGTCGGGCGTCGAGGTCAACATGACATTCGACCCGCCCTGGTCGCCCGATCGCATGTCGGAAGAGGCGCAGGTGGCGGTGGGCTGGTACTGACGTCGAGTCCGGCACACTTGCGCCAGTGGCAAAACTTCACCATTTTAGGTGAGGAATCATTCGGCAGGCCTTGAACCTGCATGGAATGGAGAAGGAAAAAGATGGGACGCTTTGCCGTCATCACGATGACCGAAAAGGCCGCCGACCGGGTGCGCGAGATCGTTGCCACGCGTGAGAATGCGCATGGCATTCGCCTCGGTATCAAGAAGGGCGGTTGCGCCGGCATGGAATACACGGTCGACCTGGTGACCGAACCCAATACCAAGGAAGACCACATCGAGCGCGACGGCGCCCATGTCTATGTCGCGCCGGAAGCAGCACTTTTCCTGTTCGGCACCGAGATGGATTTCGAGCAGACGACGCTGCGCACCGGCTTCACCTTCCGCAACCCGAACCAGAGCTCGGCCTGCGGCTGCGGCGAATCCGTCGAACTGAAGCCGGCCGACCTCAAGGCGCTGGCAGAAGCACGCGCCTCCGCCTGACCTTCCTTCGTCCCGTTTACGGGGAGAAGGTGTCCCCCAGGGCCGGATGAGGGGCAGCGATAGCCCCGCTGCCGGCGTTCGTCATTCGAAAAGCCGCGCAATTGGCTTCCCGCCTGGTGCGCAGACCACTCCTCACCTCCCTTAGAACGCAGCGAAGACACTCACTCCACCCACGTCCCGGTCCGCTTATGCCAGTCGGCGATCGATTCCTCGGGATAGACGTCGAACACCTTGTCGCTCGGCCCGACATCGGGCTCGACCCAGTTGGCCTTGTATTTCAGCATCAGATGCACCTTGCTCGGCGGTTTCGGCAGGTCGCTGTCGATCGCCGAGGCGAAGGGATGGACGAGTTCCGGCCAGGTCGGGTCGTAGAGCCACAGCGCCGATCCGCATTTGCGGCAGAAATTGCGCTCTCCGGTCGAGATCTCGCAATGCGGATGTTCGTCGTCCTCGATCTCGGCCCGATAGACGCCGAGGCTCCTCTTGCCGCGGATGGTCATCGTCTCGTAGTTGGCGCCGAGATTGATGGCAAAACCGCCGCCGCCCTGCTGCTTGCGGCAGATCGAGCAGTAGCACAGCATGAACGGCACGGGCGTGTGGCTTTCCACCTCGAAACGAACGGCATTGCAGCGGCAGGAGCCTTTGAGCAGGACAGGCATGGCGGGAAACTCCGATCGGCCATCCTTCAACCTGTCAGCATGGTTTTGGTTGCGCCGATGACAAGGCCGAATCGCGGTGACATGATCCGCGCATGGACAATGAACGCATAGAAGAACTCTTCCAGAGCCTGGGCCCGGTCAGCATCCGCAAACTGTTCGGCGGCAAGGGCATCTATGCCGACGGCGTCATCGTCGCCATCGTGTTGCGCGGCGAATTGATGCTGAAAGCGGACGAGCAAAGCGCGCCCGACTTCGAGGCCGCCGGCTGCGCGCAGTGGACCTACACCGGGTCTCGCCACGGCAAGCTGGTGGCGATGCCCTATTGGAGTATTCCCGATAGTGCCTTCGACGACCCCGACGAGATGGCGGTATGGGCGCGGCGGGCCTATGAGGCGGGGCGGCGGGCGGGAAAATAACGCTAGGACCTCGGGGCGATGAGGCAGTGCAGACTTTTTCGGAGACGTCCAGCAGGACAGAGGAGGGCGTGACGGAACTCGGTGGTCGCGAGTAGCCGTGGTGCCGCCGCTCGTATTTCCGGCGTCCTACAGCGCCCCGGCAATTCGCGCTGCCAGCCGAGCATTGTTTTCGACCAGCGCGATGTTGGTCTTCAGGCTCCGGCCGCCGGTGAGTTCGAGGATTTTGGAGAGCAGGAACGGCGTCACCGCCTTGCCGGTAACGTTGAGCGCCTCGGCGGCCTTCTGGGCGGCCTCGATGTAGCCGGCCATCTCGCCGGCCGGGATTTCGTGATCCTCCGGCACCGGATTGGCGATCAGCATGCCGCCGCTCAGGCCCAGCGCCTGTCGCGTCTTGTAAAAATGCGCGATCTCTTCCGGCGCGTGCAAGGTCAGCGGCGCGCGGAACGGCGACTGCCGCGACCAGAAGGCCGGCATGGTCTCGCAGCCATGGCCGATCACGGGCACGCCGCGGGTCTCCAGCACCTCCAGCGTCTTTTCGATGTCGAGGATGGCCTTGGCCCCAGCCGAGACGACGATGACGGGCGTGCGCGCCAGCTCATCGAGGTCGGCGGAAATGTCGAAGCTTTTTTCGGCGCCCTTGTGCACGCCGCCGATGCCGCCGGTGGCGAACACCTTTATCCCAACCATATGCGCGGCGATCATTGTGGCGGCAACCGTGGTGCCGCCGGTGCGCCCTTGCGCGACGGCGAAGCCGAGATCTGCGCGCGAGAGCTTCATGGCGTCGCCGGTCATGGCGAGCGATTCGCGTTCTCCGTCGGAGAGGCCGATCTTGATGCGGCCCGCCACCACGGCGATCGTCGCCGGCACCGCGCCGCCGTCCGCAATGATCCTTTCCACGTCGGCCGCCATGGCGCCATTGTCGGGGTAGGGCATGCCATGGGTTATGATGGTGCTTTCCAGCGCAACCACGGGCTTCCCGGCGGCCAAGGCTTGCGCCACCGGCGCGTGGACATCGATGAAGGGGCGGGCGGTGTCTGGGGTCATCTGGATCTCCAATCCGAAGTGCGGCGCATCCTTTCGGATGCCGGTCTCATGCCATTTCCTGCTCTTCGGGCACAAGAGCCAGCGCTTGCGCGAAAGTCGTCGTGGTGAAATCGGGAACGGCGCCCGCGCTTTCAATAGCCAGCGTCGCGGCGGCGACGCCCTCCCGCAGCGCCGCGCGCAAGGGCATGCCGCGCAGTAGGGCGGCGACCGTCGCGCCGGCAAGCGCATCGCCGGCGCCGGTGACGTCCACGACCTTTCTTGGAGGGGGCGGGACGACGGCAAAGCTGCCGTCGCGGTCGAAGCCTAGCACCGGGCCGCCGCCCGCCGTGACCACCGCGCTGTCGAGGCCGGCGCTTCTCAGCCCGTCGAGGACAGTTTTTTGAGAGGCGGCATCGTCAAGCCCGGCAAGCGCCACCGCCTCGCGCCTGTTCATGAAGGCGACGGCCAGGCCGCCGAGCACTGGTGTCAAGCGCACGACCTTGGCCGGTGAAATGGCAATGGCGAACACGGGCTTGCCGGCGGCAAGCGATACCAGCCGCTCCAGAGCCGCCGATGGCAGATTGGCGTCGCAAAGGACGGCATCTGCGGCGGCGATCTCCTCCCTCACCCTGGAGCGGCGGATCTGCTTTGCAAATGCCAGCTCATAAAGCGCCATGTCGGCAAAGCCGACGAGCAGTTCGCCCTCGCGGTCGATCAGCGCCGTATAGCTCGGCGTCGTGCGGTCGAGGAACACCGCGGACAGGTCGGCAATGCCTGCTTCGGCGATGGCGCGCGAAACCGTGTCGGCGGCGGCATCGCCGCCGCGCACCGACAGCAACGAGCCCGAGACGCCTCGCCGCACCGTGCTGCGCAAAGCGTTGAAGACGCCGCCGCCGACATCCTCGCGCATCGTGCCCGGGTTGGAGGCAGCCGGCACGTAAGCGCCGGACACCTGGCCGCGCCTGTCGATATGGGCGCCGCCCACCGCCAGAACTCTTGGAGATCTCACCATGCGCCGATATGACCTTTGTTGGCGGTCACGCACAAGCGCCATGCTATGCGACGGAGCTTCGCAGGCAACAACCAGCGATTCGTGAGGCCGGCACGGCGAACCAGCCTGGCCTAATATTCGGACCATGTTGGAGCCGAATCCTGAGACAAAAAAAGAACAAATCAGGATGTTGCTTATTTTTCAAATGCTTGATCCCTCTTGCCAAATGAGAACAAAAAAGGTACAAATAACCAAGGATTACGGATTGTCCGGCCTTCATTGACGACTACGGGGTGATGTATCATGGCTCAGAACAGCTTGCGGCTTGTAGAGGATAAGGCAGTGGACAAATCAAAGGCTCTGGATGCGGCGCTGTCGCAAATCGAGCGGGCTTTCGGCAAGGGCTCGATCATGCGGCTCGGCGCGAACGAGCAGGTCGTCGAGATCGAAACCGTGCCGACCGGCTCGCTCGGCCTCGACATCGCGCTTGGCGTCGGCGGCCTGCCGCGCGGCCGCATCATCGAGATCTACGGGCCGGAAAGCTCGGGTAAGACGACGCTGGCGCTGCACACGGTGGCGGAAGCCCAGAAGAAGGGCGGCATCTGCGCCTTCGTCGATGCCGAGCATGCGCTCGATCCGGTCTATGCCCGCAAGCTCGGCGTCGATCTCGAAAACCTCCTGATCTCGCAGCCTGACACTGGCGAGCAGGCGCTTGAGATCTGCGATACGCTGGTGCGCTCCGGCGCCATCGATGTGCTGGTGGTCGATTCGGTCGCGGCGCTGACGCCGCGCGCCGAAATCGAGGGCGAGATGGGCGATTCGCTGCCCGGCCTGCAGGCCCGCCTGATGAGCCAGGCGCTGCGCAAGCTGACCGCCTCGATCTCGCGCTCCAACACCATGGTCATCTTCATCAACCAGATCCGCATGAAGATCGGCGTCATGTTCGGCTCGCCCGAAACCACCACCGGCGGCAATGCGCTGAAATTTTACGCCTCGGTGCGTCTCGATATCCGCCGCATCGGCTCGGTCAAGGACCGCGACGAGGTCGTCGGCAACCAGACCCGCGTCAAGGTGGTCAAGAACAAGCTGGCGCCGCCCTTCAAGGTGGTCGAGTTCGACATCATGTACGGCGAAGGCGTGTCGAAGACAGGCGAGCTGGTCGATCTCGGCGTCAAGGCCGGCGTGGTCGAGAAGTCGGGCGCCTGGTTCTCCTACAATTCGCAGCGTCTCGGCCAGGGCCGCGAGAACGCGAAGCTGTTCCTGCGCGACAATCCCGATACGGCGCGCGAGATCGAACTTGCGCTCAGGCAGAACGCCGGACTGATCGCCGAGAAATTCCTTGAGAATGGCGGCTCCGAAGGTGGCGATGATGGGTTCGAGGATGAAGCCGGCGCGATGTAAGCGTTCGCCGGCGCAATTCAAGCGTTCGCCGGCGCGATCTAGCGTTCGGTTTATGGCCCGAGTTCGGCCATAATCCCGGTTCATCAATTTGAGCTTATGTAATCGAGTTCTGTAGTATTGCGTTTCAAACCGCCGGCCCCGTGCCGGCGGTTTGCGTTTTGGGTGGCTGGTGAACCGCGAATTGGCCGGCTTGCGTGTTTCTGGACAGGGTGCCAAGCGGCGGCTAAAAGGCCAGCTCCATCTTCTAAAGCAGAGCCCATTTTCCGCCGGTCCGGCCGGCGGCTCTCTCGAAAAGGCAGCATTCATGAGTGGCGTGAACGAGATCCGGTCGACATTTCTCGACTATTTCCGCAAGGAGGGTCACGAGGTCGTGGCGTCGAGCCCGCTTGTACCGCGCAACGATCCGACGCTGATGTTCACCAATGCCGGCATGGTGCAGTTCAAGAACGTCTTCACCGGCCTGGAGAAGCGGCCCTATTCGCGTGCCACGACCGCCCAGAAAAGCGTTCGCGCCGGCGGCAAGCACAACGACCTCGACAATGTCGGCTACACCGCGCGCCACCTGACCTTCTTCGAGATGCTCGGCAATTTCTCCTTCGGCGACTATTTCAAGGAGCGCGCCATCGAGTTGGCCTGGAACCTCATTACCAGGGAGTTCGGGCTTAAGAAGGACAAGCTGCTCGTCACCGTCTACCACACCGACGACGAGGCGGCCGGCTTCTGGAAGAAGATCGCCGGCTTTTCCGATGATCGCATCATCCGCATCCCAACCTCCGACAATTTCTGGGCGATGGGCGACACCGGGCCGTGCGGGCCATGCTCGGAAATTTTCATCGATCGCGGCGAGCACATCTGGGGCGGTCCGCCCGGCACCCCGGAGGAGGATGGCGACCGGTTCCTGGAATTCTGGAACCTGGTGTTCATGCAGTACGAGCAAGTGACGAAGGACGAGCGCATTGACCTGCCGCGCCCGTCGATCGACACCGGCATGGGGCTGGAGCGCATGGCCTCCATCCTGCAAGGCGTGGAAAGCGTGTTTGAGACCGACCTGTTCCGCCATCTGATCGATGCGGCGTCGTCCGCGCTCGGCCGCGGTCCCGACGCCGAGACCGTCGCATCCTATCGCGTCATAGCCGATCACCTGCGCTCGTCCTCGTTCCTGGTCGCAGACGGCGTGCTGCCATCGAACGAAGGCCGCGGCTATGTGCTGCGCCGCATCATGCGCCGCGCCATGCGGCATGCGCAATTGCTCGGTGCGAACGAGCCGCTGGTGTGGCAGCTGGTGCCGGCGCTGGTTCGCGAGATGGGTCAGGCCTATCCGGAACTGGTGCGCGGCGAACAGCTGATCACCGAGACGCTGAAGCTTGAGGAGACCAGGTTCCGCAAGACACTGGTGCGTGGCCTCGGTTTGCTGTCGGAGGCGACGGAAAAGCTCGGCGCCGGCGACATGCTGGACGGCGAGACGGCCTTCAAGCTTTACGACACCTATGGCTTCCCGCTCGACCTGACGCAGGATGCGCTGCGCCAGCGCAACATCTCGGTCGATCTTGCCGGCTTCACCAATGCGATGGAGCAGCAGAAGGCCGAGGCGCGTAAGCACTGGGCAGGTTCCGGCGAGGCGGCGACGGAAGCGGTCTGGTTCCCGGTGCGCGAAAAAGCCGGTGCCACCGAATTCCTCGGCTACGAGACCGAGCAGGCGGAAGGCATCATCCTGGCGGTTGTCCGCGACGGCAAGACCGTCGACAGCGCCGGCAAGGGCGAAGCGGTAGCCGTGGTCGTCAACCAGACGCCGTTCTATGCCGAATCCGGCGGCCAGATGGGCGACACCGGAACCATTTCAGGCGAAGGCTTCTCGATCGAGATTTCCGATACGCAGAAGAAGGCCGACGGGCTGTTCGTGCATCTCGGCAAGGTGGTCAGCGGCACTGCCAGGACGGGTGCCGCCGTCGAGCTGAAGGTTGACCATGCGAGGCGCTCCAGGCTGCGCGCGAACCATTCCGCGACGCATCTGATCCATGAGGCGCTGCGCGAGGTGCTGGGCACCCATGTCGCACAGAAGGGCTCGCTGGTCGCGCCCGAGCGCCTGCGCTTCGACATCTCGCACAACAAGCCCATCTCGCCCTCGGAACTCGAGGAGGTCGAGCGCATGGCCAACGAGATCGTGGTGCAGAACAGCCCGGTGATCACGCGCCTGATGTCGGTCGACGATGCCATTGCCGAAGGCGCCATGGCGCTGTTCGGCGAGAAATACGGCGATGAGGTGCGCGTCGTGTCTATGGGCACGGGCCTACATGGCGCCAAGGCCAACCGCCCCTATTCGGTCGAGCTTTGCGGCGGCACGCATGTCAGGGCAACCGGTGACATCGGCCTGGTGCGCGTCGTGTCCGACAGCGCCGTCGCCGCAGGCGTGCGCCGCATCGAGGCGCTGACGGGCGAGGCCGCGCGCAAGCATCTCGACGAACAGGACCGGCGGCTGAAGGCGGCCGCGGCAACACTGAAAATCTCGCCGGCCGACGTGCCGGCGCGTGTTGAAGCCCTGCTCGAAGAGCGCAAGAAGCTCGAGAAGGAGCTCACCGAAGCGCGCAAGAAGCTGGCGCTGGGCGGCGGGTCGCCCGCTGACGCGCCGGCCGCCAACGAGACCGTCGCGGGCGTCGGCTTCCTCGGCAAGTCGGTTTCCGGTGTCTCGCCGAAGGATCTGAAGCCGCTCGCCGACGCCGGCAAAAGCTCGCTCGGCTCCGGCGTGGTCGTATTCGTCGGTGCGGGCGAGGACAACAAAGCGAGCGTCGTGGTCGCCGTCACCGATGATCTCGTCGGCCGTTTCAGCGCCGTCGACCTGGTGCGTGTCGCCTCCGCCGCCCTCGGCGGGCAGGGCGGCGGCGGCCGGCCCGACATGGCGCAGGCCGGTGGCCCCGATGCCTCGAAGGCCGACGACGCGATTGCTGCGGTGAGGGCGGCGCTGGAGGCGGCGTGATTCATTGCAGAATTGGGGGGCAACGCTCCAGGCCGGTTGCTTCCCTTCGAGGTCGCGCGGCCCCTCATGATGGGCGGCGCGACATCAATGATCGGCTGTCCGCGAAATCGTTGACCTGAATCGAATATCGCTGCGCTGCGCTGTCGCAGATCAGCCGGCCTTTTCAGTCCTGGCAAAGCTTGCCTGTTTAGCAATACAATCCCACCAGTCCTGTATGTCGGCAAAGCGAGCCAGCAGTTTGCGCCCTTCCGCCACCTTGACGAAATAGCCGATGATCGGTGCCGCATGCAGGTCGGCGAGCGTCAGTTGATTGCCGAGCAACCACGGCCCCGGGGATCTCAATGATGAGAGCGCCTGAAGGACCGTTCCTGCTTGTCGTAATCCGCTGACAATCAGCGCTTCGTCAGGCGACGCCTTCTCCAGCCGCTCCACGGCGACGTCCCAGACCATGGCCCGATAGCCATAAGCGTCGAGCATGCCGATGATCTGGTTCATCCGCGCGCGGCCGCGCGGATCGTTCGGCTGCAAGGGCGGTCCGTCGAAAGCTTCATCGACATAGCGCGTGATCGCGCTGGCCTCGAACAGGCGAAAACCGTCATGCTCGAAGGCCGGGATGCGGCCGAACGGGTGGTGCTCGAAATACCAGCCGGGGATGCCCTCGGCGGCAAAGACATCGACCGGCACAAGCTCATAGTCGACGCCCTTCTCCTCCAGCGCCATGCGCGCTATGCGCACGTAAACGCTGTAGTCCGCGCCGTAGAGGACCGGTTTGGCCATGTTGCCAGTCCTTTGCTTTCGATTTCGTTGGCCCAAAAAAGCGAAGGCTCCTTCCGGAGCCTTCGGCGTGTTGAACCCGCGGGTGCCTACGCCATCGCCTTCTGCAAATTCTCGTCGATCTTGTCGAGAAATCCGGTGGTCGACAGCCAAGGCTGGTCGGGGCCGATCAGCAGCGACAGGTCCTTGGTCATGAAGCCGGATTCGACCGTCTGGATGCAGACCTTTTCCAGCGTTTCGGCAAAACGCTTCAATTCGGCATTGTCGTCGAGCTTGGCGCGGTGGGCCAGCCCTCGGGTCCAGGCGAAGATCGAGGCGATCGAATTGGTCGAGGTTTCCTCGCCCTTCTGGTGCTGGCGATAGTGGCGCGTCACGGTGCCGTGCGCGGCTTCCGCTTCCACCGTCTTGCCGTCCGGCGTCATCAGCACCGACGTCATCAGGCCAAGCGAGCCGAACCCCTGCGCCACCGTGTCGGACTGTACGTCGCCGTCATAGTTCTTGCAGGCCCAGACATAGCCGCCCGACCATTTCAGGCTGGAGGCCACCATGTCGTCAATCAGGCGGTGCTCGTACCACAGCTTCTTGGACTTGAACTCGGCCTCGAACTCAGCCTCGTAGACCTCCTGGAAAATATCCTTGAAGCGGCCGTCATAGGCCTTGAGGATGGTGTTCTTGGTCGAGAGATAGACCGGGTAGTTGCGCAGCAGGCCGTAGTTCAGCGAAGCGCGGGCGAATTCGCGGATCGACTCGTCGAGATTGTACATGGCCATGGCGACGCCGGCGCCGGGCGCGTCGAACACGTCGTGCTCGATCACCTGGCCATCCTCGCCGACGAACTTGATCGTCAGCTTGCCCTTGCCGGGAAAACGGAAATCGGTGGCGCGGTACTGGTCGCCATAGGCGTGGCGGCCGACGATGATCGGCTTGGTCCAGCCGGGCACCAGCCGCGGCACGTTCTTCATGATGATCGGCTCGCGGAAGATGGTGCCGCCGAGGATGTTGCGAATGGTGCCGTTCGGCGATTTCCACATCTTCTTCAGCTTGAATTCCTCGACGCGCTGCTCGTCGGGCGTGATGGTCGCGCATTTCACGCCGACGCCGTATTTTTTGATGGCGTTGGCCGAATCGACGGTCACCTGGTCGTTGGTGGCGTCGCGATGCTCGATGCCGAGGTCGTAATATTCAAGCTTGAGGTCGAGATAAGGGTGGATCAGCTTGTCCTTGATGAACTGCCAGATGATGCGGGTCATCTCGTCGCCGTCGAGTTCGACGACCGGGTTCGCCACCTTGATCTTCGCCATGGAAAGAATGCCTCGTTGCTGGGAAATGGGACGGCCTTGCCCGCGTGGCGTTCGGCCGGGGATGCGCCCCTATATCAAAGCGTTTTTGGCCGCGCAAACGACGATCGGTCACGAAAGCGAAGCGATCGCCCCGCCATTTGCGAATGGTTCATTTTCGCGGCCGAATATGGCAGGGGACGCTGAAATGCCGCAAACAGCAGTTCATTGACAATCATGCCCGTCACCAAAGATTCCGATACCGCTTCAGTCGCCAGCCCCGCCATCATCCTCGTGGAGCCGCAGCTCGGCGAGAATATCGGCATGGTTGCGCGCGCCATGGCCAATTTCGGCCTGGTCGAACTTCGCCTCGTCAACCCGCGCGACGGCTGGCCGAACGAGAAGGCGCGGGCGGCGGCCAGCCGCGCCGACCATGTCATCGACGCCGTCAAGGTTTTCGACGATCTCGCCACGGCGATGGCCGACCTGAATTTCGTTTTCGCGACCACCGCAAGGCAACGCGACGGCTTCAAGCCCGTGCGCGGGCCGGTCGAGGCGGGCAGGGTGCTCCGGGCTCGCCATGGCATGGGTCAGCGAACCGGCATCCTGTTCGGCCGCGAGCGTTTCGGCCTCTATAATGACGAGGTTGGCCTCGCCGACGAGATCGTCACTTTTCCGGTCGATCCCGATTTTTCCTCGCTCAACATCGCCCAGGCCGCGCTTCTCATGTCCTACGAGTGGATGAAATCCGGCCTCGAGGACGAGACCAAGACCAACTTTACGGGTCCGGACATGAAGCCGGCCAGCAAGGAAGAACTGCACGGCCTGTTCGCCTATCTCGAAGGCGCACTCGAAGCGCGCGGCTATTTCCGGCCGGCGCCGAAGAAGCCGAAGATGGTTGACAATCTGCGCGCCGTATTGACCCGGGCGGGATTTGCCGAGCCGGAGCTCAAGGTGCTGCGCGGCATCATCTCGTCGCTGGACAGGTTCTCGCCGGCGATGCCGCGCGGCGACGGCTCTCCGGGAGATGATCCAAGGCGGCTTCCGGCAGCGGCGCGCGCCGGCGGTCCCGGCCGCAAGACCAATGCGGATCGTCAGGTGGCCGATGACGACGACAACGCCGCGCCGCCGCTCGGCGGCAAGGGAACCGACAATGACTGATCAGCCGATCCTGATGTTCGATTCCGGCATTGGCGGGCTGACTGTGCTGCGCGAGGCGCGCGTGCTGATGCCCGACCGCCGCTTCGTCTACATCGCCGACGATGCCGCCTTCCCCTTTGGCGCCTGGGAGGAACCGGCGCTGCGGGTCCATATTCTCGACCTGTTCGGCAAATTGCTCGACCGGTTCGCCCCGGCCATCTCGGTCATCGCCTGCAACACCGCCTCGACGCTGGTGATCGATGCGTTGCGCGAGAGATTTCCCGGCCATCCCTTTGTCGGCACCGTGCCTGCGATCAAGCCGGCGGCGGAGCGTACCCGCTCCGGCCTCGTCTCCGTGCTGGCGACGCCGGGCACGGTGAAACGGCAATACACGCGCGACCTGATCAGCAAATGGGCGCAGAAGTGCCATGTCCGGCTGGTCGGTAGCGACCGCCTGGCGGGGCTGGCCGAAGCCTATATGCGCGAAGGGTTCGTCGACGAGGAAGCCGTGCGCGCCGAGATCTCCCCGTGTTTCATCGAGCGCGACGGCATGCGCACCGACATCGCCGTGCTCGCCTGTACGCACTATCCTTTTCTGGTCAACCGCATGCGCAAGACCGCACCCTGGCCGGTCGACTGGATCGATCCTGCCGAAGCGATCGCCCGGCGGGCGATGTCGCTGCTGTCGCCGGTCAATGGACCGTTGCCGCATGGTGAGCCGGACATCGCGGTCTTCACGTCCGGCAAGGCGGATTTTGCCACCAGCCGTTTGATGCAGGGCTTTGGACTGGCGGTCGCCTGATTTCCGGAACATTGGCGAGGCCGTTTCGTTTTCTCCCAGGCAATGAAGGGAGAAAAACCATGCCTGCCACCTCGAAAGCCCAGCAGAAGGCCGCCGGCGCCGCATTGTCGGCCAAGCGCGGCGAGACCAAGAAGAGCGAGCTCAAAGGCGCTTCCAAAGGGATGTACGAATCCATGAGCGAAAAGCAGCTCGAGGAATTCGCCGAAACCAAGCGCAAGGATCTGCCGGAGAAAAAGAAGCACTGAGGGAAGCGCTATTTGGCAACGCCCTTTGTGAAGGGCTCGTCCAATGGCAAGAAATAGGCCCGCGACGGGGTCGCAGGCCTTGATGTTATTGTCTGGTCAATGGCCGACGTAATCAGCGCCAGTGGCGGCTGTTAGCGCCAGTGGCGGCTGTTAGCGCCAGTGGCAACGTCGCACTTTTTGGCGAATGACATGGCGGTGACCATGGCGCCAGACGACGCGCTTCCTGACCACAATCCGGCATACCTGATGAGGCCGGTGGCCTTGCCAATGCCTTGCCATCGCCGGCTCAGGAGTAATGACGGCCATCGATCCGGCCAACACCGCCGCACCAGTCAGGCTTAGAAAGAACTTCTTCATCCGAATTCAGGCTCCTCTGCTCAAGTCCCTTCCTGGAGCGGTTCAGCTTCAGGGAATCGCCGCCCCGCTCCGGTTTTTTACACAATCCCGGGTAGAAACCGCTAGCGCTTTCCGGGAATTGTTCTAATAGCGCGGGCGGCGCCAGTTGGAACCTTGACAGCGGTTAAATCTCTGTTTAACAGCGCTCCCAACACCGGGCCGCAACGCCCGGTGGTTTGTTTTGCATGCGCAAGACCTCGACGGAAGCCAGTCTGTTTTCCAAGGTCTTGTTTGAACTGACGTGTCCCGTGGGTTTTTCGCCGCGTTGCGTGGAAAAACCCTGTCAGGTCTCGAAAACGGAGGCCAGAGGAGGGCGCGTTTCCTTCACCCGGACCATGAGGCTCCGGGTTATGTTGTTTTGAAAGGGAATGCGATGAGCAAGCGCGAATCCGCGAAGTACAAGATCGACCGCCGTCTCGGCGAAAACATCTGGGGCCGCCCGAAGTCCCCGGTCAACAAGCGTGAATACGGCCCCGGCCAGCACGGCCAGCGCCGCAAGGGCAAGCTTTCCGATTTCGGCCTGCAGCTGCGCGCCAAGCAGAAGCTGAAGGGCCACTATGGCGACGTTTCGGAAAAGCAGTTCCGCAAGGTCTATGAGGAGGCCGACCGCCGCAAGGGCGACACCTCGGAGAACCTGATCGGCCTGCTCGAGTCGCGTCTGGACGCTGTCGTCTATCGCGCCAAGTTCGTTCCGACCATTTTCGCCGCCCGCCAGTTCGTCAACCACGGCCATGTCAACGTCAACGGCAAGCGCGTCAACATCGGCTCGTACCGCTGCAAGCCGGGCGACGTCGTCGAAGTGCGTGAAAAGTCGAAGCAGCTGGTGATCGTCCTGGAATCGGTCGGCCTCGCCGAGCGCGACGTGCCGGACTACATCGAAGCCGATCACAACAAGATGACCGCGACCTTCTCGCGCATCCCGGGCCTGGCGGACGTTCCGTTCGCCGTCCAGATGGAACCGAACCTCGTCGTCGAATTCTATTCGCGTTAAGCGAAGGCTTTTTGCCAGACCGGAAGGGGCCGCCCATCGAGGCGGCCTTTTCTTTGTCGGCCATGTCCGCTAATCCGGGCGGCAACGAAGCTCCGAACGTTCGTTGCTCCAGGATTTGGAACCGACGCCATGAACATGCTGCCAGACGCTCAATCGCTTGAGCAGGCCGCCGACATCGAAGGCGGTTTTCACCCGCTGTTCGCCGATGTGCCGTCTTCGGTCGAGTTCAACAAATTGCGCAAGCGGCTGCTGCGGCTGACCCGCCAGGCGATCGAGGATTTTTCGATGGTCAGGCCAGGCGAGCGCTGGCTGGTGGCCCTGTCGGGCGGCAAGGATTCCTACGGCCTGCTTGCCATGCTGCTGGACCTCAAATGGCGCGGCCTGCTGCCGGTGGAGCTGCTGGCCTGCAATCTCGACCAGGGCCAGCCGAACTTTCCCAAGCACATCCTGCCCGATTACCTCAATGCCCACGGCATTGCACACCGCATCGAATACCAGGACACCTACTCCGTCGTCACCGACAAGCTGCCGCAGGGCAGCACCTATTGCTCGCTCTGTTCACGCCTGCGGCGTGGTCATCTCTATCGCGTAGCCCGAGAGGAGGGGTGCTCGGCGCTGGTGCTCGGCCATCATCGCGAGGACATTCTCGAAACCTTCTTCATGAACCTGTTCCACGGCGGCCGTCTCGCCGCCATGCCGCCAAAGCTGCTCAACGACG
Source organism: Mesorhizobium sp. B2-4-1 (assembly GCF_006442185.1). Lineage (NCBI taxonomy): Bacteria > Pseudomonadati > Pseudomonadota > Alphaproteobacteria > Hyphomicrobiales > Phyllobacteriaceae > Mesorhizobium > Mesorhizobium sp. B2-4-1. The sequence continues at coordinate 129,044 of NZ_VFVN01000002.1, read as the reverse complement.
AGGGCGACGTCATGGTGCTGCGGCCGCTGAGCTATTGCGCCGAAATCGATCTGGAAAAGCTCGCCGCGGCGATGCGGTTCCCGATCATCCCTTGCGATCTCTGCGGCAGCCAGGAAGGTCTCCAGCGCAACGCCATGAAGGCCATGCTCGACGATATCGAAAAGCGCATGCCCGGGCGCAAGGACACGATGCTGCGTGCGTTGTCCAACACCAGGCCGTCGCATCTGCTCGACAGGAAACTGTTCGATTTCGCCGCACTCGATGAAACGCTCTCCAGCAGGCAAGACATTTCCGATGACATTTGACGATACCGCGATCGACTGGCTGGCCAGCACCCTGGCCGAAGCAGCCGAAGCCGAAATCATGCCGCGCTTTCGCCGGTTGGGCGGCGGCGACGTCCGCCAGAAGACGTCGGCCGCCGACCTGGTGACGGAAGCCGACGTCAGTGCCGAGCGGCTGATCACCGCCAAGCTGCGTGAGCGCTACCCAACGGCCATGATTGTCGGCGAGGAAGCCTGTTCCGACAATCCGGCGCTGCTCGACGGTCTTGGCGATGCCGATCTGGCTTTCACCATCGACCCGGTGGACGGCACTTTCAATTTCGCTTCCGGCGTGCCGTTGTTCGGCGTCATGCTGGGTGTCGTGGTCCGGGGTGAGACCGTCGCAGGCATCATCCACGATCCGGTCGGCAAGGACTGGCTGATCGGCGCCAGGGGCGCCGGCAGCCATATCAGGCACGCGCATGGCAACCTGGAAAAAGTGCGTGTCGCGGCGCCCGTGCCGATCTCGGGAATGACCGGCTCCGTCTCCTGGCAGTACATGGCCGAACCAGAGCGGTCGCGGCTGGCGCGCAACCAGACGAAAATCCTGTCGCAATTCGCCTATCGCTGCGCCGCGCATGAATATCGCCTGCTGGCCAGCGGCCATGCCCATTTCGTCGTCTACAACAAGCTGATGCCGTGGGACCATCTGCCCGGTGTCCTGATTCATGCCCAGGCCGGCGGCCACGCCGCGCGTTTCGACGCCAGTGCCTACCTACCGTCGCATGTCGGCGGCGGCCTGCTTGTCGCACCCGACCGGGAAAGCTGGCGCGAGTTGCGCAGCGAACTCTGGGCGCAATAGCCGGCTGCCAATTCGATTACCCAGCCGAGCGCCGCAAAGGCGACAATTCAATGCAGATCGGCAATGTGCCCCGAGACGGGTTGATTCTGCGGCTGGAACATCTTGCCGCGTTCGGCGATGAAGATCATCAGCAGGGCTGCGACCGAGACGCTGCAGAAGCCGGCGGCCAATGGCGTCACCGTGCCGTTGAAAGCCTGGCCGATCAGCGTGCCGAGAATGCCGCCGAGAAACGTCTGCATGAAGCCCAGGATGGACGAGGCCGTGCCGGCCAGCTGACCAAGCGGCTCCATAGCCAAGGCATTGAAATTCGCGCCGAGCGCACCGAAAGGGAGCATGGCGCAGGCAAAGAAGGTGACGAACAGCCAGAGCGGCATCTTCATTTCCAGCGAAACGACCAGCCAGGCCAGGCTGATGACCAGAAACAACAGCAGCGCGCTCTGCGACAGGCGGCGCATGCCGATGCGGCCGACAAGACGCGAGTTCAGATAGTTGGAGAAGGCGAGCACGCCGGCAACGCCGGCGAAGATGACCGGAAACAATTCGCCGACATTGAATATGTCGACATAAATCTGCTGCGCCGAGGCGATGAAGCCGAACATGGCGCCGAAGATGAACGTACTGGCGAAGGCGTAGCAGATCGCGACGCGGTTGGTCAGCACGATGCGGAACCCGCCGACAATGGCATTGACGGTCAATGGCCGGCGATATTCCGGATGTAGCGTCTCGGGCAGGCGCAGCAGCGACCAGGCCGAGACGACAAGCGCGCCGACGGCCATGGTGACGAAGATCAAATGCCAGGTCGCGAACAGCATGATGAACTGGCCGATGCCGGGAGCAATCACCGGGATCGCCATGAACACCATGAAGATCAGCGACATCACCTCGGCCATGCGCCGGCCATCGAACGTGTCGCGCACGATCGAGACGGCGATGACGCGGGTCGCGGCCGCACCGATGCCTTGCACGGCCCGGCAAAGTAGAAGCGTTTCAAAGCTTGGCGATATGGCGGCCGCGGCGGCCGCCGCCACATAAATGATCAGGCCGGCGACAAGCGGCGCACGGCGCCCGAATCGGTCCGAGAGCGGTCCGAAAAACAGCTGTCCGCCGCCAAAACCCAGAATATAGGCGGTGATGACATATTGCCGGTGGTTTTCGTTCTCGACGCCAAGCGAGGCGCCGATCTGCTGCAGCGCCGGCAGCATGATGTCGATGGCCAACGAATTGAGCGCCATCAGCGCTGCGCACAGCGCGATGAACTCCCAGCGCGGAATGGGCAATTTGCTTGCCGATTGCGGTGCTGACGTCTGCTGGTCCACGGCAAGTCCGATCTCTCAAACGAAAACGCGCCGGTGGCCCGGCGCATTGGCTCGTCCTGGTCCGGGTCCCGGACGCAAAATTGCCGAGGCGGGGCTGCCCCGGTGCTCAGGGCATGTCGACGGCGACATGCCCAACCGAAATCAGGCGGCGCCTTTGACGCTCACGCCCTTCTCGACAAGGAATGTCTGCAACTCGCCCGCCTGGAACATTTCGCGCACGATGTCGCAGCCACCGACGAATTCGCCCTTGACGTAGAGCTGAGGGATCGTCGGCCAGTTGGAGTATTCCTTGATGCCCTGGCGCAGCTCGGCCGAATCCAGCACGTTCACGCCTTTGTAGTCGGCGCCGATATAGTCGAGGATCTGGACAACCTGGCCGGAAAATCCGCATTGCGGGAAACCGGGCGTGCCCTTCATGAAAAGCACGACGTCGTTGCCCTTCACCTCGTTGTCAATGTAGTCGTTGATGCCGCTCATGGAATATCCTTTCCCGCCTGTGGGAGTCAGGCTCGAAGCTTTTCCATCAGATAAACCCATAGGTTGCCCGAAACAAGACTTTAGCCGCGTGGTGGCCTGAATGGCGCAAAAGATGCGGCGTTTTGGGCCAAGCGACTTTGGCGTTGGAAGCCCCTAGTCCGGCACGCTGGTCTGCAGCGCCAGCGCGTGCAGCACGCCGCCCATATTGCCCTTCAGCGCGTCATAGACCATCTGGTGCTGCTGCACGCGGCTTTTTCCGCGAAAGCTCTCGGCCACGACTTCGGCCGCATAGTGATCGCCGTCGCCGGCAAGGTCACGGATGGTCACCCTGGCATCCGGGATGCCCTCCTTGATCAGTTTTTCGATGTCGCGGGCATCCATTGCCATGGCAAGTTCCTGTTTTCGGGCGGGCTGCGGCATGGCTGCCCGTGCGATGAGAGTCGGAGTGAACCTAAAGCCTTTCCGGCCGGGATTGAAGCCGTTCCGTCCAGCCCCAGCGCGATTGTGGCTCACGACGCGTTCTCGCTCTGACCGCCGGCGTCGTCCGCGGGGTCGTCCTCGGGCGTCGAGAAGGTCCGCCCAAGGCTGAAGGTCAGCACATAGAGGGGAAGGTTGATCGCCAGGTTGGCAATCGGCAGGTAGGCGGTCATCCGCCAGACGGGCGAGAAGAACGGCTGGCCGTAGCCATCGCAGGCCAGCGAGGAGCCATACTCCCACAGTGCCCCCAATGCGGCCGCGACGGCGAAAAGTTTTATGCAGGTGAAGATGTGCCTTGTCCGTGCCCGGTCCGGCAGAAGCCGGCTCCAAAGCATCAGGCAGACAAGCGGAACTGCATAGAAAAGGTTTTGCAGGCCAAGTATCGGAAGCGTGTCGTTGGCCGCGGCGAGGAACTCCGCGCGTGTATCCAACCGGGCGCAGACCTCGCTCGATGTCGTCGACAGCAGGAAAAAGACGAACGGGCCGAGAAACCAGAAGAAGAACAGCGATGGCCAGAAGACGACTGCAAGCAGTGCCCGGACGGCCAGTTTCCTGTGGTTGAGCATGATTTTTCCGAAAAAATCGTTTCCCACTTTTCGGGATCACGCTCTGCTCAAATGGCCTGATCCATGAAGCGCGGGAACCAGCCTTCGTGCGCGGCGGTCAATTCGCCGAGCGGGATCGCCCGTGCCTCGCCGAGTTTCAGCGTGTTGCCGCCGGTCGAGCCGATCCAGGGCGCGAAAATACCGAGTTCGCCTTGCTGTTTGCGGATCGCGTCCCAGTCCTCACTGTCTGGATCGATTGACAGCGTGAGGAGATAGCGGCCCTGGTCCTCGCCGAACCAGACCGGAATAGGATCGGTGCCGGCCAGTCCGGGGACCGTCGCGCCGATGCCTGATGCCATCGCCATCTCGGCCAGCGCGACCGCAATGCCGCCGTCGGAAACGTCGTGAGCCGCGGTGACGATGCCGGACGCGATGAGGGCGCGCACATGGTCGCCGACACGCTTTTCATGGTCGAGGTCGACCGGCGGCGGCGGGCCGTCGCTGCGGCCGTGGATGTCGCGCAAGTAGACCGATTGGCCGAGATGCGTGCCCCATGAGGCCGGCGCGCCGACCAGCAGGATCATCTGGCCTTGCGCAGCGAAGCCGGCCCGCACCATCTTCGACCAGTCGGCGATCAGCCCGACGCCGCCGATGGTCGGCGTCGGCAGGATGCCCTGGCCATTGGTTTCGTTGTAGAGCGAGACATTGCCCGAAACGATCGGGAAGCCGAGCGCGCGGCAGGCATCGCCAATGCCCTTCACCGCGCCGACCAACTGACCCATGATCTCCGGCCGTTCCGGATTGCCGAAATTGAGATTGTCGGTGGCGGCCAGCGGCAGCGCGCCGGTGGCGGTCAGGTTGCGCCAGCATTCGGCCACCGCCTGCTTGCCGCCCTCATAGGGATCGGCCTCGCAATAGCGCGGCGTCACGTCCGACGAGAAAGCCAGCGCTTTGGTCGGATGGCCTTCGACCCGCACCACGCCGGCATCGCCACCGGGAAGCTGCAGCGAATTGCCCTGGATCAGCGTGTCGTACTGTTCCCACACCCAGCGGCGCGACGACAGGTCAGGGCCGCCGAGCAGCTTCAGCAGTGCTTCGGCGACATCGGCCTGCGGAATGTCATTGGCCGCAAGCGGCGCCGGCTTCTTCGGCTCGACCCACGGACGGTCATATTCCGGTGCCTTGTCGCCGAGATCCTTGATCGGCAGGTCCGCAACCTGATCACCCTGATGCAGGACGCGAAAGCGCAGATCGTCGGTCGTCTTGCCGACTATGGCGAAGTCGAGCCCCCATTTGTGGAAGATCGCCTCGGCCTCCTTTTCCTTTTCGGGGCGCAGCACCATCAGCATGCGCTCCTGGCTTTCCGACAGCATCATCTCGTAGGCGCTCATGCGCTCCTCGCGCACCGGAACCTTGTCGAGCTCGAGCTCGATGCCGAGATCCCCCTTGGCGCCCATCTCGACCGCCGAGCAGGTAAGGCCGGCAGCACCCATGTCCTGGATAGCGATGACCGCACCGGACGCCATCAGTTCGAGACATGCTTCAAGCAGGCACTTTTCGGTGAAGGGATCGCCGACCTGCACGGTCGGGCGCTTCTCGTCGATCTTGTCGTCGAATTCGGCCGAGGCCATGGTGGCGCCGCCGACCCCGTCGCGACCGGTCTTGGCGCCGAGATAGACGACCGGCAGGCCGACGCCCTTGGCCTCCGACAGGAAAATCGCGTCCGTCTTGGCAAGACCCGCGGCAAAAGCGTTGACCAGGATATTGCCGTTGTAGCGGGCGTCGAAATTGACCTCGCCGCCGACCGTCGGCACGCCGAAGGAATTGCCGTAGCCGCCGACGCCGGAAACCACTCCCGCCACCAGGTGCCTGGTCTTGGGATGATCGGGAGCACCGAAGCGCAAGGCGTTCATCGCCGCGATCGGCCGCGCGCCCATGGTGAAGACGTCGCGCAATATGCCGCCGACGCCTGTCGCCGCCCCTTGGTAGGGCTCGATAAAGGAGGGGTGGTTGTGGCTCTCCATCTTGAAGACGACGCAGTCGCCGTCGCCGATATCGACCACGCCGGCATTCTCGCCCGGTCCCTGGATGACCCGCGGGCTGGTCGTCGGCAGCGTGCGCAGCCATTTCTTTGAGGATTTATACGAGCAATGCTCGTTCCACATCGCCGAGAAGATGCCAAGTTCGGTGAAGCTCGGCTCACGCCCGACGAGGTCGAGGATGCGCTGGTATTCGTCTGGCTTCAGCCCGTGCGCGGCAATGAGCTCGGGCGTGATCGGCACGGAATTGGAAATGGTCATGGGCGGCGGTTTTTATCCGTGGGAGCTTGGGATTTTGAGTCTCCTCTTATCGCAAGCTTTGCGGCCGATACACCCATGGACCGACGAAAAGTGGCTGAATCCGGAGAAAGCCGCGGCGCCTTGAACGCGCGTCCCACCGGACCGGACTCAACCGATGCGCCTCGGTCTTGCCTGGAGGCATGCCGTCGTCCTGAACCGCCGGCGCTCCAAGGCGATGCGGATCAGGAAAAACTGTCGTAGCCGGCGCGGCCTTCGTCGAGGAGCCTCCGGATCGCCGCAACGCCGTCCGCGATGTCCTTGCGCTGCCTGGGCTGCGAAATGCCGAAGCGCACGGCGTGGAAGACCTGCTCGGAACGGCCCGCCTTGAACTCGTCTTCGTCGTCGATCAGCACGCCGTGCTCGAGGCAGGCGTTCTTGAACGTGCCGGAAAGCCAGGGGTCGGGCAAGGTCAGCCAGACAAAGGGTATATTGTCCCGCGACTTGAATTCGAAGCCGGCCAAAGTCTCGCGCACGATGGCGGTGCGGGCGTTGATTTCGGCGATGGCGCGTTTGCGTATGTCCGCGGCCTGGCCCGACAGCACCAGCCGGGCATTCACCTCGGCCAGCAGGAAAGGCATGCCGCCGGTCATCATCTTGTGGGCAACACGGATGCGATGGCGATAAGCAGGCGGGCAGGAAAGCCAGCCGCCGCGAACGCCAGCCGCTACCGATTTCGACAGGCCGCCTGCGACGATGGTGCGCTCGGGTGCATAGTCGGCCAGCATTGGCGTCGGATCTTCGGTCAGGCCGCCGTAAAGATCGTCCTCGATAATGACGACATTGTATTCACGCGCGATCCGCGCGATTGCCTCACGTCGCGCTGCCGGCAGGATCGCCAGCGTCGGATTCTGCACCGTAGGCATCAGAAAGATCATCTTCGGGTGCTTTTGCGCGCAGACGCGCTCGAAATCGTCGGCGTTGAGACCCTGATGGTCCGATGCCACCAGCGCCGTGCGACGACCGATCAGGCCGGCGCTGCGCGAAATCTGCGAATAGGTCAGGTGCTCGAAGGCGACGTAATCGCCGGGCGTGGTCAGTGCGGCGATCGCCGCCATGACAGCGGCATGGGTACCGAGCGTCGGCACGATCGTATCGGCGCTCGGTCGAAACGAGTTGCGCGACAGCCAACTGGCGCCGGCCTCGAACCAGCGCTCGGGAAAATCCCGCGTGTAGCTCGAAATCTCATGCGCATGATCCGAAGCCGTGCGCGACAGCACTTCGGTGACGATGGCGCCCTGGCCGACATCGGGCGCCGCGGTGCTGTCGAAGCGCAGCTTGCCGCGCGGCGCATCGATGTCGCGCGTGCCTTGCGCGTCCGGCGCTATGAAGTCGGGCTTCGCGTTCTGCCGGCCGAGGACATAGGTGCCGCGCCCGACCTCGCCGCTGACCAGCCCGCGCTCGCGCAGCAATTGATAGGCCCTGCCGACCGTGCCGACGGTTGCGCCGATGTCATAGGCGAGATCCCGCTGCGGTGGCAGCTTTGCCCCGGCGTCGATCACGCCGCGGTCGATATCTGACTCAATGCTGTCAGCAAGGCGCTGATAAAGCGGGCCGGAGCTGGCCGTGAGGTCGGGAAGCCAATTTGTCATGGTGACAATTTTGTATATTGCGTCGAACGATGAGTCAATTCACATGCGTTGTGTGGAATAAAAGAGTGCAATTTGCAGCTTTGGTAGAGCGAAGATGGATACAATCGAGACAATCAGCCAGACAACCGCAGGATTGTTCGCCGCGCGACCTGTGGACCGCGGCGGCTTTGTCAGCCGCATCGTGCGTATGGTCAAATCGCTGGGGCGCTGGATCGACGGCCTGCTGGAGCGCAGGCGCAGCCGGCTCGCCTTGCTGGACATGACCGACGACCAGTTGAAGGACATCGGCATTTCCCGCTGCGACGCCCATCGCGAAGGGATCAGGCCATTCTGGGAATGAACAGGCGCGATGCAATGTTCAATCCTGCTTGCGTGGCTGCACAACTGGCGCCCTGATCCGCGACAGGCCGCGGTCCGCAAGCACGGCGCCAACGCACAGCGCCAGGAAAAGGGCGGTGATGGCCAGCGAGGCGATGGCGACGCTGGCGATGCCGTACCTGGCGACATCGAGGAACGGGTAGGGCACTTCGCCTGTTATGGACGCCCCCGCCAGCGCATAGGCCAGATAAGCGAGCGGATAGAGCATCCACCAGGAAACGTCTCGCCATCGCGTCTTGCCGTCGGCACCGGCGGCCAGCCACCACAGCACGAACAGTGCAGGCGTCACATAGTGCAGCAGCACGTCGCACAGCAGGAACAGGCCCTGCGGCTGCCAGAGGCGTGCCAGCACGGTGGCGTAGACCATGAAGACCACGGTGATGGCGACGGCGACGCCTGCCCGCATCCGCGCTCCGGCAAAGGCCGGAAACCAGGCATGGCCGGCGGGCGACAGCAGCGACGCATGGACGAGCACCGCACCGATGTTGGTCAGGATGGTAAAGAAGCTGAAGTAGAAGACGACCGAACCGATCAGGCCGCGGCCGGCTTCCATCGAGGCCGGAACGGTGATCGAGAACTGCAGGAAAAGACCGGCCAGCCCTGCGACCAGACCCGCGACCTGCAGCAGCCGGCCCATCTTACGCGGCGGCGGCGCAGGCCGGATTGCCGGCCTGCCAGCGGGCGATGTCGGAGCCGATGCGCGCGCCGAGCGGCTCGGCCATCAGCGGACCGAACACGTCTACACGGCTCGAATTGCCTTGCGCCTGCACCACCAGCAGCGGCTTGCCGCCATAATGCTTGGCCGGCACCAGCAGGAAGCGCGGCGTGCCGCTGAACGAATTCAGCTCATTGGCCATCTGGTAGGATTTGAAGGCCGGGTCCTTGCTGGCGATCCAGCATTTGTGGGCGGAGATCGCCACCTGTTCCATGGCCAGCAGCGCCGCGCTCTTGCCGGAAGGCGGCGGAGCGCTCTTCGGACCCGACTGGCAGGATGCCAGCGCAACGCCGGCGGCAGCCAGGAGAGCAAAGCGAGCAATCGTCAGTCTCATCGTCAGGCCGCCCCCAGGTTCTGAAAGAATTTCGGAAGATATCAGGCGGCGATGCCGAGCGCGCCTTCGAACAACGCCCGGCCGTCATTGCCGCCATGTGCCGCTTCGATCAGGTTCTCGGGATGAGGCATCAGGCCCAGCACATTGCCCTGGCTGCTGATGATGCCGGCGATGTCGTTGATCGAGCCGTTGGGGTTGGTGCCGTCCGCATAGCGGAACACCACCTGGCCTTCGCCTTCCAGGCGTGCAAGCGTCTCGGCATCGGCGAAGTAGTTGCCGTCGTGATGCGCCACCGGCGAGCGGATGATCTGGCCCGGCTGGTAGCGGCGGGTGAACATGGTGTTGGCGTTGGCGATCTCGAGCTTCACCTGCCGGCAGACGAATTTGAGCGAGGAGTTGCGCATGAGCGCTCCCGGCAGCAGGCCGGCCTCGACCAGGATCTGGAAACCGTTGCAGACGCCGATGACCATGACGCCTTTGGCCGCCTTTTCAGCAACCGCCCGCATCACCGGCATGCGCGCCGCGATCGCGCCGCAGCGCAGATAGTCGCCGAAGGAGAAGCCGCCGGGAATGGCGATCAGGTCGACATCCGGGATTTCGGTGTCGGTTTGCCAGACCGTGGCTGGCGCCTTGCCGGAAATCTTGGTCAGCGCCGCGATCATATCGCGGTCGCGGTTAAGGCCAGGCAGGAGGACGACGGCTGATTTCATTTTGGTTCGTAAGGCCTCTGGGTTTCGGCAAGTTGGGGCATCCGTGCCTCCGGCACAACCTCAGGTAAGCGTCACACTATAGTTCTCAATCACCGTGTTCGCCAGCAGTCTGTCGCACATGGCCTTGAGATCGGCCTCGGCCTTGGCCTTGTCGATCCCGGCGAGCTCGACGTCGAACACCTTGCCTTGCCGCACCGAGCCGATGCCGTCAAAACCTAGCCCCGACAGCGCATGCTCGATCGCCTTGCCTTGCGGGTCCAGCACGCCGTTTTTGAGGGTTACGGTGATACGGGCTTTCATCGATGCTCCTGAATGATCGGTATCGGTCTGCGCCGGACCTGCCGTTTCCGGCAAGCCCGTTGCTGGCAATTAGTGCTTCATGCCCTTCGGCGGCTCGCTCGACGCGACGAGCACCGGTCCGGTTGGACGCGGCGGCTCGTTCTCGTTCATGATACCGAGACGGCGGGCGACTTCCTGGTAGGCCTCCACGAGGCCGCCCATGTCGCGGCGGAAACGGTCCTTGTCGAGCTTGTCCTGCGTCGCCACGTCCCACAGCCGGCAGGAATCGGGCGAGATCTCGTCGGCTACGACGATGCGCATCATGTCGCCCTCGAACAGGCGTCCGCATTCGATCTTGAAATCGACGAGCTGGATGCCGACGCCCATGAACAGGCCGGACAGGAAGTCGTTGACGCGAATGGCCAGCGCCATGACGTCGTCGATTTCCTGCGGGCTCGCCCAGCCGAAGGCAGTGATGTGCTCTTCAGAGACCATCGGGTCGTCGAGCGCATCGGCCTTGTAATAGAATTCGATGATCGAGCGGGGCAGGACCGTGCCCTCCTCGATGCCAAGGCGCTTGGACAGCGAACCGGCGGCGACATTGCGCACCACCACTTCGAGCGGGATGATCTCGACCTCCTTGATCAGCTGCTCGCGCATGTTGAGCCGGCGGATGAAGTGGGTCGGAATGCCCATCCGGTTGAGATGATTGAAGATGTGCTCGGAAATGCGATTGTTAAGCACGCCCTTGCCATCGACGACTTCGTGTTTTTTCTTGTTGAACGCGGTTGCGTCATCCTTGAAGAACTGGATCAGCGTCCCGGGCTCAGGGCCTTCATAAAGTATCTTGGCCTTGCCTTCATAAATGCGGCGGCGATTTTTCATTTGATTTTTCTCTGGATTTGCGGGCAGGCGGCAAGCGACCAGTTCCTGTCCGTCTGCCTAAATTAGTGTGGCGACGGTGGCGTTCAATGCCGGTGTCTATCGTAATCGCCTTGTTTGCTCAATCGGCAAATCCTTTCAATCAACTGCTTTCGGGACCGAAATGCCGCAGCGCAGCAAGCCACGAAGCGTATTGACCGGCCGCCAGCCTTTTGGTTTGTGCTTCGCCATCACATATTCATCAATGCCAGCGAATCGATTTCCATCGGAGGGACGCCATGAGCAACATGAAGGATCGCGAAGAGGGTTTTGAGCGCAAATTCGTGTTCGACGAGGAGCTTCGGTTCAAGGCGTCGGCGCGCCGCAACAAGGCTCTCGGCCTGTGGGCCGCGGAAAAGCTCGGGAAATCCGGCGCCGAGGCCGATGCCTACGCCAAGGAAGTGGTTGTTTCCGATATCGAGGAAGCCGGCGATCACGACGTCTTCCGCAAGATCCGCAAGGATTTCGACGCTGCCGGCGTCAGCCAGTCGGACCATCAGATCCGCCGCACCATGGACGAATTGATGGCGCAGGCCATCGAGCAGATCAAGAACACCTGATCCGGCCGAAGCAGGTTCCGCAAAAATGTCCCACAATTTTGCGACGGAACCTGCGGCAAAAGAATGACTGGACCAATCGACCGCCCGGCCCAGCCGGGCGGTTTTTCTTTGCGTTTCCCGTCGTTTCCGGCTGAAACTGCGATCCTTAGCGAGGAAAGAGCCGATGTCCCTGAAATCCCGCCTTGCGGCCGATGAAACGCTGGTCACCGCATGGTCAGGCGTGCCGGACGCGCTGACCGTCGAAATCCTTGCCAGGCAGGGCTTCGATGCGGTCACGCTCGACATGCAGCATGGCGGCCATCATGAAGACAGCGTGTTGCGCGGCCTGGCGCCCGTGCTTGCCACCGGCAAGCCGGCATTGGTGCGTATTCCCGTCGGCCGTTTCGACATGGCCAGCCGGGCGCTCGATTTCGGCGCCGAGGCGGTGATTGCGCCGATGGTCAACTCGGTGGCGGATGCAAAACTGTTCGCTGCGGCGATGAAATACCCGCCGGTGGGCGAGCGCTCCTGGGGCCCCACCTATGCCTTCCCACGCCATGGCAAGGGTGATCATGCCGAATGGCTGCGCGACAGCAACCAGCGCACCATGGCCTTCGCCATGGTCGAGACGCGGGCGGCGCTCGATGCGCTGGACGGCATCCTCGATACACCCGGTATCGACGGCATTTTCCTGGGGCCATCGGACTTCTCGATTGCCTGGTCGAACGGCACGACCGTCAATTCGACGCTCGAAAGCATGATGGAAACGGTGGGTTCGATCGCCGAGCGTACCCGCAAGGCCGGCAAACATGCGGCGATCTACGTCATCGAACCGGCCATCGCCGGCCGCGTCGTGGCGATGGGCTACCGCCTGCTGGCCACAGGGTCCGAGCACGCGCTGATTTCACTAGGGGCGAAGACGCTGTTGAAAGGCATCAAGGATTCGATCGGCGGCTGAGAGCCGCGATCCGGTCGGGGTCGTCAGGCCTTCAGTTCGGTGAGAAATTTGGCGAAGGTCATCGAACCTTCGGGCCATGGGCCGAAGCCTGAATCGGTGTTGAGGTGACCGGCTTCACCGGCATCGATGAACAGAGATCCCCAGGCGCCGGCAATGTCCTCGGCGACGTGGAAGGCGCAGAACGGATCGTTGCGGCTGGCAATCACCATGGACGGGAAGGGCAACGGCTCGCGCGAGTAGGGGCCGAACGTCATCAGGTGCCTTGGCCGTACCTCCGGATTGGCGACATCGGGCGGCGCCACGAAGAATGCGCCGGCGACCGGCTTGCGAAACTGCGGGATGGCTTGCACCGCCGCGGCAACGCCAAGGGAATGCGCGACGAGGACGACGGGCTTCTCGGCTTCGTTGACCGCTTTAGCCACGCTCGCCGTCCAGTCATCGCGCACGGGCTTCGACCATTCCGCCTGCTCGACGCGCCGCGCGGTCGACAGCTTTGACTGCCAGCGGGTCTGCCAGTGCTCGGGTCCGGAGTTAGTGTAGCCCGGGATGATGAGAATATCTGCGTCTTTGACTTTCATGGCGCTGAGATAGCGAGCGTGATTGCCTCATGCAACCGTCGATGGACGCGCTCCTGCTTGCAATGGTGAACACCATGTTCGCTTTTCGCTGTCTTGTGTGAACGATCACGATCGCCGATTTGTCCTCTGGAAGGAAACAGCCGTGAAGGACCGCATTTGGTGCTGACACGATGTACAATGATCGCCGGCGCCGGGCTCCTGACCTCGGGGTTTATGCCAAAGCGTCGCCGCAACGGAGACAATCATGAGCGAACTGCCCTTTGCCGCCACCACGCCGGTGAGCGTTGCCCGGGTCGGGCTGAAGGCGCGCGACGCCGAAAGCCTAGCGGCCTACTATCGCGCTGTTGTCGGCTTGCAGGAATTGAGCCGCGCCGATGGCGCGATCACCCTGGGCGCCGCCAACCGTCCGCTGTTGGTGCTGGAGCCGGACGCCTCGGCCAAGCCTGACGATCCGCGCAGCGCCGGCCTGTTCCACACGGCTTTCCTGCTGCCCAGCCGTGCCGACCTTGGCCGCTGGATCAACCACGCCATATCAGACAAGATCGCCATAGAGGGCGCTTCGGACCATCTGGTCAGCGAAGCGCTGTACCTCACCGATCCCGAGGGCAACGGGATCGAGATCTATGCCGATCGCCGTCCGCAGGACTGGACGTGGAACGGCGACAAGATCGCGATGGCGACCGAACGGCTGAACATTCCTTCGGTCGTCGCCGAAGTGCCGGCGGGCGACGCGGGCTGGCAGGGAGCGCCTGAAAACAGCATTGTCGGCCACGTCCACCTGCGCGTCGGCCGGCCGGAAGAGGCGGAAGCCTGGTGGAACCAGGAATTCGGCTTCGACACGGTGGCGAAGTATGGCGGCCAGGCTGTGTTCCTGTCGTCAGGCCACTACCATCATCATATCGGCGCCAATGCGTGGCAGAGCGCCGGCGCCGGCCGCCGCGATCCGACCCGGTCAGGCCTTGCCTGGGTCGAGATGCGGTCCGACAACGTGGCCAGTGAAACGACCCGCGAAGATCCGTGGGGCACGGTGATCAGGACCGTTCCCGGCAAAGCGTGATCGGCAGTTACGTCCTGCGGTACCTTCTCCTCGTAGCGACGGGGAGAAGGAAAGCCCCTCAGGCCTCTCCGAACACCCGCCGGAAGATCGTGTCGACATGCTTGGTGTGGTAGCCCAGGTCGAATTTCTCGCGGATCTCGGCTTCCGGCAAGGCGGCGGTGACGTCCTTGTCGGCCAGCAGTTCTTCAAGAAAATCAGCGCCTTGCTCCCACACCTTCATGGCATTGCGCTGCACCAGCCGGTAGGCATCCTCACGGGAGACGCCGGCTTGCGTCAATGCCAGCAGCACGCGCTGTGAATGCACCAGGCCGCGGAATTTGTTCATGTTCTTCAGCATGTTGTCGGGATAGACGAGCAGTTTGTCGATGACGCTGGTCAGCCGCGCCAGCGCGAAATCCAGCGTCACCGTCGCATCCGGCCCGATCATGCGCTCGACGGAGGAATGCGAAATGTCGCGCTCGTGCCAGAGCGCCACATTCTCCATCGCCGGCAGCGCGAAGGAGCGCACCATGCGGGCAAGGCCGGTTAGGTTCTCGGTCAACACCGGGTTGCGCTTGTGCGGCATCGCCGACGAACCTTTCTGGCCAGGCGAAAAATACTCTTCGGCTTCCAGCACCTCGGTGCGCTGCAGATGCCGGATCTCGATCGCCAGCCGCTCCACCGACGATGCGATGACGCCGAGCGTGGCAAAGAACATGGCATGGCGGTCGCGCGGGATCACCTGCGTCGATACCGGCTCCGGCTTCAACCCGAGCTTTGCCGCGACATGCTCTTCGACATAAGGCTCGATATTGGCGAAGGTGCCGACCGCTCCCGAAATGGCGCAGGTGGCTATGTCCTCGCGAGCATGCACGAGCCGCTCGCGGCAGCGCGAAAATTCGGCATAGGCTTGCGCCAGCTTGACGCCGAAAGTGGTCGGCTCGGCATGGATGCCGTGGCTGCGGCCGATGGTGACGGTATCCTTGTGCTCGAAGGCGCGGCGCTTCAGCGCCGCAAGCAGCGCGTCGATGTCGGCCAGCAGCATGTCGCTGGCACGCGTGAGCTGCACCGCGAAACACGTGTCGAGAACGTCCGAGGATGTCATGCCCTGATGGATGAAGCGGGCGTCGGGTCCGACGAATTCGGCGAGATGGGTGAGAAAAGCGATGACGTCGTGCTTGGTGACACGCTCGATCTCGTCGATCGCATCGACGTCGAACTTCGCGGCATTGCCTTTTTCCCAGATGGTCTTCGCCGCCTGTTTCGGGATGACGCCGAGTTCGGCCAGCGCGTCGCAGGCATGAGCCTCGATCTCGAACCAGATGCGGAACCGGGCTTCGGGCGACCATATGGCCACCATTTCCGGCCGGGAGTAGCGAGGGATCATCGGTCAGTCCTGACGTGTCGAGAAATTTGCCCGCGTCCTAACAGAGGCGGACAAAATGCTCAACGCCGCCGCCGCGCAAACCAGAGGCTGGCGGCAAACAAGGCGAGGAACCCGATCGGGAAATAGAGCCTGATGCCCAGCACCACGAACTGGTAGAGCGCCACCGCCATCGTGAAGACGAACTGAAGCCCCCAGGTGAGGGTGAAGGTGGGTGCATGCCATGCGGCATAGTAGGACCGGTATTGCAAGGCATACAGCCCGGCGGTCAGGCCGATCGTCGCGGCGGCGAGACCCACGAATGCCGCCGCGAAGGCGACTTCCCAGCTCCTTCCGCGCGAGACCAGCCGTGCCGCGAACAGGCCAACAGGAAAGGCCAGAGCGCCGCCGCCTGCAAACAGCAGCGTCACGGTGCGGATTTTATCTGGCGTCACCCAACTTTCCAGCAACAGGTTGAGGAGCGCGCTGGCGCCCATCGTGGCGGCCCAAAGCAGCGCGCCGAGCAGCGCCGTGCCCGGCGTTGGTATGGCGCCGCGGAGGCGGCCCAGGGCGCGATGACGCCTGGCGGGGTGGACGAGCGGTGTCACAGGCGGCCGGTCACCGCGATCCAGCGATAGTCCGGGCCTTCGAAGCCATATTGGCGCACCGCGATCAGCACCGCATAGGCGCTGGGATTGTCCATCGAAAATGTCTGCACGGCTCCGATGCGGTAGCCGTTCGGGCAACCCCGGCTCTTGGGGATCGATTTGTCCTCGTGCAACAGCTTCGTCGTACCGCCGGCTTGCGCCTCGACGCGCAGCAGCCGAAAGCCATTGATCTCACCCTGGCTCTCGCAGCCCTTAGTCTCGTTCATGCCGATCTCGTCCAGCCGGAACTCGAGCGGCTGGTCGACTGGCGAGAAGATCGGACGCGGATTGACCGCCATCCGATGCGGGTCGGCGGACATCTCCGTTACCGGGTTGAAGCCTGCGGTGATGCCCTTGTTCGCGGCCAACTCCGCCTGGCTGACGACCGCTTCGCCCTTCTCGCGGGCCTGAATACGAGCCGCCGTCAACGTGGCGTTCTCGTCGTCGAGCCGGACGCGAATAGGCGTTCCCTGGAGAAAGCTGTCGTTGCTGGTGTCGATATAATAGCGATTGGCGTAGGGAAATCCCGATCCATCCTGCACGCCATATTCTTCGAACGCGAAGATGCCGCCGTCCTTGGTGAAGCCCAGGATTTCAAGCTCGGCGACATCCCCGGCCCGGGCGGCGACGACTGCGCAAAACTGCGCAAGCAGGCAAACGGCAAACAGAAGAAGGTTTTGCATGAGGTTTTCCGCCGGCCAACGATATCGCCATTCCCTATCATGACAAGATACCGGCGTCGCGCTGCCCGATAAAGCAAGCGCCATGCATCCAATCGCGGCCTCGTCTGTTATTGTCGGCAGTCCCAATGGAGAACCACCATGACCGACACCAGCAAAATTCGTGAGCATATGGAAGTGATCGGTGCCGATGGCGTTCATGTCGGCACGGTCGACAAAGTCGAGGGGCAGCGGATCAAGCTGACCAAGTCCGACAGCGGCATGGGCACGCATAAGGGGCACCATCATTTCATTCCCCTGAGCCTTGTCGCGGAGGTCGAGGGAAAGAAGGTCTGGCTGTCGGCGAATTCCGACGTCGCGGTCACTTTCGAGGAAGAAAAGTCCGACCCCACCTGATCGCGTATAAGTCAGCGCGAAGACCAGACCGGAAACAGATCGCCCTCGGCGGGCGTCGCGGCGAAAACGCCGCGCGTGATGGCGCGCGCCATCGTGGCGCCTGCCGCGGCATAAAGGTCGATTGCCGCGTCGGCTTCGAGCCGGATACCGCTCCTGCCGGTCGCCAGCGCGAAGACCAGATCGCCATCGGCCGGCGTGTGCGTCGGCCATATGGCCCGCACGAAACCGTCATGCGCTGACATGGCCAGGCGCTTTGCGGCGGCCTTGGTGAGAACGGCATCGGTGGCGATAACGGCGATGGTGGTGTTGCCGCCGGCATCCGCCTTGCCCGTGAACGTCTTGTCGCGAAACTTCAAGAGGATGCTTTTGGCGTCGTCCGGCATTGGCGAGGGATAGCCAAGCCCGCCGAATTCATCGCCGATCTCGAACGGAGCCGCCCAGAAATGGCGGCTTCGGCTGATGGTCACCGAGCCGATCGGATTGACCGCCGCCAGCGCGCCGATGGTGACGCCATTGTCAAGCAGCGTCGAAGCCGAGCCAAGCCCGCTCTTGAGACCGGAGGTCAGCGCGCCGGTGCCGGCGCCGGTCGTGCCGATCTGGAAATCCGAACCGGCGGCCTGCACCGTCTCGTAGCCGAGGTCGCGGTATGGCGGATAGCGGCCCCAGTCCTTGTCGCCGCCATTGCGCAGGTCGAACAGGATCGCCGCCGGCACGATCGGCACGCGAAAGCCGCCGACCTCGAAGCCGATGCCACGCTCGCGCAGTGCTGCCTGTACGCCGGACGCTGCGTCGAGGCCGAAAGCCGACCCGCCCGACAGCACCACGGCATGGACCGTCTCAACCGAATTGTGGGGTTCGAGCAGGTCCGTCTCGCGCGTGCCCGGCGCACCGCCCAGGATCTGGACGCCGGCTACGGCCGGTTCGTCGCAAAGGACCGTCGTCACGCCGGATTTCAGTCGGGCATCGGAGGCATTGCCGACGCTGAGACCGGCGACATCGGTGATCAGGTTGCGCGGGCCGGTGCGAAACATCAGTTGCTTTCCAACGGTACGAAGCGGGCGCCATCGAACCGGAGGACGCGGTACGGATTCCGGCTGAGGTCGCCCTTCGCATCAAAGCGCACCGGCCCGATCGCCGTGGTGAAATCATGCCCGATGAGCGCTTCCGCAAGCGGCCTGCCGGAGCTTGCGGCTTCCGCCATCGCCGCCTTGGCGGTTTCTACCGCCGCATAGGCCGGCAGCGTGTAGCCGTCCGGCACGATCTTCTGCGAGGCAAACACCTCGAGCACCTTGGGATTGGCGACATCGGCCCATTCCGGGGGAGCGATCATCAGCGTTCCCGTGGCATAGGGCACTGCGCCGGGCGGAGTGCGCAGGTTCTCGCCGCCGGCGAATACGATGCCGGCGTCGAGTTGCGCGGCGTCGCGACCCATGATGGCGATGTCGTCGCCGTCGCCACCGGCAAAGACATGGGTTGCGCCGGCCTTCTTCAGCCGGCCAATCAGACCGATCTGGTTGTCGAGCTGCGGCCGGAACGTATCGACGAACACCGGCTTCAGCGCCGCCTGTTCGGCCGCCGCCCGCAACGTCTCGGCGATCTCACGGCCGTAGATGGTGCCGTCATCGATGACGGCGAACAGTTCGTTCTGCCAAAGCCGGGTAAGGGTGTTGGCGACGGCATTGCGCTCGTCGTCGCCCCTCGGTCCGAGCCGGTAGACCGGCCAGCCGGTCTTGGGACGACGGTCAGTCAGGCTTTCGGTTCGCACGCCAACGGTGATGACGGCGATGCCTGCGTCCTTCAAGATCGGCATCGCCGCCTCGATCGCTTCCGTACAGAGAAATCCCACGACGACATTGACCTTGGCGGTCGCGAATTCCCGGGCTGCCGCGGCACCCCCATCGGCCGTGCAGGCATCGTCGATGGTCTTGAGCTCGATGCCGTTCGCCTGGGCCGCCACTTCGGCGCCGGCTTCGATCTGCCTGCCAAGGATCGCCGAGGATCCGGAGAGCGGCGCGGCAACACCGACGAGCAGCGTCTGGGCGTTGGCGGCGCCGGTTAGCAGCAGCCAGGCCAGCGCGGCAGATATCGTTGCCCCGGGTCGCATCCTGTCGAAGACTTCCTCCAAGCGAGCCCGGATGGTCCCGGCGCCACTCCCGCCAAGACCTAAAGGCTGCCCGGTCTTGGCGCAACACGCGAATTTCGGGATATGGGCCAAGCACTTCGCTTGTGGCTTGTCATATCTAGCCATATATAGCGATAGGGTTCAGGCTATGGAAAATCTCCGGTGTTGAAGAAGAACGACATTGGGCCGCAGGCCTATCGCGACGCGATGAGCCATTTTGCCGGTCACGTCCATGTGGTGACCACCGACGGGCCGGCCGGCAAGCGTGGCGCGACGGTCATCGCCGCCTGTTCGGTTTCCGATACGCCGCCGACCATTTTGGTCTGCCTGAACCGTGAAAATCCCAAGAACGAGCCGTTCGTGAAAAACGGCAGGTTTGCCTTGAACACGCTTGCCTCGCACCAGGAGCCGCTGTCGATCGGCTTTTCCGGCATCACCGGCCTGCCGGTCGAGGAACGTTTCGCGCTCGGCGAGTGGGATGTGATCTCCACCGGCGCGCCGACCTTGAAGGGCGCGCTCGCCGTGTTCGACTGCGAACTGATCGACACCAAGGACCTGGCCACCCATCGTGTGCTTTTTGGCAAGGTGACAGGCCTGCGCATGGGCGATAATTTGCGGCCGCTGATCTATCACGCCCGCGGCTACCACGTTTTGGAAAGCGGGGCAGAGGCGTCCACGGAGAAGGAATGACCGAGCTAAAACCGCGCCCCGTGCCGCGGACGATCGACGAGACGCTCGATCTCTTGACCGGCGCGGACTATGTGGCGGACCGGTCGTTGGCCACCGTGCTTTTCCTGTCGCTGCGCATGAAGCGGCCGCTGTTCCTCGAGGGCGAGGCCGGCGTCGGCAAAACCGAGATCGCCAAGGTGTTGGCAGAGGCGCTCGGCCGCCGGCTGATCCGTCTGCAATGCTATGAGGGTCTCGACGTCTCGTCCGCCGTCTATGAGTGGAATTATGCCGCGCAGATGATCGAGATCCGCATGGAGGAGGCGGCCGGCAAGGTTGACCGCTCCGACATGGAGCGCAACGTTTTCTCGGAAAAATACCTGATACGCCGTCCGGTGCTCGATGCGCTGACCGGCAAGGCCGGCGCCGCCCCGGTTTTCCTGATTGACGAGCTCGACCGTACCGACGAGGCGTTCGAGGCGTTCCTGCTCGAGATCCTTTCCGATTTCCAGGTGACGGTGCCCGAACTCGGCACGATCAGGGCGGAGGAGCCGCCGATCGTCATCATCACCACCAACCGCACCCGCGAAATCCATGACGCGCTGAAGCGGCGCTGCCTCTATCACTGGGTCGATTATCCCAGCGCCGAGCGGGAGTTGGAGATTGTGCGCCGCAAGGTGCCGCAGGCGAACAGCCGGCTTTCGGCCGAGGTGGTCTCCTTCATTCAGAAGCTCCGCCAGATCGAATTGTTCAAGATGCCGGGCGTTGCCGAGACCATCGACTGGGCCGGCGCGCTGACCGAACTCGACAAGGTCGCGCTCGACCCGGAAACCGTCTCCGACACGATCGGCGTGCTGCTGAAATACCAGGACGACATTGCCCGCATCGGCGAGGGCGAAGGCCGGCGTATCCTCGACGAGGTGAAGGCCGAGCTTTCGGCGGCGGAGTAGGGCTCATGGCCATGCCTCGCGCGGAACCCAGGGAGGCGACTGTCGACGGTCACATCGCCGACAACATCGTCTATTTCGCCCGTGTCTTGCGCAAATCAGGCATGCGCGTCGGTCCGGCCTCGGTCAAGGATGCCATCGAGGCGGTACTTGCCACCGGCATCGGCGCGCGCGACGATTTCTACTGGACGCTGCATGCCGTGCTGGTGTCGCGGCATGAGGACCATGCCATCTTTGACGAGGCCTTCCGGCTATTCTGGAAGTCGCGTGAGCTGATCGAAAAGATGCTGGCGATGCTTTCGCCGGTGGCGCCCGATACCAGGGAGAAGCAGAAGCCACGCGCGGCCGAAAGCCGTGTCAGCCAGGCCATGTTCGCAGGCCACAGCAGGAACCAGCCGGCGCAGGAAATCCCCGAGATCGAGGTCGACGCGCGCTTTACTTTCTCCGGCAACGAGGTGCTGAGGGCCAAGGATTTCGCTCAGATGAATGCCGCCGAGATGGCCGACGCCAGGAAAGCGATCGCCGAACTGCGGTTGCCCTTCGATATGGTGCGGACGCGCCGTTTCAAGGCCGATTCGCACGGTCGCCGCATCGATCCGCGTGCCATGATGCGCTCGGCCGCACGCACTGGGGGCGAACTGATCCTGCCGAAATTCCGCTCGCTCCGCGAAGTGTATCCGCCGTTGGTCGTGCTTGCCGACATTTCCGGTTCGATGAGCCAGTACACGCGCATCTTCCTGCATTTCCTGCATGCTCTGACGGAAAAGCGCCGGCGCGTGCACACTTTCGTTTTCGGCACCAGGCTCACCAATCTGAGCCGACAGATGCGCCATCGCGATCCCGACGCCGCCCTGGCCGACTGTTCCACCGCGGTCAAGGACTGGTCGGGCGGCACGCGCATCGGCGACACGCTGGCCGAGTTCAACCTGATATGGTCGCGGCGCGTGCTAGGACAGGGCGCGGTGGTGCTTTTGATCACCGACGGGCTGGAGCGAGACGAGGTCGACGGCCTGTCGGAGGAAATGGAGCGTCTGCACAAATCCTGCCGGCGGCTGATCTGGCTGAACCCCTTGCTGCGCTTCGACGGTTTCCAGGCGCGCGCCCGCGGCGTCAGGGCGATGCTGCCGCATGTCGATGAATTCCGTGCCGTGCACAATCTCGACGCGCTTGCCGATCTCTGCGCTTCGCTGGACCGGAAGCCTGCCGTCGATCCGCGGCGATGGATGGAGGGTGGCGCGAGGCGCGCCGCGTAGCCATATGCTGCTGAAGACACATATTTCCGGGAAAAACAGACCCTGAGAGAAGCAACGATGAGCGACAGCATTTATCTCGACGAGGCCCGTGACCCGCTGATCATCGCAGAAGGCTGGATGAAGGACGGCAAGGATGTCGCCATCGCGACCGTTGTCGAGACCTGGGGTTCCGCGCCACGCCCGGCCGGCAGCCATCTGGTCATCGACGCCGACGGCAATTTCCACGGCTCGGTTTCGGGCGGCTGTGTCGAAGGCGCCGTGGTGACGGATGCCATGGACGTCATCGGCACCGGCAAGCCCAGAATGCTGGAATTCGGCGTCGCCGACGAGACCGCCTGGCAGGTGGGCCTTTCCTGCGGCGGCCGCATCAAAGTGTATGTGGAAAGGCTAGGCTGATCTTCGATGGATCCCTATGCGCTGAAAACACTCAACGCCGAGCGCCGCGCGCGCCGCGCCGCGATCCTGGTCACCGATCTTGGTGACGGCCGCGACCGTGTCGTGCGCGAGGGCGATCCGGTCGCCGGCGATCTCGGTGCCGCGATCAGCAAGGCGTTCCGCACCGGGAATTCCGGCTCGGTCGAAGCGGAAGGGCGGACCTTTTTTCTCAACGCGCATCTGCCGCATCCTCGCCTGGTGGTGATCGGTGCCGTGCATATCAGCCAGGCGCTGGCGCCAATGGCCAGGATCGCCGGCTATCCAGTCGAGATCATCGATCCGCGCACGGCTTTTGCCACGTCGGACCGCTTTCCCGACGTCGCGTTGCACGCCGAATGGCCTGAGGAGGTGCTGCAACGACAGCCACTCGACAGCTATACGGCGGTCGCCGCCGTCACCCACGATCCCAAGATCGACGATTTCGCGCTGAAGGCGGCGCTCGACGCCAGGTGCTTCTATGTCGGGGCACTCGGCAGCAGGAAAACCCATGCCAAGCGTGTCGAGCGCCTGTTGGCGCTGGGCGCCAGTTCCGAGCAGATCGGTCGCATCCAGGCGCCGATCGGTCTCGATATCGGCGCGGCCAGCCCCGCCGAGATCGCCGTCGCCGTGCTGGCGCAGGTCATTCACGCGTTTCGCTCGCGCGGCCTTGAAGCCAGGGAAGCCGCAGCGTGAAATTCGGCCCGGTTCCTATCGAACAGGCCGAAGGCGCCGTGCTTGCGCACGCGACGACGGTCGGCGAGCGACGTTTCCGCAAAGCGCATCGGCTGAGTGCAGAGGATGTCGGGGTGCTGAAAGCGGCGGGCATCAGCGAAGTCGTCGCGGCCGTGCTTTCTCCCGGCGATCTGGGCGAAGACGCCGCCGCCGAACGGATCGCGACCGGTATGCGCCACCGCAATGTCGCGGCCAAGCCTGCCGCGACGGGGCGGGTCAACCTCCATGCCGAAGCCGCTGGCGTCTTCACCGTCAACAGCGCGATGATCGACGCCATCAATGCCGTCGATCCAACCATCACCATCGCCACGCTTGGCCAGCATGCGCCGGTCGAAAAGGGCCAGATGGTGGCAACCGTGAAGATCATTCCCTTCGCCGTTGGGTCGGCGCTGGTCGATGCGGTCATGGAAATCTGCGCCGGCGGCGAGATCTTTGCCGTCAATGCCTATCGGCCCATTCGTGTCGGTGTTATCCAGACCGTCTTGCCGGGCGTCAAGCCGAGCGTGCTCGACAAGACGCTGCGCGTCACCGAGGCACGGCTGGCGCGTTCGGGCGGGCGGCTGACGGCCGAGCGCCGCACGCCGCACGAGGTTGCGCCGGTTGCCGAGGCGGCCGCCTCGCTGGCGCGCGATAACGACATGGTCGTGATCTTCGGCGCTTCGGCCATGAGCGATTTCGCCGACGTCGTTCCGGCCGCGATCGAGGAAGCGGGCGGTACTGTCATCCGCGCCGGCATGCCGGTCGACCCCGGCAATCTACTGGTGCTCGGCAGGCTCGCCGGCAAGCAGATCATCGGCGCGCCGGGCTGCGCCCGCAGCCCCAAGGAGAACGGCTTCGACTGGGTGCTCGACCGGCTGATCGCCGGCCTCGACGTAACGGCGACCGACATCGCCGGCATGGGCGTCGGCGGCCTGCTGATGGAAATCCCGACACGCCCGCAGCCGCGCGAACCGCTGCCGGCCGTAAGCCGGCTCAAGGTCGGGATCGTGCTTTTGGCGGCAGGCCGTTCGAGCCGCATGGGCGGGCCGAACAAACTTATGGCGCTTTTCGACGGCCAACCGTTGGTCCGCCGTACAGCAGAGCGTGCGCTCGCCTCGAAAGCTTCGGGCACGATCGTCGTTACCGGCCACCAGCGTGAGCGGGTGCGCGGCGCGTTATCGGGCCTGGACGTGACTTTCGCCGACAATCCCGATTTTGCCGATGGGCTCTCCACCTCCCTGAAAGCCGGTATGGCCTATCTGCCGGGAGATGCCGCCGGTGCGATGATCGTTCTCGGAGACATGCCGGGTGTCTCGACCGGCGATCTCGACCGGCTGATCGATGCGTTTCGCGGGGCGGGAGGCAATTTGGTCGTCCGCGCCTCGCACCTTGGCAAACGCGGCAACCCGGTACTTCTGCCGCGCTCGCTGTTCCCGGCTGTCGCCCATCTCGAAGGTGATACCGGCGCACGCCATCTGGTCGAGGCCGGAGGACTTGACGTCGTCGATGTAGAGATCGGCGAGGGCGCGTCCGTCGATGTCGACACTCGCGAGGCGCTGGAAGGCGCCGGCGGCGTGCTGCAGGATTGACAAACCCGGGCCGAATTACGCAAGCCTGCGGTATGGCTTCCGGTTTCATTTCGTTAATGTCAACGCTTCTACCCCCCTCTGGCCTGCCGGCCATCTCCCCCTCAAGGGGGGAGATTGGACATCATTTCGGCTTTCGCCAATCTCGACGGCCGGCAGAAGGGCGCCCCCGCCGAAACTGCCAATCTCCCCCCTTGAGGGGGAGATGGCCGGCAGGCCAGAGGGGGGTGCTCACGCTCCCTGCCTTTCTGATTTCGATATTCTTCCTGTTTTCTGCTGCCCAGGCCTCTGCTCTCCAACTAAAACCCTTCAAGGACGATCTGTTCGCCTATCCCGCTACGCTCTCGTCAGACACCAACGGTGACTACACGGTGATCGACTACCGCGAGATGCGCGACATCAACCAGCGCGACGAGGTGCCGGAAAAGCGCGTGCATGCGCAGTATACCGATACCGGTGTGCGCAAGGTGCAGCAGGATCTGCTGTTGAAAACCGATGCCGGCGACGTCCGGCACATCGCCGTAGGCAAGACGCAAGGGGCTTCCGTCATCGTGCTCTACCTGCACGGGCAGGGCGGCAGCCGCAAGCAAGGTATCGATGACTTCACCTTCGGCGGCAATTTCAACCGCATCAAAAACCTGATGGCAGGCAATGGCGGCCTTTATCTCAGCCCTGACTTCCCAGATTTCGGCGACAAGGGGGCGGCACAGGTCGCGGCGCTGATCGATCACTATGCGCAACAGTCGCCGGGCGCGAAGATCTTCGTCGCCTGCGGCTCGATGGGCGGCGCATTGTGCTGGAAGCTTGCCGCCCGCACGGACACAGGCAGGCAAATCGACGGGCTTTTGCTGCTTGGCTCGCTGTGGGACGAGAGTTTCTTCTCCAGCTTTGCCTTCAGACGCCACGTGCCGGTTTTCTTCGGTCAAGGCAGCCATGACGTGGTCTTTCCCGTGGCAAACCAGGAATCCTTCTTCCGGTCCATCATCGCCAAGTCGAAAGCCTATCCGACCCGCTTCGTGCGCTTCGAGACCGGCACGCACGGCACCCCCATCCGCATGGTCGACTGGCGCGGCGCGTTGAACTGGATGCTGTCGAAGGCGCCGTGATCGGACCTCGCGGGGCTCAGGGAGCGGTGTTGTAGTCGACAACCGTTTGCGGGTTTTCCTCGCCGTCATAGGAGGCGTCGACGTCGTACTGGACGAGTGAAAAATCGCCGTTGCGGAACAGATAGGTGCCTGCTGACGAGGCATCGCCGGCGCCGCGCCACTTGTTGAAGGTGGTTATCGTGTGGGCGTCCTGGTCGTAGCTGGAATTGGTCGCCCAGCCGGTGGTCCGGAAGCCGACGATGTGCATGGATTCGACCTTGCCTTCGCTGTCGTTGTTCACGTAGCGGATGTCCATCTCCGGTTCGGTGAACTGCAGTTGCCTGACGCCGTTCGCCTCGTCGGTCATGTAGTAGATCGAGCTTTCATTGTAGGCGGCCGCCGAGCAGGAAAAATGGAACAGGCGCGTTTCCTTGTCGGGATCGCCGGCCGCCGCATCCTTGTCCCTGTATTTGATGGAAAAAATCTCCGGCTCCTTGGCCGCGAGATCCTTGTCGCATTGGTCGCTATAGCTGGCCAGGAAAGCCTTCTTGGCCTGCTCCAGCGCTGCATCCCTCTTCGGCGGCGGCGGGCCGTCGCCACAGCTAGCCGGCACAGCCTCCTCGAAGTCCGCGCTCGACGGCTTCAGCGCTCCGCTGTCGATGAAGATCGGCTGGAATGGCGGCGCCTGAATCTGGGCATTGACCTGGCGCAGCGTGTAGCAGCCGGCAAAGACCTTCGCCTCGCCCTTCTTGTCGGTTGCCTGGATGGCGACCGGCACGCTGTAGTAGATGCTGCCTGCCGCGCCCTCATTGGATACGGCGCCGGTCCTGACATCCACCTTGTCGGTACCGTCATAGCCCTTGACGAAGCTGTCGAAGTCCTTGGCCGGCTTGGTATCGCCATAATAACCCCAGGCACGTGCGAATTCATGCCGGTTGATGGCACTGTAGAGCGAGCGGACAACTGCCTCGGCGCTCGACCTGTCATCGACGTAGGGCGCCTCGTCGGCAGGTGCCGACTGGGCGATCGAGGCAAGGGAGAACAAGGCAGTCGCTGCGAGAAAAGCGTGTCTCATCGGGAATCTCCACGCGGTAACGGAGATTCTACCACGGTGATTGCGGCGACGTGGTGACGCCTTGCGGGTATCGCTTGAAGAATCGCCCGGGAAGGCGCTAGTTCGCGCTCGCGGCGCTTCAACTGCCCCGGGAGATAATTGCGTGACCCTATCCATGTATGAAGTATCGGTGGCTGTGTTTTCGGCCCGGTTGAAAGCGCTGTCCAGCGTGCTGTCCACGGCCGAACAAAACGCCGGCGAGCGCAAGATCGACCCGCAGGTGTTCCTGACGGCGCGGCTGGCGCCCGACATGTTCGCCTTGACCAGGCAGGTGCAGATCGCCACCGACCATGCCAAGGGAGCCCCATCGCGGCTCGCCGGCCGGGAGATTCCCAAATACGAGGACAATGAGGCGAGCTTTGCCGAATTGCAGGCGCGCATCGCCAAGACGCTTGACCATCTGGCGACGTTCTCCGCGGCCGATCTGGAAGGTTCGGACGAGCAGATTGTCGAGGTCAGGCTCGGCGGGCGCGAGGTCTCGATGGCCGGTTTGCGGTATCTCCTGCATGTGGCCATGCCCAACTTCTATTTCCACCTCACCACCGCCTACGACATTCTTCGCCACAATGGCGTGCCGCTGGGCAAGGCAACGTTCCTGGGCTCACGTTGACGGATCACGCCATCAAGGCGTTGTCCGTCCGGAGCCGGAATATCCCTGGCTGGCCGAACTAGCGAACGGACATTTCGCGGGCGATGCGCGGGAAATCGGCGGGCTTGATGCCGATGTCGGCGCGGTCCGCATTGCTCATGGAATGCAGCAGCGCGAGCGCGGCACGATAACGCAGATGTTCCTGCGGCCGTGGCCGCGCAAACATTTCAGTGAAGAACCCCATAATCCAGGCCCCTGTTGGACCTCCCAGCGTCCGAATATAGGGGATTCGTGACAATTGTGCAGTGCAGCATTTGCATGCCTGCCATGCTCTGCAAAATTTTTTCTGCCATGATCCTGCGTCGCCTGAAACTTTCGCAGATCACGAATCGTATCCCTCTTGCTGGCACATGGCCGGTTTTTCCTCGCCGCTTCTGGCGAATTCCGGACTGCACCAACCGCAGTCCGGCTTTTTGTGACTGACCGGGCGTGGTCCAGCCCCGTAAACCTTCAATTGTTTAAATCGGCGGCATGCATTTTTAACGAGCGGACCCTAAGGTGGATGTCTCGGACACACCGTGAGACTGGGGAGGCTGACATCGTTACCAGCGCCAAGCGGGATTTCGCTTCGTTGCTCGATGATCTCTTCGTCGCCTCCGACAAGGACGGGGGAGGCGAAGAGGCCGCCACTCGCCCGTCGATTCCGTTTGACTATCTTTCCGTCGCCGACGAGCTCCATTCGGGCCGCATCAAGGTTTCTGGCAGCGGATTTGCCACGGAATATCGCGAGGCAGGCGCGGATCTCGCCGCAGAATTCGCGGCTCTGCTCGATCATGCGAAGCTGGCACTTGCGGGCGAAGAGACAAGGCCCGAAGAAAAACTGCCTCCGATCGATCCCGAATCGATTGCCGTGGAATTGGGATTGGACACGCCTAAGGCTGTCGCCGACTTTGGTCGCATGCGCCGCAGTTTCGCCTTTTCCAACCATCCCGATCGCGTCGCGCCGCACCTGCGCCAGCGCGCCATGATCCGCATGCAGGTGGCCAACATGCTGATCGACGAGGCCAAGCGGCGCGCCCTGGCAGGGGCTCGCCGCTAGCGCAGTCTGGTTCACGCAAAAGTCGGCTTGCCGAGGCTTGGAGAGCGCCTCTGCTTTCTTGTAGGATGAAACTTCCTTCCCCGCGCAGCCGCGCAAACTTTTCCCGCCGGAGCACACTTCCATGCACAAACGCCGTCTCGGTCGGACCGATCTTCTTGTCACCCAGATCTGCCTCGGTTCGATGACTTGGGGCCAGCAGAACACCGAAGCCGACGGCCACGCTCAGATGGACCTGGCCTTTTCGCGCGGGGTGAATTTCATCGACACTGCCGAGCTCTACCCGATCCCGCCCAAGGCGGAGACGCAAGGGCGGACCGAGAAGATCATCGGCAGCTGGATGAAGGCAAAGGGCAACCGCGACAAGGTGATACTCGCCTCCAAGGTCGTCGGCCGCACCGCAAACAACTGGTTTCGCGGCGACAGGCCGTCGCAGCTTGTGCGCGCCGATATCTTCGATGCCGTCGACAAATCGCTGATCAGGCTCGGCACGGATTATATCGACCTCTACCAGATCCACTGGCCGGAGCGGGACATACCCTGGGGCGCCAATCCGACGCGCGTCGGCGCCGTGGCGCGCCGCGCTGATTCCGTCGGGGCGCCGACCGGTGAAACGCCGATCGCGGAGACGCTTGCCGTTTTTGATGAACTGATGAAGGCCGGAAAGATCCGGCATTTCGGTCTCTCCAACGAGAGCTCCTGGGGCGTCATGCGCTTCATTGCAGAGGCTGACAAAGCTATTGGTCCACGGGTCGCCTCGATTCAGAACGCCTATAATCTGGTCAACCGGACCTTCGAGGTGAACCTCGCCGAAGTCTGCGATCGGGAAGAGGTCTCGCTGCTTGCCTATTCGCCGCTCGCGCAGGGCTATCTCTCGGGCAAATACGATCACGGCGCGCGCCCGCAGGGATCGCGCTCGCAGCTCTTCAACCGCGGCCAGCGTTACGAGACCCCCAATGCCGCAGAGGCGCAGCTTGAATACAACGAGCTGGCGCGCTCCTTCGGCCTGGAGCCGGCGCTGTTCGCCAACGCCTATGTATCGAGCCGGCCCTTTGTCACGTCGAACATCATTGGCGCGACGACCATTTCGCAGTTGGAAATGGCGCTGTCTTCAGTGGAGGTTGTCTGGACCGAAGAGATGCAGAAGGCAGTGGACGCCATTCATCAGCGGGTCGGCAATCCCTGTCCTTGATCGACTCGGAAGTTGAATTATCTGGGAATAACAGCGCGATGGAGACGATGGTGGATTTTCCGATCGAAACATTGCGTGGA
Organism: Mesorhizobium sp. B2-4-1; assembly: GCF_006442185.1. NCBI lineage: Bacteria > Pseudomonadati > Pseudomonadota > Alphaproteobacteria > Hyphomicrobiales > Phyllobacteriaceae > Mesorhizobium > Mesorhizobium sp. B2-4-1. The sequence continues at coordinate 98,790 of NZ_VFVN01000002.1, read as the reverse complement.
AAATTTCCCGCTCTCGCTCTGACCGATGGAGGTCTCAGGCGCAGCTCGACCTGTCAGCGTGCCTTGGTGCCGAACCCGGTCAGGAAAGCGGTGAGGTTGTCACAGAGTTCGTCGCAGAGATAGCCGCCTTCCTGGACGATTGTCGTCGGCAGGCCGAGCTTGGCGATGGCTTCGCCGATGCGCGAGAAACCTGGCGTCGTCACCGAAAGCCCGCCGAACGGATCACCCTCGAACGCGTCGAGCCCGAGCGCCACGACCAGCGCGTCGGGCGCGAAGGCGCGGATGCGCTGGAACGCCACCTGAAGCGCTTCCAGAAACGCCGCGTCGGCGGATTTGCGTGGCAGCGGCAGGTTGAAATTATAACCGAGGCCGGGGCCTTCGCCGCGCTCGTCAGCATGGCCCCAGAAGAACGGATAAAACCGCACCGGATCGGCATGCAGCGAGACGGTGAGCACGTCGGGCCGCCCATAGAAAATGCCTTGCGTGCCGTTGCCGTGATGCAGGTCAACGTCAAGGATCGCCACGCGTGCCGCCTGTTTGCGCAGTACCTGCGCCGCCACAGCCGAATTGTTGATGAAGCAGAAGCCGCCGGCGACATCGGCGAACGCATGGTGACCGGGCGGGCGGCAAAGCGCATAGGCGGCCGGCGCGCCCGCCATCACCGCTTCCGCCGCTTCGACCGCGCTCCAGGCGCTCCACAGCGCGCTTTGCCAGGTCTCGCCAGAGATCGGGCAGGCCGTGTCGGCCATGTGGTATCCAGCCTGGCCGACCGCGGAGGCCGGATAGGAGCCGTTGCGCACGATCGGGTGAATGTTGGGGATCACTTCCGCCGAGGCACCCTCGATGCGTTGCCAACGCGTGTAGATATGCTCCAGGAAATCGAGATATTCGGGCGTGTGCACCGCCGCGACCGGACCAAGTCCGTGATTGCGCGGCCGCTCGATCGTGCAGCCGGCCGATTTTGCGCCTGCTAACAATCTCTCGACGCGCTCCGGCTTTTCCGGATTGGGCTGCGGGGCGCCGCTGGAAAGGAAAGCCTTGGGGTCGTGGCGCTTCTGCTCCTGCGCGTAGAAGGCTTTCATTCTTTTTTCTCCGGCGCGTCGGCAAAGGCGAAGAAGGCGTCGCCGATGATCTTCTGCGTCTGCTCGTAGCTCGACCAGGCGATGCCCAGCCGTTCATAAAAGGCCTTTGCGCTCTCATTGTCGGTATCGACGGACAATCTGAGATAAGCGCCGCCTTGCTTGCGGCACTCGGCCGCGACGCGCCGCAGCAGGCGCTCGCCGATCCTGCGACCGCGAAACCGGTCCTCGACATAGAGGTCCTGCACATAGACGCCGGGCCGCCCCATCCAGGTCGAGAAGATCGGGAAATAGAGGCACAGTCCGGCGAATTCGCCATCGACTTCGGCGATCAGGGTCGAGAAGGCAGGTCTTTCGCCAAAGCCCCAGGTCCTGAGATCGTCTGGCGTTGAGACGATTTCTTCGGGCGCGCCGATATGGGTGCCGAGCTTCAGAATTGCGGCATGGATGGTTTCGACGTCTTCGATTCGTCCGGGGCGGAGGAGGATTTTTTCCGGACTTGTCATGGCAAGCAGGGAGCCAAGGTGTGACGGAGCACTATCATCTCAGCCAGTCGCATTAAAACGCTACCCTGTCGCCACCCTTCAGCGCCAGCATGTCGCGTGCTTCGGCCGGGGTGGCAACCTCCAGCGACAGTCCATCGAGAATGCCACGGATACGGCGCACCTGATCGGCATTGGATTTCGCCAGCTGGCGGCCGTCGTAGAGACTGTCTTCGAGCCCGACACGGACATTGCCGCCCATGGCCGCGGCGATAGAGATCAGCGGCATCTGGTGGCGGCCCGCGGCCAGCACCGAGAACTGGTAGCTGTCGCCGAACAGCTTGTCGGCGATGCGCTTCATGTGGATGAGATTGTCCGGATCGGCGCCAATGCCGCCAAGAATACCCAGCACGAACTGGATGAACAGCGGCCCCGACACCAGCCCACGGTCGCGGAAATGCGCCAGCGAATAGAGATGGCCGACATCGTAGCACTCGAATTCGAAACGCGTGCCGCAGCCCTTGCCCAGTCTCTCGAGAACGCCCTCCATATCCGCGAAGGTATTCTTGAAGATTGTGTCGCGTGTGGCTTCCAGCAGCTTCGGTTCCCATTCGTGTTGCCATTCCCTTGGCTTGTCGAGCATCGGGAACAGCGCGAAATTCATCGAGCCCATGTTGAGCGAACACATTTCGGGCTCGGCCCGCAAAGGTGCCGCCAGCCGCTGGTCCAGCGTCATCAGGGAGGAGCCGCCGGTTGTGATGTTGATCACCGCCGACGTCGCCTGCTTGATGCGCGGCAGGAACTGCATGAACACGTCCGGATCGGCCGTAGGCCGTCCGTCTTTTGGGTCGCGGGCATGCAAGTGCAGGATCGAGGCGCCGGCCTCGGCCGCGGCGATGGCATCCGCCGCGATCTGTTCCGGCGTTACCGGCAGATAAGGCGACATGGACGGTGTATGCACCGAGCCGGTGACGGCGCAGGTGATGATGACCTTTCTCGGCGCCATTGTTTTATCCCCGGCCTTCGACCGGAAGGTCGAGTTCGGCAGCCAGGACTTCGAGCGAGTCGCCGATGATGGAGATGATCTCGCCGACCTGCTCGCTGGTGACGATCATCGGTGGTGCGACCATGAAATTGTCGCCGTCGACACCGCCCTTGACCTTGCGGCCGTAGATGATCAGCCCGCGCTCATAGGCGAGGTCGAGCAGGCGCTGCGTCGCCTTCCTGCTCTGGTCGATCGGCCGCAGCGTTTCGGGATCGGCAAGCATCTCGGCGCCGGTGAGCAGGCCCTTGCCGCGCACGTCGGCGATGAACGGGAAGCGCTCGGCTAGCTCTCGCAATCCGTCCATCAGCACATCGCCCATGGCGGCGGCATTGGCGATCAGGTCGAGGCGGTCCATTTCGCCGAGCACGGCCAGCCCTGCGGCGCAGGCGAGCGGATTGCCGGCATAGGTATGGCCGTGCTGGAAGCCGCCGGAGGCGAGCAGCGGCTGCACCAGCCGCATCGGCGCCGCCAGCGCGCCGAGCGGCGCGTAACCCGATCCCAGGCCTTTTGATAGCGCGACGATGTCCGGCTTGCAGTTCCAATGGTCGCCGCCGAGGAATTTTCCCGTGCGGCCGGCGCCGCTCATCACTTCGTCATGGATGAGCAGGATGCCGTAGCGGTCGCAGATTTCGCGGATGCGCCCATAATAACTGTCCGGCGCGACAAGCGCCGCTGTCGCCGCGCCGCCGATCGGTTCCATGATGAAGGCGACCACGCTCTCCGGCCCCTCGGCCAGGATCTTCTCCTCCAGCATGTCGGCATAGCGGAGACCGCGCTGTTCCATCGAGAGATTGTCGCGGTCGCGCCAGGCCGCCGGTGCCGGCACGGTCGGCATCACCCGCATCATTGGCGTGAAGGTCTCGGCCAGCGCGTAGTCGCCGGTGATCGACAGTGAACCCAGCGTGCCGCCGTGATAGGAGGGGAAGCGCGTGATCACCTTCCAGCGGCTGGCCTGGCCGGTGGCCACCGCCCACTGCCGCGCCAGCTTGATGCAGGATTCGGTCGCTTCCGAGCCGCCTGAGACGAAGAAGATGCGATCCATGCCTTCGGGCAGCTTGCCGGCCAGCTCACGCGCCAGCTCTTCTGCCGGTTCGTTCTCGAAATGCAGCCGGTAGGCGAAGGTGGCGCGGTCCATCTGCCGCTTCATGGCGTCGAGCACATTGCGGTTGGAATGACCGATATTGGCGACCATCGGGCCGCTTGATCCGTCGATGAAGCGGCGGCCGTCCTGCGTCCACATATAGATGCCCTCGGCACGGTCGATCAGCGGCCGGCGCAGGCTGGAGAGATAGAACAGATGCGATTGGCGCCGGGCTTCGGTGTCCGGGGCGGCGGTCTGGGCTTTCGACATGTCAGGACTTTCCGAGATAACGATCGAGGACATTTTGGGTAACGCGTTCGACCATCGGGTCCTGCCTCAGCAGGCCGGCGACCCATTCGCAGCTTCCGGCGTGGAAGACCTCGCCCTTGCCGCGCGGGAAATTGACGATCATGCCGTTGCCGCGTTTGACTTTTTCCAGATTGGCGTCGCTCCGATCGCCGAACAGCGTCTCGGCGCTGAAGCGACCATCCTCGTCGGTGAGAAACTGATCCTCGATCGGGATATCGGCGCTTTCCTCGACCTGGCTGGCCATGCCGACGGCGAGAACCTGCAAGCCGTCCGGTGCGCCGCTGGTCGCGGTCGGGTAGGGAAGGCCGCCGCGGATTTCGAAATCCAGCCCGTCGACCTCATAGCCATAGACATGGCTGTCGGCGCCAAGCAGGTCGCCATAGTAGATGCCGGTTCCGGCAAAGGCCCAGTGCTCGGGCCGATACACGGGAAAGCCGCGCACGCCGCGTGGCGCGCAGCCGCCCCATCCGGCATAGAGGCCGCGTGTGGCGTTGAGCCCGAAGGTCGCCGAACCCGGCCGGCCGATCTCGGGCGCCTCCCAGGAATTGGTGGCGCGGGTGACGTCGCCGCCGCGATAGGCGGGGTCCTCGGCTCGGGCGCGGTATTTGTAGCAGACCTGCCGCCGGCCTTCATCCTCCAGCCGCGTCTGCCACATGAAGTTGCCGGCGAAGCGCGCCGCATGGCCGCCACGTTCGACGTAGCTGTCGACCGCATCGCGCATTTCCCAGGTCCAGTACTCGTCATGGCCGACAAAGACGGCGCAGTCGTAGCCATCGAGAATGTCGGGCGAGAAATGCAGATCGTGCTGGCTGGCGAGATCGACGGCGTAGCCCGCCCGTTCGGCGAAGCGGAAGAAGTGGCTGTCATAGCTCGCCCAGCCCGACGATGCGTATTTCTTCGAATGGCCGGTGGCGAGCGCCCATTCCATGTGTGGATAGCGCGGCACTGTCTTCGGCGGCACCGCGACTTCCAACGGCACACGCGGCGCCTCCTTGGGCAGCACGACGAAGCCGCGGCACCAGGGGCGCTGCGTCGAGACGATCGGAGAATATTCGTTACGGTCCGGCCCGGTGATGCCCTGGTAGTGATTGGAGCCGCCCCAGGTGTTGTAGGCGAGCCAGGTGCCTGTCGCCGCCACCTGCAGCACACGGCCTGGCTTCTTGCCGGGCAGGGGCGCGACGATGAAAAGATGATGGGATTGGATCGGCTTGCCGTCGCGGCCTTCAGCAGTCAGCGTCACCCGGTAAGCGCCGGACGGCCAGTCGCTGCCGACGCTGAATTCGAACGAGGCTTCCCAGCCGCAGCCTTCGGCCGAGCACTGGTCTGGACTTTCCTGCCAACGCGCCGCAATGCCGGACTTCTCGAACACCTTTGTCTCGGTGCCGCCGTCGCGGACGATCGTCATGCTGAAGGACGGAGCCGTCGAACTGACATGCAGCGTCACTGTCTCGCCGGCGCGGTAGGAAAAGCGGTCGCTGTAGCACCAGATTTCGCCGCGCTCGCCATCCATGCCCGGCCACTCATAATAGTGGCCGCGCACTGCGTGCCGGCGCTGCTCCGGCGTCAGTCCGAAATCGGGGAATTCAGTGGTCAATCTGGTCATCGTCGTACTCAGGCGGAAAGGTATTTCTTGAGGAAGGTGCGGGTGCGTTCTTTTTGCGGGGCGCGGAAGATGTCGCCCGGCGGGCCTTCTTCCACCACCACGCCGCCATCCATGAACAGCACCCTGTCGGCCACTTCGCCGGCAAAGCGCATTTCGTGCGTTACGATGAGCATGGTCATGTGCTCGGCGGCAAGCTGCTTCATCACCGCGTTGACCTCGTCGACCAGCTCCGGATCGAGCGCCGAGGTGGCCTCGTCGAACAGCATCACCTTGGGCTGCATGGCCAGCGCGCGGGCAATCGCGACGCGCTGCTTCTGCCCGCCCGAAAGACGCGAGGGATAGGCGTCGATCTTGTCGGAGAGCCCGACCTTGGACAAAAGACCAAGCGCCAGCGCACGAGCTTCGGCTTTCGGCATGCTTTTCAGGATCACCGGCCCCATCGTGATGTTCTCGATCACGGTCAAATGCGGGAACAGGTTAAAGTGCTGGAACACCATGCCCATCTGCTGGCGCACCTTGTTGATGTGCCTTTCGAACGCCTGGCCATGCAGCTTCTGGTTGACCTGCAGGCCGTCCAGCCAGACCTCACCGCTGTTCAAACCCTCGAGATGGTTGATGGAACGCAGCAGCGTGCTCTTGCCGGAGCCGCTCGGGCCGATGATGGCGACGATCTGCCCACGTTCGACCGATAGGTCGATACCTCTGAGGACCTCGACGGCGCCAAACGATTTGCGTGCGCCGCGGACCTCGACCATCGGCCGCTGCGTGCTCATCGGGAAACCTCCACATGTCTTTCGAACCGATGCAGGGCCGCTTCGAGTGCGAGGTTGAGAATGTAGTAGAGCGCGGCGGCAGTGATGTAGAATTCGAAAGGGCGAAACGTTTCGCTGATCGCCAGTTGCGCCGAGTGAACCAGTTCGGCAATGCCGATGACCGAGACGATGGAGGATTCCTTCAACAGCGCGATCAAATTGCTGCCGATCGGCGGCGCCGTGTTGCGGATGGCCTGCGGTATCACGACATGGCGCAGCGTCTGCCACTTGCCGAAGCCGATGCTGCGCGCACCTTCCGTCTGGCCGACATCGACGGCCACGATGCCTGCGCGGATGACATCGGCATTGTAGACGGCAAAATGCAGTCCAAGGCCGACAATGCCGGCCGCAAGCGCAGGGATGTCGATGCCGACCTGCACCAGGCCAAAATAGATCAGGAAGAGCTGCAACAGCAGCGGCGTGCCCATGAACACCCACATGAAGGCGCGCACGGGGTAGGCCAGGATTGCCGGCGCGTAGAGTACGACAACCGCAAAGAAGATGCCGCCGGCGAAGCTAAGCGCTCCCGCCGAGACCGTCAGCACTGATGTCCACCAGGCGCCGGTCAGCAGAAGATCCCAGTAGGGCGCGATGACTGTGAAATCCAGGCCTTGCATCGTGTTCTGCCTCAGACGATCGCGAAGCGTTTGTCGAGCATGTCGACTATGCGGGCGACGGCATAGACCATGATCATGTAGAGCAGGGCCGCGACGCCGAAGATTTCGAACGGCTTGTAGGTGGAGCCGATGAAGCGCTGCGCGGTGTAGGTCAATTCCACGACCGAGATGGTGGACACCAGGGCCGAGCCTTTCAGCAGCGCAACCGTGTTGACGCCGAGCGGGCGGATCATCAGCCTGGCGGCTTGCGGCAGCACCACCTTGCGCAAGGTCTGGAACCGGCCGAATCCGATCGTGCGGGCCGCCTCCGTCTGGCCGCGGTCGACCGCCACCACCGCGCCCCGGATTGATTCCGCCATATACGCGCCGATATTGAGGCCGAGGCCGATCACGCCGGCCGCGAACGGATCCAGATTGATGCCGATCTGCGGGCCGCCGAAATAGAGCACGAAGAGCTGGATCAGGCACGGTGTGCCGCGAAACAGGCTCACATAGAGCGTGCCGACGGCCCGCAGGATCGCCGATCTCGACATTCTTGCGGTCGCGGCAAGTGCTGCCACGGCCAGCCCCAGAACCAGGGCCAGCGCTGTCAGTTCCAGCGTCACCAAGGCGGCTTCCACGAAGAACGGGAAGACGCGCTGCATCAAGGAGAAATCCATGGAATGGCCCGGCGCAGTGGCTTTCGGCTTCAGGCGGCCTGGACCGCCGAAGCCTGGCGAAGTTAGCGGATGTCGCTGCCGACCCAGTGCATCGATATCTTCTCGTAGGTACCATCGGCCATCATGCCGTCCAGCGCCTTCTGCATGGCGGCCTTGAGCTCGGGATTGTCCTTGCGGATGGCGATGCCGATGGCGACGCTGCCGCCTTCGATACCCGGCGTGTCGAGCTTGCGTACCTTCTCGCCGGTCTCCTTGACGGCGACCATGACCGGAATGTTGTCGACGACGATGGCGTCGACGCGGCCCGCCTTCAATTCCAGCAGCAATTCCGGCAGCCCCTTATAGGTGCGGATGTCCCAGCCGCCCTGTTGGCGCGCCCATTTCTCATGCGTTTCGCCGAGCGTCACGCCAAGGGTCTTGCCCTTGAGTTCGTCGAGGCTCTGCACCTTGGAATCCTGGTTGACGAAAACCGCACGGCCGGCGTGATAGTAGGGGCCGACGAAATCGACCACCTTCTCACGCTCCGGCGTGATCGTCATCGAGCCGACCACGGTGTCGTATTTGTTGGCGAGCAGGCCGGCGATGATGCCGTCCCAGGCGGTCGTGATGATGGTGCCCTTGACGCCGATACGCTCGGCGATGGCCTTGCCGATATCGGCGTCGAAGCCGACGACCTCGTTCTGGTCGTTGACGAAGTTGAAGGGGGGATACTGCCCGCTCATGGAAATCTTCAATTCGCCCGCCGCCTTGACCTTCTCGAGGTCATCGGCCCTGGCCGAGACGTTAGCGAAGGAAGACGCAAACAGCAGCGCCGCGACGGCAATGCCGGAAAATACCTTGTTCATTTGAAACCTGTCCTCTGGATGGAGCGCGAAGGCTTGTTCTTGGGAGGCGTTGGGGCGCACTCCTGACGGCAATGATTGCCTTTGCGGTAGCATTGCGCAAATAGATAATGGAAATAGGGAGCATAGATATCAGGAATGGCATTGCCGCGCCCCGAACGGCTGGTCTGGGATCTGGACTGGAACCTTTTGCGGACATTCGTCGTCATCGCGGAGGTGAAGAGCATCACGCGTGCCGCCGAGAGGCTGAACCTCAAGCAGCCAAGCGTCAGCAATGCGCTGCGGCGGCTGGAAGACCGGGTCGGCCGGCGGCTGGTCGAACGCGATGCGACGCGCTTCGAGCTCACCGAGGTTGGACGGCTTCTCTACGAGCAGAGCATCGAGGTGTTCGGCACCATATCGCAGCTGCCGCTCTTGATGCGCGGCATCAGCGACGATGTCACCGGCCACGTCATGATCGCGACCGCCAGCCATGTGGTCTCGCCGCTGTTCGATCGGGCGCTGTCGGAATTCCACCGCAACTATCCGCGCGCCAGCATCACCATTTCGGTCGCGGCAAGCACCGAAGTGGCCAAGCAGGTGAGGGAGCGCCGTGCTTCGTTTGGCGTCTGCCTGGTCAGCCAGCGCGATCCGGCGCTGCAATACGACATGGTCTATCGCGAGTTCTTCGGCTTCTTTTGCGGGCCGCGGCACAGGCTCTATGGGCAAACCGGACTGACACTCGCCGATCTCCGCGACGAGCCGTCAGTATCGTTCCAGACCGACCATATTTCGGATGCGCTGCGGCCGGTCGCACTGTTGCGTAGCGAAGCACGGCTGAACGCCGATGTCGTGGGCGTTTCGTCGAGCCTGGAGGAGGTGCGGCGCATGATCGTCGCCGGGCTCGGCATCGGCCCGCTGCCGCTGCATGTGGCGCGGCGCGATGTGGCCGACGGCGCGCTGTGGCGGCTGCCGCCCTATGATGCGCCGCCGGCCATCGATATCTTCCTGCTGGTCAATCCGGACAAGGCGATGAACCGCGCCGAGAAGGCGTTGCTGTCAGGGCTGCAGGCGCTGATTGCCGAGACGCCGCTCGAGGACCGTATCTACAAAGGCTGATACGCAATATCGACTGCGCGGCGGCAGACAAACCCGGTTGCCTCCGCCCTATTCGTCGCCACGCCCTTGGCCCTCGTCAACAAAGCGACTATCTCAGGACAAGGCGGCGTTCCGCTCGGGGGGTCGACATGCTCAGAGTGCAGAAGGTCAAGGTCGACGACATCTACGTGCCGACGGCGCGTAAGAAGACGCTGCATCCCGAGACGGTCCGTCATCTCGCCGAGGACATTCTGGAAAATGGCATGAAGATGCCGATCCAGGTCCGTCACGACGGCAAGCGTCATATCCTGGTAGAAGGCCTGCATCGGCTGGAAGCGGCCAAGTGGCTCGGCGAGACCGAGATCGATGCCTATCTGGTGCAAGCCAAGCGCCACTGACGCGTCCTCGATTTCGCCGTTGATCCCCATCCACGGGAAAGCCCCGGAATTTCTCCTTGATGATGTCGGTTTGCATTTCGCTGGTTCGTCCTTGGGACGGAAGCCGGGTCAGACCAATATTCTCGATCGGTTTTCGCCCAGGTTGGGGCCGATGCACCAGCCAGGTCAAGAACGCACCGACACACGGACAGACTGGAGGAGATCGATATGTCCAAAGCCCTGCTTTTCGCCATTCTTGCTTCGGCCGCGGCGCTTCTCGCCTGTCCGGGCATCGCCAACGCAAACGAGGTAAAATCTGCCATGACGACCGAAGCGAAGACACCGCCGAAGCCTGAAAAATCCGGCCTGCTGCCGATCAACGGCCTGAATTACTATTATGCCGTCCACGGCAAAGGCGAGCCGCTGCTTCTGCTGCATGGCGGTCTCGGCACAGCGGACATGTTCGCCCCCATTCTGCCGAAGCTTGCCGAACATCGCACTGTCATCACCGTCGACCTGCAAGGCCATGGCCGCACCGCGCTTGGCGACCGGCCGTTCACGCTGGAGGCGATGGGCGACGACATGGCTGATATCGTCAAACGGCTTGGTTACGGCGAGGTCGACGTCATGGGTTATTCTCTGGGCGGCGGTGTCGCCTTCCGGATGGCCGTCCAGCACCCCGAAGCGGTGCGCCGGCTTGTGCTGGTCTCGACCGGCTATGCCGCCGACGGTTTCTATGACGAGATGCGCCCGCAGCAGGCGCAAGTGAGCGCGGCAGCGGCCGATTTCATGAAGGACACGCCGATGTACAAATCCTACGTCGCCGTGGCGCCGCATCCCGAGGAGTTCCCGAAGCTGCTCGACACGCTCGGCAACTTCATGCGCCAGAACTACGACTACTCGGCCGATGTTCCCAAGCTGAAGATGCCGGTCATGCTGGCCTACGGCGACAGCGACATGTACAAGCCCGAGCACGAGATCAAGTTCTACCAGATGCTCGGCGGCGGTTTGAAGGACGCCGGCTGGATGCGTGAAAACCTGTCGCGGAACCGCTTGGCGATCCTGCCCAACCGCACCCACTACGACGTCTTCTTCGCTCCAGAGCTGACGGCCGCCGCGCTGCCGTTCCTCAACGGCGAGACCAAGGTGAAGAGCTGGGACGAGGTGGTCGGCGAAACCGAATAGCTTGCCGGCATTGGCTGCCGGCGGTCTCCCTTGAGGCGGCCGGCAGTTTTATCGCTGCAGTCGATGGGATCGTATCAATGCTTTTGAATTGACCCGATATCCGGCCTCGATAGTCTCGCATCAAATCTTCTCGGGAATGGATACGGCAATGGCTAGCTATCAGGGCGGATGCCTGTGCGGGGCGGTGCGTTATCGCGCCGACGTCGAGCCCGTCAACGAACGCATCTGCCATTGTCGGCTTTGTCAAAAGGCGATCGGCGCCGCCTTCAATGCGCGTGTGCTGTTTCGCATCGACGATGTGACGGTCGAAGGGCCGTTGGCGACCGCGAACAGCTCGCCGGATATTAAACGCGGGTTTTGCCCAAGCTGCGGTACGACGATGTTTTCGCGGCGCGATGCCGCCGGCATCATGGGCGTCACCACCGGGTCACTCGACGATCCGTCCGTCTTCAAGCCGCAGATGCACATCTGGACCGCCTCCAAGCAGCCCTGGGTGGTGCTCGATGACGGCTTGCCGCAGCACGAACGCGCGCCGCCTGCCTGAGGCCTCCGGCCTCCCTTCCCGCCTTATGAAAGAAGGTGGATCTGCGCTTGAGCGCCGAAACCGATGAGCCGTACCGGATGAAGCGGGCCAACAGAAGGGTGAAGTTACGCGACTATGACGAAACAGTCACGAAATAACCGAAACAGTCACGCGAAAGCCGGCAAAGCGTCATTGGCGAGCCATCATTGTCTTCCTATTTAACCGGTGCGGGCCGGCATTCGAGGAGACGACGGATGAACGACAGCATCAGTACCCTGGACGAGCTTTTGAGCGATCCGATGGTCCTGCTTGTGATGGAGCGCGATCGTGTGCGCCCGGAACAGGTGCGCATGCTGCTCGAACGGGCGCGTCGGCCTTCCGTCGAGGAGCCGGTTGTCCCGCCGGCGCACGTGATCGCCAGGGCGTGCCAGAAACTCTGGCTGTGCCCCTGATCGCATCGTGATTTCCTCCAGTTTTTGCAGACCGGCCCGCCGGCCCGGTCTGGACACTGCCTGGCGCTGCCAGCGCGCCGAGGCGGCGCGGTGTTGATATTCGACACGCCTTCCGCACTCGGTGACCCATTCCCGGGCGCCAGTTCACAAATCCGTAAATTGATTTTCCGGCCCATGGCGGTATGGCTTGCCCGGGCCGATCGCCAGCGGTCGTCTTCAGCGCACTCGATCTCTCATATATGGAATTCGACATGGCCGGCAGCTGCATGCAAGGGATGGACATGGGCTTTGTCGGCCTGGGCTACGCCAAGGTCGCATTTCTCGGCTTGGTGCAAGGCATCACCGAACTGCTGCCGATTTCCTCGACCGCCCACATGCGCGTCGTCCCGGCGGTGCTGGGCTGGCAGGATCCCGGCTCCGCTTTCTCCGCCGCCATGCAGCTTGCGGCCCTCGCCGCGGTGATCAGCTACTTCTGGAACGATGTCAGGGACATCCTGTCCGGTTCGGTCAGTGCCTTGAAACGGCGCGATTTGGCCGACCGACATTTCCGGCTGGCGCTCTGGATCGTGCTGGCGACGATCCCGATCGTCATCGCCGGCGTGGCTCTGTCTGGTATGCTCAACGCCTGCAATTCGCCGTTGCGCGGCCTCGGGGTCATCGGCTGGGCCTGCATCGTGATGGCACTCCTGCTGGCGCTGGCCGAACTCCGTGCCCGCCATGCGCGAACCATGGGCCAGGCGTCCATGGCCGATGCGCTGCTCGTCGGCATCGCCCAAATCGGCGCATTGATCCCGGGCGTCTCGCGGTCCGGTTCGACCTTGACGGCAGCACTGGGGCTCGGCTTCAAGCGGGAAGAAGCGGCGCGCTTTTCATTCCTGCTTGGGCTGCCGGCCATCGCACTCGCCGGTCTCAAGGAGCTTTGGGAACTGCACAAGGCCCATCTCGATGCCCATGGCTGGTCGATCCTCGCGGTCGGCCTGGTGGTTGCCTCGCTATCCGCCTTCTTCGCCATATGGGGCCTGATGCGCGTGCTGGAACGCTTCTCAGCCTGGCCTTTCGTCATTTATCGCGGCGTGCTCGGCATCGCCCTGCTGCTGGCCCTGGCGATGGGATGGCTTGCCTGAAGCAATCCCGGAAAAGCGCGCAGCGGTTTTCCGCCGGCTTCAGACAAGGGACTAAAAGGCAACCCCAGGAACGTGCGAGCCGGTGTTGCTTCGGCGCAACCCCGGTCGGGCATGCGTCGATCGCCAAAGATGTGATCGGCCGCCTTCATTGACTCCAGGCAAAATCCATCTTTAACGTTCTGTTAACAAAAATAGATGGGTGGGGCCGTATGGCATCCTCGGTGGGTTGGCGCCGCAAGGCGAGGAGTTTGGGGTTTGCGTTGGCGCTGACGGCTTTTTGTTCGGCCGCGGGTTTGGCGAATGCGGGACCGCTTTCCATGACCATCGGCGGGCAAACCTCCCAGCCGATCGGGCACTATGATTTTTGCAAGGTCCATTCTGCCGAATGCTCCATCCGCTCGCCCGCCAACGCTCCGGAGAGCATGACCGGCCAGCTGTTGCGGGAAATTTCCGCCGTAAATCTCTCGGTCAACACCCGCGTCAAGCCGATGAGCGACATGGACAACTACGGCAAGGATGAGTGGTGGGCCTACCCCGATAACGGGTTTGGCGACTGCGAAGACTACGCGCTTGAAAAGCAGCGCGAACTCCAGGCCGCCGGCATTGCCATTGCCAATCTGCTGATGACGGTGGTGCGCAAGCCCGACGGCGAAGGCCACGCAGTGCTTACGGTGCGCACCGACAAGGGCGATTTCGTCCTCGACAATCTCAGCGACAAGGTTCGCCTCTGGAACCAGACAGGCTATCGCTACCTGAAGAGACAGGCGAGCGACAACAGCGGTCGCTGGGTTTCCATCCTTGGCGGCGACGAGCGGCTCGTCAGCTCTGTTCAATGATGTCGCCGATGTCTTGCGTCGGCAGCCGCACTTCGACCTTGGCCGTTTGATCCATTCCCGCTTGGGACCGTTCTTGCGTCGTGCCGGCGAATGCTGGCGGCGGCTCGTTGGAACTGGAAATCCGGTGCGCGCATGGATCTTTTGACTGTCCTCCAATCCGCGCCATTACTGCTCGCGCTGATCAAGACCGCGCTGCCGTCGGCGGCGGCGATCGGCATGGGGTTGGGCCAATGGCTCGCCTCGTTGCCGCCATGCCGCGATTTCGTCTTCGAGGCCACCAGCTACTTGGTCTGTGAGGTCGATCCCAGGCAATACCGGATCGAATTGTTCTGGAAGGATCCGGCCGGCAAGCCCTATCAATCGCTGCACAATCTCGACGACGCCCAGCGGCGGGCCGGGCGCACGATGCTGTTCGCCATCAATGCCGGAATGTACCATCCAAATCTCGCGCCGGTCGGCCTGTATGTCGAGCGCGGGCAGGAACTGGCCTCAGCGAAGGTCGGGTCGGAAAGAGGCAATTTTTCGCTCCAGCCCAATGGTATTTTCTACATCAGCGACGGCAAGGCCGCGGTCCGCGCGACAAGGGATTTCCTAAAGAAGCGTCCGCCCACCGATTATGCCACGCAGTCCGGGCCGATGCTGGTGATCGACGGCAAGTTGCACCAGAAATTCCGGGCCGACAGCACCTCGCGCAAGACGCGCGACGGTGTCGGGGTGCGAAAGGACGGCGTCGTCGTCTTCGCCATTTCGAATGGCACGGTGACATTCCATGCATTCGCGCGCCTGTTTCGCGACGGGCTCGGCTGCGACAATGCGCTGTTCCTCGACGGGTCGATATCGAGCCTGCTCGCGCCGGCCATCGGCCGCAATGACGACTACTGGAACCTGGGGCCGATGATCGGCGTCTTCAGGCGATAGGATGGGGCAGGCGTAGATTGCGCTTGTCGTCGCGCGGCCCAAACCCGCAACCGTGCCCAACATGCTTAAAAACTTGATTCAATCTTTATTGGTAATTTCTCGTTCATAACTAGACCTGGTTTGTCCGTCGGCCGTTGCCCTCGGTCTGTTGTGTTGAGTACAGGTCCAGATGCGGTTACCAGGCGCCGTCAGTTTCGTGATCGCAACGCTGTGCCTTGCCGGCTGCTCGTCGACATCCGGCATGGACGCGCTGGACATCCAGAAGCCGTCGAACGAGATCACCAACTCGGTGGTGCGACCAAGCGCGCCGATCGCATCCGCCCCAGTGACCAAGGCCGAACGGAGAATGGCAGCCGAACGGAGGGTGGCGGAAGCCACGCCGGTGGACGAGAATGTCCGGCCCTATGGCCTGGCGGAGGAAGAGACGGTGGCGTTTCCGGCGCCCGACCTGCCGGACAGCGTCGAGCCGCCGGTCGTCGAGCCGGCGGCGCTTGTATCGCCGCCGAAGCTCTTGTCACGGGCGGCACCGCCGATGCTGGCCGGGCCTGTCACGCGCTACGGCTTTCGCGATGCCAAGCCGATCAATTTCGGCCGCTCCTCGCCCCGCCACCTTGCCGTGCATGGCGTCGACGTGTCGCGCTGGCAAGGCAACGTCAACTGGGAGAAGCTGCGCGCCCAAGGCGCCAACTTCGCCTACATCAAGGCGACCGACGGCGGCGACCATCTCGATCCGATGTTCACCAGGAATTGGCGCAACGCCGACGCCGCAGGGCTGAAGCGCGGCGCCTATCACTTCTTCTACTGGTGCCGCACCGCCGGCGAGCAGGCCGACTGGTTCATCCGCAACGTGCCCAGGGTCGAGGGCGCCTTGCCGCCGGTGATTGACGTCGAATGGAACGGCGAATCCAGCTGTAAGCGGCGCCCGTCGCGCGAAAAGGTGCTGGAGAAGATGCGGGTGTTCATGGACAAGCTTGAGCGCCATTACGGCCAGCGACCCATCATCTACACGGCGCCCGATTTCTACCGCGACAATCTTCGGGGCGAATTCCTCGATTATTCATTCTGGCTGCGCGCCGTGGCGCAGCACCCCTCAAAGGTCTATCCCGGCCGCAAATGGCTGTTCTGGCAATATTCCGGCTCCGGCCTATCGCATGGCGTCACCGGCCGCATCGACCTCAACGTTTTTCACGGCGACGAACGGCAATGGCGCGCCTGGGCCGGCGGCCGGCAGATGGTGGCCGACGCGGATTAAACCGTCGGCTCCGTTTCAGTCGCTTTTGCGCCGCCTGATCGGCTGTCAGAGGCTATTTCAGGATTTCGCTAACCACCCGCTCACCCTTTCCCTTAGCGAAGAGGCTCGCCCCGCGCCTTCGTCCTCCTCGGGCTTGACCCGAGGATCCATTCCGTGCCCTCGACGAAGAGTGCAGTCGCTCACTTCGATGGTTATATGATCAATCATTCCGCACCACAGCGGGACTCCGGCACTTGCAGCGGCGCCCCGCTGCGAACCCATTTGCCGGGCTCTATGCCTCTACATATTCCGCCAGGCTCACACTTTCGGGCACATCCAGCCCATCGGCTCGCAAGCCCTCGATATGAAAGCGGATTGCGTCGCGAATCTCGGGTTCCACCTCAGGTACAGTGGCACCGGTCGCGATGCAGCCGGGCAAATCCGGAACGTAAGCAGAGAAATTGTTGCCTGCTTTTTCAATCACCACGGCGTAGCGCATGCCCTCACTCCGTGAAACCGAACCGTTTGAGGACGGCAACTTCATCTACGTTCCGGCTCACACGCCAGCCGATCTGGTCAGCCTGCGGTTTTTGATTTCGGCTTCTTAGATACTTTGTCGGTCGGCTTATTGGTTTTATGCCACTTAATTCTTGGTTTGAAGCTTGGATACAAATGATTAAGATCGTCCAATATTAAGTTTATTAGCTTGCTTACGTCTGGCAGGACCGACGGCTTCACGTGGCCAAAAATAGGAATTCTATGCAATCTGTGCATCGGATTTAGGCAGATCGTAAATGAGGTATCTCGAACTGCGCCCCAGTGCCCGTGAGAAAACCCTGACAACCAGTCGTAGTATTTGTCGTAAAGATCCTTTCTATCGCATTCAATTGCCATCTCCCTAAGCGATTTTTTGTCCCACGCTCCAATTAAAATATCCTGGGTTTCAAACCAAGCGTCTTCGTTAGCTAGCATTTCCAATGCTTCAAGATCAACGTACGAGGGCGCATCGTCTAGATCAATTGTCTTGAGAAAAGCTAACGCTGTTTGCCCACTTCCATAGTTTCTATATTGTTTCCATAGGCTTGCGTCGTCCTTCGCCGTCAAATATCGAAGTGTGATACAGGCCTCAACAATCGAGCGAAGCAAAATGCGCCCGCTTGATAAAAAATTAGATGGAAGCGCCGCAAGCTCGATAGCCAAGTGCAAATTGTAGAGACATAATCCAAAAGCACCATCTAATCGTGGATCTATACCGGTATTTTTGGAACATTGATAAAAATGACTCATTACGTCATTAGCAATTGAACTAAGTTCTTTCGTGAGGCTGATAATATCTTCTGTAGTTGATTTCTTTGGAGAGGCTACGAAGCATTTAGTGCTTGTATATAGCTCGGACCAGAATGCTTCCACAGGAAAGAGTGGGGCTTCAGAAGGTCTTTCTGCCTCCATCTCCATCATTCTGATCGACATCTCCGTGGCTCGGATCATCGGTCGGACTTTTGTCATCTCGCCTTTGTCAGGATAAAGGCGTATCTCCTCAATAAGCTCTTCGTTTGGAAGCACCAATCGGCCGCATATGGCCAAATAAGCGACCTTAAGCCATCTCACGTCGGTGGATTGTTGAGATTGATGGTCTATACAGGCCATAATTCCGTGGGCAAGCGCTTCCCACGCTTTCTCGGTATCTGGTTCTATCGCATGAAACTTCTGCCAATGATCGCGGTCTGGCATCGATCCTATCGATGCGATGGCGTTAGAAATCTGCGACCCGCCCTTGATATTCCGCAGAGGGTCAAAAGCATATTCAAAATCGGCATAATCAGTCGACGACAGACCGGTATGAGTCAGAGAGACATATTTCGTATCTTTCCATCGGCTGCGGGCACGCACTCCGATTCTACGGAATAGATCGAGATAGACATCGCGGTCCATTACCCCGGTCGCAACGCACGCCCAGAGTACATTTGGTAGAAAGTCATCCTTCCACGACGACCAACTTACTTTGTTGCCGAGCGCGTGGAAAGGCGACCTAACCGTTTGACCGTGTTTGGAACGCTTTCCAAGCGCCGTGTGCCGTCTGCTTTTCTTCATGACGGCACTATTAGATCCCGATTTCCGGCGTTTTTACAGTAATCTCACAGGCCTCAGCTGCACCCACTCGTGCTTCCACACGTATCGCACTTCTCGCAGGTGCCGTTCCGCACCATGGTGAAGTTGTGGCATTCCGAGCATTCGTTGCCGGTATAGCCCTGCATCAGCGATTGCTGGCGCCGGGTGGCGGCAAGTGCCTTGGCCTCGGCGGCCTCGTGCGCGGCGGCGTCGGAGAATAGCCCCTCGACGCCGGAGGCTTCGGCTTCCTCCTCGGCGATGTCCTCGACCAGTTCCCTGGCGCGTTCCTCATAGTCGCGCTTGTAGGCGATGGCCTCGTCGCTCGCCGGCTTCAGCGCCAGTACGTTGGAGCCGGAGAAGGCCGTCGGCGCCACGCGGGCAGGGGCCGTGGCCGGGGCGGAACCGCCGAATCCCTTGGGTTCGGCGCCCGACACCAGCTTGACCGGCGAGGCACCGCGGTAGAGGCCCTTGGAGAAGGGCGTGGCCTTGCCTTCGGTGATGCCGCGCCCAAGTGCCGTCTTGTCGAAATCCGACTGGTCGACATGGGCGAGATCGTGGCGGTTGAGATAGGACACGGCAAGTTCGCGGAACACGTAATCGAGGATCGACGTCGCGTTCTTGATCGCGTCATTGCCCTGCACCATGCCGGCCGGCTCGAACTTGGTGAAGGTGAAGGCTTCGACAAATTCCTCGAGCGGCACGCCATATTGCAGGCCGAGCGAGATGGCGATGGCAAAATTGTTCATCATCGCCCGGAAGGCAGCGCCTTCCTTGTGCATGTCGATGAAGATCTCGCCGAGACGCCCGTCGTCGAACTCGCCGGTGCGCAGGTAGACCTTGTGGCCGCCGACGACCGCCTTCTGCGTATACCCCTTGCGGCGGTTCGGGAGTTTTTCGCGGTCGCGGTAGAGACGCTCGACGACGCGCTCGACGATCTTTTCGGTGACCTGCACCGCACGCTGCGCGGCAGGCGCGGCGACCAGCTGTTCGATCGCCTCGTCCTCGTCCTCCTCGCCATCGGCGAGCAGCGAGGCATTGAGCGGCTGCGAGAGCTTCGAGCCGTCGCGGTAGAGCGCGTTGGCCTTCAGCGCCAGCTTCCACGACAGCATGTAGGCGTTCTTGGCGTCCTCCACCGTGGCGTCATTCGGCATGTTGATGGTCTTGGAAATGGCGCCGGAAATGAAGGGCTGTGCCGCCGCCATCATCTGGATGTGGCTGTTGATCGACAGCGAGCGCTTGCCGATCTTGCCGCAGGGGCTGGCGCAATCGAACACGGGGAGGTGTTCGGCCTTGAGGAAGGGCGCTCCCTCGAGCGTCATCGCACCGCAGACATGGATGTTGGCGGCTTCGATGTCCTTCCTGGAGAAGCCCAGTGCCGGCAGCATCTCGAACGAGAAGTCGTTGAGCTGCTCGTCGGTGAAGCCAAAGGTCTCCTTCACCCAGTCGGCGCCGAGCGTCCACTGGTTGAAGACGAACTTGATGTCGAAGGCCGACTTCAGCGCCGCGTTGAGCGCCGCGATCTTGTCGTCGGTGAAGCCCTTGGCCTTGAGCGAGCCGGGGTTGATGCCGGGCGCCTGGTTGAGATTGCCGTGGCCGACGGCGTAGGCCTCGATCTCAGCGATCTGGCTTTCCGAATAGCCCAGCGTGCGCAGCGCTTCCGGCACGGCGCGGTTGATGATCTTGAAATAGCCGCCGCCGGCGAGCTTCTTGAACTTCACCAGCGCGAAGTCGGGCTCGATGCCGGTTGTGTCGCAATCCATAACCAGACCGATCGTGCCGGTCGGCGCGATCACGGTCGCCTGCGCGTTGCGATAGCCATGCTCCTCGCCGAGTTCGATGGCACGGTCCCAAGCAGCCTTGGCGTGCGTCGCCAACTCCTGCTGCTTGAGGTCGGGAGCGACCAGCGGCACCGGGTTGACGGCCAGCTTCTCGTAGCCGTCCTTGTCGCCATAGGCGGCGCGGCGATGATTGCGCATGACGCGCAGCATGTTCTGCGCATTGCGGTCGTAATCGGGGAAGGCGCCGAGCTCGGACGCCATCTCGGCCGAGGTGGCGTAGGCGGTGCCGGTCATGACGGCGGTGAGCGCGGCGCAGATGGCGCGGCCCTCATCGGAATCGTAGGGAATGCCCGAGGTCATCAACAGGCCGCCAATATTGGCATAGCCGAGGCCCAGCGTGCGGTAGTCGTAGGAGAGCTTGGCGATCTCCTTCGACGGGAACTGCGCCATCATGACCGAGATTTCCAGCACGATGGTCCATAGCCGCACCGTATGCTCATAGGCAGCGATGTCGATCGTGCCGTCGGCATTGCGGTAGGGGAGCAGATTGATCGAGGCGAGATTGCAGGCCGTGTCGTCGAGGAACATGTATTCCGAGCACGGGTTGGAGGCCCGGATCGCACCGGCGGAGGCGCAGGTGTGCCAGTCGTTCATCGTCGTGTTGAAATGCAGGCCCGGATCGGCCGACGCCCAGGCGGCGTAGCCGATCTTTTCCCAGAGATCCCTGGCCTTCAGCGTCTTCAGCACCTTGCCGTCCTTGCGGGCGGTGAGATGCCAGTCGGCATCATCCTCGACGGCGCGCAGGAAATTGTCCTTCAGCGACACCGAATTGTTGGAGTTCTGGCCGGAGACGGTGAGGTAGGCGTCGGAATCCCAGTCGGTGTCGTAGGTCTTGAACGACATCGAGGTGTAGCCCTGCTTGGCGAACTGGATGACGCGGTAGATATAGTTCTCCGGCACCGCGTCCTTTTTGGCCGCCTTGATCTCGCGCTTCAGTGCGGTGTTGACGGCGGGGTCGAAGCAGTCGTCGTCATGGCCTTCGCAGTTGACGCAGGCCTTCATGATCGCTTCGAGATGCTTCTTGACGATCTTGGAGCCGGTCACCAGCGAGGCGACCTTCTGCTCTTCATTGACCTTCCAGTCGATGAATTCCTCGATGTCGGGGTGATCGGCGTCGACGATGACCATCTTGGCGGCGCGGCGCGTCGTGCCGCCCGACTTGATGGCGCCCGCGGCGCGGTCGCCGATCTTGAGGAAGCTCATCAGGCCGGACGAACGGCCGCCGCCGGACAGCTTTTCGCCCTCGCCGCGCAGCAGCGAGAAATTGGAGCCGGTGCCCGAGCCGTATTTGAACAGGCGCGCCTCGCGCACCCACAGATCCATGATGCCGCCCTCATTGACGAGGTCGTCCTGCACGCCCTGGATGAAGCAGGCATGCGGCTGCGGGTGCTCGTAGGAGGATTTCGACTTCGTCAGCTTGCCGGTGAACGGGTCGACATAGAAGTGGCCCTGGCTCGGGCCGTCTATGCCATAGGCCCAGTGCAGGCCGGTGTTGAACCATTGCGGCGAGTTCGGCGCCACGCGCTGGGTGGCCAGCATGTAGGCAAGCTCGTCGCGGAAGGCGCGCGCGTCTTCCTCCGACTTGAAATAGCCGCCCTTCCAGCCCCAATAGGTCCAGGTGCCGGCCAACCGGTCGAAGACCTGGCGGGCGTCGATCTCGGACCCGTAGCGCTCGGCTTCCGGCAACTTGGCAAGTTCGGCCTCGTCGGCGACTGAGCGCCACAGGAAGGAGGGAACATCGTTCTCCTCGACCTTCTTCAGCCGCGCGGGGACGCCGGCCTTGCGGAAATATTTCTGCGCCAGGATGTCGGCGGCGACCTGGGAGAATTGCGCCGGCACGTCGATATTGTCCAAGCGGAACACCACCGAGCCATCCGGATTCTTGATCTCGGAGAGCGCCTTGCGGAATTCGATCTCCGCGTAAGCCGATTGTCCCTGTCTGGTGAAACGACGCTCGATGCGCATTGGTCCGGTCCCTTTTGTCTATATATAGCGCTTTCGTCAGGAGATTTCTGCTCCCAATGCGAAACGCGCATGTCCGCCGTCTGCCGGCGTTCGAAAACGGCCGGCTCTCCATTTTCGCGGTCTTCGTCCGCCTTGCTGGTCAAACTTCTTGCGAAGCGCCTGTCCAACTCACCGACGAACCCGCGGGTCCCTCAAAACTGATTTTTTCCGATTCCCTCACTCGAGGGAAATTCACATTATCTAGCGTCGAACCTGCCTGCAAACACTAAATATAGTGTTAACAGACAATTTATTCCAGTCCGACAATTCTCCCTTTTATCGCCCACGCCCCACAATCCCAACGCTTCCGCCAGCCTCGTAAACAGGCGGAAATGTGGGGAAAAACGCACATAATCCGGGAAAAAGACCGGGCTCAGAACTTTCCGGTCGCGCTCTCAACAGGAGCGCATGGCCTATAAAAGGCGACTCGTTTTGCGCCGTCAAGGATTCGTTTGCGTAGCTTTTGTGACCTCAACATCTTGTGTGTCACACATGTGGATAACGGGGATAGAATGGAGCTGCCGCGGTAGCCCCCGGCCGAGGGGACAAAGACGCGCTTGTCAGGCTTCGCGACGGCTCCGGGGCGTGATCCAGGCACAGACCATCTGGCGCATCCGACGTCGCGGATCAGCCGTAATGCGTCCTGGGCTTCGGCTCGGTTCCGGTGAAGTGCACCCCGATCCGGCCGTTGCGGCGCCAGCGGACCTCGCATCGATAGCCGATGCCGTCGACGGGCACATAGAGAAGGAAATGATCCGGAATCGTTGCTTCGGGCGGAACCTTGAGTTCGGCGCCACCTTCATTTTGATTGCGCAGCGTGCAGCCAACTTCCGAATTCGAGATGCCCGTGATGATCGTGCCGCCCTTGAGCACGCGCTGGCGATGCTCGCGCTTGTGCTCGTCGGATCTCTCTGGATTGGGATTTGCGGGATTTGTCATCGGTAAAACGCCAGGATCGGATCAGATCCTATTACGTCTTCATTAGAAAAGCATTCACGCCGCAGGCGCCCCCGTCCGAGCTGCTTGGTGGCGCGGCCGGTCCCGGGTTCAGGCAAACCGACGCGGGTCGGCGCAGAAATAGGCGATGATCTGGCAAAGATCCGGTTCGTTGACCATGCGCACCGCTTCGCTCGAACTGACCCATTTGCGGGTGCGGGAGCGTTTTTCCTTCCAATGGTCGGCGACCTTGTCGACATGCAGCGGGAACACCAATACCTCGCATGGCACTTCCTCGCCGGAGGCCAGGGCCTTGGCGTAGAAGTAGCGGCCGGCCTCGAGATGCGAGATCGTCCCGCGCAGTCCGGCTTCCTCGACAGCCTCGCGCGCCGCGGCTTCGCAAAGCGGCTCCCTGGCTTCAGGCCAGCCCTTCGGAAGCACCCAGCGGCCGGTATCGCGGCTGGTAATCAGCATGATCTCGACGCTGTTTCCGGTTTCGCGCCAGGGCAGGGCGGCTACCTGCAGACGGCACGGCGCGGTGCCGAAGAGTCGCCGGACCCTTTCGGCCAGATGGTTGTGCGTCGTTGGCCTCGTCAGCATCGGAGAAGCTAGCCCCAGCCTCCAGAATCGTTTGCCGTCTCACGAATCTTACGGCTAATTATCGGCAATAAAAGTAAAAACTTTCATCAGGATGGCCGATTTTCGCCAATAGACGCCGATTTCCGCGCGCCAGCCAGCCTCGCGAGACCCCTTGCCTAGTGGATGAGACTTCCCTGCGGCTCGATTTGCAGCAGGTTGCTTGCCGCGAATCAGCCGGCGTGATCGTCGGCGATCGGCTTCTGGTAGGTGAAGCCCATGTCCCAGGGAAAATAGATCCAGGTATCCTGACTGACCTCGGTGACGAAAGTATCGACCAGCGGCCGCCCCTTCGGTTTGGCGTAGACGGTGGCGAAATGCGCCTTCGGCATCATGGCGCGCACGATGCCAGCCGTCTTGCCGGTGTCGGTCAGGTCGTCGATAATCAGCACGCCCGCGCCGTCGTCGGCAAGCAGGGCCGGCGTGACCTCCTTCAGCACCTGCAGCTGACCCTGGCTGCTGTAGTCATGATAGGAGGCGACGCAGACCGTCTCGATAACGCGTATGCCAAGCTCCCGCGAGATGATCGCCGCCGGCACGAGGCCGCCGCGCGTGATGCAGACGATCGCTTTCCATTGCGCCTTGTTGGTGCCGGCAAGCCGCCAGGCGAGCGCGCGCGCATCGCGGTGGAACTGGTCCCAGGAGACCGGAAAGGCTTTTTCGGGAAGGGACATCTTTCGCGCACTCCGCAGCACGCGCGGTCGCGCGCAGAAAACAGGGGAATGCGCGCGGAAGTAACTGGAAAACCTCGCGCTTGGCAAGAGCGGCCGCAAACGACACTGTGAACTTACCGCGACAGGAAAGCCGCCACCGGCGCGGTGCGCAGCACGGAGCGCGTCACTCCGCCGAACAGGAGCTGGCGCAGCCACGAGTGGCTGTAGGCGCCAAGCACCAGCAAATCGGCGCCGGTCTCCGCGATCCTGGTCTGGATCACCTCGTCGACCGAGGTGCCGCCCGATCTCTGCACCGAGACACTCACGCTGGCGCCATGACGCGACAAGGCGGAAGCGATTTCCGCTCCGGCGGCCTCGGGGCGTTCATCGAGCGTGTCCGGCGGATCGATGACCAGAATGTCGGTTTTGTCGGCCTCGATGATGAAGGGCAGCGCATCGAAAGCGGCGCGTGCGGCCTCCTTGCTGCCGTTCCAGGCAAGCAGCACACGCTTGAAGGTGGTGATCAGCGGACCCAGGTGCGGCACTACCAGCACCGGCCGTCCGGCGTCGTAGACCAGTGTGTCGACGTCGGCGCTCGCATCGCCGCCCGTCTCGCGCTGCGCGGCGATGATCAGGTCGGCGGCACGCACGCTTGAAATGCCGGTCAGGGCGCTGTCGCCGGAAAAACTCTCCAGGCTGTGCCATTCGAAGGACAGGCCGGAATTCTCGATATGCCTGAGAAACGCGGCCCGCAGCTTTTCGGCCCGTTCGCGGTTCATGTCGGCCGAAACCTGCAGGAACTCGGTGTCGGGAAAGCCGGTGGCCGACGTGTAGGGCACCGGAAGCGCTTCGGCGTGGATGCCGATCAGATGGCTCTGGAAGCGGCCGGCAAGCGGAATGGCGAAGTCGAGCACGCGCTCCGCGTCCTGCTCGTTCTGCAGAATGGCGACGATGGTCTTGAAGCGCATGGTGATCCCCTCATTTTGCGAGCGATCCGCCCGCGGCAAGGAAACGTCGCCGCGTTGTGCTTGGTTCCGGCCTGGACCGGATCAGCTCGCGCTGCTGGCAAAGCCGGCCACCATCGCCTCGACATCGGCGCGCGCGGCGTCCAGGGCCTGCTGGCTGCGGGCACGGACCACCAGTTCGGTCCAGAACTTGCCGTCGCCGTATTTCGGATAGGAGCCGATGATCGTGTCCGGATGCGCTTTCTGGATCTCGCCCAGCGGCCCGCCGACGAGACCTTCGCCGAACGGGCAATGCACCGCTGCCGACAGCATTTTCGTGCCGGCTTTCAGCGTCGGCACGACATTGTCGAGCATGGCCTGGAAGATCGAGGGCACGCCCGCCATCACGTGGACATTTCCGATGCGGAATCCGGGCGCGACCGACACCGGATTGTCGATATGGTCGGCGCCGCGCGGCATTCGGGCCATGCGCTTGCGGGCCTCGGTGTATTCGATGCCGCGAGCGGCATAGCTTGCTTCCAGCAGGGCATAGGCCTTGGCATCGTATTCGCACGGCACGCCGAAGGCCTTGGCAATCGAATCGGCTGTGATGTCGTCATGGGTCGGGCCGATGCCGCCGGTTGTGAACACATAGGTATAGCGAGCCCGCACCGCATTTACCGCGGCGACAATCTCGTCTTCCTCATCGGGAACGATGCGCACCTCCTTCAGGTCGATGCCGATGGCCGTCATGATGTCAGCCAGATGGCCGATATTTCTGTCCTTGGTGCGGCCGGACAGGATCTCATCGCCGATGACGAGCATGGCGGCGGTAATGATTTCGGACATCGACGGCTCCGGCAAAAACGGGTCGCCTGAAATAGCGCGGCACGCGGCCAGCGGCAATGCCATCCGACCGGTGAACAAACCGTGCCCGCCTACGCGGTGTTCCCCGAATGTCCGCGCCCTAAGTACCCTGGCGTGGTTGGGCGGCCGAGGATCGTCACGTCAAGGATACGCAAATGGCGAAAGTACTTGTTCTCTACTATTCGAGCTGGGGTCACATGGAGCAGATGGCCAAGTCCGCAGCCGAAGGCGCGCGCGAAGCCGGTGCCGAGGTGGCCATCAAGCGCGTCGCCGAACTCGTGCCCGAAGCGGTCGCCAAGGCCGCCCACTACAAGCTCGACCAAGAAGCGGCGATCGCCAGCCCGCTGGAACTGAGCGACTATGACGCGATCATCGTCGGCGCCTCGACGCGTTACGGAATGATGTGCGCGCAACTGAAGAACTTCTTCGACCAGACCGGCCCGCTATGGGCCAAGGGCGCGCTGGTCAACAAGATCGGCTCGGTGATGTCTTCGACCGCGACCAGCACGGCGGCGCCGAACTCGCGCTGATCAGCACCCAGGCCATGCTTCAGCACCACGGCATAATCATCGTTCCCCTGTCCTATGCCTATCGGGCTCAGATGGGCAACGATGTCGTGCGTGGCGGGGCACCCTACGGCATGACCACCACAAGCGACAGCGACGGTTCGCGCCAGCCTTCGGCGCAGGAACTCGAAGGCGCGAAGTTCCAGGGCGGGCGCGTCGCCGAAATCGCCGCGAAGCTGCACGGCTGATCGTTGTGCCGCCGGTGCCTGCCGGCGTTGCTCCTGCTGGCGATGCTTGTGGTCCACGCCGTGGATCGTCGCTTCACCGACGCTTCACAAGGAATTCAAGGAACCATTCGGCTGATGACTGGTTTGCCCCGTGTCGCACCCAAGGCGACGAAGACAAAACGGAGTGATGCAATGTACAAAAAACTTTTCGCGGCATTCGTTCTGACGGCCGGTCTTGCCACATCGGCGATGGCGCAGTCGACGGACGGCAGGTATTACAACCATGACAGTTGGTGGAACAATTGGTCGCTGTTCGGCAATGAGGATTCATCAGCCATCGACCAGAGCACCACCGGGAGCATCAACGCATACGGCTCCGGGTTGAGCACCCAAGGCAATACCGGTGGGATGGGCCCATGTGCTCACAACACTCCAGGTCCGGACGCCAATGCTCAAGGCAACGTCAATGACCAGTACTGCGGCAAATAATCAGCCGTAAGCTCCCTGCTGACCGTAGGACGTTCTCTCTCCCGACGTCCGCGGTCGGCGCTCCGGGGCGGCCGGCCTTTGGGGCGATCGGGCTTTGGGCTGAAAGATCAGTCGGAAACCTCGGTCTGCGGCCGGTCGCGTCCATCAGCCAGTTCCTCATGCCATTTGCCGTCGGCATCCTCGTACTGGATGCCGTCCGTCGACCCCGCGACCTGCTGCTCGGCTGAAGCGATCTCGGCGGCCCGCAACGCGTCCTGATGCGTGGGAAACGTCTCCGAGAAGGTCGCTCCGACCTTGTAGGCCCAGCCGCCGTCATGCTCGACGATCTTGTAAGTCAGCTTCGCCATCAAAAACCTCCGGTTTAAAGGTCCGTCCGCTCAATGCAGGCGGTCGTCGGACAGCTTGTCGTCTGGCACCAGCACTTCCGATTCCCTGGCGGCTTCGATAAGGGCCCGGCGCGCATCCGCTGTCGAACGATAACCTTCCAGCACTTTGAGGCAAGTGTCGAGAGCATCACGATGACGGGGGCCGCGATTGAGCGGCCAAACCGTCATCAGGCACTCCGCCGCCTCCTGGGTACTGCGGATGTGGCGATATTTGCCGACATGGCCGAGTTCGACCACGACCGGTGTTTCAAAAGGCTTGTTGTCCATCATGGCCGCAACGCAAAGCAGTCAATTTGGTTGCAACCGTGTCTTCAGCCTGCGCCCAAACGTCCCAGACCTCCTTGGAAGCTCTATTGCGGCGGTCGTCCGACGACGCGTTCCGCCTTCTCGGAAGGGCCGCTCAGCCCGCCGCCTTCATCCAGTGCTGCATCGTCGTCACCGAGCGCGCGAGCTGCGGCGCGGGATGGATCGTCTCGCTGAACGTGGCGGCCGCTCGCCACCCCCAGCGCGGGTCGGCGAGGAAGGCGCGCGCCAGCGCAACCATATCGGCGCGGCCTTCGGCGATGATCGCCTCTGCCTGCCTGGGATCGTCGATCAGACCGACCGCGCGGGTAGGGATGCCGGCGCCCCTGCGCACGGCTTCCGCCAGATGCACCTGGTAGCCGGGGCCGGAGGGCAGTTTCTGCAAGGGTGAATTGCCGCCGCTCGAGCAACAGAGATAAGCGACGCCTTCGGCCTTCAGCGCTTTCGCCACTTCGATCGCATCCTCGACGTCGAAACCGCCATCGACCCAATCCTTGACCGACAGCCGGGCGCCCAGCATCAGTTTTGGCGCTGCTTTTTTTACCGCCTTGGCGATCTCGACGACAAGACGCATGCGGTTTTCCAGCGAGCCGCCCCAGCGGTCCGTGCGTTGGTTGGAGAGCGGCGACAGGAACTGGAAGATCAGATAGCCGTGCGCCGCGTGCAGCTCGATGAAGTCAAAGCCCGCGCGTTCGGCCCGCCTCGCCGCCTCGGCGAACCGCTCGATGAGCTGGAGGATCTCCTCTTCCTCCAGCGCTCGCGGCACGTTCCAGCCGGTATCGTAGGCGATTGCCGAGGCCGAGACGGTCTGCCAGGGATCCTCGTTCGGCTGCAGCGGTCCGCCGCCCTCCCAAGGCTTGCGGTTCGAGGCCTTGCGGCCGGCATGGGCAAGCTGAGTGCCGAATTTGGTGTCGGGTGCGGCCACGCGCCTTGCTGCGTCCAGGGCGCGGCGCGCAGCGGCTTCATTGTCTTCGGAATAGAGGCCGAGGCAGCCATGGCTGATGCGGCCACGCCGCTCGACATCGGTCATCTCGACCGTGACCATGCCGGCGCCGGACATTGCCAGGTTCATCCAGTGGTGGAGATGCCAGTCGCTCGCCGAGCCGTCCTCGGCCGAATACTGGCACATCGGCGCGACGGCGATGCGGTTGGGAAAGCTCAAGCCATCGAGCGTGATCGGCTGGAAAAGCGATGTGGTCATGAACGACACTCCGGGAATAGGATGCGCTATTTAGGCGATCGATCGCCGCCATGCCACACACGAGAGAGTGAAATGCTTACTGGACCAACCGCTGCCCCGATTGCGTGAACGCCGGTTCGCGGCTACGCCTCCCGGGTAACGTGGAGGCAGCCGATGGAAGATCGTATCCGCATCCGTTCTGAAGAAATCCTATCCGACGACTGGGCTGTTCTGAAGAAGACCGTCCTCGACTACCGTCGC
Source organism: Mesorhizobium sp. B2-4-1 (assembly GCF_006442185.1). NCBI lineage: Bacteria > Pseudomonadati > Pseudomonadota > Alphaproteobacteria > Hyphomicrobiales > Phyllobacteriaceae > Mesorhizobium > Mesorhizobium sp. B2-4-1. Next base: position 69,199 of record NZ_VFVN01000002.1, on the reverse strand, counting down.
CGCGACGGACAATGGGAGACACAAATCCGCCAGACTTATGATCGCGGCGATGGCGCGGTGATCCTGCCCTATGATCCCCAGCGTTCAACCGTGCTCCTGGTGCGCCAGTTCCGCTATCCCGCCTATGTCACCGGCCACCGCGAACCGCTGGTCGAGGCCTGCGCGGGACTGCTCGACGAAAACGATCCGGAGACCTGCATCCGCAAGGAGGCGGAGGAAGAGCTCGGCTATCGGCTGAACCATGTGGAGCGGCTGTTTTCGCCCTATATGAGCCCGGGCAGCGTCACCGAGCGGCTCTGGTTCTTCACCGCCCTCTATTCGCCCGCCGACCGCATTTCGGCCGGTGGCGGCGCAGCGGACGAAGGCGAGGACATCGAGGTGCTGGAAATGCCGCTCGACGAGGCTCTGGCCGGCATTGCCGATGGCCGCATCATCGACGCCAAGACCATCATCCTGATCCAGCATCTGAAGCTCCATCCGATCGCTGTTTGACCGATACCGGTCGCCCCTGCGGGACGAAGAATCGGTGCGGGGCGAATGAAAACGAACGTGTTTTGCACAACGCTTTTTGGGGACTGCATGGCCCCGATTGACGAGATCGCCTAGGTAGTTGAAACGAAAGGCGCGCGGACGTGGCGGAATTGGTAGACGCAAGGGACTTAAAATCCCTCGATCTCTGATCGTACGGGTTCGATTCCCGTCGTCCGCACCACCTTAACTCTACTTCAATGCTCTGCAGAGCCTAGCCGCCACCAACGGGTGCCACCCGGGTCTTTTAGCGGCGGCTCGGCGACCGTGCGCCGAGGCGCGCCGTCGGCTATGGGCCCTCGGCGAACGTTGCCACGATCCGCCGACCTGAAACGGCGGATCGTGGCGTTCAAGCGCTCACTGGATAATCTTTACGATCTTGCGTGTGCCGGGATCCACGACGACGGTGTGATTGTCCACGACGACATAGCGATATTTGACGTTGGGAATTTCATGAAGCTCGACCGTGTCGGGCAGGGCGGTTCCGACATTGAGCTCAACGCCGGGAATCTTGACTGAGGCCAGAGGCTGTTTCTTTACGTATTCTTGTATGACGGTTTCGTCCTGCGGCTGAATGACCACATCCTGTGCGGCGGCGGCACCGATGCCGGCAAGCAGCAGGAATCCCGCTACGACGGTTGTAAGATCGGTTCTCATTGTTGCTTCCTTTCTCTCTCGTTGAGCTTGACGCGAAGCGCGGTGGCGCCCGAAGGATTGCCAGGGTTGGCAAGGGCTCCCAATGCTGGCCATCGATCAGGGGAACCATCGTTCAATGGCCTGTCAGGCAATCGCTCTTAGACGCGTGGGTTCCAAACAACCGTGGGTTTGGGCCTTTTGCGCGCCACGATCTGACTTTGGTCGCATGTTCAATAGGACCCAAGCCCTAGCAGTGGAACCGCCGGTAGGAAGCGTGCGTTGCGTTTGCTAATGATCTTCAACTGGAGGCCGATCATGGCAGCCGGCCCCGCTGTGGTAAATTCTGGCGGCAGCGCTGCCGTGGCCATTGCTCTGGCAGGCGGAAAAAATATTTGGCGTCAAGATTGACGCTCCCAAAGCCAAAGTGCCGTCCGCATCGGCGACCCGGCAGCTCCGTCGAACGGTGGCTGATGTCAATCTGACGCTTCGTGAGGCAAAGCATGACCCCTGGTTCCATCAAAACTGATGGCCGTGACCGTGTCACAATCCCCGACAACGACAATCACATGGCTGGCGTCGATACCAAGCCGCTCTTGAAAAGTATCCAGAGGCACGATTTTGCTGACGCGCTTTGCGCGAGAGCCGAGCGGTTCGCGACCAAGGTGGTCGTGGCAATGGCGATTTGTTTGACATCGACACTGGTCGCCGGCGTTTATTTTTTACTGGCGCCCTCTTGAGGGACCAGAAAGCTCAAGCTGGAGAGCACGACCGGCCTCTCATACCCGGGCTGCGATTAAGCACTCATTTTCAACAGGGAAGACCCGCCTGGCTTCCTCCACTTCCCTTGTTGTCAGTCCGCCGCTCGCGGGCACGGCCCGGCAGGGTTGGCGATCAGCCGGGCCGGATTGCACAATATTAGTCGTTGCTGTCGTAGATCACCACTGGGTGATGCCGGTGGTGACGGCGTTCAGTTGAGCCCGTTATGACGACGGTGTCGCGGCGATGATGCCGGCGACCTTGGTCATAGAAAGCCACCGTGCCATGGCGCCGATGATGGAGGCGCTGGCCCTGATCGTTGATCACTGCCAGGTGACGGTGATGATGGCGATGGGTTTTGATGACGACGTCGGCTTCTGCCGCCGAAGCGACAACCGGCATTGCAACGAAAACGAGCGCCATGGCACTTGTCAGAAAAATCGCTTTCATAAGTGTTTCTCCATTCCAGATCCCTCGGGGGTAGTTTCACGACAGCTCAAGCCGCACGAGGTCTCGATTTGAGCTTTCTGCCTGCGAAATGAGCAGGGGGTTGAGGGTGCAATGATGGCAACCCTGCTCTCGTGGGCACATGAAGGACCATTGCTGCACCCGTTCAACAAATGGGAGGAATGCGAGTACGTTCCTTGCAGGAGAGCTGATCGGACCTCTGCTGTAGGTATTCGGACCAAGGTCTTGCTGATGTTCTTGGACCTTCGTCCGCACTTGCGGTCCGATGGCTCTTTTCTCGATGCAATTCTTTGAGGGTTCACTGTGCGATAGGGCGCGGGTACTGCGATGGCGGACGCGCGCCTGCGTGCGAGGGCAGGATCATAAACGGCACACGGCATCAAGTTGCTGCGCCGGTGATGTTCAGACAAGCGGGCATGGTGATACTGGTGCGATCACGCAATTCCGCGCGCCGCAGGCAATGATACGGTGTCTGCGCGGCGGATCTGATCCGTCGAGGCCGGCGTCTACCAGGCCCAACCCATCCCCCCGCCCACTGGGGACGCCGGCCCCTCAGTCCTTGGAATTGCCGTAGAATTGCCGTCGCGGACCATGCGAGATCGAGCATGATCCTGCCCGGTGACCGGGCGCGGCGATGGGGCTCAGAACTTGTAGCTCAGATTGATGCCGACCGTATTCAGCTTCACATTCTGGTCGCGATCGAGAAAATCGTCCGGCGCATCAAAATGCTCCTTGCTGAAGTCATAGTAGCGATACTGCGCCCCGACGACGAACCTGTCGGTCAGCGCATAGTCGACGCCGGCGCCAACCGTCCAGCCTATGCTGGTTCGCGTGTTGTCGAACGAGGTACCGGCATCTTGGGAGGTTTCGATGCCGGCAAAGGCGACGCCGCCGATGCCGTAGATCAGGAACCGATCCATCGCATAGCCGGCCTTGGCATTGATGGAACCGAACCACTTGACATCCGTGCCGAGCAGATTTCCCGCACCCAGTTCTTCGGCGCCTTTTGCCGAGGAATAGTTAAGCTCTGCTTCGGCGCCGAGCACAGCCTGGTCGAATTGCCACAGACCGGCGACATGGCCACCGACGAAACCGCCGTCGAGGTCTGGCGAGGCGGCAAACGGCTCGCCCTCGGTTCCCGAGATGTCGGAACTGCCCCAGCCATAACCGCCTTGCAGGCCGGCATAGTAGCCGGTCCAGTCGAAACCGGGCGCGGTCATCGGCACATCGGCCACAGGTTCGGCTGCGAAAGCCGGTGCGGCCAGAGCGGCAAGAAAACCGACACTTGCAAGCATTAGGCGACGCATCGAACTGCCCGAACGAAGAGCTGGAAAATCCTGGCAGGCACGGTAACCCGATTTGCGGCAAAACGGAATCGCATTTCTGTGCGGCTGATTTACGCTCTCCGTCGGTCTTGGAACAATCGGGAGAAAGTGTGAGGCTGGTCAAAACCGTGGCGGCTTGGCACAGTCGGGCAAACAGGAGTCGCTTCATGGCGAACACGCCGTCGGGCAGCAAACCCAGACCATGGACTGAAATGGCAACGCATCTGGTCGATGTCGCCATGGGCAGGAAACCCGCCGATCTCGTCATCCGCAACGGGCGCTGGGTCAATGTTCACTCCGGCGAGATCGTAGCCGGCACCGACATCGCTATTGCCGGCGGCCGCTTCGCCTATTGCGGTCCGAACGCCGGCCATGCCATCGGGCAGGGCACCAAGGTGGTCGATGCCGGCGGGCGCTATCTGGTGCCCGGCCTGTGCGACGCGCACATGCATGTCGAGAGCGGCATGGTGACGGTGACCGAATTCTGCCGCGCGGTGATCCCGCATGGCACGACTTCGATGTTCATCGATCCGCACGAGATCGCCAATGTGCTCGGCCTGCCCGGCGTGCGGCTGATGCATGACGAGGCCGTCGCCATGCCGATCAACGTGCATGTCCAAATGCCGTCCTGCGTGCCCTCGGCCCCCGGGCTCGAACATGCCGGCGCCGAACTGACGGTCGCCGACGTCGCCGAGGCGATGGGCTGGGAAAACATCATCGGGCTGGGCGAGGTGATGAATTTCCCTGGCGTCGCCGCCAACGATCCTGTGATGTCGGGCGAGATCGCCGCGACCGTGAAAGCCGGCAAGACCGTCGGCGGGCACTATGCCTCGCGCGATCTCGGCTTGCCGTTCCATGGCTATGTCGCCGGCGGCCCGGAGGACGACCATGAGGGCACGCGCGCCGAAGATGCCATCGCCCGCGTGCGCCAGGGTATGAAGGCGATGCTTCGGCTGGGCTCGGCCTGGTACGACGTCGCCTCGCAGATCAAGGCGGTTACCGAGGGCGGCATCGATCCGCGCAATTTCATCCTGTGCACCGACGACAGCCATTCCGGCACCTTGGTTCACCAGGGGCATATGGACCGCGTGGTCCGCCACGCCATCAGCCAGGGCTTGAAACCGGTGACCGCGATCCAGATGGCGACGCTCAACACCGCTCAGCATTTCCGGCTGGAGCGCGAGATCGGATCGATCGCGCCGGGGCGGCTGGCTGACCTTTTGATCGTCTCGGATCTCGCCGAAATGACCATCGACGAGGTCTATGCGCGTGGCGTCAGGCTGGCCAAGGCCGGCAAGCTCGACATCGACATTCCGGTCTACGACTATCCCAAGGCGGCGAAGAACACCGTCAAGCTCGGCAAGAAGCTGAAGGCCCACGATTTCGACATCACGGCACCCAACGGCGCGAACGAAGTCCGGGTCCGGGTCATCGGGGTCATCGAAAATCAGGCACCGACGCGGGCGCTGGAAGCGGATCTCGCCGTCGAGGACGGGCTGGTCGCCATGGATCGCCGCAACGACGTCTGCCAGATCGCGCTGGTCGAGCGCCACAGGGGTACCGGCGGCGTCACCAATGCCTTTGTCTCCGGCTTCGGTTACATCGGCGATTGCGCGATGGCGTCGAGCGTGGCGCATGATGCCCACCACATCATCGTCGTCGGCACCAACAAGCGGGATATGGCGCTGGCGGTCAACCGACTGGGCGAGGTCGGTGGCGGCGTCGTGCTGTTTTCCAAGGGTAAGGAACTGGCACTGGTCGAAATGCCGATCGCCGGGCTGATGTCGGACGAGCGGGCCGAAATCGTCGCGGCCAAGGCCGACAAACTGACCGAGGCCATGCGCCAGATGGGCTGCTCGCTGAACAACGCCTACATGCAGCACTCGCTGCTGGCGCTGGTCGTCATTCCGGAGCTCAGGATTTCCGATGTCGGCCTGATCGACGTGACGACCTTCCAGAAGGTCGACCTCTTCGTATAAGAGCAGTTGCGGTCGCTTCGCTCATCCGCCGGTGGCGATCGTCAGCACCTTGAACGGCGTGGTGATGACGATCTCGGCAACCGAGCCGACGGCCTTGCCGAGGCCTTGGCCGAGATTGTTGAGCTGCACTGGAGGTTCGTCCGACGCCAGGCCGGCCGGGGCCCGCAGCCGGTCGCCGAGCAACTGAACCAGGATCGGATTGTCGGCGAATTTGGCGTGGTTCAGCCGGTCGCCACCCTTGGTCTGGCTGAGATCGACCACAGACACGCCATAGCTGGCGAGATCGGCCGCGTCGCCATAGTCGCCGACGCGGGGCTTGTCGCCCGAGATCAGGGAAGACAGTTTGAGCGCCCGGTCGTCCGCTGAAAGCAGGATGGCGAACGGTTTGTCCGGCTTGCCGTAGCGGATCATCTGTTTCTTGAACACGTCGACGTCGATGTCGGGCGAGGCCAGGACGACATAACCGAGCTTGCCGTCGAGATCGCGGTCGCCGGTGATGGCAAGCTGGCGCAGCGCCTCCATGGTCACCCATGTTCCCATCGAATGGGCAACGATGTCGATACTCTTGGCCCGCGTCTTGGCCAGCATCCTGAGCGTTGCCTCGAGGTCGTCACGCGCCGCGTTGGCGCTCTCCTTGTCATAGATGTAGCCCGTCGTCTTGCCGCTCGAGGCCCAGGAGAACAGCACCGGCGTGCCCGGATATTTCGTGTCGTGCGCGATCTGCGTCAGCCGGTAGATGCCGTCGTCGAAACCATTGTTGAACCCGTGCACGAAAACCAGCGCACGGTCGCCGCGCATGGCGATGTCGGCACCGACCGCCTTGGCGAATTGCGGCGCATCCGCATAGAACGCGACATCCTTGGCGGTGAAATCCTTGGCTGGATTGCTGTTGGCAGACCCCCGGACACGCTCGATCATGCCGACCTTGTGACTTTTCGGCACGGTGACGTCGACCCGGGCGAAGCTGGTGGTCAAGGAGCGATCGCCGTCGAACACCTGCCGCGGGTCCTTGGTCGCCTTCTGGCGGGTGGTGGCGACGAATATCTCGTGGGTGGCCGCGATGTCGGACGCGGGTACGGCAACCGTCGTCCTGTTCAGCAGATCGTGCGTGTTTCGGCCGGCGCAGCCTGCGACCAGCAGCGTGAACGCAATGACGACGAAACTCTTCGAATGCACCGTCACACGCCGGCTCCCGCAAAGGAGGACGTCAAACGCGTGACGTCGCTGGATATTTCGATAAGGCCAGAGGCCGGCGCGGTCCAGTTCAAAGTTGGTCGACTCTGTCGCAAGGCCGAGCGGGCCACGCGAACCCGCGGCGATGCATCTATTGGCCGAGCAGGCTGATGCGGTCGGTCACGTCGCGGTCGCTGGCAAATCCATCGTCTTCGCGCAGCCGTTGGCCGATCATCTTCACCAGCGCGGGATTGTCGGCGAATTTCGTATGGTTGAAACTGTCCGCTCCCTTGATCTTGGAGAGGTCGACGACCGTTACGCCGTAGGATGCAAGGTCGGCGGCGTCCTTGTAGTCGCCGACGCGCGGCCGCGCGCCGGCAATCAGACCGGAGAGCCGGAGCGCGCGGTCATCATCGGACAACAACAGGATGAACGGCTTGTTGGGTTTGCCATAGCGGCGCATCTGGCTCTTGAACACGTCGACATCGATGTCGGGCGATGCGAGCACGACGTCGCCGAGCTTGCCGCCGAGATCACGGTCGCCGGTGATGGCGAGCTGGCGCAGCGTCTCCATGGTCACCCAGGTTCCCATTGAATGGGCGACGATGTCGATGCGCCGCGCGCCGGTCTGCGCCAGCATGCGCAACGTCACCTCGAGCTGGTCGCGCGCGGCGCTGGCGCTTTCCTTGTCGTAGACATAGTCGGTGGTCTTGGCGCCGGATGCCCAGGAAAACAGCACGGGTGTGCCGGGATAGCCGGAATCGTGGACGATCTGGGTCAGGCGGTAAACGGCGTCGTCAAAGCCGGTGTTGTAGCCATGGACGAAGACCATGACGCGGTCGCCGCGCGCCGCGATGTCAGCACTTAGCGCATTGGCGAATTTCGGCTGGGTGTCGTAGCCGACGACCTCGGAGGCCATGAAATACTTGGCCGGATCGTTCGACTTGCCGCGCGAGCGGCGTTCGATCTGCCCGGTCTGGTGGATGCCGGGCACGGTGACGTTGACGCGGGCGTAGTTCAGCGTGGCCGATCGCTCGCCGTCGAAGACCTTGTTCGGATCGTCGGATTTCTTGCGCGTGGTGGCGATGAAGATGCTGTGATTGCCGGCGATCTCGGTCACCGGCGCTGCCACGATGGCGCTGCCGAGCAGTTCCTGGGTCTGCTGTCCCGCGCAGCCCGCGACAAGCAAGGCTAGGCCAATGGCAAAAATCGTCTTCAACGGCACGTCTGAAATTCCACTCCGGCCCGAAAAGGCCAATCGCCTCCGCAAGTCTCCCCCGACAGCGCAAGTGCGGCGGAAGTAAGTCGTGCCCAGCCGAAAAGCGGTCGGCGTCTCGCGACCGCCGCCGCAGTGTTGCACGAAAGCCAGACTGCATCAGGGCGAGCCCCGACGGGCCTTGGCACCCGCATGGATTTTAAGAATTACATGAACAATCACCTCCAACTAACGGCAAATATGTCACTAAACGCCGACCGCTTGGGAACATGAGTGACGGGCAATGGTTTCACGGGGTCGCCTGTGCAATAGACGGAATCGGGTTGCTTGGCGGCAAGGCTCGCGACAAAAGGGCGTTCCGCAGCCAATCGATGATAGACGTTCCCAAACGACATGCGTTCAAGGTGGCTTTCCGATGACCAGCTTCTCTTCCCGTGTTGCCACCGCTGCTTCCGCGATCCGCCGGATCTTTCCGGAAACGCCGCTGCAGGAGAACGACTATCTGTCGAAGAAGACCGGCGCGCGGGTGCTTTTGAAGCGCGAGGACCTGAGCCCGGTGCGCTCCTATAAGATCCGCGGCGCGTTCAACTTCTTCCGCAAGGCACTTGGCGAAGGCAATCAGGCCGAACTGTTCGTCTGCGCTTCCGCCGGCAATCATGCGCAGGGTTTCGCCTTCGTCTGCCGTCATTTCGGTAAAAAGGGCGTTGTATTCATGCCGGTGACGACGCCGCAGCAGAAGATCGACAAGACGCGGCTGTTCGGCGGCGACTTCGTCGAGATCAGGCTCGTCGGCGATTTCTTCGACGATTGCTATCGCGCCGCCATCGAATTCACCGAAAGCGCCGGCGCTCATATGGTGCCGCCCTTCGACCACAAGGACATCATCGAGGGACAGGCGACGGTCGCCTATGAGATCGCCCACCAGATGCCCGGCGCGGGCATGCCCGACATCGTCATGCTGCCGGTCGGCGGCGGAGGTCTGGCCGCAGGGGTGACGCACTACTTCGCCGATCAGGGGCGTGAGGCGCGCTTCGTCTTTTGCGAACCGGCAGGGGCGCCAAGCCTGCGCGAGAGCCTTGCGGCGGGAAAACGGCTCAAACTCGCCAAGGTCGATAATTTCGTCGACGGCGCGGCGGTCGCCGAGATCGGCCGTGAGCCCCTGCGGCACCTCAAGGACTTCGCCGCCGACACGGTGCGGCTGATCCCGGAAAACCGGCTCTGCGCGACCATGATCGAGATGCTCAATGTCGAGGGCGTGGTGCTGGAGCCGGCCGGCGCGCTGGCTATCGATGCGCTGAAGGATTTTTCCAGGAAGGAAATCCGCGGCAAGACCATCGTGGCCGTGGTTTCGGGCGGCAATTTCGATTTCGAACGGCTGCCGGACGTCAAGGAACGGGCACTGCGCTTCGAGGGCCTGAAGAAATACTTCATCATCCGCTTTCCGCAGCGGCCGGGCGCGCTGCGCGACTTCCTTGAAATGCTGGGGCCGGACGACGACATCGCCCGGTTCGAATATCTGAAGAAGTCGGCACGCAATTTCGGCTCGGTTCTGATCGGCATCGAAACCAAGGATCGCCGCAATTTCGACCTGCTGAAAGCGAATTTCGAGGCCGAAGGCGTCCAGTATCAGGATATCACCGATAACGAGACATTGGCCGGGTTCATCATATGAGCGGAAACGTCTTCATCGCCCTGTTTTCAGGCATTAATGTCGGCGGCAACCGCATCGTCAGGATGGCCGAGTTGCGGGCGTTCTTGGAGGATCTCGGGTTTTGCGATGTCGCTACCTACGTGCAGAGCGGCAACGCAGTGTTCCGGGCCAAGGAAGGTGACGCCGCCACGCTGACCAAACAGATCGAAGCGGCTTTCGAGGAGAAATGGGGTTTTCATTCGCGCATCATGGTGCGCGATCTCGGCTGGGTCGAACGGCTGGTCAGGGAAAATCCCTATCCGGAGATTGCCGAGGAGCCGACCAAGCTGCACGCGTATGCGCTGGAGCGCGCGCCTACCGCCGAGGAGGCGGCGCGGCTGGCCGAAAAATGTGCGGGTCCGGAGCGGTTCGAGATCAAGGGCGACGTGCTTTACCTGCATGCACCCGGCGGACTGGGCAAATCGGTATTTGCCAATCTCATTCCACGCGTACTGAAGGTACCGGGCACTGCGCGCAACTGGCGCTCGGTGCTGGCGCTGCTGGAGATGGCCGGCAAGCCCGGCGGCGGCTGATTAATGCCTGCCGTAATGCGCGGAGAAGAGCCTACGCCGCCTCGGCGCGTTTCCAGTCGAACGTCAGCTCCTCGCGAAACGCAAAGCGTCTGATGTGGTCGGCGACGACGCTTTCAAGGCGCTCGATAGAGCCGGGGTCGTCGCTCGACACGGTGATGTGCAGCGCAGCTCCGTCGGCATCCATGATGGTGCGGCCGAGCGAAAGGTCGATGGCGCCATGATTGGGATCGAATTCCACGGGGAATTTGTGCGCCCAATGTTTGCACAATTGCTGCAGATAACGGCTTGCATGTGCGGTGGTGACATCGGCATGGCTGATCGTCATGAAGGGATCTCCGAGGGTGAAACGCACAAAACGGTGTCCGCTTTCGAGGCGGGCGCTATCGCCGCATAGATAGGCGCAAGCTCGCCCGCCGCCATAGGCCGGCTGCCGACCGCTCGAAAAGGTGATCGATCACCAGCTTCCGGTGTTCGGCATCGACGCCCACGGTTCGGCCTTTGCCTTCGCCGGACCTTTCTGCAGAAGTTCGATCGAGATTCCGTCCGGCGACTTGACGAAAGCCATGTTGCCGTCGCGCGGCGGCCGGTTGATGGTGACGCCGTTGTCCATCAGCCGCTGGCACGTGGCGTAGATGTCGTCGACTTCATAGGCGAGGTGGCCGAAATTGCGGCCGCCCTTGTAGTCTTCCGGGTCCCAATTGTAGGTGAGCTCGACCAGCGGTGCTTTCTCGTCGATGCCACTTTGCTCGTCTTCCGGCGCGGCCAGGAAGATCAGCGTATAGCGGCCCTGCTCGTTCTCGTAGCGGCGCACTTCCTTCAGGCCGAGCTTGTTGCAGTAGAAATCGAGCGAAGCATCGATGTCGGCGACGCGGACCATGGTGTGCAGATAGCGCATGTGATTTCCTCGACTTGTTGGGTTGCGGCGCAACATAGGGGTGGGCCGTCCAAAGGGCAAATCCCAGGCGGCCGCCGGCGCCGCCAAAGAACAAATCCGGTATTCGCATAATGAACCGTGAAAAAAGGCACGTCAGGTCTTGCACTCACCGGAAGCCGCAGTGTTAATCTGGTGTCAAGAATCAGTTGCGGTGTTCTTGAAAAAAGGGGGCATTCTTATGGGGGAAAAAGCCTCTTTGACGGGGCGGGCCGAAACCCTTGGCGACGCCATGAAGCGCGACGAAGGCGGCGATGCCGTCGATCTGACCGAAATATCCGGCGCCATCAAGTGGTTCGATGTAGCCAAGGGCTATGGCTTCATCCTCCCGGATGACGGCGTTTCAGGCGACATCCTCCTCCATGTGACATGCCTTAGACGGGATGGTTTCCAGACTGCTCTGGAGGGAGCGCGCGTTGTCTGCCTCGTCAAGCAGGGCGAGCGCGGATTGCAGGCTTTCCGGGTTCTCTCGATGGATGTCACCACAGCGGTCCATCCGGCGGAAATGCAGGAACAGCGCACCCATGTCTCGGTGACGCCCGAAAGCGGGCTGGAGCGTGCCTTGGTGAAGTGGTTCAACCGCACCAAAGGATTTGGTTTCCTGACCCGGGGCGAGGGCACCGAGGACATCTTCGTCCATATGGAGACCTTGCGCCGCTACGGCATCACCGAGCTTCGGCCGGGGCAGGTCGTGCTTGTCCGCTTCGGGCGCGGCGACAAAGGCCTTATGGCTGCCGAAATCCACCCCGATATGGGAACCTTGCCGGTCGCGCATTAGGGCGGTTGCCGAGGATTTTCGCATGACACATAGGAACTGGCTGACGGCGGGCGCAATGTGCGTCCTGGCTGCCGTCATCGTCGCCGCGGGCGCCTATTTCTATTCGCCTGCACCGACGGCGGCCGACAGCCGGGTGATGACCCTGCCGGTGGACCCGACGCCGCTGGTCGTGGCGACGAAAGGCGGAGATCGCTCCTTTTCCATCGAAATCGCCGACACCGATGCTGAACGCGAGGCCGGCTTGATGTATCGCCAGGACATGGCGGACGATCACGGCATGTTGTTCGTCTTCGACATGCAGCAGCAGGTCAACTTCTGGATGCAGAACACGCCGATGCCGCTTGACCTGGTTTTTATCGGCCAGGATGGCAAGATCCGGGCGGTCAAGCACGGCGAGCCGCAATCCCAGGCGCTCATTTCGCCCGGCGTGCCGGTGCGCTTCGTGCTTGAGCTCAAGGCGGGCACCGCCGCCAGGAACGGTATCGATTATGGCGACCTGGTGCGGCATCCGGCCGTTGGCACCATATCAGGCCCCGAGGTGCCGCCATCGGACAATGGCGATGCGCCGAACGGCGGTGGCGGTTGAGGACGCGGGCAGTATAGCCGATGCAGTTTTTTTCCCATGACGGGTTCGACATCGCCTTCCTCGATCGCCAGCCGGGATCGGGCCGGGGCGATCCTGTGCTGATGATCCATGGCTTTGCCTCCAGCCATTACGTCAACTGGGTTTCGCCCGGCTGGTTCAAGACGCTGGACGATGCCGGCTACCGCGCTATAGCGCTGGACAATCGCGGCCACGGCTCGTCATCGAAAAGCTACGAAGAGGCAGATTACACCCCGGCCCGGATGGCCTCGGACGCGGCTGCTTTGCTCGATCATCTCGGCATCGAGCGCGCCCATGTCATGGGCTATTCGATGGGCGCGAGGATAGCGGCATTCCTGGCGCTATCGGATCCCGACAAGGTAGCGACGCTGGTCTTCGGCGGTCTCGGCATCGGCATGATCGACGGCGTCGGCGATTGGGATCCGATCGCGGCAGCCCTCCTTGCCGACGATCCGGCCAAGACCACACATCCCCGCGGCCGTTCGTTTCGCGCCTTCGCCGACCAGACCCGCAGCGACCGCCGGGCGCTCGCGGCCTGCATCGCCACCTCCCGCGAGTTGCTGAGCGAGGATGAAATTGCCCGGATCGCCCAGCCGACGCTGATCGCCGTCGGCACCACCGACGACATCGGCGGCTCGCCCGACGAGCTTGCCACGCTGATGCCCAACGCCAAGGCTTTCCACATCGAAGGCCGCGACCATATGCTGGCCGTCGGCGACAAGACCTTCAAGCGGCGTGTGCTGGAATTCTACGCCGAAAATCCGCTTTGACCCGGCGCAAGAGCCCGATAAAACCTGATGCACAAGCCAGATGTCACGCTGGTTTTTGCAGCGCTTCGAGCGATCGGGTGAGATTCAGCCTGGCCTGCTGCTCGAAGCGCCGACGGAATTCCTCGCTGTGGAAGATGTGCGGGCGTGTCAGGAAGCTGTTCAGCACCGCGCCGCGTCCGGCCCGCCAGATCGGCTCCTCCACCCATTGATATTCGGCGCGGATCGCGCGCTCATAAGCATCGAATGCATCCGGCGCTGCGCCGAGGATCGACAGGTCCATGTCCAGGAAAAGAGCGGCGTCATGCATCGCGGCCGTGTCTTCGAAGCCCGGCAACTGGTGTGTTGCGGTGGCAAGGATCATGGCGCTGATGCGGCCGAGGCGCTGGGCGTCGATGCGGCCCGCGAGCTTTTTTTCCGCGAGCGCCGCGCTTTGCGCCTCATTGTCCTTGGCCCGGCTGTCGTAGACGGCGTCGTGGAACCAGATCGCCGCCTCGACGGCCTCGGGATCGCCGAGCAGCTTCCGGTACTCGCCGGCGAGCGCCAGCATCGCCTCGATATGGGCAAGGTTGTGGTAGTGGCGATCCCGTCCCTCATAGAGGACGGAAAGCTCGCGTTTGAGGGCATTGTCGAGCAAGAGTTCATTTTCCATGCCGGCTTGAATTCCCGCGAACCAAATCCATTTGACAGAGCACTAAGGAAAATTGAGTTCAATCGTGCTATGATCTGGCTTATATGTGCGGCCCGATATTAGGCAAGGCGGCAGGACGACGTCGATGAACAGCATCAGCATTTCCCGACACAGCGCGTTGCAGCCGGTCGATCCGATCTGGCGCTCGATCCGTGACGAAGCGATGGACGCGGTCAATCGCGACCCGCTGCTCGCCGCCTTCCTCTATTCGACCATCCTCAACCAGGAGAGCCTGGAGGAGGCGGTCATCCACCGGCTGGCCGAGCGGTTGGCGCACCAGGACATAGGCTCCGATCTCATCCGCCAGACCTTCAAGTCGATGCTGGCCGACGACAAGGACTGGCCGACCACCGTGCGTGTCGACATCCAGGCCTATTACGACCGCGATCCGGCCTGCGACCGCTTCATCATGCCGGTTCTCTACTTCAAGGGGTTTCACGCCATCCAGACCCACAGGCTGGCGCATTGGCTGTGGAACCAGGGGCGCAAGGATTTCGCGCTCTATCTGCAAAGCCGTTCGTCCTCGGTCTTCCAGACCGATATCAATCCGGCGGCCCGCATCGGCAAGGGCATCTTCATCGACCACGCCACCGGTCTGGTCGTCGGCGAGACAGCGGTCATCGAGGACGACGTGTCGATCCTGCACGGTGTCACGCTCGGCGGCACCGGCAAGGCCGGCGGAGATCGCCACCCCAAGATTCGTCGTGGCGTCTTGATCGGTGCCGGCGCCAAGATTCTCGGCAACATCGAAATCGGCCATTGCTCCAAGATCGCCGCCGGTTCGGTGGTGCTGTCGCCGGTGCCGCATAACAAGACGGTTGCAGGCGTGCCGGCTCGCGTCGTCGGCGAGACCGGCTGCGACCAGCCGTCGCGCCAGATGGACCAGCTTCTGCCGTCGCAGACGATGGACCAGGTCGTCAGCTTCGACATCTAGTTTTACTGAGGGGCGTCGCGGAGTTTCGCACTGCTCGCGCCGGCGGCTTCGATTGCCGTGCAATGCGGCGAGCTTGCCTTTACATGGCCATCGTCGACGTGTCAGAAGCGCCGTTCAAACGAGCAAGCCCGATGATCGGAGAAGACTGTTGAAGCCTGACGAAATCAGAAAGCTGGACGCCTATTTCAAGCGCGTCTTCCAGAACCCCAAGCTCGAGGTCAAGGCACGGCCGCGCAAGGAGGATTCGGCCGAAGTCTATGTCGGCGACGAGTTCCTCGGCATCGTCTTCAAGGACGAGGATGACGGCGACTACAATTTCTCGATGGCGATCCTCGACATCGATCTGGGCTGATCCCAGCATCCCATGGCGATGCCGGACGCAAACGCGACCGGCCTTTCCCGTCAATGTCCGGCCTTCAGGACACGCCTGGCCTCGGCGGTGATTGCCGCGTCAAGCGCCTGCCAATCCCCCAGAAATTCCTTCGGGAAGCGATAGGTGAGGCTGAGATCCTCGCCGACATGGATGTCGCGCTCGCAAGGCGCCAGCGATTGTTCTGCTGCCGGCCCGCTCAGGCAGCGGGCCACGAATGGGTCCTTGCCGGGCCGGTTGCCGACAACGAGCACCTCGTTGAGGTAACCTGATTTCGCGTTGAAACCGTAAATCGTCGTGCCGCCCGGACCTGCCGTGCCGGGCTGCACGATCAGCGCGCTGTAGATCGGCCCGAAACGTCCGCTCATGTCGCGAGACATCATTTGCGGTTCGAAGGACAGGAAGACGATGCTTTTGGCTGGCCCCGTGTGGTTGAAATCGCCGCGGGCGGCCTCGCTGTAGCCATCCATCTGGGGATAGCGCAGGTAGAGGTCGAGCCGCGAAGCGATGCCGTCGCGCCGCGCCTGTTCGAAACGGATAAAATTGGCAGGCACGGCGATGACATTGTTGCCGACCACCACCTTGCGCATCGTCGCATCATCCGTGTAGCCGGCCATGGCGATCGAATGGCCGAACCATTTGCCGCCCAGGCTGATTGCGACCGACAGCAGGGCGAGTGCTGCGAAGGCGTAGAATACCCGCTTCATCAACGTGGAATCGACCACGGTGAATTCGGGGTCGTCGGCGATCGCTGCCTGCTTCATCTCTGTCCCCGGATTCCTGTCCCGTGACGGCACGCATCGCACGGCACGGCTCTTGCAGTCCTTCCAGCGACTGTGCGATTTCATGGTAAACGGAAGGTAAAGATGGGCCCGGTTGAGCTAACTGCGTTCGCTTTTCTTGTCGGGTTGACGGCTTGCGGGCTGGTCGGATCGGCGATGGAGTTGGTTGCCGGGCGCAAGGTCGCGTTCACCGAGCCTTATGTGTCCTCCGCGCACGTACTGCGTTCGCTCGCCGCCACCGCGTGCGCCGGGCCGTTCATGCTGGTCAACGATGCCTTGGACGCCCGCCGCGACGGTCGCATTTCGTCGGTGGCGCTGATTTCCTGTGGCTGCACGGCGGTCGCCTGGACGCTGGCGCTCGGCATCGTTCTTGTGGCCGTTGCGTGTTGGGAGGTGCCAACCTAGGGTCGTTCGACTTCTAGGCTTGAGACGAATCGGAGACCAGAAATGCCGCTTTATGCGATCGATGGCACCGAACCGAACTTCGCGGATGCGGGCTCAAACTGGATCGCGCCCGATGCGACGCTGATCGGCGACATCAGCATCGGCCGCAATGCCGGCTTCTGGTTCGGCGTCGTCATTCGCGGCGACAATGAGCCTGTCGTGATCGGCGCCGACACCAACGTGCAGGAGCACACGGTCATGCACACCGATCCCGGCTTCCCGCTGACCATTGGCGAAGGCTGCACGATCGGCCACCGCGCCATGCTGCATGGCTGCACCATCGGCGATAACAGCCTGATCGGCATGGGCGCAATCGTGCTCAACGGCGCCAGGATCGGCAAGAATTCGCTGGTCGGCGCCGGCGCGCTGGTCACCGAAGGCAAGGAATTCCCGGACAATTCGCTGATCGTCGGCTCGCCGGCCAAGGCGATCAGGGTTCTGGACGAGGCTGCGATTGCAAGGTTGCGGGCCTCGGCCGCGCACTATGTCGCCAACGGCAGGCGCTTCAAAGCGGGTTTGGAGAAGGTCTAAGCCAGAAATGGCGGAGCCGGCCCGGGGACGGGGCCGGCTCCTTAGACCCGGTCGTTGGGACGGGGAGGGTGGGGACTCGACCGGGTTTCTCCTTAGGCGCATCGCCTTGATGCGTAGCGCCTGGTCTCTGGTTCACGCGTGCCGGTCCCCTAACGCTGCGCGTTGATCGCCATGGATCGACGCCTTCAGCGGACGCTGGCGACCGCGTCGGCGCGGCCGTCGTTGATCGTCACCCAGACGCCGGAATTGGTATCCGACTGTCGCTTGAGGTAGGTGTAGTCGGTGTCCGTCCAGGACAGGACCTTGGTTTCCAGATTGTCGAGGATGAACTCGCCGAGGCTGGTGCGCACGGTCAGCACCGCGTGGCCGTCACCGTTCGGCTGGCGCGCGACCGTCATCAACAGGTTGCCGGCCGGAACGCCGGCGTCCATCAGCTCGCGGCGCTTTTCCAGCGCGTAGTCCTCGCAATCGCCATAGCCGTTGTCGGGATAGGCCCAATATTCCTCGACGCCGTTGTTTTCCATGTCGGTGCGCGGCTTGACGCGGGTATTGACCGAATTGTTGATGCTGAGGATCGTCGCCCACAGCTTGCGGGTCAGTTCGACCGGCGCCCCCTTGGGTGTCCGCTCGCTGCATTCGCCCGGCATGCGCTGGCAGAATTCATAGTGGCCGACAGGCTGTGTGGTGCGGCCGCCGGTGTGCATATAGGCCGGTCCCGCGGCATATGCTGATCCCCAAGCGGAAAGCTGCATCGCCATCGCCATCAGCAACAGCTTGCCCCTCGTTTTCTTCATTGTTTTTGTCTCCCCGTTCGAGGGAGACATTGCCACAGGTGGATTTATTCGACGCAAAAGCGCGCAGTAGACATTGAGTAAAACGCCCCTAGAATAAGTATCAAATTTGAAACTTTTGAATGGTCAATCGTTTAACGTTTCGGGGACTGAAGTGACTCGAATTGCGCTGTCGTGAAATACAAAAAACCGGCCGCGAAGGCCGGTTTTGATCTGGACGCTGTTCGGCCTTCAGGCGCGCGGCGTGTTGAATTCCGAATCGAGCGTCTCAGGCCGCTGGATGACGGCGAATTCGATGGCGACGCCATCCTCGAAATGACGCACGATCTGTCCGCGCATGGTGCCGAGCATGACCTGGACGCCGATCGCCGGCTTGACATCGATCTCGATCGCGGCGCCGGAGAGCGACAGGTCGATGATGCGGCACTGGTACTGACGCCCGTCGGTGAGCTGCAGGATGCTGGTCGGGTTGCGGGGGGCGACGCGCTCGTGGCGGCGGTCTTCCGGCAGATCGAGCTCGTGCTTGTTGGCGAGCCACGTCAATTGCGCGGCGAGCTTGTCCTTCTTGCGGTCCGACGCAATCACCGTCATTGCGAAACCGTCCTGCAAGGTGCGGGTGACGACGCCTTCTATGCGGCCGATATGGTCGACATAGGCGATGACCTTTTCACCGGGCATGCCGATGCGGTCCGTGCGAAACGCGACGTTACCCGGCGACATATCGACGACCTGGCAAGGATGTTCGGTGCGGTCTTCCAGCATGAAGCGCCCGTATATCTTGACCCGGACGCGCTGAAAGTTACGTCTCTCAGCTTGGGACGGCGCGTAGTCGACCGCCGCTGACCTCATGACTGCCTACACCCCGTTTGGCATCCCCGCGCGCCGATGCCAGGGACTTCATCCCAGAACTACAGCAAAGCGGGTTAACAAAGGGGAAAAACGGGCAGGCGGGGCTGTAGGATCGTCAACTATTCCTCGCGCCCGCCATCGAAGACGACGAGGTGGCGGATGCGGCGCGCTCGGCCGAGCGCGGAGATGGTTTCGGGCGCCTCCAGTTCGGCGGGAACAAGCGAGGGAACGTCGATCGCCGGCCGGCTCGCCAGCAACTCTTTTTCGGGATCGATGACACGGATCGAATCGATCAACGCGTCCGTGAGCGGGTCGGCGCCCAGCCAGAACGGCTTCTCCACAGCGCTGATCACGCCAAGGCAACGCGGGTTTTCGACGCCGCCATCCAGCGGCAAGGCAAGCAGTTCGAACTTGTTGGAACGGCCGTTGCGGCTGAAGCCCTCGAACATGATCAGCACGACGGATTTCTGGTCGAACACGCCATGGATCAGCTTCGAGACCAGCCGCTGGTCCTTCTCGCGCCACAGCGAGGGAAAGGAGAACCCCTTGAGTTCGCGGCCATAGGAGGCGCAGAGCCTTGTGCCGGCCAGCCGGAACACCGCTTGCCCACGCGTGTCCCTTTCCAGGATGAAGGTGTCGGCCAGCAGCGACTTGATATCGGCCGGCTCCACTTCCGAGCGCTTCGGGGCAGGGCGTCCATCACGCAAGCGGTTCCAATACTGGAACAGCGTGATCGATCCGTTCTGGTTCATGCTAAGCAGCTCCGCGCATTCTGTCGTCTGATGTCCCATCGGTGAACAGAAGGGCGCCCTCCGATGACCTACATGCGTTGCGGAGCAGGAAGCGTGCCAGCGTCGTTAACACTTGTTCACGGGTCGGGGCCGTTAAGGTTAACAAGTGGTTTACGTTGCGCCCGGTCGAGCCGCGTGGCACACAAAAACCACTCCAGAAGCGGTCGTTTCGCGACGATCGGCAGCACTTCAGTCAAGAGTTCGGGGGGACAGGGGACTCGACAGCCGTTCAAGGGAAACCTTGGACGGCTTTCTTTTGATTCGGCACTTTTGATTCGCGCTCGGCGATTCGCCCTTTGTGGTCCGGCGGGCAGTGGTCTAGATGCTCGCAACAACGAATCCTGGACCGAGTGCTAGTGCACATGAGTGAACCTGTAAGCCCACCGGAAATAGAACAGGCGGATCGCGAGCCCGAGCCGCGTCGCGAGCCGATCTTCAACCTGCCGCCGATCGTGCTGGCGGTGATCGCCATTTGCGTGGCCATCTACCTGTTGCAGCAATACGTGCTGAGTGATGCTCAGCAAATGACACTGCTTTACGACGGAGCCTTCATCCCTGTCCTCTACACCGGCCAATACGGCTTCGACTGGTTCCTGTTCACGCGGCCCTTCACCTATGCCTTCATGCATGGTGGATTTGCGCATATCGCCATCAATATGGTCTGGCTCGCTGCCTTTGGCTCGCCGTTGGCCAATCGGCTCGGAGCGTTCTGGTTCGCGTTGTTCTTCGCCGCGACGGGACTGGCTTCAGTGGCGCTTTTCTGGGCCATGCATCCATATGGCGAAGCGCCGCTGGTCGGGGCTTCCGGTGCGATATCGGGCATGATGGGAGCGGCGGCACGCTTTGGCTTCCGTACGGATCGTTCGGCGGGCAAAGCCGCTTTCGCCGGCCCCGTGCTGCCGATCGCAATGGTGCTGCGCTCGCGTGGCGTGATGATCTTCCTTGCCGTTTGGATGGTGATCAACCTTGTCACCGGCCTTGTCGGCTTCGCCCCCGGCGTCGACAGCCAGATCGCCTGGGAGGCTCACATTGGCGGCTTTATCGCCGGCTTCTTCGGCTTGCGCTGGTTCGATAGGCGTTGGCAGCCGCTCGACTGGGAGACGACCGACCACCGCACTTGAAATGCAACCGATCGCGGCGCACGATGTTCACTCTTACGTGAAAGCCGGTCAGGGCAGGAACCGGTTGGCAAAGTAGAGGAGGACGCCATGACGGTTAAGGCCATTCTCGAGCAAAAAGGCCACGACGTGTTGACGCTCGGGCCGAACGAAAAACTAAGCGAGGCCATCCGCATCCTTGCCGAACACAGGATCGGGGCGTTGGTCATCACCAATGGAGACCGCAAGATCGTCGGCATCCTGTCCGAGCGCGACATCGTGCGCGTCGTCGCAAGGGAAGGCGCTGCCGCGCTCGACATAGCCGTTCGTTCCGCGATGACGCCGAAAGTGAAGATCTGCAACGAGAATCACACCGTCAACGAGGTGATGGAGATCATGACCCGGGGCCGCTTCCGCCATCTTCCGGTGGAAAAGGACGGCATGCTCGACGGCATCGTTTCGATCGGCGACGTGGTCAAGCGTCGTATCGAGGATGTCGAGCGCGAGGCTGAGGAAATCCGCGCCTATATCGCTACCGCCTGAGCGGTAAGCAACCGCCGGCCGCGCAAACGGCCGGCGGGCGATAGGCTACCTGTTGTCGAGTTCGGAGCGGACGAGTTGGAGCCCGCGCCGCGTGATGCGGTAGGGGCCGCCGTCCGACGACGAAACCGCCTTCTTGCGCTTCAGCTTCCGAAACAGGTCGAGATCGACGCCGGGGTAGTGCCAGCCGTCGCGGGTCAGGCATTTGACGGAGGCGATCCGTTTCTTCTCACTTTTTTCGATCTCAATGCGTCCGCCCTGCGCGAGCAGGTGCAGAACGCGTTGTTCAATACGCGAAATATCCATGGGAGAGTTTCCGGGAAAACAACAAAAGCCGCCGCCGCGAAGCTTCGCGGCGCGGGGTTTCAGGTTTTCTGCCCTGCCTCGCTATGAGGTCAGGGTCTTACCGGGACTGAGCGTAAGTGGACATCCACTCTCCATTGGGATGGATGGCCTATAGGCGAAAGCGGCGGAAAAGGCCAGCGGGCGGCTTTACGCTTGTCTCGCGAGGCGGTTTGCACTAGCGAAGTTGCAAATCAGGATGTGCAAAACGCACGTTTCCATCGTTCTACTACGCAGGCTACCATGAGCATCATCGACACCCGCACGCCCGACGCGAAACGCCTTATCCCCGGCGCCACCGGCGACTGGGAAATCATCATCGGGCTCGAGGTCCACGCGCAGGTGACATCGGAAGCAAAACTCTTTTCCGGCGCTTCGACGTCGTTCGGCGCTGCCCCCAACGCCAATGTCAGCCTGGTCGATGCGGCAATGCCCGGCATGCTCCCCGTCATCAATGAGGAATGCGTCAAGCAGGCGATCCGTACCGGCCTCGGCTTGAAGGCGCAGATCAACCACAAGTCCGTCTTCGACCGGAAGAACTATTTCTACCCGGACCTGCCGCAGGGCTACCAGATCTCGCAGTTCAAGCAGCCGATCGTCGGCGAGGGCACGGTGATCGTCTCCGTCGGGCCGGACCGCCAGGGCGAGTTCGAGGACATCGAGGTCGGCATCGAGCGCCTGCATCTGGAGCAGGACGCCGGCAAGTCGATGCACGACCAGCATCCGACCATGTCCTATGTCGATCTCAACCGCTCCGGCGTGGCGCTGATGGAAATCGTGTCGAAACCGGACATGCGTTCGGCCGACGAAGCCAAGGCCTATGTCACCAAGCTGCGCACCATCGTGCGCTATCTCGGCACCTGCGACGGCAACATGGACGAAGGCTCCATGCGCGCGGACGTCAACGTTTCGGTGCGCCGGCCGGGCGGCGAATTCGGCACGCGCTGCGAGATCAAGAACGTCAATTCGATCCGCTTCATAGGCCAGGCGATCGATTTCGAGGCGCGCCGGCAGATCGCTATCATCGAGGATGGCGGCACGATTGACCAGGAAACGCGGCTGTTCGACGCCGTCAAGGGCGAAACCCGTTCGATGCGCACCAAGGAAGAGGCGCACGACTACCGCTATTTTCCAGATCCCGACCTGTTGCCGCTGGAATTCGACCAGGCC
Source organism: Mesorhizobium sp. B2-4-1 (assembly GCF_006442185.1). Lineage (NCBI taxonomy): Bacteria > Pseudomonadati > Pseudomonadota > Alphaproteobacteria > Hyphomicrobiales > Phyllobacteriaceae > Mesorhizobium > Mesorhizobium sp. B2-4-1. The sequence continues at coordinate 46,483 of NZ_VFVN01000002.1, read as the reverse complement.
TATGTCGAAGCGCTGGCCAAGGAACTGCCGGAACTGCCCGACGACAAGAAGGCGCGATTGATCTCCTCGCTCGGCCTCTCGACTTACGATGCCTCGATCCTGGTGTCGGAAAAGCCGATCGCCGACTATTTCGAGAAGGTGGCCGCCGGCCGCGACGGCAAGCTCGCCGCCAACTGGGTTATCAACGACCTGCTTGGGCAATTGAACAAAGCTGGAAAGGACATTGAAAATGCTCCGGTTTCGCCGGATCAGCTCGGTGCCATCATCGATCTGATCAAGGACGGCACCATCTCCGGCAAGATCGCCAAGGACCTGTTCGAGATCGTCTGGAACGAGGGCGGCGACCCGCGCCAACTGGTCGAGAGCCGCGGCATGAAACAGGTTACCGACACCGGCGCTATCGAAAAGGCGGTGGACGAGGTGATCGCAGCCAACCCGGACAAGGTCGAGCAGGCGCGCGCCAAGCCGACCATGGCCGGCTGGTTCGTCGGCCAGGTGATGAAGGCGACCGGTGGCAAGGCCAACCCGCAGGCCGTCAATGACCTGGTCAAGGCCAAGCTGGGCATCGAGTAGACTATGTTCGTGCGCACCGCCGGGGATCGCGACCTCGCCGCCATCCGGGCGCTGCTGGTCGAGACTTGGCATGCGACTTACGACGCCATCTATGGCGCCGAACGGGTGACAGAGATCACCGATGCGTGGCATTCGATCGCCTCGCTCACGGCGCGGCTGGCGAAGCCAAACAGCGAGTTCCTCGTCGCCGACGATGGCCAGCGCATTGGCGGCATGGCATTTGCCGAAGCGCTCGATGGCGGCGGCGTGGTCATGCTGAAGCAGCTTTACGTGCAGCCCGGCCTGCAGGGCCGGGGCATCGGCGGCATGCTTCTCGACGAGATCATCGAAAGCTTCCCTGAGGCCCGCGCCATCCGGCTGGAAGTGGAAGAGAAGAACACGCGCGCAATTGCCTTCTACCAGGCGAACGGCTTCGTCCAGACCGGCCGCACCGACAATTGCGGTTCGGCCCAATCCGCTATCCCGGCCCTCGTCTATGAAAGGCCGCTTGCCGCATAGCGGCGGACCTTTCGGGTGCGCAATCCGGCGGTCGAATTCAGCGATCGAGCCGCAGCCTAACTGGTGGAGACGTCCACATTGTCGATCAGCCTGGTCTTGCCCAGCCAGGCGGCGGCGAGCAGGCGGCCCTCGTGCCCGCGGCGCCACGGCGCCAACGTCCGGCTCTCGCGAGCTTCGACATAATCGATCTTGTGGAAGCCGGCCGCGAGCAGGGCGCGGCTGGCTTCGCCTGTCGCGCCGTTCTGGTCGGCGCCGGCCGCCAGCGCCGCGGCTGCCTTGCGCAGGATCACGTTGAGCCGGCGGGCGATCTGGAGTTCGGCCTCGCCGAGATAGGCGTTACGCGATGACATGGCGAGGCCGTACGCGTCGCGGATCGTCGGCGCGCCGATGATTTCGACGGGCAGGTCGAGGTCGCGGCAGAGCTGCCTGACGACGCACAATTGCTGATAATCCTTTTCGCCAAAGACCGCGACGTCGGGCGACGCCTGCAGGAACAGCTTCGCCACGACGGTGGCGACGCCTTCGAAAAAAGTCGGTCGAAAATCCGATTCGAGCCCGGCGGAGGGACCGCCGACCGAGATTTTGGTGGCAAAGCCGGCAGGATACATCTCACCAACCCCAGGCGTGTAGGCAAGATCGGCTCCGGCCAAAGCCAGCTGGTCGAGATCGCGGGCGAGCTGACGTGGATATTTGTCGAGATCCTCGCTCGGCGCGAACTGCGTCGGGTTGACAAAGATCGAGACGATGCAGCGCTCGGCTCTTTCAAGCGCGATCCTGACCAGCGATAGGTGCCCTTCGTGCAAGGCGCCCATTGTCGGCGCCATGGCGACGCGAAGGCCGTCGCGCCGCCAGTCGCGGATCCGCGCGCGAAGGCCGGCGACCGTGTCGACGACGAGGGGCCGGCTCATCGGTTGTCCTTGCCCAAGGTGGCCGAAAACACATTTTCAGGGCCGGGGAATGTCCGGTCTCGTACCTCGCTGGCGTAACGTGCGGCCGCATACGAGACCACGCTGCGCAAATCGGCATACTCCTTGACGAATTTCGGCACGCGGTCGACGGTGAGCCCGACCATGTCGTCTATGACCAGGATCTGGCCGTCGCAAACGCCGCTGGCGCCGATGCCGATAGTCGGAATGGCGATGCGGCGGGTGATTTCGGCCGCGACCGCTTCGACCGTGCCCTCGATGACCATCGAAAAGGCGCCGGCTTCTTCGACGGCGCGCGCATCGGCAAACAGCGCTGCCGCATTCTCGTCGGTCCGGCCCTTGATCCTGTAGCCGCCATCCTTCTCGACGGACTGCGGCAGCAGGCCGATATGGCCCATGACCGCGATGCCGGCATCGACGACTGCGGCGATCTGCCGGGCCATACCGACGCCGCCCTCGAGTTTCACAGCCTGGCAGCCGGTTTCGCCAACGATACGCCGCGCCGAGGCAACGGCTTGGGCCGCCGAATCCTCATAGCTGCCGGCCGGCATGTCGACGACGACGCAAGCCCTGGCCGAGCCGCGCATCACCGCTTGCCCATGCGCGATCATCATCTCCAGCGAGGCGCCCAGCGTCGTTTTGTGGCCATGCAGGACCATTGCGACGCTGTCGCCGACGAGGAGCAGATCGACATGCTCGTCGAGCAGCCGGGCGATGGGGTAGGTATAGGCGGTGAGACAGACGATCGGCACGCCACGCTTGCGGCGGCGAATGGCATCGGCGCCGATGCGAATGTCGGCGGTCGGCGATTCCCTGGCCAATCGTCACCTCCCTCGGCCAAGGGTCGGCCGGATACCCGCACGGCGCGCGCGCGCAGAGCTTTAGAAAGGCTGAGGGTGGTTGGCAAGCACCATACGGCGCCGGCAATGCATCACCGGCTTGTGTCGCCTTACCGGCGCGCCATTTGCGCCCTCTTGGCGGCAAGCCCCTTGCCTTCACGAAGGGCTGACGCCATAAGCAGGAAACGGACGCCATCGGCGCGAGGGTTTGAAGATGAAGACTTTCCTTACGCAGTTTTTCACCTGGTGGAACGGCCAGACGCTTGGCACGCGCCTGCACACCTGGCGGCACGGCAGGAAGGTCGGGCAGGACGAGGTGGGCAACGTCTACTACGAAGGCGGTGTCGATTCCGAAGGACGCACGCGCCGCTGGGTCATCTATCGCGATTATTCCGAGGCTTCTTCTATCCCGCCCGGCTGGCACGGCTGGATTCATCACCGCGTCGACGTCGCGCCGCCGAGCGACGATTACAAGCCGCGCGACTGGCAGAAACCGCATCAACCGAACCTGACCGGCTCGCCCTCAGCCTATCGTCCGAAGGGCTCGGTGCTGACCAACCAGCACCGCCCGCAGGTCACCGGCGACTACGACGCCTGGACGCCCGGATCATAAGGGGGCGTCGGTCCTTTATCGCCACAATTGGTGTCTAGCAGCTTGCTCATCAGAAAACGGCGACTAGCCTTTGTGATAGAGAGAATCACCCGGGCGCTAACCACCGGTATCCCTGCATGAGCATTTTCAGCCTGACATCGATGGGCGCACTGATAGTAGCCGCCGGGCTCACCGTTAGCACCGCGGCACTTGCCGCTTCGCCAACGCCGGCCGCACCCGCGCCGGCGCCGGGATCGGACCGAATCACCAACCCGGTCGCCGAATTCGCCGGCATCGACAAGATCACCGGCCGCATCATCACCTTCGACGTCTATATCGACGAGACGGTGCAGTTCGGTGCTTTGCAGGTGACGCCGCGCGTCTGCTACTCCCGGCCGCAGAACGAGGAGCCGAAGACCGATTCTTTTGTCGAAGTCGACGAGATCACGCTCGACCGCAAGATCCGCCGCATCTTCACTGGCTGGATGTTTGCCGAAAGCCCTGGTCTCAATGCCGTCGAGCATGCCGTCTATGACGTCTGGCTGAAGGCCTGCAAGCAGAAGTCGGATGTGCCAGCGCCCGATTCGGCCAAGACCGATGCGGCCAAGCCCGATACGGCCCAGCCGAATGCCACGGCCGCTCCGGCTGCGGCCGAACCGGAAGCCACGGAACCGCCTACGACCAACGCCAACTGATCCTTCGGAACCGCCCTGAGGGCAACGCGTTGGGCCCTGACGGCCACACGATGCGCGCCGGGAGGATTTTCCGATGTCTGCCAGAAAGCGGATCACCGCCAGCATCAAGGAACTGCTTGAGCTCGAAAAGGGCTTCTGGACAGGCGATTCGGCATTTTTCGCGGCCAATGCCGACACCGAGTGCCTCGTGGCATTTCCGCAGATGGCCCAGACCATGAGCAATGCCGATCTCGCCGAAACCGCCGCCGATCCCAAGCGATGGCGTGATCTCGAGATCGATCTCAAGGGCGTGGTCGAACCAGGCAGCGACATCGTCATCCTGGCCTATGAGGCGCATGCCGTGAAGGGCAATGGCGAAGCCTACGCGGCGCTGGTCAGCACCGGCTATGTCCATCGCGTCAACGGCTGGAAGATGATGTTCCATTCGCAGGCTCCGCTGGAAACGAAGGTCCGCTGACGGGCTGGATCATCAGGGGAAAAACACCGCTTCACCCTTCAGCGCGTCGGCCAGCATCTTCTCGTATTTGCCGCGCGGCACGTCGATTGCGCCGAAGCGCTTGAGGTGTTCGGTGGTGAACTGCGTGTCGAGCAGTGCGAAACCGCGCGCCTGCAGGCGTTCGACGAGATGCACAAGGCAGATCTTCGAAGCATCCGTTTCCCGGGAAAACATGCTTTCGCCGAAGAACACCCTCCCCAGGGAGACACCGTAGAGGCCGCCGACCAGCCGCTCCTCGCGCCAGGCCTCGACAGAATGGCAATGGCCGATGCGATGCAACTGCACATAGGCCTCGCGGATCGGCGCGTTGATCCAGGTGGAACGGCGTTCCTCGCGCCTTTCGGCGCAGCCACCGATCGTCGCCTCGAAATCGAAGTCGAAACGGATGTCGAAGAGGTTTCGCCGAAGCGCCTTCTTCAGACTTTTCGGCGTGTGGAAGCGGTCGAGCGGAATGATGCCGCGCGTCTCCGGCCGCACCCAGAACACTTCCGGATCGGCGGCGCTTTCGGCCATCGGGAAGACGCCCGAGGCGTAGGCCTTGAGCAGAAGGTCGGTCGGGATACGATAGCCTGGCGCGTAGGGGCGAGTCATCGCTTCATTATAGCGGCAAGTCCGGGGCTATTCGCCTTTGGCCAGATATTTTTCCAGCCAGTGGATGTCATAGTCGCCATTGGCGATGTCGGCGTTGCCGACGAGGTCGCGAAACAGCGGCAACGTCGTCTTGATTCCGTCGACGACGAATTCGTCCAGCGCCCGGCGCAGCCGCATCATGCATTCGACGCGGTTGCGCCCGTGCACGATCAGCTTGCCGATCAGGCTGTCGTAGTAAGGCGGGATCTTGTACCCTGAATAGACGCCGGAATCGACACGGATGCCAAGGCCGCCTGGCGTGTGGAAATGGGTGATCGTGCCGGGCGAGGGCGTGAAGGTGCGCGGATCCTCTGCATTGATGCGGCACTCGATGGCATGGCCCTGGAAGCGGATGTCTTCCTGCTTGACCGAAAGACCGCCGCCCGAGGCGACACGGATCTGCTCATGCACCAGATCGATGCCAGTGATAGCCTCCGTCACCGGATGCTCGACCTGCAGGCGCGTGTTCATCTCGATGAAATAGAACTCGCCATTCTCGTAGAGGAACTCGATCGTGCCGGCGCCGGAATAGCCGAGGTCGGCGATGGCGTTGGCGCAGATATCGCCGATGCGCGAGCGTTCCTCGGCGTTGAGGGCGGGTGAGTTGGCCTCTTCCCAGACTTTCTGGTGGCGGCGCTGCAAGGAGCAGTCGCGCTCGCCGAAATGCACGCCCCGGCCAAAGCCGTCGCCGAACACCTGAACCTCGATATGACGCGGTTTTTGCAGGTACTTTTCAATATAGACGGCGTCATCGCCGAAGGCCGCGCCCGCTTCCGAGCGGGCCGTCTGCAAGGCGACTTCGAGGTCGGCCTCGGTATGCGCCACTTTCATGCCGCGTCCGCCGCCGCCGGCCGACGCCTTGATGATCACGGGATAGCCGATCTCTGCGGCGATGCGCTTGGCCTCCTTTTCCTCGGTCACCGCACCATCGGAGCCGGGAACCACCGGAATGCCGAGTCGCTTGGCGGTGCGCTTGGCTTCGATCTTGTCGCCCATGATGCGGATATGGTCGCCGGTCGGACCGATAAAGGTAATGTTATGCGCGGCCAATATGTCGGAAAACTTGGCGTTCTCCGACAGGAAACCGTAGCCGGGATGCACGGCGTCGGCGCCGGTGATCTCGCAGGCGGCGACGATCTGGTGGATATTGAGGTAGCTGTCGCGCGATGGCGGTGGCCCGATGCATACGCTCTCGTCGGCGAGCCGAACATGCATGGCGTCGGCGTCGGCGGTCGAGTGCACCACCACCGTCTGGATGCCAAGCTCCTTGCAGGCACGCAGCACCCGAAGCGCGATTTCGCCGCGATTGGCGATGAGAATCTTCTGGAACATTAGGGCCGCTCTACTCGATCACGACGAGCGGCATGCCGTATTCGACCGGCTGTGCGTCCTCGAACAGGATCGCCGTCACCGTGCCGGCGCGCGGCGAGGGGATCTGGTTCATCGTCTTCATCGCTTCGATGATCAGCAGCGTCTGCCCTTCCTTGACGTTCTGGCCGATCTCTATGAACGGCTTGGCATCCGGCGAGGGCGCCAGGTAGGCAGTGCCGACCATGGGGGAGGCCACGGCGTTTTTCGACACGTCGGCCGCGGCCGGAACGGCTGCTGTGGCAGGTTGGGCCGCCGGCGCCGGCGCAAAGGCCGGCTGCGGCGCGGCTATCGCGTGAACCGCCGGCGCCTGCCGCGATACGCGCACCTTCAGGTCACCCAGCTCGACTTCGATCTCGGTGAGATTGGTGTCGTTCAGTATGCCCGCCAGATCGCGGATCAGCTGCTGGTCAACACCGGTCTTCTTTATCGACATTTTCGAGCCTTCTGTTTGTTGGCCGGTCATAGGCGTGCGGCCAGCGCCTGCAGCGCCAGCGTGTAGCCGAGCGGCCCAAAGCCACAGATCATGCCGACAGCGACCGGCGCGACCATGGAGACGTGGCGGAATGATTCCCGCGCATGGATATTGGAAAGATGGACCTCGGCGACCGGCAGCGGCGCCACGGAACGAATGGCGTCGTGAATCGCGATCGAGGTGTGGCTATAGGCGCCGGGATTGATGACGATGCCGGCGGCCTTGTCGCCGGCTTCCTGGATCCAGTCGACGAGGTCGCCCTCGTGGTTCGACTGGCGGAAATCGATTTCGAGCCCGAGCGCCGCGCCGGCCTCTCTGCAGTCGTCCGCGATGGTGGCAAGCGTCTTGCCGCCATAGATGCCAGGCTCGCGCTTGCCGAGCGCGTTGAGATTGGGACCGTTCAGGACGAAAACCGTTTTCAAAAAATGCCGACCTTTTCCGGCACCGGCGTCAAACCGGCGCTGGGCCCTCTATAATGGGCATAGACGCCCGCGGAAAGAGCGCAAGTGCGTTCTTTCACTGTCCACAACAGGCAGAAATGCGCCCGTGAAGAAAACCCGCGGCCGATCAAAGCGCGGCTTTCGCCGCCTCGATCTTCTCCGCCAGGACTTCCTGTCCGAGCGCCCCGAACACGACCTCGTTGCCGACGACATAGGACGGCGTTCCGGTGATCGCCAGCTTGTTGGCGAGATCGTAGGTCTTGGAGAAGGCTTCGGTGATGGACGGGTCCTTCATCTTTTCACGCAGCGTCGCTTCGTCGGCGCCGAGCGAAAGCGCGACCTTGATCGCCGCCGCCTCGGTGGCGCGTCCCTGGCCGCCGAGCAGCGCATTGTGGAACTCGCCGTACTTCTGCGGCATCATCAGGTGGAAGGCCATCGAGACGACGCTGGCCTTCTGCGAATCCGGGCCGAGGATCGGGAACTCCTTGAGCACGAAACGCAGGTCCGGATCGGCCTTGGTCAGCGCCTGCATGTCTTCGATGGCGCGTTTGCAGAAGCCGCAATTGTAGTCGTAGAACTCGACGATCGTGACCTTGCCTTTCGGGTTTCCGACCACGCCGTCGAAGGAGGAGTTGAAGATCTGCTCCTTGGCGCCCTTGATGACGCCGAGATGGGCAATGCGCTGCTCTTCTTTCTGCTTGGCCTCGAGCGCATCCTGGACTTCCAGCAGCACTTCCGGATTCTTCAGGAGATAATCGCGGATGATGCCTTCGACCTCGGTGCGGTCGATCTTGGTATCGGCCGCTGCCGTCTGAAGCGGTTGCGCCGCACCGGCTTCCGCGATTTGCGGGCTGCCGGCCACGAAACCGAACGCCAGCATGGCAAGGGCTATCGCAACTCCCGTGGTGCCCAGCAGCAGTGCCTTTTTCATCGTTCCGTTCCTTTGCCTGTTTTCCGATCTGGCTGCGTCGCAGCGCACGGCCGGAAGGTTCACTATACCTTGCCCGACGGCTTGTAGTTTATGATGTCCTGGGCGCGTATCCATCGCGGCTCGCCGCGTTTGAGTTGCTGCTGCGCTCGCATGGCGAAGATCTTCGCATCCTTGTAGTTACCGGAATAGAAATGACCCTCGGCCGTGGCGAGCTCGGCGCCCGGTATGTCTCCCAATTCGCCATAGGCCTGCGCCAGATAGCGGTATCCCACGGAATTTTCCTTGTCGCGTCGCAAGCCGTTGTTGATCTGCACCACGGCCTTTTTCAGAGCGTCTGGGGTGCCCGTCGCCATCAACGCCTGGCCGAGCGAAACCGGCAGCAATCCAGATCGCGCCTTGTCGAGGCTGACTGCCTTGGCGTAGGCATCGGCAGCTTCCTTGGGCTTGTTCGCCTTCATCAATATATCGCCGCGCAATTCCTGGAAATAGGCGTTGCCGGGCTGGGCTTTGATCAAGGCGTTGGTCTTGGCGAGTGCGGTGGCGATGTTGCCGAAAAGATAGGCCGATTGGGCCTCGCCATACTGCGCGGCAAGGCTGCCCTGCATCTTTCGCATCAGCCGCGACGCGGCGGCCTGGCCTTCCATGTAGACAGCGATCTTCACCCGCATCATGTCGTGGCGCAATTGCAGTGCCGGCGCATCGACCTTGTCGAGATAGGGGCTCTGCTTGACCAGCACTTCGAGGTTGGAGATTCGATCGCGCGGCATTGGATGGCTGATCCGGTAGGGATCGACCTGCGCGCCCGACAGCGACAAGGCCGTCTGGAAACGCTGAAACGTCTTCAGCATGCCCATGCCGGACTGGCCGGTGGCGTTGAGATAGGTGATCGCCGAGCGGTCGGCCGTCATTTCCTCGGTGCGCTGATAGGCGAGAATGCTGCGCTGCGCCATCTCGCCGCCGCCAGCCGCCACGCCCACGCCGGCGCCGGCAAGTCCGCGGCTGTTGGTGGTCGCCCCGGCGACCATGGCGCCGGCGCCCAGCAAGGTTGCGATGATGGCCATCGTCTTGGCGCGCTCGAGCTGGTCACGCAGTTTCTGCTGGTGGCCGCCGGCGATATGGCCGGCCTCGTGGGCGATGACGCCGATGATCTCGTTGGGCGTTTCGGCTTCCATCAAGGCGCCCGTGTTGATGAACAGCCTGCGTCCGGTGACGAAGGCATTGAAGCTCTGGTCGTTGACCAGGACGATGTCGATGCCGTCATTCGCCAGACCGGCGGCCTTGAAGATCGGGCGGGCGTAGTCGCGCACCAGCGCCTCGATCTCGGCATCGCGCACCACCGGCACGTTCTGGGCCAAGGCGCTGATGGAACCAGACACCGCGACGGCGACGCCAAGCGAAAGCGTCGCAACGACGCGCGCTACCCGGGCAACCATCGATTTGGGTCGGCTCAACATGACGTGTCCACTGGTAGACGAGCGGGCGAAAGATGAAAAGTCGGCACCGGAAAAACTTCCTCAACTTGTGATCCTCACACCAATCGGGCATTTGTGCGGCGCATGCGCCAGGACGTGGTGCGCTCAATCGTCGGATCGAGGTCAAAATGGTCGTTTCGCTCTCACGCCGTGGCAATGTCGAACCCTTCCACGCCATGGATGTGCTGGCCGAGGCGAACCGGCTGAGAGCGACGGGCGCGCCGGTCATTTCCATGGCCGTCGGCCAGCCGTCCGATCCGGCTCCGGCCCGCGTTCGTGCCGCGGCGGCCAGGGCTTTGCAGGACGGGCGTATTGGCTATACCGATGCGCTGGGCCTGGCTGGATTGCGCAAGGCGATCGCGGAACATTATGGGGATCACTACGGGCTTGATGTCGCGCCCGACCGGATCGCGGTCACGACGGGATCCTCGGCCGCCTTCAATCTCGCCTTCCTGGCAATGTTCGATCCCGGTGACCGCGTCGCCATCGCAGCGCCGGGCTACCCCGCCTATCGCAACATCATGGCGGCGCTGGGCATCGAAGTGATCGAGATAGAGCTCGGCGATGCGGCCTATCTTCATGCCGCTCACCTGGAGACCGCGCATCGCGAAAAACCGCTGAAGGGCGTGCTGTTCGCAAGTCCGGCCAACCCGACCGGCGCGGTCATTCCGGCCGATGATCTCGCGGACCTGGTCCGGACGGCGGAGGCGCTCGGCATTGCCGTCATCTCCGACGAGATCTATCATCGGCTGGCCTATGCGGCGTCCGACACCACCGCACTCGCCTTTGGCACCGGTGTCACGGCGATCAACTCCTTCTCGAAATACTATTGCATGACCGGCTGGCGCATCGGCTGGATGGTGCTGCCGGAAGCGGTGGTGCGGCCCATCGAGCGCATTGCGCAGAGCCTCTACATCTCGCCGCCGGAACTGTCGCAGGTCGCCGCAATCGAGGCCTTTGCCGCTACCGAGGAGCTGGAAGCGGTCAAGGGTCGCTATGCCTGGAACCGCGAGCTCCTGATGACGCGTCTGCCGGAGCTCGGCTTTCCGCTGGCCGCACCGATGGATGGCGCCTTCTATGCCTTTTGCGACGTCACCCGGCACAGCAATGACAGCATGGCTTTCGCCCGCAAGATGCTGGCCGAGGCGCATGTCGCGGCCACGCCCGGCCGTGATTTCGACACCCAGGCCGGGCACCGCACCATGCGGTTCTCCTATGCCGGCAGCCATGACGACATGGTCGAGGCATTGGCGCGCATCGAACGCTGGCTGAGGTAGATCCATGCCGGAACTCGAGCAGGCCCTGGCCGAAGTCGCGGCCGAAATGGCCGAACGCAACGATCGCGGCGAGGTCGCCACCTATATCCCGCAGCTCGGCAAGGTTGATCCGAAGAAATTCGGCATCGCAGCCGTCACCAATGACGGCCGTGTGCTGATGGCGGGCGACGCCGACCAGCCCTTTTCGATCCAGAGCATCTCGAAAGTGTTCACCTTGACGCTCGCGCTGGGCAATGTCGGCGACGCGCTGTGGAAGCGGGTAGGGCGCGAGCCTTCGGGCAATCCGTTCAACTCGATCGTGCAGCTCGAGCATGAGAACGGCATTCCGCGCAATCCCTTCATCAATGCCGGCGCCATTGTCATTTCCGACATCCTGCTTGCCGGCCACCAGCCGCGCGAGGCGATCGGCGAGATCCTGCGCTTCATCCAGTTCCTCGCCGACGACGATACCATCATCATCGACCGCGAGGTGGCGGCGTCGGAGCGCGCCACCGGCTATCGCAATTTCGCGCTCGCCAACTACATGAAATCCTTCGGGAATCTTCATCATGCGCCGGAGCTGGCGCTCGGCGTCTATTTCCATCATTGCGCCGTCGCCATGAGCTGCCGGCAGCTGGCGATGGCCGGTCGGTTCCTCGCCAATGGCGGCAAGAATCCGGCGACCGGACATTCCGTGGTGTCGGCCGAGCGGGCACGCCGCATCGGCGCCATGATGCTGACCTGCGGCCACTATGACGGCTCCGGTGATTTTGCCTTCCGCGTCGGCATTCCGGGCAAGAGCGGCGTCGGCGGCGGCATATTGGGCATCGTGCCCGGCGTCGCCTCGCTCGCCGTCTGGTCGCCCGGCCTCAACGCCAACGGCAATTCCAAGCTGGGCTCGATCGCCCTGGAAAAGCTTGCCAGGATGATGAACTGGTCGATCTTCGCGCCGTAACGTTCCGGCAAACCGGATATGAAAATCCCGCGCCGTCTTTCGACCGGCGCGGGATTTTTTTATTCAGGAAGTCAGTTCAAAGGGCTGAAATCTCAGAAGAAACCTTTCCGCTGCCACCAGCCGGCGCGCTTCGGCTTCTCTTCGGTCTTGGTTTCCGGCTCTTCGGCGACGGTCGAGGAAACCACCGGCACGATCGGCGCATCGATGGCCGCCGGCTTGCGTCGTGACGGACGGGCCTTCGGTGTTTCCTCGGCGGTCGCTGCCGCTGCCTCGTCCGATGCCGTGGCTGGCGTCTCGGCGGGTGCCGGAACGGCCAGTTCAGCGATCGGCTCCTCGGCGGCTGCCTTCTTCGGCTTGGCTGCGCGCCGCGGCTTCTTGGGCTTCTCGGCGGTCGTCGCCTCGTCGCTCACTGGAGCCACCGGCTCTTCCGCAGCCACGACGGTTACCGGCTCGATCGCAGGCTCGCTTTCGGAAGCATCGACCCCGGAAGGTTCGGTCGCTTCATCGGCGCTTGCCTCGGCCTCGCCTTCGCCGTCCTCGCGCCGGTTGCGCTTGCCGCCGCGCTTGCCGCGGCGACGCTTCTTGCCCTGGCCCTCGTCGGATGCTTCCGCCGTTTCGGCAGTTCCGGCCGCGGGGACCGGAGCCTCGTCGCCGGCTTCCGCCTCGTCACGGCTCAACAGGTTTTCCGATGTGGACAACTCGTCGGCCTGCGCCAACACGGAAGCACCGTCGGTGTGGCCATGTTCTCGATCGCGATCCTTGCCGCCGCGGCGTCTGCGACGCTTGCGGCGCTTGCGGTCGCGGCCTTCGCCCTCTTCGCCGGGCCTCTGCTGGTGCTGACCTTGCTGCGGCTGACGCGGCTGTTCGGCCTGGGCCGGTGCTTCGTCTTCCTCCTCGACGATGGTCTCATCCTCGAGCTCTTCCGGTTCGACATAGGCCGGCAGGGTGCGTGCCTCGACGAAGCCTTCCGGCTTTTCGGCCAGCGCGCCGCGGAAGATCGCATAATGCTGCGAACCGACCGTGTCGTCGGCCTCGAGCGTGATGGTCAGGCCGAAGCGGCTTTCCAGTTCCACCAGCGTGCCGCGCTTGTGGTTGAGCACATAGAGCGCGGTCGCCGCGGGCGTACGAACCGTGATGTGGCTGCGCGAATCCTTGAGCAGGAACTCCTCGATCGCCCTGACCACCATCAGCGCGACAGACGAATCGGAGCGCACATGGCCGGTGCCGCCGCAATGCGGGCAAGGCTTCATGGTCGATTCCAGCACGCTGGCGCGGATGCGCTGGCGCGACATCTCCATCAGGCCGAAATGCGAGATGCGGCCGACCTGGATGCGCGCGCGGTCGTTCTTGAGGTGATCCTTCAACCGCTTCTCGACGGCACGGTTGTTGCGGTTCTCCTCCATGTCGATGAAGTCGATGACGATCAGGCCGGCAAGGTCGCGCAGCCTGAGCTGGCGGGCGACTTCCTCCGCCGCTTCCAGATTGGTGTGGAGCGCGGTGTCCTCGATCGAGTGCTCCTTGGTCGAGCGGCCCGAATTGACGTCGATGGCGACCAGCGCCTCGGTCTGGTTGATGATGATGTAGCCGCCGCTCTTGAGCGTCACTTGCGGCTGCAGCATGCGGTCAAGCTGCGCCTCGATACCGTTGCGCACGAAGATCGGCGTCGTATCGCGGAACGGCTGAACCACCTTGGCGTGGCTCGGCATCAGCATGCGCATGAAGTCCTTGGCCTCGCGGTAGCCCTCTTCGCCGGAGACGAGGATCTCGTCGATGTCCTTGTTGTAGAGGTCGCGCACCGAACGCTTGATCAGGCTGCCTTCCTCGTAGACGAGGGCAGGGGCCGTGGACTGGAGCGTGAGATTGCGCACGTTCTCCCAAAGCCGCATCAGATATTCGTAATCGCGCTTGATCTCGGCCTTGGTGCGGCTCTCGCCGGCGGTGCGCAGGATGACGCCCATGCCTTGCGGCACTTCGAGATCGGCGACCACTTCCTTGAGGCGCTTGCGGTCGACAGCACTGGTGATCTTGCGCGAAATTCCGCCGCCGCGCGCCGTGTTCGGCATCAGCACGGAATAGCGGCCGGCAAGCGACAGATAGGTGGTGAGCGCCGCGCCCTTGTTGCCGCGCTCTTCCTTGACGACCTGCACCAGCAGGATCTGGCGGCGCTTGATCACTTCCTGGATCTTGTACTGGCGGCGCATCGGCTTGCGGCGGTTGCGCGCTTCCTCCAGGGCATCCTCGGCACCGACCGATTCGACCTCGTGATCGTCCGGATGCGAAGACTGAACCTCTTCCAGCATGCCGCGATCATCGTCGCTGGATTCGCTGCCCTGTTCCGTCAGCGGGACGGGTTCGGAAATCACATCGGCGTCGACGGAGGCGGCGATCGACGTCGGGCCGCCCTCGCGGGTCTCGCCTTCGTTCTGCCCAGAAGATTCGTCGCCCTGCTCGGGGGAGGCTTCGCCACGATTGGATGCATCCGCGGCCTGTTCCGGGATATCGGCCGCATGTTCGATGGTTTCCGAACCGTGGGAAGTGTTCTCCGAGACGGCGTCATTGCCATTGTCGGCGTCGCCTGCCTCGCCGGCCGTTTCGGTTGCCTCGTCGGCATCGGCCCCGCTCGCATCGCGCTTGTGTTCTGCGCGGTCGCGGCCCTTGCCGCCGCGCCGGCGCCCGCGCCGGCCGCGATCGCGGCTCTGGCGGTCGTCGCCTTCGCCGTCCTCATCGTCCTCGTCCTCGGCTTCCTGCGCTTCGGCGCGCAGCAGCGCCTGACGGTCGGCGACGGGGATCTGGTAGTAGTCGGGGTGTATTTCACTGAAGGCGAGGAAACCGTGACGGTTGCCGCCATATTCGACAAAGGCTGCCTGAAGGGAGGGTTCGACGCGCGTTACGCGGGCGAGATAGATGTTTCCTTTGAGCTGCTTCTTGTCCTGTGATTCAAAGTCGAATTCTTCGATACGATTACCGCGTACGACGACAACGCGTGTTTCCTCCGGGTGGGAGGCGTCTATCAGCATTTTGTTGGGCATTATTTCGTTTCCCCCCGGCAGCCGTCAGCCGCAGCTTGCGGCGCAAGGGCCGCTGCTGTGTGTCTGGATGAATGTGGGTGCCGGATGTCTGAATGTCCGCCGGACGGTGCCTGCGCGCCATGGCGGTGCCGCCCGCAGCCATATTGGCGCGGTTTGATGCGGACCTTTCCATGATTGCGCTTGAAGCCATCGTCACCAGCAGAACCTTTTGAACCAAAGCCCGGAAACCGGACCAGCTTGTTTGCTCATACAGAGCCGGCGCGGGACAAACCCGGCCGTTTTCCTCACGCAGGCGATTCCCCCGCCACGGGCGCACACCTGCGAAATTCGTCGCGATCACCTGAACCCTTCTCGCATGGAGCGAAAGGAGCCGCCTTTCGTCTCACCTGTAGCGGGAAGCTGCGGAGGAGGGCGGTTCCAGGATTGCAGTGATCCACTATCGCTTTTATGATTTGGCGGGTTGGAAGGCAACCCCGATTTCCGACGCCGGCAAAAGCGGTTCCGCCACGTAAGCACGGGTCCGGGCCTCGCGTGAAAAGGCTTGGTTAACCTTCTCTGGATACCAATCGTTAATCGAGTTCGCGGCCTAACCGGCACTTCGACTACATGACCGGGCGCCTTGGCGCCAAACCGGGAGCGACTGCAAAGAGATGGGACTGGCAGGCTTCACAGACAAGGGCAGTCGTGCCGGCGGCCGTTTGCTCGCGATCTTCTGCCTCCTGCTGTCGATGACCATCTCGTTGGTCGCCAACGCCGCCGATGCCCCGCTCACGGCAACCGGTTACAAGATGGCGGGCGATGCCACCAAGATGCGCATCGTCATGGATTTCGACCGTGAGCCCGACGTCAAATGGTTCCTTTTGCGCGGGCCCAATCGTCTGGTCATCGATCTGGCGAATACGAAGTTAGCCATCGATGCCAAGGATTTGAAGCCTCGCGGGCTGGTCAAGGGCGTGCGCCTGGGTGAGTTGGAGGCAGGCGTGTCGCGGCTGGTTCTCACCGGCAAGGGGCCGTTCGCGGTCGACAAGCTCGATGTTCTCAAGAACGAGGACGGCGCGGGCTACCGCATCGCCATCGACATGTCGGCGGCCTCCGAACGCGAGTTCGACACTGCCCTTGCCAATCAGGCGCTGACCACCGGTTCCACGGTTTCGACCGACAAGGGCGGGCGGGTCGGCACCGGGCCGGTCTCCAATCCGGGCCATCGCTTCACCGTCGTCATCGATCCGGGCCATGGCGGCGTCGATGGCGGTGCCGAGGGCCTGAACGGCACCGTCGAAAAGAACGTCACGCTGGCTTTCGCCACGGAACTGCGCGACAAGCTCGCCGCCGTCGGCAGATACGATGTCTTCATGACGCGCGACACCGACGAATATTTGCGGCTGGACGACCGCGTGCGCATCGCTCGCCAGCATGAGGCCGACCTGCTCATCTCCATTCATGCCGACACTATCAGCCTCAAGGGCATCCGTGGCGCGACCGTCTATACCGTTTCCGACAAGGCTTCGGATCCGGAAGCGCAGGCGCTTGCCGACCGTGAAAATCTCTCGGACCAGTTCGCCGGCATGGTGATCAAGGACGACAACAAGGAAGTCACCGATATCCTGATCGACCTGATCCGCCGCGAGACCCACACCTTTTCGATGAGTTTCGCCCACACGCTGGTCGGCCAGTTGTCGACCAGCGTCGGCCTCATCAACAATCCGCAGCGTTCCGCTGGGTTCAAGGTGCTGAAAGCGCCTGACGTCCCCTCCGTGCTGGTCGAACTAGGCTATCTCTCGAATGCCAAGGACGAGGCGCAACTGCTCGACGCCGACTGGCGCGGCAAGGCGGCGCAAAGCATCACCAACGCCGTCGCGCTGTTCGCTTCCGCGCGTGCCGGAACGGGAACCGGGGGCTGAAATGCCTGACGACGCCTGCAACCACAGGCAGCGTTGCGCGGCGACAACACCCGACGCTTTTATTTCCGACTCACGGCCGCGAAATCCGGCCTTGCCGTATTTTGCCCACATGGTAGCGACATGGGTTTTCCATTACGGGTTGGGACCGGCTCGAATGCTTGCGCGGAAGGCGGCTTCGTTTAGGAAATTCCCGAACCAAGGACTGGAGCGGGCATGATTCGTCTCATTGGCTATTTCTTCGGTATCGGCACGACGCTGGCCCTGCTGGTCGCGGCGGGGGTTGCCATCTATATCGGGCATTTGTCCAAGGATCTGCCCGACTATGAGGTGCTGGCCAAGTACGAGCCGCCGGTGACCACCCGAATCCATGCCTCGGACGGCGCGCTGATGGCCGAGTACGCGCGCGAACGGCGCCTGTATTTGCCGATCCAGGCCATCCCCGACCGCGTCAAGGCGGCCTTCCTGTCGGCCGAGGACAAGAATTTCTACAACCACCCCGGCATTGACGTGACCGGCCTGGGCCGCGCTATCATCGTCAACCTGCAGAATTTCGGCTCGGGCAGGCGTCAGGTTGGCGCCTCGACGATCACCCAGCAGGTGGCGAAGAATTTTCTGCTGACCTCGGACCAGACCTACGAGCGCAAGATCAAGGAAATGATCCTCGCCTTCCGCATCGAGCAGGCCTATTCCAAGGACCGCATTCTCGAACTCTACCTCAACGAAATCTTCTTCGGTTTCGGCGCCTATGGCGTGGCGGGTGCCGCGCTCACTTATTTCGACAAGTCGGTGAACGAGCTGACCGTGGCCGAGGCCGCCTATCTGGCCTCGCTGCCCAAGGGGCCGAACAATTATCACCCCTTCAAGCATGCCGACCGCGCGCTTGAGCGCCGCAACTGGGTCATCGACCAGATGGTCGAGAACGGCTACGTTACGCGCGAGGAAGGCGACAAGGCCAAGGCGGAGCCCCTCGGCGTCACACCGCGCCGCAACGGCACCTATCTGTTCGCCGGCGAATACTTCACCGAGGAGGTGCGCCGCCAGATCATCGCCCGCTACGGCGAGAACGCGCTCTATGAAGGCGGCCTGTCCGTCCGCACCACGCTCGACCCGAAGATCCAGCTCATCGCCCGCAAGGCGATGCAGAACGGCTTGATCAAATACGACACGCTGCGCGGCTACCGCGGGCCGCTGAAGACGATCGACGTGTCCGGCGACTGGGGTGTGCCGCTGGGCAATGTGAAGGGACTGGAAGACGTTCCCGAATGGAAGCTCGCAGTCGTGCTCGACAGTTCGGCATCCGGCCTGTCGATTGGCTTGCAGCCGGCACGCCAGGCGTCCGGCGACATCGTCAAGGAGCGCGTCGAAGGCACCGTCAGCAAGGAAGACATGGGCTTTGCCATGCGCCATGTGGTCGGCGGCAAGACGGTCAGGGCCAAGTCGCCGGCCGATGTGCTCAAGCCGGGCGACGTCGTCTTCGTCCAGAAGAACGAAGGCTCCGACGACGCCTACAGCCTGCGCCAGGTCCCCGAAGTGGAAGGCGGCCTGATCGCCATGGATCCACACACCGGCCGCGTGCTGGCCATGGTCGGCGGCTTCTCCTACGCGCAGTCGGAGTTCAACCGCGCCACCCAGGCCATGCGCCAGCCCGGCTCTTCGTTCAAGCCGATCGTCTATTCCGCGGCGCTCGACAATGGCTATACGCCGGCATCGGTGATCATGGACGGGCCGATCACCATCCAGAGCGGCAACACGACCTGGACGCCGAAGAACTACGACGGCACGGTCGCCGGTCCGGCAACCCTGCGCTCCGGCATCGAAAAGTCGCGCAACCTGATGACTGTGCGCCTCGCCAACGACATGGGCATGAAGCTGGTCGTCGAATATGCCGAGCGCTTCGGCGTCTATGACCATCTGGCGCCGTATTTGCCGATGGCGCTGGGTTCCGGCGAGACGACGGTGATGCGCATGGTTTCGGCCTATTCGATCATGGCCAATGGCGGCAAGTCGATCAAGCCGACCTTGATCGACCGTATCCAGGACCGCTACGGCAAGACCGTCTTCAAGCAGGACGAACGCGGCTGCGAAGGCTGCAACGCGGCCGAATGGCAGAACCAGCCCGAACCTGAGCTTGTCGATAATTCCGAACAGGTTCTCGATCCGATGACCGCCTACCAGATCACCTCGATGATGGAAGGCGTCGTCCAGCGCGGCACCGGCGCCACCATCGCCGAGCTCGGACGCCACATCGCCGGCAAGACCGGCACCACCAACGACGAAAAGGACGCCTGGTTCATCGGTTACACGCCAAACCTCGTCGTCGGCCTCTATATGGGCTACGACACGCCGCGCGGCCTTGGCCATGGCGCCACCGGCGGCGGCCTCGCCGCTCCTATCTTCAAGGATTTCATGCGCGTGGCGCTGGATGGCACGCCCAATGTCGACTTCAAGGTTCCCGAAGGCATGAATCTGGTCGCCATCAACCGCAAGACCGGCATGCGGGCCAATTCGGGCGATCCCGGCACCATCATCGAGGCCTTCAAGCCGGGCACCGGGCCAGCCGACAGCTATTGGGTGATCGGCATGGGCGCTGACGGGTCCAATGCCTCCGGCGGCGCGCTGTCGCCTCAGGCCAACCAGGCCATCCAGTCGGGCGGCGGCGGCCTCTACTGACGGGTATGCATGCAGGATTGGGCCGGCCCTGGGCCGGTCCAATTTGCTTTACAGGCGGCGGCGCCGTCCCTATGTATCGCGCCGACCAGGCGTCACTTTCAGCAACAGGATAAAACATCAGGCCATGCGCGCGGAAACGCAGAATATTGTCGACGAGATCAGGCAGGCAATTACCCTGCTGAGGAGGCATCTTTGACTGGGATCAGGCCATAAAGCGGCTTGAATATCTCAACGTCCGCGCCGAGGACGCCAGCCTCTGGAACGAACCGCTGGAAGCGCAGAAGCTGATGCGCGAGCGCCAGGGCCTCGAGGAAGGCATCGCGGCGGTCAGGGGCCTGACCCAGGCGCTGGAAGACAATATCGGCCTGATCGAACTCGGCGAGGAAGAGGGCGACGAGAGCGTCGTTGCCGAGGCTGAGGCAGCGATCCGCTCGATGCAAGGCGAGGCGAAGGCCCGCCAGGTCGAGACGCTGCTGTCGGGCGAAGCCGACGCCAACGACACCTATCTCGAAATCCACGCAGGCGCCGGCGGCACCGAAAGCCAGGACTGGGCCTCGATGTTGCTGCGCATGTACACGCGCTGGGCCGAGCGCCGCCGCTTCAAGGTCGAGGTGCTGGAAGTGCATGACGGCGAAGAGGCCGGCATCAAGTCTGCGACGCTGCTGATCAAGGGCCACAATGCCTATGGTTGGCTGAAGACGGAATCCGGCGTCCATCGCCTGGTGCGCATTTCACCCTATGACAGCAACGCGCGCCGGCACACATCCTTCGCCAGCGTCTGGGTCTATCCCGTCATCGACGATACGATCGAGATCGACGTTTCCGAATCCGACGTGCGCATCGACACCTATCGTTCGTCCGGTTCAGGCGGCCAGCACGTCAACACCACCGATTCGGCGGTGCGCATTACCCATCTCGCAACCGGCATCGCGGTCGCCTGCCAGGCCGAACGCTCGCAGCACAAAAATCGGGCAAAGGCCTGGGAGATGCTGCGCTCGCGTCTTTACGAGGAAGAGCTGAAGAAGCGCGAAGCCGTCGCCAACGCCACCGAAGCATCGAAGAGCGACATTGGCTGGGGTCACCAGATCCGCTCCTACGTGCTGCAGCCCTATCAGCTGGTGAAGGATCTGCGTACTGGCGTCGAAAGCACCAGCCCGTCGAGCGTGCTCGATGGCGACCTCGATGACTTCATGGAAGCCTCGCTGTCGCAACGCATCGAGGGTGGTGCTGGGGAAGCGGTGGCGGACCTGGATTAGGGCCGGCGCCTACAGTGCCACACATTTGGATTGGATGATGGCTCGCAAGCTTGTTGGAAATTGCTTCTGCGGCGCGGTGCACTATGAGGTCGCTGACGAGTTCCTGTACGCGGCGAATTGCCATTGCTCGAACTGCCGGCGCACGACAGGTTCGGCTTTCAAGCCCTTCGCGGGCATCGAACGCGCCAAGTTTGTCCTGACCAAGGGCCACGACATGTTGCTGGTCTTCGGCGACGACAACGGCCATGACGCGCACTGCAAGCGGTGCGGTTCGCTGCTCTATTCGGTCGTGCGCCAGGGCGCCTTCGTCCATGTCGCGATGGGAACGCTCGTCGACAACCCGAGCATCCGCCCGACCGAGCATATCTTCGTCGGTTCCAAGGCGCCATGGTACACGATCAGCGACGGCCTGCCGCAGTATGACGAACACGTGATCACAGGACCTGCTGGCGAATAGGCCGGAACTTCTCTCGCTGAATCTCGTTATCTGCGATCCCGTCTGCTGGGCATGGTTGTGCCTGCCTATCCAATCAAGAGACGGCGCCTGTTTTCTGTTGCCGATGCGCGGCATTCAGCCTGCGACATCGGCATGCAGTGGTTTCTTGCGCCGACTCACAAATCGGCCCACCATCCATGGTCGAGGGGAGACAAAAGCATCTATGGCCGGGCGCGGCAGAAATGCCTGCTGACGATCCGGCCGCTGGGAAGACACGTTTCAGGAACGGGCAAGCGAAACGCTTGATGCTCGTCGAAAGGAGCGCTTCCATGTCTGCTGCCCCATCAAAATCGGCTCGGGCCGCGGTGGGCCGACTCATGCTCTGCCTGCTTGCAATCGCAGCGATTGCGTTGCCGATGGCGCCTGCCTTCGCCCACGACGCCAAGCCTACAGCGGCGAAGCCGCTGGGTTGGAGCTATCCATTCGCATGCTGCGCTAACTACGATTGCCGCACGGCCCATACGGGCGAGGTTTTGGAAAAACCCGAGGGTTATGTGATCGCCGGCACGGGGGAAGTTGTCCCCATGACCGATAAGCGTGTGAAGGACAGCCCGGACGGCGAATTCCACTGGTGCGCGCATCAAGCGGGTCTCGACGCGGGTAAGACGATCTGCCTGTTCGTGCCGCCGCGCTCCTACTAGGCCCGAAAGGCGCAGCGGCGACCGGCCCGGACCGCGATGGGCGGGGGCCTGCTGACGGACGGTTGCCAGGACCGCTCCTTTGTGTTGCGTTGCCTGCGGGCGGCGGACAAGGGAGAGGTGACGTCCATGACCATCAAGGGAAGCTGCCACTGCAAGGCGACGATATTCGAGGTTTCGCAAGCGCCGCAGACGCTGACGCAGTGCACTTGTTCGTTCTGCTCGAAACGCGGCTCGCTTTGGGCCTACTACACTCCTGCGCAGTTCAAACTCCTCACGCCGCAGAAGAATGTTTCCTTCTATCAGTGGGGATCGAAGACCGTTAAGCACGGTTTTTGCGACACCTGCGGCTGCGGGACCTTCACCGAAACACCGGACTGGTCGAGCGGAGAGCCGGATTTCGACAATCCCAAGATCAGCGTCAACTCGCGGTTGTTCGACGATTTCGACCTGGACAAGGTCGAAGTGGTGGCCATCGACGGCAAGAATCTCTGGTAGATTCCTGGACGCCCAATCGGGAAAATCGTGCCCCGGGGAAAAGCCGTTGCCGGTGTTTTCCCGTTCCGCTTTTCGCCGCATTTCATGGTACAAGTCGCGCGAAGGGCTGATTTGGCGCCATCGCAAGGCGTGACTTGGAGAGGGACAATCCTATGAAGAAGACCGTGCTCGTCGTCGTGGCGACGGCTGTGCTGGTGAGCGCCTGCACCACCACCGATCCGTATACCGGCGACCAGAAAATTTCCAACACGGCGGCCGGTGCCGGCCTCGGCGCCTTGGCCGGCGCCAGCCTTGGCCTGCTTGCGGGCGGCAATGATCGTCGCAACGCGCTGATCGGCGCCGGCATCGGGGCGCTGGCCGGCGGCGCCATCGGCGCCACCATGGACCAGAACGAAGCCGAACTGCGCCGGCAGTTGGAGGGCACAGGCGTCAGCGTCACCCGCTCCGGCGACCAGATCATCCTCAATATGCCGTCCGATATCACCTTCAACGTCGATCAGGATGCGGTGAAGCCCGGCTTCTACCAGGTGCTGAATTCGGTCGCGCTGGTGCTGAAGAAGTTCAAGCAGACCACGGTCGACGTGTTCGGCCATACCGATTCGACCGGCGGCGACCAGCATAATTTCGATCTGTCGCAGCGCCGCGCGCTGGCGGTCGCCAACTACCTGGCTGGCCAGGGCGTCGATTCGCGCCGCTTCGCCGTCACGGGATTCGGCAAGACCCGTCCGGTAGCGTCCAATGCCACCGCCGAGGGTCGCGCTCAAAACCGTCGCGTCGAGATCCAGCTTTCGCCGCTCACCTGAGCAGCATCGATCAGAATGCAAAAACGGCCTCGCAAGGGGCCGTTTTTGTTTGCAAAATGCGACCGACGGCCAAGCCTGCGGCCCCCGGGTTCTTCCATGATCTTACGGTGAGGTCGGCTTATCGACCGTCGCTCGTTGGGTCAGGCGCTGCCGCCGGACGACATGGGCAACGATCAGTCCATGAATGAGCAGCCCGACCGCAAGTCCAAGGATATGGAAGCCCGTTCCCGAACCGGAAAGCGTCAGGATCGACCAGATGGATGCGGGTACGAACAAGACAATTGCGGTGATGAGCCCGGGGTTGTAGCTGCGCATCCTGATGGCCTGCGCGACGTGAACCAAAGCGTTGATCAGGGTGGTGTAGGCGGCGATCAGCCCTATCCCGGCATTGACCGTGACAGCGAGGGTGAAAACCAGGGAGTAGATGCCCCATACACCCGGTACGTTGATCACAAAGACATCGAAGCGGGTAAGCAGCGGCGCCCCGCCGCCGAGCATCTTGTTGACGAAAAGCCGGAACCGGTCCTCGGCGTGCTCCTCGTATTGGTGGAGCATGTAAATCGGGATCAGCAGGAAGACGGCGAGCTCGGCTGTCTCCAATCGAGCAGCCAGCCCGATCGCCACCACGCACAGGGTGAGGCCGGCGAGCACGCCACCATAGACCCAATCTTCCACCAGACGCTTCATCACGCCACCTTCGGCGAGGCCGCGCGTCCTTGCAACACACGACGATATCAGACCTTGGCAACGATGCGCATGAAGGCCGGCGTGTCGTCGCCGAAGCCAACGGTGGTGTCGCTCGGCGATGACGGCAACAGCTTCACCGGCCGCGACCGCCGCGCTCAGATTGAGATTGGCGTGCCAGAGAATTAGCCAGTCCTAAATAACCGCTTTCCCGCAGCCATGGAAAGGAATAGCATCGTCGCTGTTCCGGAGGGGATGAGGCGGTACACTTGGCCGCGCAATAAGCATTTTCTTTTTCAGCCTCGGTCTTGCACGGCCAGATCAAAAAAATCTGGGAGGAATGCATGACAAGAACAGCCAGCCTTGGGCGCTGCGGCGTCTTCGCTTTAACAGGTCTTGTAAGCGCATGGTTGGGCGTCGCGGCGGCTCGAGCCGAGGATGCCAACAAAGCTGACATCGAGGCCTTGAAAAAGTCGCTCGCCAAATATGAGGACTACACCGCGGCTGTCCGCGACCTTTATCTGTCGACGGTCGGCTGCGTCTACTATAGCGGAGAAAAGATATCCGGAGCGATGTACTACCCGAAAGGCGCCATGGGCATCCATTTCGTCAACGTCCCAAGTGTCGGCCAAAAACTCGACCCGATGCGCCCCAATGTGCTGATCTACGAGCCGACGAAAAACGGTCTGCGCCTGGTCGGGGCGGAATGGCTTGTGCCGCTGACGCCGGACGTCAAAGAGCCACCGAAGCTGTTTGGCCAAACCTTCATGGGTCCGATGGAGGGACACTATCCGCTCATCCCGAGGGAGTTCGTCCACTACGATCTTCACGCCTGGCTGGGTGATAATCCGAACGGCATGTTCAGTCCGACGAACCCGAACGTGAAATGCAACAAGGCCGAGTTTCCGATGTTGGAGAAACCGACCAAGATGATGCCTGGGCCGATGTAACGGCCAGCCCAGCCAGGAGCTTGCCGGGAGGGCAAGCCGGATGGCCGTCTTGTCTTGGAACCACTCGTCGGTCAGCCCTTGGCGACGATGCGCATGAAGGCCGGCATGTCGTCGCCGAAGCCAACGGTGGCGTCGTTTTCGTCTTCTCGGTTGCGGGCAGGGCGACGGTCATCGCGCTGCGGCCTGGTGTCGCCGCGCTCCGGTGCACGTCGCTCGCTGCGCGCCGCGGAGCTCTTGCGCTCGGAATTTTCCGAGCGGATAGCGTCCTTGCGCGTGCGCCGCTCACCAGTGCCGGCGACCGTTTCCTCGGTCGCGACCGGCTGTTCCTCGCGCACGGTTTCCGGTGCCGCGTCTTCGCCGTGCTTGGCCTGGCGTCCGCCTCTCTTGCGCTCGCCCCTGTCCTTGCGGTCGTCGTCCTTGCGGCCGGCGCGCCGCGGCGCACCGCGGCCACGGCGCGGTGCTTCGTCCTCGCCTTCGCTGGCCACCACCGTCGACAGGTCACCGTCATGCCACTCGATCTTGGTGCCGATCAGCCGTTCGATGGCGTCGATGTACTTGGTGTCGGACTTGGTCGCGATGGTGAAGGATTTTCCGGAGCGCCCGGCGCGGCCGGTACGGCCGATTCGGTGGACGTAATCCTCGGCATGGATCGGGACGTCATAGTTGAAGACGTGGCTGACATCGGGAATGTCGAGGCCGCGCGCGGCCACGTCGGAGGCGACCAGATACCGCAGCTTGCCGTCGCGGAAATTGGCCAGCATCTGCATGCGCGCGCGCTGGTCCATGTCGCCATGCAGCGCGCCGGCGTCGAAGTCATATTTCAGCAGCGAGCGGAACAGCTCCGACACCTCGATCTTGCGGTTGCAGAAGATGATGGCGTTCTTCAGCTCCGCATCCTCGGCCTTGATCAGGTTGCGCAGCGTCTCGCGCTTGTCCCAGGGTTTGGAACCGGACTTCACCAGCCGCTGGATGATGTTGGTCGCGGCGGAGGCGGCCTTTGAAACCTCGACGCGCACCGGCGCGTGCAGGAACTTTTCGGTCAGCTTGGTGATCTCGGGCGGCATCGTCGCCGAGAAGAACAGCGTCTGCCGGGTGAAGGGGATCATCTCGCAGATACGCTCGATATCGGGAATGAAGCCCATGTCGAGCATGCGATCGGCTTCGTCGATGACGAGGATCTCGACGCCGTTGAGCAAGAGCTTGCCGCGCTCGCGGTGGTCGAGCATGCGGCCGGGCGTCGCGATGAGCACGTCGGCGCCACGCTCCAGTTTCTTGTCCTGTTCGTCGAACGACACGCCGCCGATCAGCAGTGCGATGTTGAGCTTGTGGTTCTTGCCGTATTTGATGAAGTTTTCCTCGACCTGCGCCGCAAGCTCGCGGGTCGGCTCCAGGATCAGCGTGCGGGGCATGCGGGCGCGGGCGCGGCCCTTTTCCAGTCGTGTCAGCATCGGCAGCACGAAGGAGGCCGTCTTGCCGGTACCGGTCTGTGCTATGCCAAGCACATCCTTGCCCAGAAGCGCGTGCGGAATGGCGCCGGCCTGGATCGGCGTCGGCTTGAGGTAGCCGGCGTCGGTGACTGCGGAAAGGACCTTCGGCGATAGGCCGAGGTCCGCGAAAGTCAACGCTTCTTGAGCGGTCTGGGTGTCTGAGGACAAGTTCTGGCTGTCTTTGGCTGTTCGGGGAAGCGCAACGGCATCCGTCGCGGCAGGCGCCGCGCGCCCGCAAGATCATCACTGCAACTAGGCGCAAGCCCGCGATTTGTCAACACAAACGGCCGGCAATGGCTCGATTGTGAAGTCGTAACCTTAATTACTATGTCTGATCCGGCCGCTTATCCGCGCGCCGGCTCAATATCGGCTCAATAACGGAACTGTTCCGCCAGTATGCGTTCGTTCCAGGAGTGATTGGGATCGAACAGCAAAGTTGCGGTCGCCGTCGCAGATTCCCTCACCGTCACGGAAGCTACGGCCTTGACCTCCGTATGGTCGGCGGCGGCGTTCACCGGCCGCTTTTCCGCCTCTAGTATATCGAAGCGCACGGTTGCCTTGTTGGAAAGCAAAGCGCCGCGCCAGCGGCGCGGGCGAAACGGGCTGACGGGGGTAAGCGCCAGCAGCGGCGCGTCGAGCGGCAGGATGGGCCCATGCGCCGAAAGATTGTAGGCGGTGGAGCCAGCCGGCGTGGCGATCATCACGCCGTCGCAATTCAGTTCCTCGAGCCGTACCTGGTCATCTATGGTGATGCGGATCTTGGCCGTCTGATAGGACTGGCGCCATAACGCCACTTCGTTGATGGCCAGCGCCGAGACGGTTTCGCCATCCGAGGTAACGGCCTGCATCTCCAGCGGACGGATCGTTTCGGCGACCGCGGCGGCGATGCGCTCGGCGAGACCTCCGGAACGATATTCGTTCATCAGGAAGCCGATGGTGCCACGGTTCATGCCGTAGACCTTTTTGCCGGTTCCCATTGTATCGCGCAAAGTTTGCAGCAGGAAACCGTCGCCGCCCAGGGCCACGACGACATCGGCTTCCGCGACCGAATGCTGGCCATAGCGCGCCGACAGGCTTTCCAGCGCCGCTTTGGCGTCAGGCGTGCCGGACGAGACGAAGGCGATGCTGTTGGCGGCTTTGCTCATGGCTCCCCGACGGTGACCGGTTGGCGGCTGGGCCGGGGTAGCATGGGCGGGCCTGTGTGCAAAGAGAGCCCGCAGACGTGCGGTTCGAACCGGCAGTCGCGAATCATATCAGGGAACGAGCCAATGTGATGGTTAAGGCCGGGCTTAAACTCTCGTAAAGCCCCATGGATCATGTTAGCCGGCATGGGTGGCGTGGGGGCGCCCACAGCGATCTTATGCCTTTCAGGATACGAAAGACGCTGTGGCACTTTTGATCGTGCGTGAATCCTTCGAGAGTCGAGCCCGATTCCGGGGACACGCGCCAGCCGGGACCAACATATTGCTGGTAACACGCCTGATCATCATCTCCGTCGTGCTGGGAAGCTTCGCGCTTGTCTTCGCCGAACTGGTGCGCCGCTCGGAAGAAACAAGCCTCAGGCCCTTGCCCACTGCCTCGCGCTGCGGCGACGCCGCCGGTATGCCTTGTCCGCAAAGGGCGCTGTAGATCAAAACAAGCTGATTGCTAGGAGCGTGGTTGCAGATGGCAGCCGGCCTGGCGTTTCTGTGCCAGATACTCGTCGATCAGCTGCCGATAGCGCACCTTGCCGAAACTCGGGAAATGGCCGCCATGCACGACCGAGACGTCGAGGTCGCGCATGGCAAGCAGCGTCTGCAAATAATCATCGATATCGGAATGGTAGACGTCGTCGATCAGCGGGCCGTCATAGATGATGTCGCCGGAAAGCAGGATGCGGGTCTTCTTCTCGTACAGAGCGATACCGCCTGGCGAATGGCCGGGCGTGTGGATCACCTCGAAGGCGCGATCGCCGAGGTCGACGATATCGCCATGTTCGAGCAGGCGGTCCGCCGGGGCGGGCATGATGCGATAGCGCGCCGTATCCCAACCTTGTGGCTGGCGATCGAACATCTCTTCATTGGCGTAGCGGTCAGCCACCGTCCATTCGTTGCGCGGATCGGTCAGAATCTCCGCCTCGGCGCGGTGCACGCAGCGGTCGGGAAATTCATGGTGGCAGCCTATATGATCGAAATGCGTGTGGCTGGCGACGCAGGTGAGCTTGCGCTCGCTAACCAGCGGCACATGGCGCCTGAGGCTGAAATGGCCAAGCCCGGTATCGAACAGCAGGTCGCGGTCGCGACCGCGCACATGCCACATATTACAGCGGAAGAACGGTTTGATCCATGGCTCGTGGATCAGCGTGACACCGTCGCCCATGCGGATGGTTTCGTACCAGTCAGGTGCGTCGACGACCGCAAGCATGCCCATGTTCAATCCGTCAGCAGGATGATCTTGTCTGTATCGCAGGAAACCGAGACCGTGTCGCCCGGCTGCACGACGGACGTCGCGGGCAGTTTGGCGATGAATTGCAGCGTGGCGTCTTCAGTGGAGACCGCGAGCACGCGCTTGAAGCTGCCCTGGAAAACGACATCGCTGACCTGCGCCTTGCCCAGCTTTGTGGCGCCTGAGGTCGCGCCCAGGGCAAGGTGCTCCGGCCGGATGGCCAAGGCAACCGCCGATCCCACCGGCAACGCTCCGGACGCCGAGACCGGCCCGACCTGTGTCGCGACAGTGCTTGTCCTGTCCATCATCTCCGCCACCGTTCCGCGAAGAATGGTGCTCTCGCCCATGAAGGTCGCCGAAAAGCGTGTCTTTGGGCGCGCATAGACGCGTTCGGGCGGCCCTTCGTCCTCGATGCGGCCGTCACTCATCACCACGCAGTGGTCGGCCAGCGCCATCGCTTCTTCCTGGTCGTGGGTGACATGGATGAAGGCGGTGCCGACGCGCTTTTGGATCGCTTTCAATTCGTCCTGCATCTGCCGGCGCAGTTTGAGGTCGAGCGCGCCGAGCGGCTCGTCGAGCAGCAGCACGGCGGGCTCGATCACCAGTGCGCGCGCCAGCGCTACGCGCTGCCGCTGGCCGCCGGAGAGCTGGTGCGGCTTCTTGTCGAAGGCGGCATCCAGCCCGACTAGCGCCAGCGTCTCACGCGCCCGCGCGGCGCGTGTCGCGCCATCGACGCCTTGCATGCGCAGGCCAAAACCGACATTGCCGCCGACGCTCATATGCGGAAACAGCGCATAATCCTGGAACACCGTCGTTGTCGGGCGCTTTGCCGGCGGAACGGCGGTGCAGTCCTCGCCTCGGATGAACACCTTGCCTTCGCTCGGTGTGACGAAGCCGCCCAAAATCGACAAAAGCGTCGTCTTGCCGGAGCCCGACGGTCCGAGCAGGATGGTGTAGCTACCGGGCTCGATCCGCAGCGATACGTCTTTCAGCACCGCCAGCTGGCCGAAACGGTGCGAGACCCCGCGGATGTCGACCAGGGGCGCGCTCATGCCGGCTTCCTCCGCAGCAATGTCAATTCGAACAGCACCACCAGCACGATGGAAACGGCGAACACCAGCGAGCCGACTGCGTTGGTCTTGGGGTTGAGGCCAGAGCGCAGCAGATTCCAGATTTCGACCGGCAGCGTGGTTTCGAAGCGTGTCAGCAGGAAGGAGATCACGAATTCGTCCCAGGAAAAGGTCATCGACAGGAAGAAGCCGGCGAAGATGGCCGGCGCCATGACAGGCACAGTAATCAAGAGCAGCACTTTCCATTCCGGCGCGCCGAGATCGCGCGCGGCGCGCTCGATGTTGATCTGGTGGTCGCCCATCTGGCTGTAGACGATGGCGAAGCAGAGCGGCAGGTTGATCACGACATGGCCGATGCCGGCGGCCATCAGCGATTTCGGCACGCCGGCCCAGTTGAACAGCACCAGCAGCCCCATGCCGATGATGAGATAGCTGACGGTAAGCGGTAGCGTGATCAACCCTCGCAGCAGGGCCGAACCCGGCAGCACGAAACGCGCGAACGCCCAGGCGCTGAGGAAGCCGAGCGTGACGGCCGCGAGCGACGAAAGCACGGCCACCAGCAGCGAGTTCACCAGCGCCGAGGTCAGCCGCGTATCGGACAGGACGGCCTGGTACCAGCGCAGCGACGGGCCGGTGAAGGGCGGGATGGGGAAGGAGGTTGCCTGCAGCGAGAACAGCACGAGCACGACCACCGGCAGGAAAATGAAGGAATAGATGGCGATCGCGTAGAGACAGGAAGCGGTTCGGACGATCAGGCGCATCTCAGGCCCGCTCGATCTTCAGCCAGCGGGCGCAGGCGAGATAGGCGATGGTCACGACCGCCATCAGGATAATCGACAGGGCGGAGGCCAGCGGAAAATCGCCGCGCCGGCCGATCTGCATCATCACCAGTTGCGGCATGACCAGCTCGTTGTTGCCGCCCAGGATTTGCGGCGTGATGTAGTCGCCGATGCACAGCACGAAGGTCAGGAAGGCGCCGACCATGATGCCGGGCAAGGTCAGCGGCAGGATGACATGCAGGAAGGTGCGCACCGGCCCGGCGCCGAGATCAGCGGCGGCCTTGCGGTAGCTCGGACTGAGCTGCTTCAAATTGGCGAAGATCGTCAGCGTCAAAAGCATGACGAAGAAATGCACGAAGCCGGTCACGGTGGCGAAGCGCGTATTGGCGAGCTGCAGCGGTTCGCTGGTCAAGCCGATGCCGGTCAGCGTCCGGTTGATGACGCCGTTCTGCGCCAGCACCAGAAGCCAGGAATAGGAGCGCACGACATAGGACGTCCAGAACGGCAGCACGGCCAGCATCAGCGCCAGCCGCTGCCAGCGTTCCGGCACCTGTTCGGCCAGGATCCACGCGAAAGGATAGGCGAGCAGCACCGAGACCACGGTGACGATCGCCGTCACCTCCAGCGAATTCACCATCGCTTGCCAATAGGCAGGATTGGTGAAGAACTGGCTGTAATTGGCTGATGTGAAGCCGCCGCCCTCATGCGACGTCAGGCTGGAAAGCCCCATGGCAATGAAAGGCAACACGAAGAACAGCAAGGTCCAGCCGAGCGCCGGCGTAACCAGCGCCCAGGGCAGGGCCTTGTTTGCGGTGCTCACGACGCCCGTCTACTGCGCCTGCAGCATCTCGGTCCACATGTCCTGCATCTTCTTGTCGAGGTCGGCGTTCGGCGCCGGATAGGCCTGGGCGCGGGCAAGGAATTCGGGCTGCTCGTCGAAGCGCAGGATCTTCTTCTGGTCGTCGGTGAGTGCCGCCTTGCTGTTCGCCGGCATGCCCCAATAGCAGGAGGATGTGGCAAGACGCGCCTGGCCTTCCGGGCTCATGATGTACTGGATGAATTTCAGCGCCACGTCCTTGTTCTTGGAGTCCTTGAAC
This sequence comes from Mesorhizobium sp. B2-4-1, assembly GCF_006442185.1. Classification (NCBI taxonomy): domain Bacteria; kingdom Pseudomonadati; phylum Pseudomonadota; class Alphaproteobacteria; order Hyphomicrobiales; family Phyllobacteriaceae; genus Mesorhizobium; species Mesorhizobium sp. B2-4-1. The sequence continues at coordinate 14,555 of NZ_VFVN01000002.1, read as the reverse complement.
ATGGCGAGCGACTGCGACCACAGCACCGCTCCCTCCTTGGGGATCGAGAAGTCCAGCGGCGGGTTCTCCTTGGCCAGGCCCGCCGTCACCCATTCGCCGCCGCCGACCAGAATATCGACTTCACCGGTGGCGAGCGCTGTCTGGCTGGCGGTCACCTCGCCGACCAGCTTGGCGTTGGCCTTCATCTTGAGCAGTTCGGCCTTGAGGGCGGGAAGATCGGCCTCGGTGAGTTCAGCCGTTTTCTTGCCGATGGCGAGTGCCGCCATGCCGATGACCGGCAGGTAATAATCGTAGATGGCGACCTTGCGCTTGTACTTGTCGCTTGTCAGCGACGCCAAGGATTGCATGTCGGCCGGGTCGACCTTGGTCTTGTTGAAGCCGATCGTGTTGTAGCCGAACTTTTCGGTGATGCCGTAGCGCTTGCCGCCGACCACGGTAGAGTTGTCCATCTTCACCTGCGGAAAGAGGTCGCCCAACGGCAGCTTGTCCTCCGGCAGCGGCTCGAACAGGCCTTTTTCCACGCCGCGCGGCACGTCGATGCTGTCGATCACCATCACGTCCCAGTCGCCGGGTTGCGACTGTTCGACGATGGCGAGCCCCGCGCCGGTGCCCTCGAATTCCTTGACGTTGACCTTGATGTTGTTGGCCTCTTCGAAGGGCTGCAGCAGCGCCGGGTCGGCATGATCGCACCAGATCAGGGCGTTGAGATCGGCGGCCTGGCTGGCGCTGGCTGCTGAGAGCACCAGCGCCGTGGCGCCGCAAGCGGCGCCCAGATGTCTCTTCAGGATTGAAAGCGGATTGTTGGCTGCGGATCGTGCGGACATCGAGTGTTCTCCCTTGCCTTTGTGGCTTCTTGCAAAAAGTTGAACCAATTCTAAAATTGAGTCAATTCTGTTTTTGTGGCAGACCAGCCGGCATGAGTGGATTGAGGGCAAGGCAAAAGGCCGACCGGCACCGCCGCATCATCGAGGCGGCGGCCGAGCTTTTCCGCGAGGCCGGTTATGAAGGTGCCAAGATCGAGACGATCGCCGCCCAGGCCGAAGTGTCGATCGGGACGATTTACAATTACTACCAGAATAAGGGCGACATCCTCGGCGCCATCGTCTCCATGGAGGTCAACGAGGTGCTGAATGCCGGGCGAGGCGTGGTCGACAGCCCACCGGCCAATGTCGGCGATGCGCTGGACACGCTGATCGGCATCTATATCGAGCACTCCTTGCACTATCTCAGCAAGGAGATGTGGCGCCAGGCGATGGCGATCTCGACGCAACTGCCCGACAGCCCGTTCGGCCAAGCCTACACGGCGCTCGACCGCGCTCTGACGCAACAGATCCGTGCCCTGATCGCAAGGCTGCAGGAGATCGGCCTGGTGCGGCGCGACATCGACGGGCAGGCGGTGGGTGAGCTGGTCTTCAACAACATGAACATGATGTTCATCGAGTTCGTGAAGCGCGACGAGGCAAGGATAGCGGAACTGCGCGCGGCGATCCGACGGCAGAACCGGATCCTGGTGGCGGCGATCGGGATGTGAGGATGGAAGCGACCGCGGCATGAACCAGCTTCCGCTGCCAGTGTGACTGACGATGAGTGCCAACGGCGGCGCCCGTCTACACCGCCGGGCCCCGCGCACAGGGCAGCGTAGCCGCTGGGCCTAATCAGCGATTCCTTCGAAGCATCGACCGAAAGGAAAGACGCGGCCGCAGTGTCGCAGGTAAAAATCAGTGATCGGTCGGATCGATCTTCGTCAGGCGCTCTCGCGCTTCGGTGACGCGCCGCTGCGCGGACCTTATCCTGCTGCAAAGCGCGAGATTGATGCCGACGCCACAGTCTCCGTCCAGCATTTCTTCCGCTCGTTTGAGGGCGAGTACCGCTCGGCCAATCCGCTGCCTGGCTCTGGCCAGTTCCATGTCCAAGAGTTCGATCATTGTTCCGCTACAGAGTTTGCGGTCCCTTCGATCGTTAACCGTCTCCGGCCGGGTTTGGTTCCGGGTTGCGGCTCGAGACTCAGGACAGCAGGAGAAAGTCGCCGCTTCGGCACCGACCACATTGCACGCGAAGTCGCCTCTTGAGTTGAATTTGAAATCTGATACAACTTATAGGAGTGCGAAGGGGAGAGGTTAATGGGGACGTTTTCAATCTGGCATTGGACGATCGTACTGCTGATCATCGGCGTGCCTGTTTTCTTTGCGGTTCGCTCAGCCGTGAAGCCGTCACAGGGCCCGGCGGCTCTTGTAGGATTCGGTGGCTGGCTTATGCTGCTTGCGATCGGTCAGGTTTTGTCGCCGCTGCGCACGCTCGCCGACTTGGCCAATTCGGCCGAGGGTTACCGGCAACTCATGCCCCTGCCAAATGGACTGGTTGCGGTGTATAGCGAGGTTGCCCTCAATCTGGCATTTCTGGCGCTTCAACTGGTTGTGCTCATTTCGATGCTGCGGCGAAGCCGACGCTTTCCACAATTGTTTCTGGTTCAGTGGATTGCGATACCGGTTGTGTTCGTCCTGGACACGATCTTGATCTCATCAACTCTGGGCGTCCCGGTGAGCCAGATCCTTGCTGGAGATGCGCTGGCGACACCCGTCCTGTCGTTCATCCTCACCGGGGCTTGGGTCGCCTACGTCTACAAGTCCGTCAGGGTGAAGAACACGTTCGGCGGCGAAGTGGCAGCCGGCCAGGTCGCGACAGCCTCCTAGCGAAAGTCCGCTGGGTTTCGCCTCTTCGCATGAGCAGTCCTCCTGCGACAGGCTTCGGAGGACACTCCTTCGTTTTGCGAGATCTGGTGTTCTTATAACGGGCTGGGTGGCCTGCCACCCGAAGCTTGAAGAGTGAGCGACCCGAGACATAGGTGACGTTTTGTACCGGACACATGGGTAACACTTTTGGCTTTTGGCCGGAGGTGTTGATGCCGTGGAGAGAGTGTTCGGTGATGGAGGAACGTCTACGCTTCGTGGCCCGTCTTCTGGACGGGGAAGGCATGAGCGATGTGTGCCGGGAGTTCGGCATCTCGCGCAAGACGGGCTACAAGATCTTCAATCGCTACAAGGATGAGGGCCTTGAGGCACTGACGGACCGCTCTCGGCGGCCGGTGCGCTATGCCAACCAACTGCCGGTCCAGATCGAGCGGATGATTGTGGAAAACAAGCAAGAGAAGCCGCACTGGGGCGCCAGGAAGATCAGGGAGTTGCTGATCAGGAAACTGGCCGGCGACGTGCGCATTCCGGCCAAGAGCACAGTTCATGCCGTGCTCGACCGCCACGGCCTTGTGAGCCAGGCCCGCAAGAGGAACCGGGCGAACAAGGCCGCGGGCACGCAACTGTCACAGGCGATGCAGCCCAACGATCTCTGGTGCGCCGATTTCAAGGGCGAGTTCAAGCTCGGCAACGGCCGCTACTGTTACCCCCTGACCGTCACCGACCAGGCTTCACGCTATCTGCTGGCCTGCGAAGCCCTTGACTCGACAAAGGAGATTCCCGTCCTTGAGGCTTTCGTCCGGCTCTTCAAGGAACGTGGCCTGCCGGAAGCGATTAGAAGCGACAATGGCCTTCCTTTCGCAAGCCCCAACGGCCTCTACAATCTATCGAGGCTGTCGGTGTTCTGGCTGAGGCTCGGCATCGCCATCGAGCGCATCCGGCCTGGCAACCCGCACGAGAACGCTCGCCATGGGCGCATGCACCGCACGCTCAAGGCCGAAACGACCCGGCCGCCGGGCATGAACGTCCTGCAGCAGCAGGCCAGGTTCGATGCTTTCATGAGCGAATTCAATGACGAGAGGCCCCACGAGGCCATCGGCATGAAGGTGCCAGCCGAGCTCTACAGAGGCTCTTCAAGAGCCTATCAAGGCCTCCCCGGGCTGGAATATCCCTTCCATGACAAGGACATCCTCGTCACCGCCTGCGGCCGCATCTGCATGCACAGGAAGAAAATCAACATCTCCACCGTGCTCGCCGGCCAGAGGCTCGGAATCAGCGAAGTCGACGACGGCATTTGGCTCGTCTCCTTCATGCACTATGATCTGGGGTATATCGACTTGGAACAGAGGACCTTGCAGACCATCGACAACCCGTTCGGCACGAGGTTGTCACCCATGTCTTAGGTACATTCTGTTACCTATGTCTCCGGGCCGTACAGAGCGAAGGGTGGTGCCCCCGGCAGGAATCGAACCCGCGACCTTCGGTTTACAAAACCGCTGCTCTACCAGCTGAGCTACAAGGGCATGCGGCACCGGTTAGCCATATTTGCGGCGCCAGTAAAGACAAATGTCGGTTTTGAGGCGCTCATGAACGCTGCCGGGCAACAGGCACGGCATCCTGAAAACGGCCAATTCGCTTCCTATATCTACGGCAGGTGCAATCGCTTGGGCGAGGCTGTCGCATGATCAGATTTGTCATCATCCTGCCGATCGTCGTCATAGCCTGGATGCTTCTGGTGAAGCTTATCAGGAGCGTCAAGAACGCCAATATCGACTGGACCGGCGTCACCACCATCATCGGCTTCATCGCGCTCGCCTTCTGGCTGCGCCATGTCACGGGCATGGGGTGGTGAATAGTAGTCAGTAGTCAGTAGTCAGTAGTCAGTAGTCAGCCTGCTGCTCATAGCCTACTACTCACTACTCACTACTCACGATTCATCCCGTCTCCGGCCTTGCCGAAAAAAATCTCCTCCACCTTTCGAACCTTTTCCCGCGCCGCGCCGACTGATGGTCAGAGGCGAATGGGTCGCCTCGATCAAAAGATCCAGGAGATCATCATGTTCCAGCGCACTCTCGTTTCAGGCCTCGTTGCCATTTTCGTCGCCACCGGCGCGCTCGCCGGCACCGTCGGCACGTCGTCGGCCCACGGCATGCACGGCCACCATCATCACCACAACCATCACAAGAAGCACTTCAAGAAGTTTTGGTGGAAGCACCATAACCATCATTACCACAAGCACGGCAAGGTGATCATCTTTCTTTGATGGAGGGACCCAATTCTCCCGAAAGGGCGGCTTCGGCCGTCCTTTTTCGTTGGGCGAAATGGGACCGGTCATCAATGTCTAGCCAGGCCCTTGCAGGCCGCCGTCAGCACGACCTCCTCGGTTCACGTTCAAAAAAGATTCGAACCTTTTTCTTGTGCCGAACGACAGATGATCAAGAGGCGGATGGGTCGCCTCTCCAAACGAAGCAAGGAGATCATCATGTTCAAGCGCGCACTCGTTTCCAGCCTCATCGCCACCACCGTCGCCGCCACCGCTTTGGTCGGCACCGTTCAGCCTTCGGCGGCTCATTCGCATCACCACCACCATGGCCTCGGCATCGGCATCGCCGCCGGCGTCGGCGGTTTTGTCCTGGGCAGCCTGCTTGCCCAGCCCCGCGCTGTCTATGTGGATGAGGACGGCGGCTCGTGGCACGTCCGCCGCTGCTTCGATCGCTATTCGAGCTACGATCCGGACTCCGACACCTACATCGGTTACGACGGCTATCGCCATTACTGCCGTCTCTGAGAGGAGGAGCACCGTTCAGCACCAGAAGAGGGGCTCAGGCGAGCCTCTTTTCTATTGCTTGGACAGCGGCACGCCTGTTGGATAGCCGACTTTCAATGAGATGCCTGAAAGTCCTCGGTTTTGTCGATGCGATCGGCAATGTACAGGCATTTCCCGAAGGCCTAATCTGCTTTGGCGATGATCTGCGGGCGATATGGGGGAGGGTGATCCTTGGACGAGCAGGACCCGAAAGAGGAACAGGTCGAAATCATTTTCCGCAACGGCACGGTCACGGCCGTCGGCATCCTGCTGGCGTTTTCGCTGGGATTCATCACGCATTGGGCCGCCAATCCGATCCCGTGGCAGACCTATCATCTCGTCGCCGTGCTGCCCATCCTGGCCGGCATCGCCTTGCAGATGCGGGCATTGTCGCTTCTGCTCGACACAAAGTGCCTGCGGCTGAGCGCCTATGAACGCGCCAACCGCATCTTCATCACCGGCCTCGTCTTCACCGCCTGCGGTGTCGGCATGGCGATCCTGCTCGATTTCTTCGATCTTGCGAGCAGAAGCGCGCTGCCCGGAGCAGGTTGATCATCCGGTTTGCACGCCGCCGATCATCTTGGTCACCTCGGCCGCGGCGCTGTGCACCAGCGGGCCGATCTCGGCCAGCCGTTCAGGCGTCACCCGAACCGTCGGGCCCGACACCGAGACTCCGCCGATCGGCTCGCCGAATTCGTTGAAGATGGCTGATGCCACGCAGCGCATGCCTGGGTGCCGTTCCTCGTCGTCGACCGACCAGCCGCGCAGCTTGATCGTCGCGAGATCATGCGCGAGGGCAGGGATGTCGGACAGCGTCCTGTCGGTGAAGCGCTGCAGGCCGGCCTTGCGCAGGATGGCTCCGACGCGCTCCGGCTCGAGATGGGCCAGCACCGCCTTGCCGATGCCGGATGCGTGAAAAGGGCTCCGCGTGCCCGGTCGGAAGAAGGCGCGGATCGCCTGGTGGGTCTCGACCTGGCTGACGAACACCACGCAATCGTCCTCGGCGACGCCGAGATTGGCGGTCTCGCCGGTTTTCTCCATCAGCTCCTGCATGACGATGCGCGCGCGGTCGACCAGCTTGCGGCGGCGCAGGAACGCCGCGCCCATCCGGTAGGTCTCGACGCCGATCGACCAAAGCTGGTCCGAGCTGTCGAACTCGACCATGCCGTGGTTTTCGAGCGTCGTCAGCATGCGGTAGGCGGTGGAGGCAGCCAGACCGCTGTGAGCCGATATCTCGCTCAGCGACAGGCCGCTGCCTTCGGCAACGATGGCCAGGATGCGCAAGGCCCGGTCCAACGACTGCACCGAAGCCGCCTCCGACGGGCCGTTGAAGGCGCGCGGCCGGCCGCGCTGGCGTTTTTCAGCGGTTTCCATGGCGCCATCATGCACGATTTTCCCGAACGGACAATGAAAAAGTTTTTCACGCGTTCTGCATTGCCACTTTTTGGAAAACAAAAAGAGAAAGGAAATCAATTGGCAACGGCAGCTTCCTAGAAATGAAAAAATATTTTGAAAAAATTGAAAAATAGGCCGCTTGCTGACATTCTCGGTTATCCAACAATGACAACCCTGTGGAGGGCTGGAACAATGGCCAGGATGCGCGCTGTCGATGCGGCGGTTCTCGTTCTCGAAAAGGAAGGCATCGCCTGCGCCTTCGGCGTGCCGGGCGCGGCGATCAATCCGCTCTACTCGGCCCTGAAGGCGAGGGGCACCATCCGTCATGTGCTGGCCCGCCATGTGGAGGGCGCCTCGCACATGGCCGAAGGTTTTACCAGGGCCAAGGCAGGTAATATCGGGCTCTGCATCGGCACGTCGGGCCCGGCCGGCACCGACATGATCACCGGGCTCTATTCGGCATCAGCCGATTCCATCCCGATCCTCTGCATCACCGGCCAGGCGCCGCGGGCGCGGCTGAACAAGGAGGATTTCCAGGCCGTCGACATCGCCGCCATCGCGTCGCCCGTCGCCAAATGGGCGGTCACCGTCATGGAGCCTTATCTCGTGCCGATGGCGCTTCAGAAGGCATTCCACCTGATGAGGTCTTCGCGCCCGGGACCGGTGCTGATCGACCTGCCGGTCGACGTCCAATTGGCCGAGATCGAGTTCGACATCGACGCCTATGAGCCGCTGGCGCCGTTCAAGCCGGCGATGACGCGCGCCCAGGCCGAGAAGGCGCTGGCGATGCTCAACGCCGCCGAAAAGCCGCTGATCGTCGCCGGCGGCGGCATCATCAATGCCGATGCGTCGGACCTGCTGATAGAATTCGCCGAGATTACCGGCGTGCCCGTCATCCCGACGCTGATGGGCTGGGGCGCGATCCCCGACGACCATCGGCTGATGGCCGGCATGTGCGGCCTGCAGACCTCGCACCGCTATGGCAACGCGACGATGCTGGAAGCCGACTTCGTCTTCGGCATCGGCAACCGCTGGGCCAACCGCCACACCGGTTCGGTCGATGTCTACACCAAGGGAAAAAAGTTCATCCATGTCGACATCGAGCCGACGCAGATCGGCCGTGTGTTTGCCCCGGATCTCGGCGTCGTCTCGGATGCGGGCGCTGCGCTGAAGATGCTGCTCGACGTCGCCACCGAATGGAAAACGGCCGGAAGACTGCGCGACTGGTCGGGCTGGGCGAAGGAATGCCAGGGCCGCAAGAAGACCATGAAGCGCAAGACGCATTTCGACCAGGTGCCGCTGAAGCCGCAGCGCGTCTATGAGGAGATGAACAAGGCGTTCGGGCGCGACGTCACCTACGTCACCACGATCGGTCTGTCGCAGATCGCCGGCGCGCAGTTCCTGCATGTCTACAAGCCGCGCAACTGGATCAATTGCGGCCAGGCCGGCCCGCTCGGCTGGACACTGCCGGCAGCCCTTGGCGTGCGCGCCGCCGATCCCGACCGCACCATCGTGGCGCTGTCGGGCGACTATGACTTCCAGTTCATGATCGAGGAACTGGCGGTCGGCGCGCAGCACAGGCTGCCCTACATCCACGTCGTCGTGAACAATGCCTATCTCGGCCTGATCCGCCAGGCGCAGCGCGGCTTCTCGATGGATTACGAGGTTAGCCTTGCTTTTGAGAACATCAACCGATCGGACGATCCCGAGGCCGGCTACGGCGTCGACCACGTCGCTGTTGCCGAGGCGATGGGCTGCAAGGCGGTCAGGGTGCGCAAACCGGAAGAATTCGCCGGTGCCTTCAAGGAGGCGCAGCGGCTGATGAAGGAGCATCAGGTTCCCGTAATGCTCGAATTCATCCTCGAACGCGTCACCAATATCTCGATGGGCACCGAGATCGACAAGATCACCGAATTCGAAGACCTTGCCGAACATCAAGAGGATGCCCCGACAGCGATCGTGATGCTCGACTAGGACGGAAGAAGGACAAAAAGAATGCCGCGTTTTTCAGCCAATCTTTCGATGCTCTTTGGCGAGCATGACTTCCTCGAACGTTTTGACGCAGCTGCCCGCGCGGGCTTCAAAGGCGTTGAATATATAGGCCCCTACGACCATGCGCCCGAGGTGGTGGCCGCGCGGCTGAAGAAGAACGGTCTGACGCAGGTGCTGTTCAACCTGCCGGCCGGCGACTGGGGCAAGGGCGAGCGCGGTATCGCAGTGCTGCCGGACCGAGTGCCGGAATTCCGCCAGGGCATCGCCAAGGCGATCGCCTACGCGCAGGCGCTCGGCTGCTCACAGGTCAATTGCCTGGCAGGCATCGCGCCCGCCGGCGTCGACCGCAAGGTGCTCGAGGATGTCTTTGCCGAGAACCTCGCCTTCGCGGCGGAGAAACTGGAGCAGGCCGGTATCAAATTGCTGATCGAGCCGATCAACACGCGCGACATTCCAGGCTTCTTCCTCAATTATTCCGACCAGGCGCTGGCGCTGATCGACCGCGTCGGCTCGAAGAACCTGTTCCTGCAATACGACATCTACCACATGCAGATCATGGAGGGGGATCTCGCCCGTACCATCGAGGCAAACCTCGGCCGCATCGCGCATATCCAGCTTGCGGACAATCCCGGCCGTCACGAGCCGGGGACGGGCGAGATCAACTATCCCTTCCTGTACGAGCATATCGACCGCATTGGTTATTCCGGCTGGGTCGGCGCGGAATACAAGCCGAAGGCCGGAACTGAGCAAGGGTTGGGTTGGTTAAGGGAGCTGGCCGGGCAGGGAAGTGCCGCGGCTTAGCTGTCGAAATCGAACTCGCGTTCCTTCACGCCCTCCTCTGGCCTGTCGGCCATCTCCCCCACCAAGGGCGGAGGTTGGATGTCACCGGCGGCTTCGCTAAATTTTGAACCGGGAAAGTTGGGGCCAGCGCCGAAACTGCCAATCTCCCCACCTGTGGGGGAGATGGCCGGCAGGCCAGAGGGGGGCGTGAAGGAACGCAACCTCAACAAGACGGAGAACCACAATGGAAACCATCGGCTTCATCGGCCTTGGCATCATGGGCGCGCCGATGGCGGGACATTTGCTGGACGCCGGCTACACGGTGATCGCCAGCGACCACCGCTCCAGGCCACAGGCCGAACTGGTGGCCAAGGGACTGAAAACTGTCACCGGCCATGCCGCCGTGGCGAAGGCCGCCGATATCATCATCACCATGGTGCCCGACACACCGCACGTGGCCGAGGTGCTGTTCGGCGACAACGGCGTCGCATCAGGTCTTTCCAAAGGCAAATTGGCCATCGACATGAGCTCGATCTCACCGATCGAGACCAAGGTCTTCGCCAAAAAAATCAACGAACTGGGCTGCGACTATCTCGATGCGCCGGTCTCGGGCGGCGAGGTGGGAGCCAAGGCCGCATCGCTCACCATCATGGTCGGCGGCGAGGAGAGGGCGTTCGAGCGCGCCAGGCCCGTTTTCGAGAAGATGGGCAAGAACATCACCCTGGTCGGACCGAACGGCGTCGGCCAGACCACCAAGGTCGCCAACCAGATCGTCGTCGCGCTGACCATTGAAGCCGTCGCCGAAGCGCTTGTTTTTGCTTCAAAAGCCGGCGCCGACCCCGCCAAGGTCAGGCAGGCGCTGATGGGCGGGTTGGCCGCCTCGCGCATCCTCGAAGTGCATGGCGAACGCATGGTCAGGCGCACCTTCGCGCCGGGTTTCCGCATCGAACTGCACCAGAAGGATCTCAACCTCGCCCTGGAAGGCGCAAGGGCGCTCGGCGTCTCCCTGCCCAACACGTCGACCACCCAGCAACTGTTCAATTCCTGCACCGCCAATGGCGGCGCCAGGGAGGATCACTCGGCCCTGGTCAGGGCGCTGGAGCGGATGGCCGGGCATGAGGTAGGGCAGTAGGAGCCGCCCGTTCCGGCCGATTTGGAAACCCTACTGCCGTACTGCCCTACTGCCTCAAGAATTTCCGTGCCGCATAAAGGCTTACCGCCGCCGCGTTCGACACGTTGAGCGAGCGGATGGCGCCGGGCATGTCGAGGCGAGCCAGTGTCGTCACCGTCTCGCGCGTCTTATGGCGCAGGCCCTTGCCTTCCGCGCCCAGCACCAGGGCAAGCTTGTCGCCGGCAAAGCTCGTTTCGAGTTCGGCCGGGCCGTCCGAATCGAGACCGATTGTCTGGAAGCCGGCCTCGTGCAGTTGCGCGAGCGCGTCGGCCAGGTTCTTGACCTCGATCTGGTCGATATGTTCGAGCGCGCCGGAGGCTGATTTCGCCAGCACGCCCGATTCCTGCGGGCTGTGGCGCGCCGTGGTGATCAGCGCGCCGGCATCGAAGGCGACCGCCGAGCGCAGGATGGCGCCGACATTGTGCGGATCGGTGATCTGGTCGAGCACCAGCACCAGCTTTGTGTCGCCAAGAGCGTCGAGTCGCTTGGGCTTCAGCGGCTCGGCCTCGATCAGCACGCCTTGATGCACGGCATCCGAACCCGTGATCTTGTCGATGTCCCTGGGTTCGACCAGCTCCGCCTTGAAGGGCAGGGCCGCGAAGTCGGCCAGTCCCAGCCGCTCGGCGGCATTGCGCGTCACCAGCATTTTCCGGATCTTGCGGCGCGGATTGTCGAGTGCCGCGCGCACCGTATGCAGGCCATAGAGCCGCACCAGCCCGTCGGCTGCGTTCTCGCCCGGCGGCATGGGCTGGCGCGGCCGGAATGCCGGCGCGCCGCCGCTCTTTTCGTCGCGGTGTGCACGACGCAGCTTGGCGTAGTGGGTGTCTTTCGGGGTGCCGGTCTTGTTGCTCATGGCCGGCTTCTATAGCGGTCTCCGGCGGCCAGGGATATGGCCCGTCGCCGCAGCCGGCGAACAACATCGAAAAACCCTTGCCACGCGGTTGACACCCACTGGCCTTGCCGCCATAAGGCGCTTCGCTGATTTCGGAGAAGTGATACTCGGGTCCGGATCGGCAAGAATGCCTCGTTGCATGGCTCCGGCGGCAGACTGGAGAGGTGCCCGAGTGGTTAAAGGGGACGGACTGTAAATCCGTTGGCTTAGCCTACGTTGGTTCGAATCCAACCCTCTCCACCACTGCCGGCCCGGAAGCCCTGAAACGTGAAAGCGTCGGAGGCGAAAAGCGCATGGCGCTTTTCCGTGGAATCCGGTACTTCAGTGCACGGCGCGGGTATAGCTCAGTGGTAGAGCAGCAGCCTTCCAAGCTGAATATGCGGGTTCGATTCCCGCTACCCGCTCCAGATCTCCAACCCACGCCATCGGCAAGCTGAAACACTGCGCGGCCAGGTCGCGCAGCGCTCCAGAGGATGGCTGTCCGCTCGCTTCAGCTGTTGAAGGCCGACGCGACCTGGTGTTGCTGCGGCACCTGGCCGTTCGGCGTCAGCTTGTCGACGATGCCAGGCAAGGCCGTGCTCAATTGCTTGAGCAGTTCCTGCTCGTCGAGTCCCGTCCGTTGCGCGATCTCGCGGATGACCTGCGGTCCGATCGCGTTGCCCAGGTCGTTGGCGTTGATCGGCTGGTTCTGGCCGGTGCCGACCCAGGAATCAGCGACGTTGCCGTGGCCGGAGTTCTTCAATTTGTCGAGCAGGCCGCCCAGTCCGCCAAGCAGGCCGCCATCGCCGGCCGTGGTTTCACTGGGCTCGGCCGGTACGGGAGCTTGGGGTTGCTCCGGCTGTTCGGCACTCCTGCCGCTCAGCATCTTTCCGACCAGCAGCGCGCCGAGCGCGATCATCAGGGGTTTGGTGATGTTGCCGCCCGGAACGGCATTGTCAAACAGTCCCATCGTGGATCTCCTTGTCAACCAAGCCCGTCCCATCGTCACAATGACGCAATCGGGCGGAATTTCAAGCTGGCTTGAGCTTTTGACAATCATATGAAAATGATGGACGCGGCAGGGGATTGGAGAGGAAAAATGTCAATCATCAGCTGGATTATTCTGGGAGTCATCGCCGGCTTTCTTGGCAGCAAGATCGTCAACAAGAGCGGCCAGGGCATGATCATGGATATCGTGCTCGGCATTGTCGGCGCCATTGTCGGCGGCCTGATCTTCAGCGCTTTCGGCGCGTCGGGCGTGACCGGTCTCAACATCTACAGCCTGATCGTCGCGGTGGTGGGCGCCGTGGTCGTGTTGTGGGCTTACCACCAGTTCGCCGGCAAGCGGACTATTTAGCACCAGTCCCATTCCGAAGGTTCGGGATGGGATTTTATCCGTTCGCTTGTCCATGACCTTTCCCGAAACCGGATCCCGCCTTTCGGGTCATGCGCCGTCGTCTGTCCATCATCGGCGGTGTTTGCCACCGCGGAGCGCCGTCTGGCGCGTCCTATCCGACCCTCTTGAGGATCTCGCGGGCAGCGTGTTGAGCTTTGCGGCGAGACCCCGGCGATGATCGGCCGCAACTGGAGCCGACTTAGGCCACGACAGTCAGCCGGCGCCTGCGCTGGTCGAGCGAGACGATGGCCAGTCCGCTGCCCACAACCAGAAGGATGCCGCAGATCGCCAGTGCGTTGGGGAATTGTCCGAACACCAGCAGGCCCGAAATCATCGCCCAGACGGTGAAGCAGTAGTAGAACGGCGCCACCGCGCTGGTCGGCCCGACGCGATAGGCCATGAAGATGAAGAAATGGCCGAAGATCAGGAAGAACCCGGCTCCGGCCATGAGCAGCAAATGATGTGCTCCGGGCATGATCCAGCGCTCTGAAACCAGGTGTGCCGCACCGGCGCCGATAAGCACCACGACGACGGCGGAAATCGCCACGATCATTCCCGGCACCTCGGCCGGAACCCGCCTGCCGGTGAGATCGCGCGCGGCCGACAATGCCGCGTTGCCGAGCGCCAGCAAGGCGTAGACCGAGATGCCCTGCATGGTCGGTTGCGCCACCATCAGCGCGCCGATGAAGCCGAGACCGATCAGCGCCATGCGCTGGCCGCCGATGCGCTCGCCGAACAGGATAGAGGAGCCGACCAGCATCAACAGCGGCGTGACCTGTCCGAGCGCGGTGGAATCGGCAATCTGCATGTTGGCGAGCGCCACGACGTAACAAAGGATGGCGGCCAGTTCGAGCAGGTTGCGGTGCAGCACGCGCTTGTCGAAGATCAGCGGGATCTGTTTGCCATAACCAAGCGCAAACAGCAGCGGAAAGCCCCAGAGCGCTGCCGCCGCGCCGCGCAGGAACAGCACTTCATAGGACGGCAGGCCCGCCGTAGCGAGCTTCATCATCGTATCGTTGACGAGATACGACCCGGTCGAGACGATCATGAACAGGGGGCCGCGAACGGCTGTCGGGATGAAATGCATCGGTGCAGGAAATCAGAGCGGGAACACCGCCGCAATGGGCCATGAAGCGCCGACAAATCCGACAGCGACCGACGAGCGGGGCGCGGGAGGCCGGCGCGATTGCACAGGGGTTTAGGCCATTCCATTTCACGCGACACGTTCCTATATCAGCGCCATATCCCCGCAATCGGATCACGGGTTCGGACCGAGTGAGAAGGCGCCCGGGCAAAAGACGCTTGTGTTTTTTGGCCTTTGTCGCTAATCGCCCCGCATTCGACTGAACTGAAGGTCCAGGCCGTCCAAGGAAAGAGACTATGGCAAAAGGTAAATTCGAGCGCACCAAGCCGCATGTGAACATCGGCACGATTGGCCACGTTGATCATGGCAAGAC